>CAJWAR010000005.1 GCA_913020445.1 uncultured Rhodospirillaceae bacterium
GTCATTAGCAGACTCTTTTGCATTATCCGGATAATGTCCGCTTTCGGAGGTAGAGCAGACATCGAAAGTCAGAATTTAACGACCATCTTTGGTGAGTTATGAAAAAGACAAATCCACCACCTGCCGTTTACAAAATCCCATATAGTGGGATTTATGCTTGCCCCCTAAATCAGCATCCTATACACCTAATTCAAAATTCAGGAACTTTTGCTAAAGGACTTGGATTAACTTGAGTAGTGGGTCATGGTATCCACTAAGAAACTTAATCAATGAGGGTGCCGTGCAAACTGAGCACCAAAACAATTGGGTAACAGGGAGGAATGATACATGCCAACGATAGACGACGTTTCAATTATCAACTCGAATACTGCCGAAGCCGAAACAGTCGACTCCGGATTGGCACGGGTAATTTGCAGCGACGATCTGTGCGGCTCCAAGACCCTAACTGTCTACCGGCGGACCGTGTCAGATGGCCGCACCTTCGCACCCGAAGCAGGCGGCGACTACCACCTGGTTTATACTATGGCAGCCTCGGCTGATGGCAGCATCACTTACAACGGCGAGAGCCACGCCTCCGAAGACGGCGCCGGCGTGTTGCTGGCACCAGGGGAGTCGGCGGCATTTGAAGCTGCCGGGTCGGATTTGGAACTGCTGCACATGGTCACGCCCAAACCTCCTGCCGCCATCGAAGAAGGCATGCCCGGGGGACCGGGATACTATTTCAATCGCGAGACTCTCCGCCCGCTTAGTGATGCCAGCGGTGGCCGCGTGCGCCGTTTTTGCGCCGAATCCACGGTTAAATTGCTCGATGGCAGCCGGCTCACCTCGACCAACGCCATTCAGGCGGGAGAGATGCACTATCGCGAGGGCGGCTCGTCCCCCTACCATCAGCACGTCGGCACCGACGCCAACCCGGATGGCCCGGCGCATTGCTACATGACTTTCAAGGGCCGCGGTTTGGTCGAAGTCGGCGAAACGTCCCAGGAACTTGAACCCGGCACACTGGTGTTTTTTCCGTCCGGCGTGCCCCATCGGCTGCATGCCCATGGTGGCTCGCTCGACTACTTCGAAATTCAGGCCTGGCGAAGCTTCAAGACCAACATATTCAGCGAGGAAGAGTTGGGGCTAAGGTGGTACTACGACCCCGAAACGCCGGGTGCAGAACGGGTGGAGTGGGATCAAAGCTAACGCGACGGCATTCTAGAGCACTTTATAGATTGTTTTCGGCGTAGATTTTGTAATCCATATCGGCTTCAAGAATGTGATTTTCCCACCATTCGGTTATAAAAGGCGTAAGCTCGTCAAAATTGGCTTTGCCGTCTTTTAAGAATTCACTGCGCTGACGAAGCAGCTCAGCTTTCATTTCAACGTGGCGGTCATGATGCTCGGCCAGACCGGGAAACCCGATCTTGGCCATATATTCTTCTTCTCTGGCAAAATGGCCATCGACATATTCAACCAACTGATTAAGCAAAATGCCGATAAAATCATCTTCCAAATTATTTTTCTGGGCTTTTTTAACACGATCGACGGCATTGAGTATGGACATGTGATCGCGATCTAAATCTTCGTCACCGACGCTGTATTCGAGTTTCCATTCCATTTTAAGTTCCCATTTAATTATTTTGGCTATTTTTATTACTCCAATGTAGCCAGGAGAAAATTTAACCTCCTTGATTAAGCTCAAATTACCAATATCGCTCTAATCCTCATCAATAATGGTTTTTCCGATTTGTCACTTCTGTGCTTTTGTTTTGGTAATGGCAAACACACCGATCATGATGATGGCAAAGGCGACCAAATGAAATATCTCCAGGCTTTCGCCCAATATGACAATAGCCATGACCGTAATGGCCACGAGGCGCAAATGAACCGATCCGCTGGCAACATTCGGGCCCAACTTTCGATTGGTGTAGTTCCAAAGTCCAACCGCCGCGACGGCGATAATGGTCCCCGCCCACAGCACCGCTATGATGGTAACCTGATTGAGCTCCATCGGCCGAATATAAATCGTTTCAAAGGCATAGAACGGCAACAACAGGATGATGCCAAGGAGTTGGATTACATTAAGGGTTAGGACAGCGGGTACGGCCGATGGCAGTTTTTGCAACAAGACCGCATACAGGGAAAAACCGATAACCGATACGATCATCCAAAGATCGCCTGGGTTGGGCCGTAATCCGGTTAATATCGCCAGATCACCCTGGCTGATAATCACCAGCACCCCGATAATGGTGATAAAAGCGCCGGCTATTTGGCCTTTTGTCACCAATTCCCGGAGGACAAGCCAGGACAATGCAAAGGTTACCGCCGGCTGAATTGAGGAGACGATCGCGCCATTAATTGCGGTGGTGTAATTAAGCGCAATATAAATGGTCGTGTTGCCTAATACGATCAGGCAAAACGCACAGCCGACATAAATCCGCCATTCCTTTAAAACCAGCAACGCAAAAGGACGAATGTGTTTCAAAGTGAATGGCAGGACAACGAGGGTTGCGACAATCCAGCGCCAGAAAGAAAGCCCAATCGGCGGCACGGCCCCATCAATCAGCCGCGCTAATATCTGGTTGCTGCCAAAAAGAATTTGGGAAAAAACCAGTAGCGAATAGGTCCACAGAAATACACCGCCCCGCGTTTCAATGCGCATACTCGGATTGGTATCATTTGAACTGTTCATTTTTGGCAGGCACTGAAATTACTGTGTTTGATATTTGCCGGGACATCCCGTAATTTATCGCTCGATTTTGGGGGATTTATTTATGTCACAAATTTTACCACAACAAAAATTACTTTTAGAACTATTAATAATGTCCGGCGATATTGGGGTTTCTGATAGCGGCACCCACGAGATATTGGATCGGACGTTAAACGAATGTGTCGACGCCGGATGGGTGACGCTTTCGACATTTGGCGCCGGGTTTAATAAGGCCAGCATCACCGATCAAGGTCGTGCGGCAGCGGCAAATTAATTCGGTCCACTTTCTATATAGCCGCCATGTAATGGATTGAGAAATAATCATCCGCGTCAGTCCATGCTTTTACCGATCCAAAACCAGAACCACCTGCAAGTTCAATAAACTCGTCAATCGAGTATTTATACGAATTTTCCGTATGAATGCTTTCGCCTTTTTGAAAATTAAATTGTTGGCCACCGATCTCAATTGATTGATCCAGCCGGCTGGTTAAATGCATTTCAATGCGCCCAAGGTCTTCATTGTAAAAAGCATCATGCTCAAAGGCCGAAATGTCGAGCAGACCACCCAGTTCGTGCTTAATTCGATGCAACAGATTTAAGTTGAATTCTGCCGTGTGCCCGGCGGCATCGTTGTAAGCGTTATTAAGAACATCGGTATCTTTTTTCAGATCGACGCCAATCAACAGATTGCCACTGTCGCCGACCAAATGGCGGACCCGCTCCAGAAACTGCCGTGCTTCCTCAGGCGTTTGATTGCCGATGGTGGAGCCGGGGAAAAAGGCCAATCGCTGATCGCGATCAGCAGCGGCCTCTTTGGGCCAGTTTAAGGCATCCGAAAAATCAGCACAGATTGCACCCACGCGTAAATTTGGATAATCGGCGGCAATCTCCTGCACCGTCGCAATGAGGTGGGATCTGGATATATCTATCGCCAAATACTCGGCCGGATCAGGCAGGGCTGAAAGCAAGGCCCGGATCTTTAAACTTGATCCACAACCATATTCGACAACGATCGAGCCCAGTTCAACCAACGCGTTGATTTCCGCGGCGATCTCATTCATGAGCGCTATTTCGGTGCGGGTGACATAATATTCCGGAGCTACACAAATCTGATCAAAGATTTTCGATCCGTTGGCGTCATAAAAAAATTTCGGCGGAATTGTTTTCTGCTGCTGCGACAAGCCAGCCAACACCGTTGCCAGAAAATCCTCAGTCTCGGGCTGCAGATCAACAAAATAATCGATGCCTTCGATTTGATCATCACGCATATAAAAGTGGGTCCCCGGAAATGGTATTTTATCCTGGGTGCAGACTTCCCTGCCCGTTCTTTCCTGTCAAGCCTGGGGCCTATCACGAAACCGTCTACTTTGTACCTTTGCGGGCAAAATAAATACCGACAATCACAACCAGGCCGCCGGACAATTGCAAAAGACTAAGACTTTCATCAAATAAATACCAGGCAATCATGGCCGCGAGGGCCGGCTGCAGCAAGAGGCCGACTGAACCAAAAGCAGCCGGTAAATGGGCTAAGGCATAGGCGATCATACTTTGACCACCGGCATGAGATATCAGTGCCAAGCCGACGAGCATGGCCCAACCAAATAAAGTCGGGGCAATAAAGCTGTCCCCGGAAATCAACGTAACCGGCACCAGGGCGATACAAGTTACCAGACCCGACCACGTCATTACGGTGGCGGTTGAAAATTCAGAGCGCAATCGTGCAACTGTCATCAAATAGGCGGCATAAAACATTGCCGCTACCAAACCATAGGCGTCGCCTAGAAGATGGTCGGGTTTAAACGCAAAACTGTCACCAAGCAAAAAGGCAACGCCTGCCATCGCACAAATCATACCGACGAGAAAAGTCTTGGTGAATCTTTCACCAAATAGAAAAAATCCGCCCAAGGTGACAAAGATCGGCGCAAAATTCGCCAGTAACGTGGAATTGGCAATCGACGTTAGCTTGATCGACCAATGCCAAAAAGAGAGATCACCGGTAAAAAACAAACCGGCCAGGGCTAGCCGGCCAAAATCGCTCAGCGATTTTGGCTGACGATGAACGGTGTCAATTTTTTTATCCTGTTGCATCCAGAGCCAAAGCACGGGCACGGCAAAAAATACCCGATAAAATGCAGTTGCACTTGGCCCAAGCTCACTGAGGCGGACAAATATCGGCGCGAGGGAAATTGCGGCAGCGCCGAGCAGCAGAACAATAACCGCCCGCTGGCCAACTTTTTCGATTTGGTGCAGATCAGACATAGGGCCGGGTTATACAGGCAGCGGGGTTGCACTGCTATACTCAAATTGTCGGGATACAATATTGAGAACTGGCAAATGCGATCTTGCAGGGGGTTGCCTGGCCCGCTACATACTCGTCAGAAACATTCATCACAGACTTAAGCATCATAGGTATCAGGGGAAATTAAATGGTAGATGTTGGCGGCATAGCCAGTGAACGGCTCAGAACAATAATCGAGCGTATTGAGCGCCTCGAAGAAGAAAAAGCTGCCCTCGCCGAAGATATCCGCGAAGTTTATTCAGAGGCCAAAGCTGCCGGATTTGATGCAAAAATTCTCCGCCAGCTCATTCGTTTGCGTAAACTGGATGGCGCTGATCGCCGCGAGCAGGAAGAATTACTGGATCTCTATAAACGCGCTTTGGATATGGATTAGCTAGAAACCTTCCACCCAGGGCCTAACTTCAATTTCCCACGACCACGCAGAGCGATGCTGGGTGTGGAGATGGTAATAAGTTTCAGCGATCGCCTCCGGCAACAGCCAGCCATCATCGCCACGACCATCGACACGATCTCTTTCAGCGGAGCGGATACCACCATCGACGACGACGTGAACGACATGGATATTTTGCGGCTGGAGCTCTCGCGCCATACTTTGGGCCAGACCACGCAGGCCAAATTTTCCCATCGCAAATGTGGCTGATTTCGCAAAGCCTTTTACCCCGGCTGAGGCCCCGGTAAACATAATGGTCCCCTGGCCTGCCGGCAGCATCAATTTAGCCGCCTCCTGGCCAACTAAAAAACCGCCATAACAAGTTGTCAGCACGGCTTGGCGCACCTCTTCAGGATCAATTTCGGTGATCTCGCCGCGCACCCGTTGGCTGGCATTAAAGATAACGACCTCCGGGACACCCAAATCCGTGGCAATGGAATTGAAAAGCGACTGAACACTTGCTGGATCAGCGGTTTCACAAGTATAGGCGACTCCATCAACTTCTTCGACCAAAGCCGCCAATTTATCGATATTTCGCGCCGCCAGCGCCACCTTCATCCCGGCACCGGAAAATTTTCTCGCCAGCGAGGCGCTTAATCCCGCCCCAGCACCAACAATAACGGCTACCTGCTGATCGCCCATTTTATTCCTCCTTATCATTCCTCACACGGTCAAAAATCAAAACTAAATCAATAACATATGGCCTTAAACCAAGATTCAAGCCTTTGTGACAACAATCACTGCCAATTTTTCGTGATATCTGATATAAATATACCCACATAAAAGATATCACGCCTTTACGAGGTGGTAATATCTGATCTGGTAGAATATCAGATCGCCACAAATGATTTTGCTTGGGATGTCACATCCCTTCGAATTTGGAGACCAGAATGGCCATCGGGCTCGGCAGTATTGCTGAAATCATAAACACTCAGTTAGCTAAAAACCAAGTCGCCGGTATGAGCTCGTTGGTGACAATCACTGAGCGCCTGGTTGAGCGGCTAAATGATCAAAAAGCCGATCAAGCCGTCGATTTTGAAAGCAATGCCGACTATCGGCGTGCCCGCCGGAGATCACTTCGGTTGCAAGCCTTCAAAGATAAAATATCGGATAATGTCTCAGCTGCGACAAAGGCAAAAAATGCTGCAAGCTTTATCGAAGTTCATCTAGATAGCATGAAATCTGATCTCGAAGCCCTGCTTGGCTCGACATCCGATGAAGATCGGGCCGCGGCGGCGACAGATTTTGATGAGCTTTATAACAATATTAATTCCCGCGCCAATGGCGCCAATCAATTGGTAAATTATCAAAACGTCAATCTGATTGGCAACACCCATGGCCCGGATTGGAATACCGATACGATCTACACACCAACCAATAAAACCGGCGGCTTTACCACGATCGAAGGTGCCTATCTTGGCACTGAGCATGAAATCATCGATGCCGATGGCTATGCGTGGCGCTATGACAAAGGCAACAATATTTACAAGCAATTTTATAACGATGGCACGAATGTCGCCACCGGCCTAGAATATACCGCCACCGATATGACGGTGCAAAGCATCGACCATTCCGATGATAGTGTCACCTTAAGCAATGGCACCGACACGATCACCGGCACCCTTAACCGCGGTGGCCTAGGCGTTCTGAACTCTGAATATTACTCAAGTTTTGCCGATGATACGGCCGTTCAGGAAGCGATCGACGACATTGACGCCGCAATCATCTACTTTGACACCAATTCCACCCGCCTGACCGCCAACACCTCTCTGTTGCAGGGCAATGTATATATGATCAGAGAGGAAATATCCCTTCTTGAAAAGGAAATCGCTGATATCGTAACCGTAGAAATTCAGGAAAATGGCGCCAGAAATCGCGCCGCCAATCTTAAATTTACACTGGCGATCAATAACATCAATCTGGTGTCTCAGAATAATATGGGTTTGATTCAAAATATGCTGGAACTGGCCTCGCCTCAGGAAAAAGCTCAGGGCCTGTTTGGCATGTTGGGTTATTAGGTTTTTTCGCCTTTTAAATATTCTTTCAACAACTTGATATGCTGCTGCACGCCGCTCATATGCGGGTGAATGGTACTGGCTTGTTCAAACGCCTTGAGCGCAGCACTGTGCCGTCCCAGCGCCGCATTGATGAGACCCAGCCCGGAAAGCGCACCAAAATGCCTTGGTTCGAGACGCAGTGTTTGAGCAATGTCTTTAACCGAAGCTCGATAGTCCCGGAGTAAATAGTAAGTCGTTGCGCGTTTATTCCAGCCTTCGGCAAACTCCGGGTCCATTTCAACCACTTTATCAAAAGCCTTAAGAGCCGCTTTTAGCGCTCCGGCATCCATCGATTTGATGCCAAAATCCATGATACGTGATACCGGCTGATTCTTGTTTTCGATCCAGATTTGCCAGATCGAATGTTCAATGGATTTAGCTTCGCCGACAGTGTTGGACTTCGCCAATCCAGCAAATAATAAATTGAGCCGTTTATCCTCCTGCCCCGCCTCAAGCGGCAAGGAGATAAACACCATAATCGAAATTAAGATCAAAAAATATAACCGTGTCATCCGGTTATTATGACCGATCTGGCATAATTTCCGCCATCAAATTGATGTTACAGGTTATCGGGGCGGGGGCCGCCAGTGGCCCAATCCAGCAATTCCACCGTATGTACGATGGGTATATCCGTACCACTCGCCAATTGAACAAGGCAGCCGATGTTGCCAGTCGCTAGTATTTGCGCGCCATTTTCAGACAATACATCATCAAGCCCGCCGATCCGCTGGTCTTTTAACTGCCCGGCCATTTCCGGCTGCAATAGATTGTAGCTACCAGCCGAACCGCAGCAATAATGACGGCCTGGAATCTCGGCGACATCAAACCCGACAGACTGCAACTGTTGGCGCGGCGCTACGGTAATGCCCTGGCCATGCATCAATGAGCACGCATCATGATAGACCACAGCCGGCAAATGGATCACCGCTGCAGATGGTAATTCCAGATCGGCGACAATTTCCGAAATATCTTTGGTGAGATCGGAAATTTTTTGCGCCAGCTCGCGATAGGCCGGGTCTTCTTTAAACAAGTAGGCGTAGTCTTTAACTTCTGTGCCACATCCGGCCGCGTTGATAACAATGGCGTCGAGCCCTTCGCCATCAATCTCGCTTTGCCAAGCATCGATATTGGCTTGGGCAAAATCGCGCGCAGCATCGTCCTTACCGAGATGATGGGTTAAAGCGCCGCAGCAGCCAACATCATTGGAAACCACTACTTCACAGCCGAGCCGTGTCAGCAGCCGAATGGTCGCTTCATTGATCGAGGGGCGCAAAACTTTCTGCGCGCAGCCCAATAATAGCGCTACGCGTTTTTTGCGCTGCCCCTCAGCCGGGTAGATCTGTGATCCATCCGGCAGGGTTGGCTTTTGAATATTGGCTGGCGCCATATTAATCATCGCCGCCAGTTGGCTGCCCAATATGAAAGCCACGGGCTGAGCGAATTTGGCGAGCCTAAGCGCCAGTCGAAAGCGACCGGCGTAAGGTAAAACAATTGCCAAGGCGGCACGGAGCACGCTGTCGAACCAAGGCCGTTGATGGTGTTCTTCGACATAGGCCCGGGCGTGATCAATGTAGTGCTGATAATGCACTCCCGACGGACAAGCCGACATACAGGCCAGGCAGGACAAACAGCGATCGACATGAGTGACGATTTCCGGGTTAGGTGCCCCGCCCTGCTCCAGCATATCTTTAATCAGATATATGCGGCCCCTTGGACTATCCCGTTCGTCGCCCAAAACGGAATAGGTCGGGCAGGCCGACAGGCAAAATCCGCAATGAACGCATTTGCGAAGATTTTCCTCGATCGCCTGAATGATCGGATTGGTGCGCTGATCGGATGTAAATTCGGTTTTCATCAGCCGTCATCCATCCGCTTTGTACATCTTGCCGGGGTTAAGCACGCCGGCGGGATCAAAACTTGATTTTATATTACGGCTCAAACGGGCAAGTTCGGCCGGTTGCGGGTGAAACACATCGACGTTGCTGCGAAGCTCTGCACTGGCCCGCACTAAAGTTGCATGACCACTGGAATTGTCTACTGCCTGACGAATGATTGTTGCCGAATTCCCGGCATTTGCCGCAACCGCCAACCAAATGAGCCCACCGCCCCAATCATAATAAAACTCACCGTCAAGCTGGCTTGCAATTGCCGCGACAACGCCGGCACCCGCCGACGGCGGCACCGAAAGCCGCCAAATTTGATCTTCCGCATTGCTCAAAAAGTTCGCAATATCCCGCACTTCCTGCCACAGGATATCAGAGTTGTGGCCATGCAATTCGTCAACATCACCGCTGGCCTGCCACAAGGCGCGTATCGCCCGGCACCGCACTTCGACAGAGGGGCCCGGCCCTTGAACGCGAACCGCCGCAACCGAGCCACCAGATGACGCGACATATGAGAGGCTTGATCTAACCGCAATATTGGCCGGCAAATGCGCCGCGCTATTAATCTCGAAAGGTCCCTGCAGGGCCTTACTGAGAGCTTTTATCGCCGCATCATCTTCAAGCCCATAGAGCAACACCGTTCGAGTTTTGTCTGGTTTCGGCAGAACTTTTACGGTCACCGACGTCATCGCGGCCAATGTCCCAAAGGATCCCGCCAGTAGTTTCGATAAATCAAAGCCGGTTACATTTTTGACCACCCGGCCGCCGGATTTAAATTGTTCACCGCGTCCACTGACAGCCTCAAAGCCTAAGAAATGATCCCTCGCCGCGCCCGCCTGCAAGCGCTTCGAGCCGGACAAATTAGCAGCGATTGTACCGCCCAAGGTGCCACTGTTATTACCGCCATAGAGCAACGAGAAATCCGGCGGCTCAAAAGCGAGCTGCTGGTTTTCTTCTGCCAATGCTTGCTGAATTTCCATCATCGAAGTCCCGGCAGCGGCTGATAGAACCAGCTCTGCCGGTTCATACAGCATAATACCGGTTAGTTTTGTCAGATCGAGAAGCGCCGCGGAATTGACCGGCCTTCCCCAATCACATTTCGATCCAGCACCAATAATTTCCAGCGTTTGCTTGTCCTCAATGGCGGCCCGAATGATATCCAACACGTCTTTTTTGGTTTGCGGTAATAGGCGATCAGTCACAGTCAATCCTTTAAAACCTGGGGATGTCAGGGAAGCGGGTTTGACCATCGTGGACGTGAACGCGGCCCAGTTCGGCACAATTATGCAGCGTCGGAAAAACTTTTCCTGGGTTCAACAGACTGTCCGGATCGAACGCACATTTGACGCGTTGTTGTTGGTTGAGGTCTTCTTCGGTAAACATCGTGCCCATGAGATCGCGTTTTTCAACACCAACGCCATGCTCGCCGGATAATACGCCACCAACTTCAACGCAGAGCTTCAAGATATCGGCGCCAAAGTCTTCCGCCCGTTCAAGCTCACCTGGAACATTGGCATCATACATAATCAAAGGATGGAGATTGCCGTCACCAGCATGAAACACATTAGCGACACGAAGCTCGTATTTCTTCGACATCTCGTCCATGCGTTTTAGAACTTCCGGCAGCCGTGCCCTCGGAATAGTGCCATCCATGCAATAATAATCGGGGGTAATACGCCCTACTGCCGGGAAGGCATTTTTTCGACCAGCCCAGAATTTTTCCCGTTCAGCTTCATTTTCGCTGACCCGGAAATAACCGGCGCCCAAATCCGCGGCAATCCCCTGCACCCGGTCGATCAAATGATCCACTTCGGCTTTCGGCCCATCGAGCTCGACGATCAGCAACGCCTCGGCATCAAGCGGGTAACCAGCCTGAACAAACTCCTCGGTCGCGTGGATGGCGGGTTTATCCATCATTTCCATACCGCCCGGGATAATGCCCGCTCCGATGATTGCCGCCACACAATCACCGGCAAGCACAGCACTATCAAAACCGATGAGCATCGCCCGCGCGGTATCGGGTTGGCGCAAAATACGGACGGTGACTTCGGTAATAATACCGAGCAATCCTTCTGACCCGGTCACCAGACCGAGCAAATCATAACCTTCTGATTCCAAATGCTTGCCGCCGAGCCGAATGACATCGCCATTGATCAGCACCATTTCAACGCCCAGCACATTGTTCGTGGTGAGACCATATTTTAAGCAATGCACGCCGCCGGAATTCTCGGCAATATTGCCGCCGATCGAGCACGCGATTTGGCTTGAAGGGTCGGGCGCATAATAGAACCCGTGATCGGCAACGGCTTCGCTAATGGCCAGATTGGTCACGCCGGGCTGGGTAACAACCGCCCGATTGGCGTAATCGATATCGAGGACTTTATTAAACTTGCCGAGTCCGAGCATGACCCCATCGGCCAACGGTAAAGCGCCGCCCGATAACGATGTCCCGGCCCCCCGCGCAACCACTTTTACGCCCGCGTCATCACAATATTTGAGAATTTCTGACACTTGCGCCGTGGTTTCAGGCAGCACGACGACCATCGGCAGCTGGCGATAAGCCGACAAGCCATCACATTCGTATGCCCTCAAGCCATCAGGATCGGTTATAACATTCGCCCCAAACGGGCCGCCCGGCACAATTCGGTTGAGTTGATCTATTATTTCAGGACGCTTGGCTATGATTGCGGCATCAGGCTCAGGCATTTGCATAGCGACTATCCTCCCTCAACAAATTTCGAAGAGGTAGAATAGAGAATTGTTTGGATCAGAAAAAGCAAAACCGCGCTCTGGAGCAAATAACTGCCGGCGCGGTTAGATAAATTTTAATTGCCGAAAAGGGTAAGTTTTACCCTTGGCGTGCTTTAAAGCGGGGATTCTGTTTGTTAATCACATACAGACGACCACGCCGCCGCACGACGCGACAGTTCTTATCTCTTGCTTTCGCAGATTTAAGCGAACTACGAACTTTCATTTTGCCGTCCTCATAACAGTACAATGCCGCCTCAACTGGCGGCGAAAGATGCGGGAAAATAGGGTGCAAACCATCATCTGTCAACGCCTGCAGCCATTTTTTTACACATTTTATCAAAAAAACCTAAGTATTATCCTTAAAAGCAAGTTAGAGGCTTGGGTCGGTTTAAACATATAAAAAAAGGGCGGCTACATGGTGGCCGCCCTTTCTTCATTAGACGCGGGCGAATTACCCCCAAATGTCTTGGCTTATACTGGCGTACCAACCACGTGAATAGTCAGCTTCTTTTGACCGGTATTCGGCATTTGCACCAGATGGGCTCAAGCCTCCAGAACCCTTCATTTTGATAATTTTACCGTTAGCAAAACCGTAAACCATCGCCACCGAAATGCCATAGTTCTCGGCAACCAAACTATAACAGGTATTAACAAATTTCGGTGTTCCAGGACTTTGACCTTGCAGTAAATTACTTACTGCGGCGGCACACACCTTTGCCTGAGCCGATGCCGAAAAACCGGATTTTGGCATTGGCGAGGCAACACTTGCATCACCAATAACATGAACACCCGGCATGAGCTTGGACTCAAAGGTCAATTGATTAACCGGGCACCAGCCAGATTTATTGGTTAAACCAGAAGTCTGGGCAATTTTTCCCGCTTTTTGGGCTGGAATAAAATTAATTACATCTCCTTTGTATTCACCGAACTCGGTGAACAGCTTTTTAGCCTTGGCGTCGGCCCGGACAACAATTCCATCATCAGACGTGTGATGATATTCAATCATCCCCGGATAAAGTTTTGCCCAGCCTTCTTTGAACAATCCCTGCTTTGAAAACTTCGGTTTCGGGTCAAGCACGAGTATTTTAGATTTGGGTTTGTGCTTCTTGAAATAATTCGCGACCAAGCTGACCCGCTCACCCGGTCCAGGTGGGCAACGGAACGGATTTAGTGGTGGTGACATAAGGAAGGTACCGCCATCCGGCATAGCTGCTAATTGATTGCGAAGTAAGATTGTCTGAGGTCCCGCTTTCCATGCGTGCGGAATAATATTCGCTGTACTTGCATCAAGACCGCTAATTTTGTCCCAACGAAAATCGATACCCGGCGACACGATGCAGCGCTCAAACGAAATATCACCGCCTTTTGCAAGTTTCACTGATTTCTTCGCGCCGTCAATATGGGTGACCAGATCGTGCACCACCGTGACACCCATTTTTTTTAAGGCATCATAATTATGGGTGATGTAATCCATTTTATTGATGCCGCCAATTACCGTATTTGAGAATGGGCAGGTGGCGTACTGAGAAGATGGTTCAACTAGAACGACAGATATTTTAGGATTAAAACGTTTGAGATATTTGGCTGCCGTTGCACCACCAAATCCACCCCCAACAACCACGACCTGTGCCTTACCTGTGGCAGCAAAAGGAGCTTTACCATTGAGTGTGAGCGAGCCAAGCGCCGCAGAAACTCCGAGTCCGGCTGTAAAATGTCTTCTTGATATTTTAGCCATTGTTTTCTCCTCCCCCTACTTATTAGCAATAATGCCGGAAATGGCATCAAGTTCGCTGTCACTAAAGCCTTTGGTGATACGCATCATCACAGTCGATGATTTTGCACCAGATTTAAAAGCTTTGAGTTTGTCCACGATAAAATTCTTAGTTTTACCGGCGATGGTCGGCATGTCGCCGACACTTTTGCCGTTCGTGCCGTGGCACGAATAACATGTATTAGCCAACACAGCAGCTGACGCCGTTTCGGCATTAGCAGGTTGATAAACGTAGGCTATTCCGACGATTACCATCCCGGCTAACAGTATTTTATTTTGTGTAATCATTTGGGGCCTCCCTTTATTAAGGTCTTTGAGTTGAAATAAAAAAATTAAGCAGAAAAATATCCTCCCCCATCAATTTATGATCATATTATTACAGTATAATAATGTGAATTTAATTCAACATTTTTTTTATGGGTATTAGATAAGAATTGGCTGGGTAGATTGCACCCAACACGATTTCGGCATGATTAAATTGGAAATGTTTTTTTGAAAAAAGATGGTGGGCGCGGTAGGGTTTGAACCTACGACCCCCTCGATGTCACCGAGGTGCTCTCCCGCTGAGCTACGCGCCCATTTAAAAAGCTGCTGTATATGACCGCCCTTTAATGGAGTGGGTTTTATATTGATTTTTGAAGATTGTGCAAGCATCGGATGGGTATCGTTGAGACCGCTCGATCACTATTTCATGTACTGACAAGTGATGCCCGATCAACTAATGTCAATTAATCAAAGATTTATGCTTTTCGGAGGAAAATTGGATAAACAAACCCATATTGTTGAGACCTGTGAAGCGCTGGAAAATCGCGCTGATGAAAGTTCGGGCGATGATTTAAATGTCGCGTTCGAGATTGCTCGCCCGTCGGTACAATCTATACCTTTTGTTTTTGCCTCCCCCCACAGCGGCACAAATTACCTCGACTCATTTGTCGGCGCATCTAAGCTTGATCCAATTTCACTGAGAGGTTCGGAAGATAGTTTTGTTGATGATCTCTACAGCCATGTGCCGCAATGTGGCGCCCCTCTGCTTAAAGCTCTGTTTCCACGCGCCTATGTCGACCCCAACCGGGAGGCTTACGAGCTTGATCCGCGGATGTTTGAAGATCATCTGCCAAGATATGTTAATACTTCCAGTCCGCGGGTATTTGCGGGGCTCGGCACGATCCCGCGCGTCGTTACCAATGGCGATGAGATTTACCAAAATAAGATTACCTTCACGGAAGGCAAGCAACGCATAGAGGATTTCTATTTTCCCTATCATGCCGCGCTGCAGAGATTGATTGATGAAACCAAACTATTGTTTGGCAGGTGCATTTTAATTGACTGTCATTCCATGCCGTCGATCGGCGGTCCGATGGACAATGATAAGGGAGATCAACGCGTCGATGTTGTACTTGGTAATAAATTCGGCGAAGCTTGTTCGCCCGAACTGATAAAATTTGTCGAAGATTATTTCAAAATTAATGGCATGATTGTCCAGCGTAATCAGCCTTACGCGGGCGGCTACACGACCCGTCACTACGGATCGCCCGAAACCGGCGTCCATGCTTTACAAATTGAGATCAACCGCGCGCTTTACATGAACGAAGCTTCGATCACCCGCAATGCCGGTTATGGTGACCTTAAAGCCAAAATCTCAAACCTGTTAATCGCCCTCGCTGAAGCCAAATTAGCCCTTTAAATAGGCGTTTTTACCCGAAATTGGCACATTTGTTGCTCATATACTTAATAAGACCAAAAAATGGTCAAAATATAGGTGTGAAAAATGGTGTGTGTGAAGATACCGAATATAGTCGTCGTCATTGCCGTATTGGTCCTGGTGTTAGCCAGCGCGCCGGTACGGGCTGTTGAGAATCCAAAAGAAAAACTCAGCGAAAACAACGAGTTAAACCCATCAAATACCTATCTCTGTCAATCACAGACACGCGGTTTTGAAACCGCTCTCGGTATCCCGCCGCATCTCCTAACCGCCATTTCCTTGGCCGAATCCGGCAAATGGGACGACACCAACAGGGCACTATTTGCCTGGCCGTGGACGGTAATGGCTAAGGGTAAGGGGCACTATTTACCGTCAAAAGCAGCGGCGATCGCCAAAGTTCGAATTTTACAGGCCCAAGGGGTTAAAAACATCGATGTCGGCTGCATGCAAATAAATCTCTATTATCACCCCAAAGCCTTCGAAGATTTAAATGCCGCCTTCGACCCCGAACGCAATGTCGGATATGCCGCTAATTTTCTCGCGGCCATCAATCAAAGCACGCTTTCCTGGCCACAAGCCGCCGCCAATTACCATTCGACAACACCTTCGAAGAACGAAATTTATCTCAATAAAGTGCTGGGGCTGTGGCAGAAAGTAAGTAATAAATCTATTCGAAGTTCAGGTTTCCGGCGCTCGCCTGATCCAGCCTATTATGACCCGATCGGCCGAACGGCTCAGGCCGCTTTGCTAAAATCCAGATTTCGTGCCCGGCTGGCAGCTGAGCGCAACGCTAAGAAACCGGAGAAAAAGACCCATAATCTGGAAGCCTGGCGGCGTGGCCGATTTAATCATAATAGTCTTCAGGTGCAAGCCGCCCTGCAGAAAGCTGACCGTGCCCGCAAACGTAAAAACTATTTGAACACAGGCAAAAGAAGTTTTTCTACCAAACGTCAACACCAATTGACCCAGTGGCGCAAAAACCGGAGCCCGGCGGCGTTTAGAAAATAAGAGGTGCAGCCAGTTCTGAATGCAGATAGATTCCTGAAGTAAACTTGTGAGCATCAGGAACTAAACCGTGACTTTAAAATCGCGCTATTTGCTTAATATGTTGGGTGTCTCCATCCTGCACTTTTTTGCCTTTATTTCCTTTATGCTGATCACCGGAAAGATGGATCGCATACTCGTTGCCATACCAATAAATTTAATTCTGCTGGTGGGGGTAAACTTGGTTGGTGCATGGATTTTTTTTATGCCCATCCAGAAATACCTAAATGGCGAACTCGAACTTAGTCGCGTGGTTAAGCGCATTCACCAATTGCCATGGATGTCTTCTGCTTGGGCCTGTGTGCTGGTCTCAGCCGAAACAAAGAATCTCGCGGAATCAAAGTTGATGGCTGGTGTTGAATTTATTGCCAAAGGTGAATTGCCCATTCGAGGTAAGACCGAAGCGGTTAAAGTTTACGAAGTTTTACCCAAAAGGTAGAGGATAATCATTTAATGACCCAACAAAGTTCCCCTAATTGGCACGGCAGCGACAGACGATCTCATGCTGATATTATCGAAGAATTGCTGGAGCCAAATGGCGCTAAAATAGTCGATGTTGGATGCGGCACCGGCAAGATTACCCGGCTGCTGACCGAAATGGGCGCCGTAGTTACCGGTATTGACCCGGGAGAGCGTCAATTAGAGCGCGCGCGTGCGGCAAAATCTGTCGGCAATGAAACATTTATCGAAGGCGTCGCGGAGAATTTACCGTTTAATGATCAATCGGTGGATACTGTTTTATATTTCAATAGCTTTCATCATATCCCGAAAAATGACCTTGCCGCGGCGATCAAAGAGGCCCATCGGGTGCTCCGGACGGGCGGCAAGCTTTATTTCGCCGAGCCGGTTGCCGATGGACCGCAATTTGAAATGAGCAGATTGATCAACGATGAAACCGAGATTCGCGCATTTGCCTATGAGGTTATCAAAACAGTTCCCGAAGTGGGTTTTAAAGCAGTGACGGAAATTACGTATGTCACGGAAAACCGCCACGAAAGTTTCGAATCGTTTAGAACCAACTCAACGTCGATCAATCCCGTACGAGACGCCATATTCGAACGACACGATCAGGAAATACGCGAACGATTTGAAAGGTTTAGCCGCAAAGCAAACGGCCAATATATTTTTGATCTGCCGATACGTGGAAATTTGTTTGAACGCCTTTAACTGGGCACGCCCTGACCTATATCGCATTATTCTAATAGATAGCGGTATTCCACAATTAAACTAGGTCCTTAATTCACATACATAAAGCCCTCAAGAACGGCAGAATTCTGCCTAAAATAGTATGCGAGAAATTGAATTGAGAAAAATAATTTTAGTAACACTGTTGGGCCTAATCGGCGCTACTTTTTTAGTCATTTCACCAAAAACTGCAGAAGCGGCTCAATGCGATAGATTACCTGATGTCGCATGGTGGAGTAAATCCCACGCCAAAGTTATCGCGACGGTCGACAAAAACTATCAAGGAAATTGGCAGAAATATATTGGCCGTTGGCAATCCTATCGTGACCGCATGCAAAAACTGCTCGCCAGCGATTCCATTGCGGTGGTCAAATCACGCGGCCTGAAAATGCAGGGCAAACAGCTTGAAAACCATATCAAGGATATCAATTCCCGGCTAAGCGTTCTGCGCTGCCTTGAACAAGAAAGTGAAGCCTCAGCGGGAATTGATCTTGCGAATTTCAGTACGGCAGCCGGGGGAAATTCACCCGCCCGCTCGAAAGGCACACAAGTCGCCGCTGTTACCGGCAAGCAGCTTGATATCGAAGTCACGGCCAAATGCGTCAAAGACACAGCCGTCTTCCAAATCACCAATCTCGGTAATAAATGGCCACGCTTGGGCGAAATCAACATTTACAAAGTTGACGGCAAATCGCTGCTGTCCAAACGCCGCGTGCGGATGGCCAATTCCCAACAAGCCACGTTCAAAATTCGTAAACGCGGTGGCGGCTCATATGGTGCAGTTGGCCTCTGGGTTTCCCCAAGCTGGGACACGCGCGCCTTTAAGTACGACGCAGTGGTCGTCTGCGGTTAGTAAGAGCACCCTCGGTTTATGAGGGTGTGTAATCCTTAAATCCCTTACCTTCTTCGGCTAAAGATTTCAGCAATGCGGATGGCGCGGCCCATTCGCCATAGCGCTCGCTAAGCTCGCAGACTTTTTCATAGATCTTCGGCAAACCAATCAAATCAGCATAAAACATCGGCCCGCCCCAATAGCGTGGAAAACCGTAGCCGTAATGCCAGACCACATCAATATCGCCGGAGCGAATTGCCAGACCTTCCTCCAGCACTTTGGCGCCGGTATTGATCATTGAATAGAGATAAGTCTCGAGAATTTCTTCATCGGAAAAATCGCGTCGCTCAAAGCCAAGCTCGGCAGATGTTTTAACAATGAGATCTTCGGTAAACGGATCCGGCTCGCCTTTGCGGCTGCCATCCTCGTATTTGTACCAACCCGCATTGGTTTTCTGACCATAGCGTCCGGTCTCATAAAGCCGGTCAATAATGACCGATTGGCGACGGTCGCCATAAAGTTTTTTCTGTTCCTCGCGAATGAGAAAACGAACATCAACACCGGCCAAATCATTCATTGCAAACGGCCCCATCGGGAAACCGAAATCATAAATAACTTTATCGACCTGCCAGGGCAGTGCGCCCTCCTCGACCATAAACTCGGCGATACGAGCCGAGATGTGGAGCATGCGGTTGCCGACAAAGCCGTCACCAACACCGACCAGCACACCGGTTTTCCGCAATGTTTTTGCCAGCCCCATGATCGTCGCCACGGTTTCTTTGGAGCTGTCTTTGGTTCTGACATTCTCCATCAGCTTCATGATATTGGCCGGGCTAAAGAAATGGGTGCCGCAGACTTTGTCAGGACGGTTCGTTGCCGTCGCAATCTCATTGATGTCGAGCGATGACGTATTACTCGCCAATATAGTTTCCGGCTTACAAACTTTATCAAGCTCGGCAAAAATTTTCTTTTTTAGCTCCATCTCTTCAAAGACGGCTTCGATAACAATATCAACATCCGCCAAATCAGCATACTCGGTCGTGCCCGAAATCAGGCCCATGCATTGATCCATTTTATCCTGGGTGATGCGGCCACGTGAAACCGAACCGGCATAGTTGCTGTTAACTTTTTCAAGCCCGGCATCAAGCGCTTCCTGAGCAATATCAACAACAACGACCGAAATGCCGGCATTGGCGAAGTTCATCGCAATGCCGCCACCCATCGTGCCGCTGCCAATGATTGCGGCTTTTTTAATCTCTTGGACCGGCGTGTCTTTTGGCACATCCGGAATTTTTGCAACCTCACGTTCGGCAAAGAACATATGCCGCATCGATTTTGCTTCCGCCGTCATCATCAAGCGCACGAATGTTTCGCGCTCGAATGCGAGGCCTTCAACAATGTCCATTTTAGTCGAGGCTTCGACCGTATTGATGCATTCAAACGGCGATTCCATATTGCGCGATTTTGGCGCAATTTTTTTCCGCCAGTCCTCGAAAATCTGCGGATCAACGTCGCTGATTTTATCGGTTTGCGCGCCGGTTTGGCGCGGCGCTTCGCCACTATCGGCTAATTGTTCGGCGAGCTCGATGGCGCGGGCAACAAGATCACCCTCAACTATTTCATCAAGGGCGCCATATTCCACCGCTGTCGCTGCATCAATCGGATTGCCGCCGACAATCATCTCCAGGGCGCGTTCGATACCGACCAACCGCGGTAGGCGCTGCGTACCGCCACCACCCGGGATAAAGCCGAGATGAACTTCCGGTTGACCAACACTAACCGCCGGCATCGCAATTCGATAATGGCAGCCCATGGCAAGCTCCATCCCGCCGCCGAGCGCCAACCCATTTAAGGCGGCGACGACCGGCTTAGGCGACAACTCAATATCGCGAATATTGTTTTCAAGTTCGGGGTAACCCTCAGGTGTCGGTTTGCCAAATTCACTAATATCGGCACCGGCGACAAACATACGGCCCGCACCGGTAATGACGACACCTTTACAAGTGTCATCCTTCAGACAGGCCTGAAAATTATCTGAAATACCTTTTTTTGCGGCAAAACTCAGCGCATTTGCCGGCGGGTTGTCAATGGTGATGACGCCAATTGCGCCGTGTTTTTCGAATTTGATAACGTCAGTCATTTATTGAGGTCTCTCTTTGCAGGTTTTTAGTTTTGTTTAGACTTTTACAAACTTATTCCGGTCATGGGGTTGATTAAAATCAAGTGCCGGCCCTTTAGCGACAATGCCAAGCGGATTTACTTGCGGCATCAGGTGGTAGTAGCCGCGTTTTATATGGTCAAAATTGGTGACTTCAGCGACACCCGGATACTGGTAAAGCTCAAGGGTAAAGTTCCATAAATTGGGATATTCGTAGATATGCTTTTTGTTGCATTTGAAATGGCCGTAATAAACGATATCAAAGCGCAGCAGCGTCGAAAATAAGCGCCAATCAGCTTCAGTCAATCGGTCTCCAACCAGGTAGCGCTGCGAATTCAGGCGCTGTTCCAATTCATCAAGCGTATTAAAAAGATTATCAAAAGCTTCTTCGTACGCTTCTTGAGTGGCGGCGAAGCCGGTGCGGTAAACGCCATTGTTCACATTGGCATAGACGGTTTCATTGATTGCATCGATTTCTGATCTGAGCTCTGCCGGATAAAAATCGCTGTTGTTACCGGTCAGCCCGTCAAAGGCCGAATTGAACATTCTAATAATCTCGGAGGATTCGTTACTGACAATGGTCTGCTCTTTTTTATCCCACAGCGTCGGCACGGTAACGCGGCCGGTATAAGCCGGTTCAGCCTTGGTATAAAGCTCATGAAGATGAAAAATATTGTTGACGCTGTCCGGTTGGGCGCCGGGCTCATCGTTAAACGTCCAGCCTTCATCCTTATATGTCGATCCACCAACGGCAATACTGATGATATCTTCAAGCCCTTTAAGTTTGCGGAACACGACCGAACGATACGCCCATGGGCAATTATGGGTTATATAGAGATGATAGCGGTCCGGCTCAGCCTTGAAACCTTTCTGACCATCCGGTCCAGCAGAACCATCCGGCGTGATCCAATGCCTGAAAATGCTGTCGGGGCGGACAAACCTGCCATCTTTATTGCGGAATTTGTCGTCGTCTGCCCAACTTCCGTCAATGAGCATTCCCATTAATGCTTCTCCAAATAATACTTTAGGAATTAATTCGTGTACCGAACAATCAAGGGGCCGTTGATAACCTATGACCCCGGGAGAGTCACGTACATTTGCCGTTCAACTATTGCCGCTCGCGACGCGCAATATAGACGACCGAACCCAATACGACGGCGCCGCCAATTATGGTAAACACATTTGGCACATCACCAAAAACTAAATAACCGACAATTGCGGCCCAAACCAAGCGGGTAAAAGAAATCGGTTCAATGATACCGATATCCGCAAGTTTAACTGACCAGGTCATGCAAAAATGATTCATGATAGTGACAATGGATAGAGCGACAATCCAGGCTGTTTGTTCCCAATTTGGCAGCTGCCAAAAGAATAACGCGACCGGAAAAGCGACCACAGCGGTCCAGAATGCTTGCCAGAAAACAATCGACTCGGGCACTTCGGTACGCGTGATAACTTTGACAATTAATCTACTGACGGCAAAGCAGATAGCAGAAATCAGAATCGCAAGAACACCGGGAGACATTTCTGCAATGCCTGGCCGGACAATGATCAAAGCACCGATAATACCGACCAATAATGCGCCCCAGCGCCAAGGTTCGGATTTTTCCCCTAAAAACAGGATGGCCCCGAGCACGGCAAATGTTTGCGCCGTAAAACCGACAGCGGTTATTAGATCAAGTGGAATTCTCGGCAATGCCCAAAACCAAGCCGACAAGGCAAGTGCGAAAAAGAATCCATTTATAAACTGCAGGCCGGGCCGCGAAGTTCTGATGCCGCGAATACCCCGCCGCAATATCCAAGGCAGCAGCATCATCACCATAATGAAAGCGCGAATAAAATTTAGAAAAAACGGATGCAGTTCCTGGCCGAGTTGTTTGCCGATGGCGCTATTGAACGCCAATAATAGCGCTGATAGTAGCGCCAGAGAAATTCCGACCATACTATTCGATTGGCCGCCAAATAATTTATTGCTTTCCATATCCTAGATTATTCGGCTGCAACGGTATTTGACAAAATGCCGATATTGGGAATTTCAACCTCAACGACATCGCCGGGTTTAAGCCAGTCTTTTTCTTCGGTGCCGATGATCGAGCCCGCCGGACTGCCGGTGGCAATCATGTCGCCGGGCTCCAGCTGAGTAAATTTTGACGCGTGGGCAATCAGATATTTGGTGTCGAAGATCATCAAATCTGTGCCCGCATCCTGCATCACAGTGCCGTTGCGCCGCGTGTAGATATGCTGCGCTGCCGGATCACCAACTTCATCGGCTGTGACGATCCAGGGGCCAATACCGCCCGAGCGATAAAAGTTTTTAGCCGGCGTATTTTGCGTGCCCATTGCCATCCAATCCCGCACACTGCCTTCGTTCATAATCGTGTAGCCGACAATATGATCAAGCGCGTCGTCCTCAGAAATGTGACGTCCAACCTTGCCGATGACAGCCACCAACTCGCCTTCATAGTCAAATTGCTCACCAGCTTTGGGATCAAGTATATCTTGATTATGGGCGGAAAATCCACTGACAAAGCGGCCGAAGATACTCGGGTATTGTAGCGGCCCGCCTTCTTCTACAACCTCATGATACGCCCGGTAATTCCGCCCGGCACACATGATCTTTTGCACATTGGGAATGGGGAGATCGTATTCGATTGCGTCCAGGGCGTGATCGGCGGCTTCGCTTTCAAGCGCTTTTAATTGATCCAAGGCATCAGCTGCAATGGCGTCTCTCAAGGTTGGGAATTGCGCCCCCAGCCGAGCCGAGGCATCAACCACGCCGTCATCCGTAACCACGCCATAGCAATCTTTACCGTCAGCTTTATAGCTTATGAGCTTCATAATATTCCCCTAGTAAGTAGAGCGACCACCCGACAGGTCAAATACGCCGCCGGTGGAGAACGAGCAATCTTCTGAGCACAGCCACGCCACCATAGCCGCTATTTCCTCGGCTTTACCAAAGCGGCCCATTGGAATTTTTGACCGCATGAAATCAATGTGGTCCTGGGTCATTTGATCAAAGATTGCGGTCCTGACAGCGGCCGGGGTGACGCAATTGACCATGACATTGGTTGTCGCCAATTCCTTGCCGAGGCTTTTAGTGAGGCCAATGATGCCGGCTTTACTGGCGGTATAAGCAGGCGCTTTGGGATTGCCGTCT
This sequence comes from uncultured Rhodospirillaceae bacterium, assembly GCA_913020445.1. Taxonomy (GTDB): domain Bacteria; phylum Pseudomonadota; class Alphaproteobacteria; order Rhodospirillales; family UBA2165; genus TMED23. Next base: position 23,965 of record CAJWAR010000005.1, read on the forward strand.
TTACCGGCGACCGAAGCAATATTAACGATGCGGCCATAATCATTTTCGAGCATTACCGGAATTACTGCCGAGCAAACGAGGAACGTACCGGTCAGATTAACGTCGATAACTTTCTGCCATTCTTCCGGCGGATATTCCCAGCTCGTCGTGTTGGGACCCGAGATGCCAGCATTGTTGACGGTGATATCAATGGTACCCAATTTATCTTGCGTCGCTTTGACCGCATCAGCAACCGACGCAACATCGGCGACATTGCCGACGACACCCGAGGCCGTGCCATCACCTTGGCCATTCAGCTTGGTGACCGCCTCATCAATGGCGTCTTGGTTAATATCCCAAACGCACACATTGGCGCCGGATTGTGCCAGACGTTCAGCGATGGCATAGCCCAAACCTGCACCACCGCCGGTGACGATGGCGTTGCGACCGGCGAGATCGATAGAATTACTGCCCATTATTTAGCCACTCCAAAACTGCAAGAGCCCAAGCCCTCAACGGTATTTCTGACACTGACACCTTCATAGAGCGCTTCAGCGGCGGTCGCCCCACCGGCCAAGACAATCCAGCCGGCTTCAAGCGTCTCACCGTCTTCAGACGTCATACGCGAAGCGGCGGCTAGCGAGCGGGCAGGATGGCCAAGAATGGCAGCACTTGAGCCGATTTGCACGGCGCGGCCATCAAACTCCATGACCATACCGAGATTGGCGATATCACTATCGGGTTTGCACCATGGACCAATGATAAAGCCGGACGAAGACGAATTATCGGCAACCACGTCCTCGACAGTGAATTTGAAATTTTCATAGCGGGAATCGATAATTTCCATGGCCGGCGCAACCGCTTCTACGGCATTCCAGGCTTCTGCCGTGGAAAATGGACCGGTTAGCGGTGCTTTCAGTAAATAGGCAATCTCCGGCTCGACCCGCGGGTGAACGTAGTTGGAGATATCGATCTCGCCACCGTCTTCAACCAACATGGAATTGGTGAGACGGCCCCAAATCATATCGTCGACGCCCATTTGCACCATTTTAGCCCGGCTGGTAAAACCCATCTTCATACCAACGCGATGCTCACCGGCAGCCAAGCGCATATCTATACTTTTGGCTTGAACGCGGTAGGCTTCTTCCAGCGTAAAGCTTTCGGTTTCGGATAATTGCGAAATCGCTGTCGCATTAATTTGCGCATCGAAAACAATCTTGGCCAGTTTATCTATATTTTTACTCACCTGAACTTCTCCCAAATTTTTTCGGATCAGGCTGCAAAAGCAGCGCGAACGGAGCCAAGGCCATTGATGCGGACTTCGTAGACCTGACCGGCTTCAACGCCAACCATCGGCCCTAAGGCGCCCGACATGACAACATCACCAGCCGATAACGGACGGCCACGCTTGACCATTTCTTCAGCCAGCCAGCGTACGGCATTCACCGGATGACCCAAACAGGCTGCGCCGGCGCCAACCGAGACCGGCTCACCTTTGCATTCCATCACCATGCCGCACATGCGACCGTCGAAATCTTCGATTTTGACTTTTTGATTGCCGAGGACGTACAGCACCGCCGACGCGTTATCGGCGACGGTATCCTGTATTTTGATATTCCAATCCTTGATGCGGCTATCGACAATTTCAATGCTTGGCGTTGCATAGGCGATGGCATTGATCACTTCTGAATTTGTCGGCTTTTCAAAGTTGATGTCTTTTTCCAGCACATAAGTAATCTCAGCTTCAACGCGAGGCGCCAAGAGAGAGCTCGTTTGAACTTCTTCGCCGTCCGGCACCGACATATCGGCGAACAGGATACCGAAATCAGGCCGGTCGACGCCGAGTTGCTTTTGCACCAGTTTCGATGTCAGACCAATTTTACGGCCGACCATGCGGGCGCCACTGGCGAGCCGGCGTTCGGTATTGATCTCCTGCACCGCATAGGCCGCATCAACATCGCCTTCCGGCAATAGATCACGTACCGGCTCGCAGGCTTTTCCTGTTTGGTATGCTTCATGCAGCCAGTCGGCCGCTTTTTGAATAGCGTCGTCGCTCATGATGTTCTCCTGATATTTTTCTTTTCGTGCTCTAAGAGCTTGATGCAGATATTACTGGTCTCAAGGTAGAATTCCAGCGAATATTCACCACCAATGATGATGGTTGCACCTTCTTAGATAGCGACGGCATAATAAGCCAGCATTTTATCCCGGCGACCCCATAACTTAAATTAATAAAAAAATTAATCAGGAGAACATAATGAACGACCAAAAAACCGGAGTAATTGCCGCGGTTATCGCCTCGCACACACCGCGCATGGCGTATGAAGACAAAGCCTGGGATTTTACGCTTGGGTTGATTGACGGCTTGAAAGAATTGGGAACAAGTTTACGCGAATTAAATCCCGATCTCATTGTCGTCAATACAACCCACTGGATCACCACTTTTGACTGGGTTATTACCTCGCATGACCACCACAATGGCATTTGTATTGCTGAAGAGGCGCCCCATCTGATCCCGGAACTGCCGTATGACCGGCCGGGTGATCGGGCTTACGCAGAAGCGCTCAACGACGATCTCAATGGCGCAGAAATTCCGAGCTACGCCACCGATGCCAAGCATTTCCACTGGGATTATGGCACCGCTGTGCCGCTGCAGTATCTCGATCCGGAAAGTAAAATTCCGGCTGTGCTGACACCAACCTGCTATGCCTCCACCTTGGATGAAAATATCCAAGTTGGCCGCCAAATTAATGCCACCGCCAAACGCTTGGGCAAACGGGCGATCGTCGTCGTCAGCAATGCGCTCACTCATTTGGTGGTCCGCGGACCGGCCACATGGCCATTGCCTGAACATATGGAGATGGATCACAAATTCATCGATATGGTCAAGGCGGCTGACGTTGATGGCGCAACCAACTATTTGCCGGACTATGCCCGGGATGCTAAATGCGAAATGGGTGGACGTGGGCTCGGCGTATTCTTGGGTGCTGCCAAAGCTCTGGAAGAAAGCTTCGGTAATCTTTCAGGGGCGCAATATGGTCCCTATGCGCAGAGCTCGGCCAGCGGCAACGCCAATTTATCTTTGGTTGCTGCTTAGGGTCAGGACTCATTAATCTCATACAATTCTGTTTAGCCAGGAGGTTTCAAATGCAAGAAAAAAAGCGCAAGAACATGCCAAAGCATATTCGAGCATTTTTGACGCTGCAGTTGGGGCCTCCCGGCCAAACCCGAAGGGCGGGGCTCTTTTTCCGCCGGGCTATCGTTGTGAACGACTTGTGATGATTGGCATCACCGCGCCATCCACGCCTCATCCGGCGAAAAAATAGCTCCCGCAGAATGGATGACATTAATGAATCCTGACCCTAGATGAGACCGGTAATTCCGTCGTAACAAAGCTTTACGCCGGTTAGAAACAGCAGCGTAATAATAATTCGGTAAAACAGCACGTCATCCACTTTGCGGTGGATCAAAAGCCCCAGCCAAATACCGATTGGCACGATTGGTAACAGCACCAGCGAGGTCGAGAGATTGGTCAGATGAAATTGGCCGAGCCACCAATAGGGACCGATCTTAGCATAATTCACATAAGTATAAAAAATCGCCAGCGTGCCCATATACATCGTCTTGTCGAGGCGCTGCGGAATCATATAGACATTCAACGGCGGCGCGCCCGAATGGGCGACAAAACTCGTAAAGCCGCACATCGCACACCAAAAGCCGCCCTTCACAATCGCCGGCTGGGTCGGTGGCCCCAATTCTTTTTTGCGCACGTAGTCAAGAAATCGAGCGAGAGCGAAAGCGACGGCGATGACACCAATGATGAGTTTAATGGCCGCTGGATCAAGATATTTAAAACCAAGTGTGCCAACAATAATACCGATTGTCGCCGCCGGAATCATGATCATCAGGTTTTTCTTGTGCCAGGTTTTGCGGTAGGCCCAGATAGCAAAAAAATCAGCGATGCAGAGGATCGGCAGCAATATGGCAGCGGCTTGCGGCACGGAAACAGCAAGTGCCATCAGCGGCGTCGCCAAACCACCAGTGCCACCAATGCCAGCCTTAGCGATACCGATAGATATCACCGCCGGAATGGCGACAAGGTAAAACAGCGGGTCGGCTATGAGAGGTAATTGGTCCATAAATATTTTTATACTTAAATTTAATAATATTTCTGCGGGCGGAGTTTAGGGGGCCACCCCGGTGAAAGCCAGAATAATTGTCTCTTCACAAAATCTTGTCAGCCAATTTGACGAAAGATACTTGAATTATCGTTCCAATATGCGCATCTTAGGGGAGCTCAAAAGGAGGGTAGGAGAAAAACGTGGCCCGTCCCAAAGAATTTGACCGCGAATTGGTTCTCGACAAAGCCATGCATGTGTTCTGGGTCAAAGGCTATGAATGCGCATCGATGCAGGAACTCGTCGATGCCATGGGTATCAATCGCGGCAGTCTCTACGCGACCTTTGGCGATAAAAAACAGCTTCACCTGGAAGCACTTGATCATTTCTACAAAACCGAAATCCTACAAATGATGGCGCCGCTTGAGCGTCCCGGCTCCAAACTCGCCGCCATTCGTGAGATATTTGAGACCACCGCAGACTGCGCGTGTCAAAATGGCGACCGCAAGGGCTGCATGATGTATAACTCGGCGGTCGAGCTCTGCCCCAATGATACGGATGTAAACGCCAAGGTCTCCCAAGGCCTCAAACGGGTCGAAGAATGCTTTTATGAAGCTCTGGTTGAAGCCAGAAATAAGGGCGAAATCACCGATAATAAGGATATCCGCGCTCTCTCCCGCTTCCTCACCAACAGCATAAATGGCCTCCGCGTTATGTGTATGGTCTTCGAAGACCGCTCTACATTGGACGATATCGTCAATATTTCCCTCGCTGCCCTAGAGTAAATTACCTTTTAGATTCAACGCGTTATTTGTGATCAATTTAAGTTGATGGCCAAATACTTGCCGGGAACTTGAACAATCGTTCTAAAATACTACATGTAATAGTACGGGCCTAAATTGGGAATGATTGAAAAGGAGGCGAAACAACCAGCAAAGGTGAAATTGAATAGGAGAAAGACGATGACCAAGATGACAACGAAAATTTACAATACGCTGACAGATACAACGAACCCGACCCGCGTTCGTCGCTGCCTCGCGATTGTAGCGTTCGTTGTTCTCATGCTTGGCTCATTCGCTTTCAATACGCCGGTTATGGCGCAGAGCATCGGTGTTCCAAATTTTTCGGGCGCAGCCGAGATCATCGGCGTCGATAGAACCGAAATCGCCAAAGAACTCAGCGATAAACATGCTGAAAGTCCTGTTGGTATGGGTCTCGCCAAAAACGGCGGCATCATCGAATTGTTCAGCTCACCTGACGGCGACACCTGGACGCTGATCCTGACCATGCCGAACGGTAAAAGCTTCCTGCTCGGCGCCGGTGAAAGCTGGGCTGGTGCGCCGCTCAAATTCAAAGGCCAAAAGATATAAAGAGAAGATTTAAGGAATTACCTACCAACAAACCTCCCTGTTAAACTCAAAAGCCCGATGAGTATTCTCACCGGGCTTCTTTTTTGGTTCAATCGAAAAGATTCTTCAAATTTATGATTATTTTAGCGATAGATACAACACATAGACCAAGCGCCATCAGTGAAACAATAAATCCAAGAATTGCATTTAGTGAACTTTCAAATGATGTCGCGGTGTCCCGCAAAATAAATAACATGCAGGTGGCGAGTATGAGACTCCACATCGCATGTGTGAGTAACATTATTGGGAGTTTAAATAGCGCTTTATAAGCCTTACGATACTCCGACCAATTTTCCTGGTTCCCAATAAAACTTTTTAAGTATATCGGTATAAAGGACGAAAAGTATGTGGCCGAGGAAAGGCACATAATAATTAGAATTGGATCTTTTCCGAATTCATGTAAAAAAGAATGTTCGAGATAAGGATCGATCGGAATATATAAACTGCCCATAATTGCAGCAGCTAGAAAAGCAAAATTAATTGAGAATCTTGCTGTGTTGAAAATTCGATTTTTCATTCTAAAAATACGGTTTAAAAATCATATAAAATTAAATTTGCAGCCTACACGCAATATTAGATTATCCACTAAGACCTAGTCCAGATAAAAGCCCAGCAGGTAAAAAACACCCCCCACCCTAACCCTCCCCCGCAAGGAGGGAGGGGATTAGATTGAATACATTGCAACAATAGCTCCTTCCCTCCCCAATTTATTGGGCGGGGGAAGGTTGGGATGGGGAGGGTCTTAGAAAGCACCAGAAATCTTCTCTAACTCGGGAACAGCTTCTTCGGCAGCCAGGTCGCAATCTCCGGGAAGTTGATGATCAGCACCATGCCGATCAGCATGATCATCCAATAGGGCGTTGAGCTCTTGAAGATCGTCATCACGTTCATATCCGGCTCGAATTGCTGGATCGCCGATTTCACCGTATAGACCAATAGCCCAAATGGCGGCGTATAGAGCCCGGCTTCGATGGCGATGATACCGATAACGGCAAAAGCGATGGGATCAAAACCCAATTTTACGGCGATCGGCGCAAAGATGGCAGCCGTCAACAGCATGATCGAGATCGAATCGATAATCATGCCAAGGGCGAACCAGATCAGCACCATCACGGTGATGATCATCCAGGGCTCCATACCGGAGCCGAGAAACACGCCTTCAATGGCGTTGGCCATGCCGGTCATGGCGAGGGTGCGAGAATAAAGCGCAGCCGTCACCAGCAATAACAAGATTGGCGCCGAGGTTTTACCCACTGATAAAATAGATTCGACAATATCTTTAAAGCGCATACCCTTAATGATGCCCAGCATCAGGCCGATGAAAGCACCAGCACCGGCGCCTTCGGTCGGCGTGAAAAAGCCGAACCAAATACCGCCCAGGACCGCAACAATCACCAGTACTATACCGGCCAAGCTGACCATAAACTGTCCGGTCGAAACTTCTTCGACTTCCTCGACTTCGATATCCGCTGCCGCGCCACCGCCCACAAGGCTTGGATTCATGATCGCCCGCATGAAAACATAAATAATGAACAGCGATGCCAGCAGCAAACCCGGGAACACACCTGCGGCAAAGATTTGACCAATCGATTGTTCGGTCAAAATACCCCAGACAATCATCAGCACACTTGGCGGAATGAGCATACCGAGGCAGCTCGAACCGGCGATGGCGCCCAAGGCAAAGCCTTTGTGGTAGCCGAAGCGCTTCATTTCCGGATAGGCAATGCGAGAGAACGCTGCGGCCGAGGCAATGCTGACACCCGTCACAAAGGAGAACAGCGCGTTACCCATCACCGTCGCAATTGCCAAGCGTCCCGGAATGCGTTTCAGGAGCCGGTTTATCCCCCGGTAAACATCGGTCACCGTGCCCGATTTGCCAATAAACTCCCCCATCAGCATAAACAGCGGGATAACGGCGAAAACATAGGCACGGATGGCTTCATAAGCGGTCGCGGCCAGCATTCTTTGCACGGTTTGAAACGCGTTCATATCGGCGCCGGTGACCAGCCAGATACCGAGCGCAGAGGTCATGCCGAGCGCAATAGCAATATGAACACCGATGGCCACCAGCCCGATCAGAGAAACAACCAGCAAAATGGCAGTATTAACTTCAAACACGATCTTTATCCTTATTTTTTGCTGATTGCATTAATGTTGGGCCGCGTCGGGATCGGCCTCTGAATCCAACATTTCTGGCTTGAAAATGTCGATGTAGGCCATAACGCAATAGTTAATCACTGCCAGCGCACTGCCGAGAAGCACGGTCCAGCGTGCGGGCCAGGATGGCACCCGCAGTGCGCCCTCCCCTTCAAATTCGTTTTCAACGTAAGATAAGATGCTTTCTTCCCAACCGCCGGTGATAATCATCACGAAAAAGGCTGCACCCAGCAGATAACCAAAGGCCAGCAAAGTACGCTGCACGCCTTCCGGCAGATGAGTGACCAAAAAATCGGCTTTTAGCATGGAGCGGCTACGGATCGCGTAACCCACTTGCAAAAATACAATAATAACAATAGAAGCCGCGACCATTTCAGCAGTACCGTAAATCGGCGTATCAAAGACGCCTCGACCGACGATGTTGCCCAACACCAAAAATGACAGTCCGAAAGCCCAGGCGGCGGCGGCAACCATAAGAAACTTTGATAATTTGTCACTAAAAGTAATGAGCGACATCTATTTCCCCTCAATCCCCACAATCAAAAACCTGGGCATTAAATTATTATTTTGCAGTCTACATAAAATTACCGGCTGAAAGCAATTTCTGTTTCCAGCCGGTAATTAATATTACATGACGAAATTAAATAACTTTGGCGTTATTTAACCACGTAGCGTACAGGCCATTTATAACCGACTTTCTCGGCCGCATCTAAAGTTGCGTTCAAGATAGCTTTTGCCGGAAATCCTGCTTTTTCCAAGGAATTGGCATGCTGTTGTGGCCAAGCTGCCAATTTTTTAGCCCAGGTCAAACGAGGGTTTGGACCAAGATCATTAACCGTGATGTTTTTGCGCAACCAAGCCATGTCTTTTTCATAGCCTTTTTTGTTGAAAGAACCGGTTAGAACCCGGTAGCGGTCGGCAACTTCAAGGAAAATTGGCCGAACTTCAGCCGGCAAACCTTTCCAGTAGCGGTTATTAACCGTCAGGCCGTGCCAAGTAATGGAACCGAAGCCGATGGTGGTGTAAAATTTACCAACTTCGTGAAGCTTAAAGACCGGACCCCAGGCACTTGGGAACATGATGCCGCCTTCAGCCACACCGGTTTTAATTTTCTGATACCAGCCGGGCAGACCATCGGTTACCGGGATGATACCGATACCAGCTTGCTTCATCCAATTGAGGTTGAGGCCGGCGCCCAGAATCTTATGTCCTTTAAGATCGGACACTTTTTTCCAGTTAAAATTGGTACCGAGGTTGTAGCCACCATCACCGATGATTGCCATAAGTGTCTGATCGAACTTCTGGAACCGTTTTGTAAGACTTGGGAACTGCTTATAAACGGAAGTTGCAATCGCCACAGACTGAACTGGATCCATAGTGCCAAAAGGCAGCATGATTTGGAACGCATGCATTTTCAATTTAGAAGCTTCAAAGCAGTAGCAGAAACCACCGACGTCAATAACGCCGTTTTGAACGCCTTCAAACACTTCAAACACTTTAACAATCGAGCCGCTATAGCCTTCAATAAAATTAATCTTGTGGCTGGTTTTAGCTTCAACCGCTTTTTTCAGTTCCGGTTGGAAAAAGTTTTTCATCAAGCCGGCATAGACAACGGTCGGTGGATGACCGGAAGCGATACGGACATTGATGGTTTTAGCATCTGCGCTCGGCGCAGTTGCCAATGATCCAGCCACAAACCCCACTGCAGCCAAACCTAATAGAGATTTTTTAAACAATTTCATGAAATACCTCCCTAGGGCATTTAAATTATTAGACCGAAGACCTGTTCTTCGGCCTTAAGGTATAGATTTTTAACACAATTTTTGAGTCTTATAAAAGACCTAATTAAAAAAATAACACACATTCGGTTCAAAAATTAAATAACGTTTTTGCGAGTTGGTCCGGTCTTAAGCTTTTCAGGCTCCGTTAAATGCGCTAATGCCATGGTAGTAATTAGAAAAAAAATATTCTTTGGGGGATAATTGAAGACATGATTGAAACAGCCGGAATATCAGAAGACGCCTTCAAAAAGGGCATGCGGGAACTCGCCGCCGCGGTAAACGTTATCACCGTCGCTCATAATGGCGATCAGGATGGTTTAACAGCAACAGCGGCCTGCTCGGTATCCGCCGAACCACCACAATTGTTGATCTGCGTTAATCGCGATTCCGGAGGTCACGACCTTATCCAAGAGAGTGGCAAATTTGTACTCAATGTTCTCGCTCGCGATCAGGAAGATGTCGCCATGCGCTTTGCCGGCATGGATGGGGCAGACCGCGCCGAGCGTTTTGGTCTTGGCAATTGGTCGGAACTTGTCACCGGTACGCCGGCGCTTGATGGCGCACTGGTGAATTTCGATTGTGAAGTTGCAGAACAGATAAGCGCCGGCACTCACTCGATCTTCATCGGCCACATTGTCGGTAGTAGAACCGGTGACAATGACGGCGCCCCTCTCCTTTTCGGTGATGGCCAATTTACCGGGCTGGCGACGCGGGAATAAAAGTTAATTCACGACTGTCGTGAAATTTACACATATTCACAACTTCGTTAATTTTTTCATTGGTGCCTATAAAAAATTAACACTTTCGAAAAACCTCCTCTGACACCGCCATACCCTCTCTATGGCAGACCGAAAGCTGAAAATAGCGTCCTATCTCAATTTGTTGACATTTGTCAACATACCTCCTATATTTCGGCGGCGTGTGTGATGGCGCGTAAACGTCATCCTAATAAAGAGATTGAAGCTGCTATCACCTATGCAGAGACAGCGGAATGGCGCACCATCTCTGCCGGTAAATCAGCGCATTGTTGGGGAAAACTTTATTGCAAGGAAGCGAGTCGCGAAGGCTGCAAATTGTCGATCTGGTCAACGCCCAGAAATGCCTCCGATCACGCCAAGCAAATTAGACAGCGAGTTTTAAAATGCCCTCATTGAGACAAGATTATCCCAATTCTCATTCATTTAGTTTGGTGTTGGACGGTGTCGATATAGAAGCCGATGATTTCGAAGACTGCTTTTTTGAAGCTGGCTGCGACGATGCTTTAATAGCCGTTATCAAAGAAACGGTGATTTTGGATTTTGATCGCGCGGCAAAAAATCTCATTCATGCCATCGCATCTGCGGTAAAAGATGTTCAATCCACGGGCGCTCGGGTCATTCGAGTGGAGCCAGACCCTTTGGTCAGTGTGTCAGATATTGCCGAACGCATTGATGCTTCGCGCCAAGCCGTCTCACTCTGGACACTCGGCAAACGCGGTCCCGGGAAATTTCCAGCGCCTGTCGTCAGGGTCAATTCAGATACACCTTTGTGGGATTGGACCGGCGTCGCAAGATGGCTTTATATAAATGATAAACTTGACGACCCGGGAATGATCGTCAAGGCCGCGATTGTCAGCTACGCCAATAACGCTATCGCTTATGCTGGCAGCACGAAACCCAACCAATTTGCACCGCTTGCTGAATTTGCAAATCTTCAGCAATAAAAAAAGCCGGTCCCCATCGAGACCGGCTTTTATTTCGTCACGACCGAACGTTAAGAGATCGGCTTGAAGCTTCCTTGGGTCGGAATATTTGTCGCACCCTTATTATTAACGACATGCATATCGTATTTATGTTTAGCGCCTTTAACCCATTGGCCACCGACCAATTGCGTTTTGGAAACATTTTTGACCGGCTTGCCGGACCAATTCACATTACCAACGACCGAGTTGTAATTGGTCGAGGTAATCGCACTGAGAATTGATTTCGGACTGTTGACATCTTTGGTCCGCTTCAACACGTCCAGCGCCACTTCAAACAAGGCATGGCGGAAACCGAGCGGCTGGGTCCATTGCTTGCCGGTCGACTTTTCGTAATTAGCCGCCAGTTGCTGCGATGAGACACCGGTCAGGCTGGATTTAAACGGATGATTGGGCGTCCACCAAACTTCGGAAGACAAGCCAACGCCACGATCACCGAGAGCTTCAACTGAAGCCGGGAACAGCAATGCTTTACCAATGGTGACGATTTTCGGCTTAAAGCCTTGTTGCGCCGCCTGGGTCCAGAACGTCGTGAAATCCGGCGGAATCATATTACCGCTGACAATCTCGACATTGGCCTTTTTAAAGGCCGAAATTTGCGCCGAGAAATCATCCGTCGGCGCCTGATAGCGGCCTGGATCAATCAGTTTATAGCCATTGGCTTTGAGCGCCGGCGGGAAACCAAATTTTTTGTCCGACCAGGCGTTACCGTCGGCGTCGTTGGGCCACAAGGCACCCAGCACTTTATTGGTCGGCATCGAGTTCCACATATTAAAGAACACGCCGATGACGTCTTCGAGACCCCAGAAGAAGTGATAGGTCCAGTCAAAGCCTTTGGCGGGATTACCGCCGCGACCAAAGAAATACGGCTGCCATGGACAGTCGGTCGTCACACACGGCACTTCGTTAACTTCCGCCTGATCGGCAGCTGGGTTGGTGGTGTCGGGCGTACCGGCGGCCAGCAACAGATCCACTTTATCTTTTAAAATAAGCTGAGCCGACACATCAGCGCAGCGGTTCGGGTTGGATTGCGTATCTTTGACAATGATCTCGACCGGATGAACCGCGCCGCCAATTTTGACACCGTTTTTGACGGTGCGCCGAATATCGGCAACAACATAGTCATCGGCTTCAGCGAAAGATGCCAATGGCCCCGATTTTGGGCTGACATAGCCGAGCTTGATCGGACGTCCCGCCGCATAGGCCAGGCCCGAGCGTAATATAGCCGGCGCCGCAACAGCAGTCGCGCCAACGGCACTCATCGTTTGGACGAATCGACGGCGTGTTATATTTGTTTTTTTGATTTTGTTATCTGACATAATTATTCTCCCTTGAGTGATTTTATTAAGTAAAAAAAATTTAATTTTTTATTTTTATTTCGGTGGATACGGCATGATCACTAGGATCGTGGCAATTTTATTGGTATTGTTGATAATCGAGCGGCCTTCACCCGGTTCCAAATAAATTGAATCCAGATTTTCTAATGTCGCCTCACCATCATCGGTTTTGATCGTTATCGCGCCACCAACGCAGACATAGACTTTTTCCAATGGCGTTGCGGTGTGAGTGGTGCCACCTCCCGGCAGAAAATAAGAAAGCCCAACCCAAAAGTTTTCAGCATCGCTGGCGTCATGGCCTTGCAAGCGGAATCCTTTCATATCGAAATGACCGCCGGCCTCATAGGCCTCAACATCGCTTAAGCGATTAACTTTCATGGTGCTCCTCCCTAAATATTTTAGTGTATCATTAGACGATACACATACTTCGTTAGATGGTTAAGACTACCGAGATTCCATTTTGACGTCAACTGTGATCACATTCTGGTTACCAACAAAATCCCATAATATGAGATTTGTGTTTACATCTGGAAATAGCCGGATACAATCAATTTAAATCAAATAATAGCTTGAAAACACCGTCTTGGTGGGCGAGGGTTTTCATCGCTTTGTTCATCGGAGAAAATAATTATGGGCTCTTTAATGTTCTCACTCATGCTGTTTGGCTTGAGGCTGCTAATTTGGATGCAAACTATGCGCTACCAAGCGTTTCGCGACCGGCTGAAGGAGAAAAATTTTACTGCCCAAATGAAAACCAAAGACAATTCCGTAGGCCGCTGGTTTAAGTTTCAAGATGGCAAAGTCACGTCCGGCAGCGGTATCAAATCCGACGCCGACATTACCTTGACCTTTAAAACCTCCGAGATTGCCGTCCGGCTCCTGATGCCGCCGATTGATCAGCTTGAGCAAATCAATGCGATGAAGGACTTTTTGCTCAGCTTGGAAGGCCCGGATGAGCTGACCTCCTGGTTTACCCAAACTGTAATGATGACCCAAACAGTCGGCTGGAAATACGGCGTCGATATGGGCGGTGGCGTGACCCGCTTTGCCAATATGACCAATGGCGGCCCGGTCTTTTTGTATGTCAAAGACAACAAGCTTATCCGCATTACGCCAATCGACTTTGATGAAAACGATCCCGAACCTTGGACGATTGAGGCGCGCGGCAAAACCTTTAAGCCACCGCGCAAAACCACGCTGGCGCCGCACGGCATGAACTGGAAAAGCATGCTCAATTCACCGGACCGGTTGCTTTATCCAATGAAGCGGGTCGACTTTGATCCCAATGGTGAGCGTAACCCGCAAAATCGCGGCATTTCAGGCTATGAGCGGATCAGCTGGGATGAAGCACTCGATATGGTCGCCGGAGAGATTAAGCGCATCAAAAAAGAACACGGGCCTGGCGCCATCGCCAATTCACACGGCTCGCATCATACCTGGGGCAATGTCGGCTACTATTTGAGTGCTGATTTTAAATTCATCAATGCGGTCGGCATGACCCGCGTCTTGCATAATCCAGATAGTTGGGAAGGCTGGTATTGGGGCGCCTCCCATCATTGGGGCGGCTCGTTGCGCGTCGGCCAGACGGAGACCTACGGCACCGTTGAAGATTTGCTCAAAGAAGCTGAAATGGTCGTTTTCTGGTCGAGTAACCCAGAAGGTACCAGCGGCGCTTATGGCTCGCTTGAAGGCACGGTGCGGCGCAAATGGCTGAAAGAGCTCGACATCGATATTGTCCATATCGATCCTTATTACAATGATTCAGCCCAGTTCCTCGGCGGCAAATGGCTGGCCCCCAAACCGGCCTCATCGCCCGCGCTGGCGATGGCGATCGCCAATGTCTGGATCGAGGAAGACCTCTACGACAAAGACTATGTCAGAGACCGCACGACCGGTTTCGACAAGTGGCACGACTATATTATGGGTAAAGAAGACGGCATCGCCAAAACCCCCGAATGGGCCGAACCGGAAACCGATCTTAAAGCCAAAGAAATCCGGGCGCTTGCCCGCAAATGGGGCAACCGCAAAGTTTATCTTGCTGCCGGCGGCTGGGGTAACGGTCACGGCGGGGCCTGCCGCAATCAAACCGGCATTCAGTGGTCGCGCTCATTGGTTTGCCTGATGGCCATGCAGGGTCTCGGTAAGCCTGGTGTTAATATGGGCAATCTGCAATGGGGCACACCGGTTGACACCAATTTCTATTTCCCCGGCTATGCCGAAGGCGGCATGTCCGGCGATCTTCATCATACCGCAATGTCGGTTGAGCTTTACCAGCGGATGCCGCAACTGCCGAGCATGAATACTGTCGAGCAAGCGATCCCCCGGCTCTGGCTGCCGGAAGCCATTATTGACGGCAAGGCCGAAGGCTACGCCTGGGATGGCAAAAGCATCGAAGCCCAGTTCAATAAAATATCCTATCCAAAACCCGGCTACTCGCCGGTTAAGATGCTCTATAAAATCGGCGGCTCTTTGATCAGCACGATGGCGGATTCCAATCGCCATGTGAAAATGTATCAATCGGAGAATCTGGAGTTCTGCGTCAGCCAGGCGATCTGGCATGAGGGCGAATCAAAGTTTGCAGATATAATTCTGCCGGCCTGCACCAATTTTGAGCGCCCTGACATCAGCGAGTGGGCGGCCCTCGGCGGCTATGCCTTCCATGGTCAGACCCAACTCAACAGCCGGGTAGCGATCTTCCAGCATCAAGCTATTCAGCCGATGGGTGAATCCAAATCCGATTATGTGATATTCTCGGAAATCTGTGAGCGCTTGGGATTAAGCGCGTACTTCACCGAAGGCATCTCCGAGCTTGATTGGGCAAAACGCATGTTTGATGGCTCTGACCTGCCGCAGATTATTTCGTGGAAAGATTTTATCCGCAAAGGCTATGTTGTCATCCCGCCAGAACAACCAGAGCTGCGCGATCCGGTATCCTGGAACTGGTACTATGAAGACCGCAAAAAAGACGTGCCGGAACCGATGCCACTGCCATCCGACTACAAGGATGAATACCTCAAGGGTATCCAGACCCAATCTGGCAAGATCGAGTTCGAGGCTTCAAGTCTGAAGCGCTTCGATGCCAATGACCCCGAACGGCCACCCGTCGTTAAATACAATAATCCGTACGGTGGTGCCGAAGCAGAGAAATATCCGTTGCGTATGATAACCCCGCATCCGCGCTTCTCCTTCCATACCCAAGGCGACGCTAAAGATTCGTTTGTCAACAACATCAAAGACCACCGGGTCGAAGTCGACGGTTATTATTATTGGATCATCCGGATCAATGCAGAGGATGCGGCGGAACGCGGCATTAAGATGCATGATTTGGTCAAAGTCCATAATGATCAGGGTGCCGTCGTTTGCGCTGCTCTGGTCACCCAGCGATTACCTCGCGGCGCGACGCATGGCTATGAATCCTGCGCCATCTATGAGCCGCTCGGCGAGCCGGGCAACTCGGTTGATCGCGGCGGTATCTTAAATTTGTTGACGCCAAAGAAATCTCAAATTAAGAAAGGCCACTCGATGGGCAATTCAACCGCCCTGGTCGAGATTGAATTGTGGGATGGCAAAGCTGAACACGACGTCACCTCCAGCATAGCTGCACCGGAAAAAGAACCGGTTCCGGCGGAATAAGAAAAGGAGAATACAAAAATGTCTAAATGGAACCTGATCATCGATCTTGAGAACTGCACCAATTGCAACATGTGTGTGCTCGCCTGTCAGGATGAGCATGTCGATAACACTTTCCCGGGCTACGCTGAAGAAATGCCGAAACATGGCTCACGCTGGATTGAAATAATGCGCAAAGAACGCGGCCAGGCGCCGATGATCGACGTCGCTTATTTGCCCGTGATGTGCCAGCATTGTGACGACGCTCCCTGCATTAAAGCAGCTGAAAATGATGCTATTTCTAAACGCGACGACGGCATTGTCATCATTGACCCCGTTAAAGCCAAAGGGCAAAAACAGCTCGTCGAAAGCTGTCCATATGGCGCCATCTGGTGGAACGATGATCTGCAATTGCCGCAGCATTGGATATTTGATGCCCATCTGCTGGATGACGGCTGGAAACAACCGCGTGCCGCTTCAGTCTGCGCCACCGAAGCTATTTTCGCCAAGAAAGTCGATGATGCTGAAATGGCCAAGATTGCCGAGGCGGAAGGCCTCGAAGTATTGAGCCCAGAGCACGGCACCAAACCGCGGGTCTATTACAAAAATCTCTATCGCTACAATAAATGCTTCATTGGCGGCAGTGTGGCGGCAGAGAATAACGGCACGGCTGATTGCGTCAAAGATGCCAGCGTCAAACTGCTTAAGGGCTCTGACGTCATCGCCGAAGCAACCACCGATGTCTTTGGTGATTTTAAGTTTGATAGACTGGACGAAAACAGCGGCGGCTACAAAGTCGAAATCACCGCCGATGGCTTTGGACCAAAATCCGTCGATGTCGAACTTGGCGAGAGTGTGACGTTGGGTGATATATATCTGTAGCAAAACTACCGTTTTATTTGGTTAGTCCGCTCAACATTCAATCGATATCTGCCTAACCACCTGGAAAATTGACCAGGATCAATGTGCGCTAAATGCTGCTGCATAGAATTAATCTGCAGCGAATTAAGCGGAGCATATCTGCGCTCGCCCATAGGTCTTGCGAAGGATGGTTGATATGAAATTATTTGAGCCCCTGGATATAAATGGCATGATTATTCCCAATCGGGTTCTCGTGCCAGCCATGGTGACGCGCTTATCCGGTGAGGACGGTCTCGTAAATGATGACATCATGGATCGTTATGTCCGCTACGCTGAAGGGAACGTTGGGCTAATCGTCGTCGAAGCCATGGCTATCCACGGCGCGAATGCCGGGCCCCTGCTGCGTATTTCGGATGATAAATTTATTCCCGGCCACACCGAACTCGCGAAACGGGTTCATGACACGTCAGATTCGAAAGTGGTGCCGCAAATTATTCATTTTATGAAAATCGCGCGTTCCGGTTGGCGCCAAACACCCGATATGCTGTCGCCCGGGGATATTGACCAGATCATCGATGAGTTTGGCGACGCCGCCTACCGAGCTCGGCAATCGGGTTACGATGGCATCGAACTGCATGCTGCTCACGCCTATACTCTGGCCCAGTTTCTGTCCGCTCTCAACCCCCGGCGTGACGATTACAATGGCCGCACCCTTGAGGGACGGTTACACATCATTGGCAGAGTGATGGCCAATGTGCGGCGCAAGGTGGGTAACGACTATCCGGTCGGCATCCGTATCCTGGCGGACGAATACGTGCGCGATGGCCATACGATCACTGATTCAAAGCTGATCTCCCTGCGGCTGGCGCAATTGGGTTGCGACTACATTTCCTTATCGGTTGGCGGTAAATTTGACGATGCCGTACACACACCTGGCGAAATTCTGCACGGTTACTCGGGCTATTCCGGCGATCGCTGCATGCCAGGCGCAAATTATCCGGACTTACTGCACGTTCATTTGGCCGATGAGATCAAATCCTTTATCAATTCAAAAGGCTATAGTACACCGATCGTCACCGCCGGTAAGATATCCAAACCGGAACACGCCAAAATGGTCATCGCGGAAGGCAAGGCGGATATCGTCGGCATTGCCCGGGGCCTTCTAGCCGACGCAGATTGGGTAACCAAAGTGCGCGATGGCCGGGAAGACCGAATTGTCCATTGCACCTATTGTAATGTCTGCAAGGAATTGGACGGCGCCCATAAAGAAGTCCATTGCTTCCTTTGGCCCAAACACGCCCGCCAAGCTCCACCCGATAAAATGGCAAGCGACGTTCCGACCTGGGGTAATGATGCTGGTGACTTGAATGCCGAATGGCAGGATAGCGTTGTCACATTGAAATGGTCAAAAGCGGAAGGAAATGTTTCCGGCTATGACGTATATCGCGCTGACGATAACGGCGAAGTCAGAATTATCGACGCGGTTAAAGGCACCCGTGTTGTAGACCGCGCAGTTTTGGCCGGTATGTCCTATCGATATTATGTCCGTGCCTATGATAGTGCCGGCGGCGCGAGCGTACCGTCCGGGAGCGTTCAGATCGATCCAGCGATACCAGATTATGCCAATGAGGTAGCCTGAAAAAACTCCTATAGATCTGGCACAAAATCAATTTAGATGGCTAATTTAGGCTCAGAACTAATCCAGGCCGAACATTTTTTGCGCGTTGGTGCGGCCGATGGTGACCTTGTCGGCAGAGCTCAGCTCACAATTATCAAACCAAACGGCAGCATCTTCGGTGGTCTCGAACGGATAATCGACGGAAAACATGATGCGTTCCAAACCCATTTCGGTAATCGAAAGATTGAGAGTGGGATCGTGAAAATTGCCGCTGGTCGTTAAATGCACATTGTTCTGCATGTAATACCGCATGGGCTCTTTGGCAGGGATCCCCTGGGGCGATTTTTTCAGCCGGTGATCCAACCGCCATAAATCAAAGGGGATGCGCTCTCCCAAATGCCCGAGAATAATTTGTAACTTGGGAAAATCGTCAAACAGGCCGCTCCCCATCAGGCGAAGCGCATGCATGGCGGTTTCCATGGCGAAGGCCCAGGCCGAATTGGTAAACCAGGGATGGCCTTCAAAATACTGCGATCGGCTGGGCAAAGGGTTGCGCGGATGCAGATAGAAGGGAACGTTGAGCGCTTCCACCGCGGCCCAGAATGGCCGGTATTCTGGCCCATCGAAATAGATCACCGTTTCCGGTGTATCTTTCTGGGTAAAGCCATTAACCAGCGCACCTTTAAATCCCAGATCCCGAATACATCTGGTCAGCTCTTCGACGGCTGCTTCTGGGTCCTGCATGGGAAGAGCGGCGAAACCGGCAAAGCGATCCGGACGCCGGGCACATTGTTCCGCTAAATAGTCATTAGACCGCTGTGCTAGATCAATTGCCTCAGGTGTTTCCAGCACCGCCTGCACCCCGGGGGCGTTTAAGGACTGAATAGCAAGTTCGATATCAAATTCATCCATTTCCTTTAAACGTATATTTTCAAAATCCGTTAGCCGCGCCTGCAAATCTTCAGCCATGCCCGGCACTGAAAATCTGGACGTATTAGCGAAAGTCCCCTCTAGGGCAAAATGTTCTTCCAGAGTGATTTTTCCCTGCATGGTAAATTTCCTCATCCTTCCTGTTTGATCAACCATAGCATCGGCACCAGGGACATCAACACCATCCACCAGCAAAATTCTCAAGATGTGGTGTATAGGCAAGTTTTTATCCTCAATATATTGATTTTTTTAGGGATAATTTAACCTATACGCGCCATCTTGATAGCCAAATAGGTGGAGTGCGTGACATCGAAATCAAACTTGGATTTCGCTCCTTTGGAAACTCAGCATCCCTGCTCGTGCTAGCGGCGCTGACGTTTGCTGCCAACGCTCTGCCGGTCATGGCTCAAACCGTTCAAATTAATGCCTCGCTGAACAAGGGCATGCCGCCATCGACTACTGTCGCCGTGAATGTCAAAAGAGTGCGTATTGGCGAGCATCCCGGCAAAACCCGGATGGTCATCGATCTCGACCGCCGGCCCAGCCGTCATACAGATTTGTCCCATTTTATTTTTAGTGATCAAAAAACAATCCTGATTGAAATAGCCAATCTCTCCTGGCCAAACAGATTTTCGGCCGATCAGCGGGGCACAGGTAAGCTTTCACATTACAGCTTCCAAAGAACTGAAACCGGCAGAGGGTATCTTCAATTGAAAGCCAATCGGACAGTCAAAATCGATCGGCTATTTTACCTCGAACCTAAAGCCATGCGGAGCCATCGAGTTGTCATTGATTTGGTTAATGCCAAGGTTACCAAAGCCGCCGATACGGAGGTCGCCAAGACTAAAATTTCGAAGGACGCCAGCGGCCCTTCGCGTTTAACCAACGTAAATGCATCTTCCGAACCGCAAAATTTCCGCCAATATGCAAGTCTGGAACAAATTTCCCAAGCTGGTCCGGTGCCAGAACGCAGCCGTGTGACGCTGTCGAAAATGTTCGGCGAGATCATGAGAAACCCCGGTAATATTGAGCTCAACGTCCGCTATGCCAAATTAGCTGAACAATCCGGCGAGCCACGGCGCGCACTTGCAGCCTATGAGCGGATTTTGGGCAGCCATCCCGGCAATAAAATGGCCCTCGGCGAAATTGAACGCTTGCGCAAAGCTCTTGGATTGGAAACCGAAGCAGGACCTGAGACCAATTACTCAATTGTCCTGGGCGCCAAATATGAGCATAACGCCGCCCACCGTGATTCCTCATTTTTGCCATTTGATTCCGCTGCCTCTTCGGTTTCGCTCGGCGCTCAGGATGAGCGGGAACTCATTGGTGAGCGGTTTCGCTCGAACGCCCGGATGTATGGAGATTTTCATAGCCGTTATGAAAAAGGTGACCTTTTGTTTATCGGTGCCGATACGGGCCCGGTCTTCAAATTTAGTGACGACATCTCGGTGCGACCGGCAATCAGCGTATCGCACGCGCGGGTCAAATTTCGTCATCTTTTTAATTCCACCTCAATTTTGGCAAACATCGACAATGGTGCGGAGGAAGCGCTTTTCAAATCGCTTGATCTGAGTATCGGCTATGATGATTTTGCCACCCGATATCCCGGCCAAGACGGCGCTTTTTTTACCACCGGTGCAAATTTTGCGCTCGCAGATACCAATACCAATGAAGCACTACATCTATCTCCCCATTACCGCTATAGCCACACGACGGGACAAAACTATGCCAAGCGCAATCATGCCTATGGGCTAAAAACAAACTACACCTATCCGTTAACCGACAGCTTGTCCTTGGCGCCAAATTTGGGGCTTACTTATAAAAATTATGTCGGCAATGAAATAGATGAAAAAAACGAACGATGGGATTTCCTGACGGAACCAGGAATCAAATTAATCCTGAGCGATTTTTTGATTGAAGATAGTTCTATTTCGATCGGCTACGGATTTGAACGTAACTGGTCAAATGATGGTGACAAAACTTACAAAAATCACATTGTCGGAGGTAAGATAGGGTGGCTGTTTTGATAAAATTTTCCGGCAGAAAAGTCAGTTATTTTCTAAGCGCTTTGATCGTGCTGTCAATCGCCTGGTCGCCAGTGAATGGCCAACAACGCATCGGTGCTACGGCTATCGTAACGAACAGCGTCACCGGAACTTTGGGGACCGATTTTCGTCGTTTGGTTGTCGGCTCACCGGTCAGAAAAAACGAAGTCATTGAAACCGGCCCCAAAGGCACCTCGCAGATCATCTTCGCCGACGAAACTGTATTGACCGTCGCACCCCTTTCCAAAGTTGTATTGGATGAAATCGTTTTCGATCCGGACGCTCGGGATGGCGAATTCGTCATCAGTGTGGCGATCGGCGTTATGCGGTTTATTTCAGGTTCAATCGCGGCCCAGAAATACCGCGTCAATACGCCAACCGGTATCATCGGTATTCGCGGCACAATTTTTGACCTAGTGGTTGATCAATCCGGAGCAACGACAGTGGTACTGCGGTCCGGTATTGTGACGATCTCTAATCTGGCAAATGTATCGCAGGTTATCAGCCAGCCGGGGCAAGCTTCGACGGTATCCAGTTCAGGCGCGGCGCCCACACCACCGGCGCCCGCCTCATCCAGCGTTACTCAAAAACTCAAAGCTGTTGCCGGGCCGACGACAACCGCCAGTTCATCAGCGCCAACATTGGATATTCTTAACGCCGCCGGTACACCACCCGTTAGTTCTCAAGTGGTTACGGAATCAACTGACCAAATTGGTATGCCTGGGTCAGCCGGTTTGCATTAAGCCAAGCAGATAGTCCTGATCTTTACCGCTACCCTGCGGTCCGTACACACCTCACATAGTTAAAGACCCGGACGACGTCGCCTTGGGGGCCTTGGCCCGATTTCGGGTAGTCGTTCGGATTGCCCGCCTTGGGGTCGGAGCGCTGGGCGCCGGCGCCATGGACGTCGATGATGTTCGACGAACCCCGCTGATTGCCGCCGCGAGGTCCACCCGGTCCGCCGCCTGGCGGCCCGAAAGAAGGGGCACCGAGAGCCTCACCGAAGAAAACAACGACGGCGTGGTCCCCGGGGTCGCGTCCATCCAAGTGAGAGGTGGAGGACCAGTAGCCGGGGAAATTTGACTTGCCTGCCTCGTCCGTGAACCGGGTCGCGTGGAACAGCGGGTTGATCGCCGCCGTTCCGGTGGTTTGGGGAGACCGTGAATAATCGAGCAGACTCTGCAGTTCCTTGGCGTTGGGAAGCCGCCAGTTGCCGGAACCGGCGTGGGTCAGGTTTTCGCAATAGGCGAGCGCTTCGGACCAATCCATCCGCCCGTCCGCAAAATGGCCTTTTTTCAAGCGGCTGCGTAGGCCTGAATGGCCGCTGTCCGCCTGCATCCAGGCAAGTCCGGTGGCCTGGTCTGTGACAGCACCGTTGCCGTTGTCCCGGAACTTGTTCCTGCCGTAATTCGGATTACCGCGAACAAATCGGACGTACCAGCCCCGGCCGTTCCTGCGGCCGCGCTGGGGGTAACCTTTAATTCGTCCGTCGGCGAAATTCACCCCGAAAAAAGCGGCATTGCCCATCGCGTATCCCCGATAGGCGGTGCTCGTAATATACTGCGCGTCAATAAAGCGTCCGCCAGAAGAGGAAGGGTACTCGAATGAGAAATACTTGGTGTTGATGTACGGCACCGCATCGGATGGCGGCGAACTTTGTGTGGGCGGCGCTCTTCCCGTCGCGCCATCAAAATTCATCAGCGAATAGAGCTCCTTGATGGTCGGTACGCGCCAGTCAGTATGGCCGCCGGTGTTCGCCTGTACAGCGAGCGCCGGGGCGTCGGACCAAGCGACATTGCGCTGGAACGTCTTTTGCCACATCAGGCCGGTGACATGGTCGCTAACGGTGTCGTTCCCGTTATCCGTATAGCGCGGAGGATTGCCGGAATACTGGGCGTCTTGGCCGTAGAACTCGCGGCCGGACGAGGGGCAATTCCACATCTTGGGATTGGAACTTGCGTCATAGCAGGCGCTCTGCCCGGTATCGACCACCTGGTAGGCTCCATCCATAGCTTTACCTTGGGAGGTGACTGCATCATTGCCAACCGGCAGAGCGCTGGTCCGCTGTGATCGCTGATTTGGAGGTTGGTTACCGGGCTGATCACCGCCAATATTGTTACCAGGAAAATTGCCCGAATTTCGGTTCTGCCTATTTCCGCCACCGGCCTGGCGATCTGAGCGTTGGCCAGGCCCTTGGGCGGGTGCGCAGACCAGCGCTTGCTGTATGCTAAGGCAAGCGCCCCGAACCGTACCATGTGGTGCTTGAAACGAGCATGAATTATTTGCCGCTTTGCCTTTGCAGGCATTAAAAGCTTCAGGAGGTGGTCCGCCTGGCCGCTGAGCTTGAGCGGGCGATGAATGGATGAACAATATACTTACAATGAGCAGAATCAAAAAACGCATGATCAAAAACTTTCTAAAAATAAATAAATGAAAGGCCAAAGAATGCGAGTTTGCTCAGCATTGTGCCTTAATCCATATCAATTTTGATTAACTTAAATTATCGCAGCATCAAAGCTTTTTATCTAATTCAGTATTTCGGTACCATTTAACTTGATTTATTTAAATATTACTGTTAGGTTACCAAACAATAAAAAAATGGGATCAATATTGTCCTTGAAAAAGGTGTCAGCCAGGGTAATTTTGGCTCTAAACGCCTTCATTTGTGATCAAAATCAGTACCTCGGGGAAGAGGATTGCGCTCCGGCACCATAGTGCCGGGTGGCGTGTGTTGAATTGTGATCTGCGAATGAGGTGTGTCATGTCTGAATTAAATATGGAATCAAACCCTGAACTGAAATTGGGTTTCAACCTGAAATTCAATGAATTATATGAATTGTCTGGGCTCACTAAAGTCGATGATGCCTTTCTCGGCTATCTGAAGGATAAGGATGCTGACCTCGCTGACCAATTAGTAGCGGGCCGTCAGGAAAAACCCGACGCCAAATCAGAAGCGAAATTCCTTATCGATATTGGCCCTCACCTCGAGAATTTTTTGGCCGAATTGTTCGGTATTGAAACCGAACTCAGCGGCCTCAATGACTGCCACCATGCGCTCAAACCATTTTTTGATTTCAAGCGTACTTTCATCCAACGCAAAGCTTTTAAAGCTGTCAACGCCGAGGCGGCGGCTCAATTCGATGGTGACGAACTGGCGGAAAAATTACGTACGTTGTTCGGCCACACCTATCATGAACCAAAAGATGAGATGGTCTTTGTTGAAAAGGTGACCGAATGGCTCGAAGCTCCCGAAGCCAACGCTGAGGCGATTGAATTGGCAACGAATTATGCTGGTTGGGCTTTGCGGACGCCGGAGGGACGCGAGAAACACGCTGACGGGCATTTATTTAAATTGCCGGGTAAGCTGGATTTCGAACGCCTGGTACCGGCTGAGATGGATACGACCTCCGATTACGCGGTGCATAAATTACCGGAAAAACGGCTGCATCGCCGCGAAGGATTTAAACTGACCGATCATGGCATGGATTTGAAAGGGGCGCTCTCCGAGGCCCATTACTGCATTTACTGCCACAATCAGGGCAAAGATTCCTGTGCCAATGGCCTCAAGGCAAAAAGCAAAAACGGTGAAAAGGTGCCGTTTAATGAAAGCCCGTTCGGCGTCGCCCTTACCGGTTGCCCGCTCGGCGTCCGTATTTCAGAAATGAATATTTTAAAAGCTGCCGGCAGTGCCATTGGCTCGCTGGCAGTTTTAATTGTCGAAAATCCCATGACCGCTGGTACCGGCCACCGGATTTGCAACGAGTGTATGAAAGCCTGTGTCTACCAAAAACAAGATCCAGTGGATATTCCCCAGATTGAAACCCGCATTCTTAAAGATGTGCTGGCGCTGCCTTATGGTTTCGAAATCTATAGTCTTTTGACCCGTTGGAATCCCTTGAATTTAGCGCGGCCCTTACCGCTTCCCCGCACCGGCCACCGCGTCTTGGTCGCCGGCATGGGCCCCTCCGGTTACACATTGGCACATCATTTGATGAATGACGGCCATACCGTGATCGGCATTGATGGGCTTAAAATGGAACCCTTGCCGGGCAACCTTTCTGGCGTAGACGCCTTGGGCGAACGTGTGCCATTTAAGCCAATTAAAGATGTCCAAGAACTGGAAGAGTCGCTCGACGACCGCATCATGGCAGGCTTTGGCGGCGTCGCTGAATATGGCATCACGGTCCGTTGGGATAAGAATTTTCTTAAAATTATCCGGCTACTGGTTGAGCGCCGGCGCCAATTTGCCATGTATGGTGCGGTGCGCTTTGGCGGCACGCTGACCGTCGACAACGCCTTTGAGCGCGGCTTCGACCATATCGCCCTCGCCTTAGGTGCGGGGCGTCCGACCATTGTCCCAATCCCGCGTGGTTTGGTGCGCGGTATCAGGGCAGCCTCAGACTTCCTCATGGCATTGCAATTAACCGGCGCTGCCAAAACGGAATCAATCGCCAATATGCAGCTGCGCCTGCCGGCGGTCGTCATTGGTGGTGGTTTAACGGCCATCGATACAGCAACCGAGGCCCTTGCCTATTACCCCGTGCAAGTGGAGAAATTCCTCACCCGCTATGAAACTTTGGTTGAAGAACGTGGCGAAGCACAAGTGCGCGATGCCTGGGATGAAGAAGAAGGCCTGATCGCCGACGAATTTATTGGCCACGCCAAAGCAATCCGGGCCGAGCGCGCGGTCGCCGAAATGGAAGAGCGCGCGCCGCGTATCCTTGAACTCCTGAAAGAATGGGGTGGTGTCACCGTCGCCTACCGTAAACGCCTGATCGATAGCCCGAGCTACACGCTCAATCATGAAGAAGTTGATAAAGCGCTGGAGGAAGGCATCTCCATCGCCGAATGCCTATCGCCGATTACTGCCTTGGTCGATAAATTTGGCCATGTCAACCACCTCACACTCAACAAACAACGGCTGACCCGGGACGGCACCTGGTTGACGCTGGATAATGTTGAAAAGCTTCCTGCCAGGGCCGTCCTGATCGCTGCCGGTACCCAGCCAAATACTGTGTTGGCTCGAGAAGATGAAAACCGCTTTGAGCTCGATGGCCGCTATTTCCAAGCCTATGATATGGACGGCAATGAAGTCATACCGGAACGGGTTAAAAAACCGGAAGAAATTCATGTCATGGCGCATCTCGAAGAAGATGGCCGCGCTGTCAGTTTCTTCGGTGATCTGCATCCCTCTTTTGCCGGCAATGTGGTTAGTGCCATGGCCAGCGCACTGCAAGGCTATCCTGCCATCAGCCAACTGCTCGCCGGCAAAGCACCGGCCAGCAGCGAAGACGATGATACCTTTATCGCCGCGCTCAACAACGAGTTAAGAGCTACCGTCCACAAGGTTGAGCGGCTGACCGATAATATTATCGAAATTATCGTGCGCGCCCCGCAAGCCGCCCGCCAATTCCAGCCCGGTCAATTTTACCGCCTACAAAATTTTGAAACCCTAGCCCCGATGGTCGACGGCACCCGCCTCGCCATGGAAGGTCTCGCGCTTACCGGTGCCTGGGTCGACCGCGTCGAAGGCCTGGTCTCAATGATTGTGTTGGAAATGGGCGGTTCATCTGATCTCTGCGCCGAACTTCTACCGGGCGAGCCCATTGTATTGATGGGGCCAACCGGCACGCCAACTGAGATTCCAGGCGACGAAACTGTCTTACTCGCAGGCGGCGGCCTCGGCAATGCCGTCCTGTTCTCGATCGGCCAAGCCTTGCGGGCGGCTGGCTCCAAAGTACTTTATTTCGCCGGCTACAAAACAGCCACCGACCGCTACAAGGTCGCCGAGATCGAAGCTGCGGCAGATACAATCATCTGGTGTTGCGATGAAGCGCCCGGATTTGTGCCCGACCGGCCCCAGGATAAAACCTACGTCGGCACCATTATCGACGCCATGGTCAATTACGCTGAGGGTAATCTGGGAGAAACCCCGATCCCGATGAAAGATGTCGACCGGGCGGTGGTCATCGGCTCACACGGCATGATGGGGGCGGTCGCGGATGCGCTTCGCGGTAAATTACTTGATCACATTAAAGACCGGTTTCAGGCTATCGCCAGCATCAACTCACCGATGCAATGCATGATGAAGGAAATTTGCGGCCAATGTGTGCAAACCCACGTCAATCAGGAAACCGGTGAGCAGACTTTGGTGTTCTCGTGCAACAACCAGGACCAACCGCTTGAGCAGGTAAATTTCAGCCTGCTCGGTGCGCGGTTGCGGCAAAATTCGGTGCAAGAGAAACTGACATCGCAATGGATCGACCGCTGCCTTGAATTTAGCGGCAAACGGCCAAGCCGAGCCATACCGGTCGAGGTGACTGAACCAGATCCGGATGGTGAGGATCAGGCGGCTTAAATAAGCATAATCGCAAACTGCCCGCTCTCAGAAAAGGCGGAGGTATTTTTCTTTGTGACCTAAGTGCCGTCTGTGTTTGAATGGCGAAATGTCACAAAATCATACCGACCAACTTTCAAGTTTGCTGGCTCAGTCTCAAAACACGGTCATCTTTACCGGGGCTGGCATAAGTACGGAATCGGGCATCCCTGATTTCCGCTCACCGGGCACCGGTATATGGACTCAAAACCAGCCGATAGATTTTAGCGAATTTCTAGCTTCTGAAGAGGCTCGCAAAGAAACCTGGCGGCGCAAACTGCAAATTGACCCGGTGATGTCGGCAGCCGAGCCCAATACCGGCCATTTTGCCATCGCCCAATTGGTTCAAACTGGGCAGGTAAGCTCAATTATCACCCAGAATATTGACGGCCTGCATCAAAAATCTGGTGTTCCCGATACGCAGATGATTGAACTGCACGGCAATACGACCTATTGCGTTTGCTTGGACTGTGGCACCCGTCACGAATTGCAGCCGATCATGATGGCGTTTGAGGCGGATGAAAGCCTGCCGCTCTGCCAGGAATGCAACGGTATTGTAAAAACGGCGACGATTTCCTTTGGCCAACCGATGCCGGAAGCCGAAATGGCGCGCGCCAAGGAAGCGACGCTGCAAAGCGATCTATTTATTTCGATTGGCTCAAGTCTGGTGGTGTATCCGGCAGCAGGTTTTCCTCTGCTCGCCAAACAAAATGGCGCCAAGCTGGTTATTCTCAACCGCGAACCAACCCAGTTGGATGTCGAGGCCGACCTCGTCATTCATGACGAGATTGGCCCGACACTCAATAAATTAAATTTCTGAGACCATTAGAAATTGGCAATGATATCCATCGCTTCATCGCCACTATAGCCGCGCATGGTTGTGGTGCGGACATTACCAGTCGTACCCATGTTAAGGGCTAATTTTGCCGCCGCATCACCATCGGGCAAATCAACAATCATCAGACGATCATAGGCACCCATGGTCAAATAACTGCCAACGATGGAACCACCAAGATCTGCTACCCTTTTTTCAGATTCGGCCCGCCGATTTGGCGCGTCTTTGATACCTTTAATACCCTGATCAGTTAGGCTCATGAGATAAATGAATGTAGGCATATTTTCCTCCCAAGACAGTTTTAGTACTTGTTCCAGCTCTACTCCGAGGCCCGTTATTTGTAATTATTTTCGGCCGCGAAGCCGCCTCCGTCTTTATACTGACATAACGGGATATGCATCTTAAACGATAATTGAGGTATTTTGGAAATATTCTAATGCCAGGTGCAATAAAAAAACGCTGGATCATTTATTTACGACCCAGCGCTCTTTTAAGACTTAATGTTCAGGCGATTTATTTGTCAATTAAATCGCGGAAAGCCGTATTCACTTCTGTTGTGTGATGGCGCGCGGCAACGTCTTTACCAGACAATATTTCATCATAGAAGAACTGCGGCAACTCATCATCATCTTCGGTGAAGCCGGCGTCTTTATTGAACTGCCACTCCATGGACAGCGTTTCCCGGCCTAAATCCTTCATGAAAGTCGCCGGCAAATCCGTACCATGGGCATCGTTTAAGGCGCTGACGATGAATTCCTGGTTAACATTAGTAACCGAGCGGCCAAAGAGGCAGAGACCGAGCGAATCGGCGGCGGCGCAATCTTCCTGAATATCCAGGCTGGCGGCAACAAGTTCTTCGGTCGTCTTGTCTTTGCATTGGAAGGTCGGGATATTTCCGGCTGTGTGATCAGCGCCTTGCGCGGTTACCATCATGGAAATACCGGTGACTTCAATTTCGCGTGGATCATAGGCACTGATACCCTGTTTTTTGATCGCCGGGATACGCGCAACATTAAAATGTTCGCCGACTCTTGTGGTGCCTTGAGCAAAAATTTTGCCCCGCTCATTACCATCACGGATATCTTCCAGCACGCCGGCCATAAACTCGTGATCGCCAAACTCACCTTCGCCGGCTTCCATAAGCACACCGATAGTCGCGCCCAATTCAATGGTATCAATACCGAGATCATTGCAGACATCGTTCAATCTCGCGACATGATCCGGATCGGTCAGGCCACAGTTACTGCCAACCAGACCCAGCGTTTCATATTCCAATGGCGAGCAGATTTCTTCACCATTTTCATCGGCATAAATATTACTGCATTGGATCATGCAGCCTGGCATACAGGCATGTGACGTGTCGCCACCGCGCTCAAGATTTAACTCGCGGATATATTGGCCACCCAGTTTCAGTGGACCTTCATCAGGTTCAACAATCGTGCCGGCGCTGAAGTTGCGGGTCGGTAGGCCACCTACCTTATTGGTGAAATCACAGACCATGGCAGTGCCAAGTTTACGGAAGGCATCAATAGCCGGGTCTTCATCCAGCATTTGGCTATATTGCTTGACCGAGCCCATATATTTTTTGCGGTCATGAAATTCCGGCATCTTATGGCGATCAACAATAATCGCTTTAACTTTTTTCGAGCCCATAACGGCACCGACGCCACCGCGCGCGGCTATTCGAACCGGACGTTTTTCCGGATCGGTAAAGGATATGCCGGCCATCAGACCGCCATATTCTCCGACCGGGCTGCAAATACCGAGGGCGACCTTATCACCATATTTTTCATGCAGCATATCGGCCACTTCAAAGTTTCCCTTGCCGATATAAGGGCTGGCATCTTCAAAAACGATGTCGCCTTCCTTGGGAATATAAATAGTTACCCAATTATCTGACTGACCATTTAAAGTGAAACCTGAAATCTCCAACTGACCCAGCGCAAAGGCAAATGTACCGCCGGAATTCGCTTCTTTGACACCGCCAGTGAGCGGGCTTTTGCAGCCGACACTGATACGATTGGCATTGGAAAAGTTAGAACCGGCAAAGGGCCCGGCAGAGAAAATCAACGGATTCTCAGGACCCAGCGGATCAGTTTTCGCAACACCTCTTTCGAGCAGTGTCTTGGCAATATAGTGACGGCCAACTCTAATCGCAGCCACGCCTTCGAGCTCTTCCGTTTCGATGGATTGGTCGTTCAGGTTAATTTGCAGGTACTTGCGCATGTCGTATCATCCTAAGATCAAAAAGATTTTCACCAAGGCCTCATATTATATTCGGCGGCCCCTAATTTGTATGACTTAATTGATTTATATGGTCCCCCAACAGTCCGGCTTAATCAAGCCCGATTTTAGGTTACTGCATTTGCAGAGAGAGTATATTTTTTATTGAATGGTTTCGGGCTGATCCAGCTCATCAGATACCGGTGGGGGCGGTGAGGCACTGGCCTGATGGTGCATGATGCGCCATTCACCATCTTCACGGACAAAAACATTCGTTGCCACCATTGTCGCTTCGGCAAAGGCTTCGTAACAGATCACCACAGCAGTATCTTCAAATATACTAGCGGTTGAGCATTTAACTTTAAATTCGGGGCCTTCCTGATTGGCGAGAATGCCATCCCAGCTTTCCATCACGACATCCCGCCCGGCCAGATGATTCCAGCCCGGATGGACGCAGCTCACCGTCGGCCCCAAAGCCCACAATGCATCCATCGCTTGAATGTCATGGTTTTGAAAGGCGGCATAAAACGCATCATTGGCAAATAAAACGGCGGCACGATCAGACATGGCTAAATTACAACTCTTGGCTCTCCGGTCCCATACCTGAACTTATCCAAGAAAGGAGGGCGCGGCAATGCTTCGATGGCAAGAGACTTATTGAATGACGTGATTTTCAATCTCATCGCGGAATATTTTATCCCGGCGACGTTTAACCGACTCTTCCTGTGATTCCGCCGGCTCTTCTTCCCAATAGACTTTGGCGACCCGGCGGGCCAAGCGGGCGCGTAACAAATTCTCTGCCTTGGTCATATTGCCCTCGGTCACGCGACTTAACCGGGCGGCGCCATAGGCCTGATAAATTTCTAGCGCTTTGCCAAAAGCTTCGGCCGCACCTTCCAGATGCTCTGAATCTTCGGTTAGGCGGCCTAACAAAAAGAGAGCGGACCCAACATTGTTTTGGGTTGCCGCCCACAACATCGGCGTTTCCAGCCGGTTACGAACTTGCAGTGCTTCCTGGCAGGCCATTACCGCACGTTCGAGTATTTCCGTATTGCGGGCCAGATCACCCCAAACCTGAAGCGCCTGGCCAAGATTATTTTTCACCTCACTCCATTTGAGCGGCGCATCCACTTTGGTGAAAACCTGGAGAGCCGATTGATAGGCAGCAATGGCGTCTTTGAGTAAAGCCGTTTCGCCATTGAGCGCATCCAGACGATAGAGCGCGCTGCCAATGCGGCTTTGGATGGTCGCCCATTCGCGGGGAAACTCACCATAGGTGAATATTTCAAGAATTGCTTTATATTCAATCGTCGCGTTTTCAAGGATTTCAGCATCGCCACCGCGCTCACCAAGATTTTGCCGAATACGACAGAGATGGAATTGCACATTCGCCCAACCGAGCGGGTCTTCGTCGCGGGAAATCGTTTCCAATGCTGATTGATAGGCCTGTGCCGCTTTTCTGAGCCAATTTGGATCACCCATATAATAACCAATCAGCGCCGTCACATTGCCGTAACACACCTGGATGGTAATTTGATCGGTTGGCATCAGTTCATGCGGCGGCTGTTGCTCGGCCTGTTGAGCAGCTTCCAGTGCCGGCAATAAAAGTGGTTTAGTCAAATGACGTTGCGCTTCAGTGCGCGGCACAATGGCCGCTATCGCCACCGCGTAGAACAGCTTACCGAAATCCGGATCAAAATTGGTCGGCAGGGCGAGCCGGTCAGATATCAAGAACCCGCCGGGGTGATCCGCCTCACCACCGAGCGATATGAAGCGCAAATGAATAACCGTACTGACTTCGTTGACGTCTCCCCAGATCAAAAGATCGGCTTTGTTTTTGGCGAGCCAGCGGCGCCCCGTCAACATCGCGGTTTGAAAAAATGCACCGGTTAATTCATCGTTATTGTCGACCGGCAGAGGTTCGTCATAGGCTTTGACCCGCAGTTCCGGCTGGTTGGACAGCGCCTGCACCAACAGGTTGGTTTGACTACCATCCTCGTCACCGGCGAGGCGGGCAACTCGGATATCCAGGAGCCGGCGTTTGGTGGGCGATTTTTTAAACAGACTTAGAATGGCATCCCACAGCGACATTTGCCCCGCTGCGCCCGGTAAATTTCCCGACAATTTTCCCGCTGTCGAAAGGGTAGCAAGCTTGGCGGATGGCACGCTGTTAACGTTGGCGACTTTGGGCCGGATCGCCATTTCGTTGGAATTACGCAGACGCTCGGCTAAATTACCGATGACGGCCAGCGCGACATCGGGCTGTTCTTTGAGCGAAGCCAGGAAACCTTCGCGTTCGATGATATCCAAAGTTACCGGACCAACCGCGCGGGCTGTCGCGGAACGGGCGGATTTATCGACAATCCCCATCTCACCGATAATTTCGCCGGCTGATAACATCGCCAAGCGGATCCTGCCATTCGGCGCATTTTTGAGCAGCTCAACCTGGCCGGAAATTATCACAAAAGCCGACGAGCTCGGATCACCTTCACGGAAGATAATCTCATTATCGGCGTATATTTTTTCCATGCCTTGCATGATTAACGGCTCGCTAAATGGTCCAAATTGCGTTTCAAGTCGGTTTCTGGCTCTAAACAATGCAATTATGTTGCCAATTAAGCGTTATTTCCGTTAAAATAGTTAATGTCACAACCCATTGATATTATTGAACAAATAACAGATCAAACCGGCGCCTACGGGTTCGTGGTGCGACTTTCGCAACCGTTAACCCTAAAGATAGGTAAATTTGACCGGGTAAGCCTGCCAAAAGGCCTGTATTTCTATGGTGGCAGCGCTTTCGGCCCCGGGGGGTTAAAGGCCCGGCTGGGACGTCATATTCGGCCCAAGTCAAAGCTTCATTGGCATATTGATCATGTCACCAGCGTCGGGAAATTTGTTGCCGCGGCAGCAATCGCGAAGGGCTCGGAATGCCGCTTTGTTGAGCGGGCACTCTCGATGCCGGGGGCCGTTATCCCGGTGCCGGGTTTCGGCAGCTCAGATTGCCGCAGCTGCGCCTCTCATATGGTTAAGCTCAAGCGCGTCAGTGATATCAGTAATATATTTGATGCCGCCCAGGTAACACAGCGATGGCGGTTTTCCTAATAAGGTTTATAGGATTTTTCTTCAATGATGTCCGAGCCCAGCAGCATGTTGATCTCGCGTTTCAAATTGGCGCGCTCGTCATTGGTGACATAAACCGCACGCGCCAAATCGACAAATTTCTGCGAGTAGTCCTTGGCTGCTTCGCACTCACGGATATCGTCTTCGATTTCCCACAAAATTTCATTGACGGCTTTCAGTTTGGCCGTCAGCTCTTCCAGCTCAGATGACGTAGCGATGTCCTTATCCCGGGTTGCTGTCAGTATAGCCAGCTCGTGACGCACATTGGCGAGCTTAGCCGCATCATCCATGCGCTCGGACTTAATATCGAGAATGGTGATTTTATCGATCAACTCACCCGGCGCAATATCAACAGATACGGATTTTATCGCCATCTATTTGACTTCCTGCGCATTTATGGCGTTCGGGGAATTTAGGGGATTGGTTTCGGACACGCCTTCGACATAGATCGACTGTGATGGGAAAGCAAATCCCGACCCTGCTTCTTCAACAATTTTCATAAAGGCCAGCATGTGTTCCTCGACAATGTCCCGCCACGTCACCCAATCAGTGGTCTTGGTGAAATAATAGAGATTGATATCCACACTGGATGCATTGAACGCGACCATATGAACCATCTCCGTGACACCATGATCAACCCGGTCATCAGTGGCAATAAATTGGCGGAACCTTTCAAGGATATTTTCAAACTGATCAGCGGTGGTCGAATAAACCAGCCCGATATCCATTTTGATACGCCTATTGCTCATGCGCGACCAATTGGTAATCGGGGCGTTGGCGATAACGCCGTTCGGCACGGTTTGGATGGCTTTCGAAAATTTGCGGATTTTAACCGTCGAGAGGGTGATCTCCTCAACCGTGCCATGACCGATGCTCGGCGCTTCAATCCAATCACCAACTTTAAAGACGCGGTCGATCAGGATCAGTTTAACGCCGCCAAATAAATTGGAGACGGTATCTTTGGCGGCAAAGGCAAAGGGCAGCGACAGCACGCCAATGCCGGCAAAATACGGCCACGGATTAATCCCCCATTGCGCCAGCACGGCAACAATGCCCGAGCCAAAAAGAAATATTTTAAGAAATTTAAGAAGATAGTTTTTAACTTCGTGGGCGACCGGGCCGGCCAGCCTGACCAACATCCGGTCAAAAAAGATCGAGATCGGATCAACCAGACGAAAGCCGGTCCAAAATATGGTAAACGCAATCAGCGACTTAATGATGCGAACCAGAATCTCTTCAACATGCTCACCAAAGGAAATCCATTGCACGGCAAAGGAAAGCCCGAGAATGAAAAACAAAAACATCAAAGGCTGTTGCAAAGCCTTGATAATCTTATCATCGACATCGGTCTCGGTAAGGTTCGACCAGCGTTTTAAGCGGGCGATCACGGTGCGGGCAAAAAATTTGCGCATCAAAATAAATATGAACAGGACAATGGCGGCGATCGCCATTTCACCAACGGTGACACCGAAAAAATCGCTGTTCCAAACTGTCTTAAATTCGTTCATCAAATAATCCGTTAATTGCCCGCACGTTAATCAATCGAAATCCCAATAATTGCAAACTAATTCTTAACCATAAGTATTCTGTTCAATTTCATCTTCAAGCTCTGCCGCCGTATCGGCGTCGATAACTTTTTGCGCCATATCGTAATTGAAGCCGGCGCGGGCCAGGGCAGCGAGATCTTTTTCCCGTAATTCCGATCGGTCATCGGCGCTCCGATACGGGCCAATGCGGCGTTTTCTGGCAAAGGTTACGGCGGCGGTTAACTCCGGGTTTTGATCCTCTTCCTTCAACTTTTCCAGGGTCGCGGAAATCAGATCGGCAGCGACCCCTTTTTCGGCGAGTTTGGCCCGGATGGCGCGCGCCGATGAGCCTCGGCGATTAAGACCTTCCGCCCGCACCTTGGCAAATTGAGCATCGTCCAACAAACCGACTTCATTGTAACGCTTGATCAGCTGGGCGATTACTTCCGCTCCCTCTTCGGGGTCTGTGTCATGATGATAAGCCGAACGCTGGACCCGGCGCATTAAGACGCGGCGCAAATTCTCACTTGATGAAGAAAAGCGCTGCAAATAGTAAAGCGCTGCATTTTCCAGCGATTTTGGCGTCGCTTTGCGGGGCACTTTTTTCTTACGCTGCGGTCTTTTTAAGTCTTCGGTCACCGAATTTTTCTTCTAATGTGTCACAAAAAGCTTGGATTTCTGTATCACAGGGTTATATCAACTGCCCAGTAAAATCACATGGCACTAAACGAGATATATAATGCCGGATCAATCCGCTAAGCCCAATCCACTCAATATTAGGCCCGTACTCACCAGCGCCAATTGGCGTGGCTTGTGGACGCTCTATACCAAGGAGGTCCATCGCTATTTCAAAATATTCGGCCAGACGTTGCTGGCGCCGATTATCACCACATTGTTGTTTCTGACAGTTTTCGCTGTCGCCTTCGGCGGCGGGCGCACCATCAACGGACTGCCCTATGTCGAATTCCTGGCGCCGGGCCTTTTGATGATGACAATCTTGCAAAACGCCTTTGCCAACACGTCAACTTCGCTGATCCAGCAAAAACTCAATGAGAATATCGTCGATACGCTAATGCCGCCCTTGAGCGCACTGGAATTAACAGTCGGTTTTGTAATGTCCGGCGCGACGCGGGGCCTGATGGTCGCCATTGGCGTTGGCGCCAGTCTTGCTTTTATCGTACCCGTGCACATCCACAGTGTCGCCGCGATCGTGTTTTTTGCCGTCGGCGCAGCGCTGATGATGGGCGCGATGGGCATGATGACCGGCATCTGGGCGGAGAAATTCGATCAGGTATCGACGGTCACCAATTTTATTATTTTGCCCCTATCCTTCCTCAGCGGCACTTTTTTTCCAATCACCCGCTTTCCGGACATACTCCAGAGTGTCAGCCACTTTAATCCGTTCTTTTATCTCATTGATGGCCTGCGCTTTGGCTTTACCGGTCAGTCAACTGGCTCGGTTGAAATCGGCGTTGCCTTTGTCATCGTGATTAACGCCGTTCTGTTGGCGATTTGTTACGCCATGTTCAAGACCGGCTACAAGATAAAGGATTGAGCGGATGCAGATAGGAGATACCCGTCCCCGCCGCGGCCAATGGAATATGCTGGGTACTTGGGCGCTTTATAAAAGAGAAGTGCTTCGCTTTTTTAAAATATCCGGCCAGACTTTTGTCGCCCCGGTTATTACCGCGTTGTTGTTCCTGGCGATTTTCAGCCTCGCTTTTGCCGGCCAAGGGCGCTCGATCGGCGATATACCGTTCGTCCGGTTTCTGGTGCCGGGCCTGACCCTCATGGCGGTGATGACGGCCAGCTTCGCCAATGCGTCATTCTCGCTAATGTTTGAAAAAGTCGTCGAAACTATTGTTGATACATTAATGCCGCCGATGACCCCGGCAGAACTGACCGCAGGCTATGTCTTGTCGAGCACGACGCGCGGTTTTTTGGTCGGCCTCATGGTGATCATTGGTATGGCTGTTTTCACCGATATCCAAATCTATTCATTATTTTTTGTTTTGTTTCACGCCATTGCCGCCTCGATGTTGATGGCCTTGCTGGGCCTGATTGTGGCAATTTGGGCGGATAAAATTGACCATGTCGCCTCGGTCAATAATTTTGTCATTCTGCCGTTTACATTCCTGTCCGGTACCTTTTATTCGATCGAACACCTGCCCGAAACCTTTCAAAAAATCGCCCATTTCAATCCGTTCTTTTATTTGATCGATGGATTTCGCTACGGCTTTTTGGGCTTGCATGACGGCTCACTGACCACCGGCATCGTGTTATTGACCGTGCTGATCGCGATTTCCTGGGCAGCTTGCATAAAATTATTCGCCAGCGGCTATAAGCTGAAGTCCTAAAGTAAACAAAAGGTTCCTTTTTGGTCACTTTAGGTCTATTATACTCCTAAATTCAGGAGAATATACTATGGCTGTAAATGTTAAACTCGCAGATGATCTAGTGGCGGATGCAAAAAAATATGCTGCCATTCACCATCGTTCGACACCAAAACAAATTGAATATTGGTCCCATATGGGCAAGGTCGCTGAAGAAAATCCGGACCTCCCTTTCTCGGTGATCAAAGATATTCTGATTGCCCGCCAGGAAGATGCTGATGAAGAGTATAATTTCGGCTAATGCCAAAAATTCTTCAAACGCCTACTTTTAAACGTATCGCTAAAAAACTGCACAAATCAGAAAAACAAGTTCTTGATGACGCCGTGAAGGAGATCGCTGCCGACCCCGCATGTGGTGAAGCTAAAGTTGGCGATTTGGCTGGGGTTAGAGTCTTTAAATTCAGAATAAACAACAATCTAAATCTATTAGCCTATGAATATTTCGAAAACGAGGACGAAATTAAACTTTTGGCACTTGGGTCACACGAAAATTTTTACCGCAATCTGAAGCGGTAAACAATAAAAGAAAACCTCGGCTAAACACCCATTTTTGTTGACAAATAGGGCTGAGATTTAGATACTGCGCCGCTTTCCCGGACGGTATACCCAAAATGTGCCGTCCTTAATTTTTTTTGAGGAGAGCGACGTGACTTCCGCCATTATGCCCACCTATGCACCGGCAGATATTGCCTTCGAGCATGGTGAAGGCGTTTATCTATTTTCGACCGACGGCAAGAAATATGTGGACTTCGGTTCGGGTATCGCTGTCAGCTCGCTCGGCCATTCGCATCCGCATTTGGTCGCCGCCATCCAGGAACAAGCCGGTAAGGTATTGCATTATTCCAATCTATACCGCATCCCAGGCCAGGAAACTCTCGCCCAACGCCTTGTCGATAATAGTTTTGCCAGCTCGGTGTTCACCTGTAATTCAGGCGCCGAAGCGGTCGAGTGCGGCCTTAAAATTGTACGGCGCTATCATGATGTAAATGGCAATCCCGATAAATTCCGGGTGATCACCTGTACCGGCAGCTTTCATGGCCGGACATTGGCGACCTTATCAGCTGCCAAAAACGAAAAGCATATGGACGGCTTTACGCCGATGCTGGACGGTTTTGATCAGGTTCCGTTTGGCAATTTAAATGAGCTGAGGGCTGCTATTACCGAAGAAACCGCCGCCATATTGGTTGAACCGATCCAGGGCGAAGGCGGCATAACATATGCTGAGCCGGAGTATTTTAAACGGCTCAGAGATACCGCCGATGAATTTGGCATATTGCTGTTTATCGATGAAGTACAGACTGGTATCGGTCGAACCGGCAAATTATTTGCCCATGAATGGGCGGAGATTCAGCCGGATGTGGTTGCGACCGCTAAAGGACTTGGCGGCGGCTTCCCGGTCGGCGCGTGTTTGGCCAATGACAAAGCCACCGCTGCCATGGCGCCCGGCACTCATGGCTCCACCTTTGGCGGCAATCCAATGGCATCAGCAGCCGCTAACGCCGTGTTGGATATAGTTTTAGCCGATGGCTTCTTGGAAAATGTCCAAAAGATGGGCGCTTATCTCCGCTCCCAACTCGAAGAGCTTTCCAGCAAGCACGCTTTCTTAGGTGAAGTCCGCGGCCAGGGTCTGTTGGCCGGCGTCACCTGTGATGACAGTGTCACTAATCTCGATCTCGTTAAAGCCGCCGAAGACAAAGGCCTGCTGACCGTACCGGCAGGTGCTAACGTTGTCCGGGTATTGCCACCGCTGATCGTTAGCGAAACCGAAATCGATGAAGGTGTGGCAATCCTTGATCAAGCTTGCGGTGAGATGGGTGGCTGACATGTCGACCCCCGAAACAACGCCAAGGCATTTTCTCGATATCGACCAGTTCGATAGCGCGACGTTGCGCGCCATCCTCGATCATGCCTCAAAACTAAAAAAAGCAGGGCGCGGTCACGCAAAACCTTTAGCCGACCATACGCTGGTGTTGATCTTCGAGAAGTCCTCAACCCGGACGCGGGTATCCTTTGAGGTTGGCATGCAGCAATTGGGCGGCAATGTCATCGTCCTCGGCAGTCAGGATTCGCAGCTCGGACGCGGCGAAAGCGTTGCCGATACGGCGCGGGTCTTATCACGTTTTGCTGATGCGATTATGATCCGGACCGATTCTCACCAAAAGCTTGAATGGCTGGCGGAATATGCTTCAGTGCCGGTGATCAATGGGCTGACCGATGACAGCCATCCCTGCCAGATCATGGCCGACGTGATGACTTTTGAAGAACATCGGGGGCCAATCGAGGGCAAAACGATTGCCTGGGTTGGCGACGGCAACAACGTGGCGGCGAGCTGGCTCCACGCGGCGATTAAGTTCAATTTCAAATTCAATATTGCGACGCCGCTTGAGTTTCAATTG
The DNA here is from genome assembly GCA_913020445.1 of uncultured Rhodospirillaceae bacterium. Lineage (GTDB taxonomy): Bacteria > Pseudomonadota > Alphaproteobacteria > Rhodospirillales > UBA2165 > TMED23. The sequence goes on from CAJWAR010000005.1 coordinate 64,416, forward strand.
CCGGATCATCTGATCGAATGGGCGAATGCCGAAGGCGGTGATGTAACCGTCACCAATATCGCTGAGGATGCGGTCGCTGGCGCTGATTGCGTCGTCGCCGATACCTGGGTTTCTATGGGCGATGATGATGAGCGGGACAAACGTCTTGAATTACTCGGCCCCTATCAGGTCAATGACGCCTTGATGGCCAAGGCTAACTCGGCGGCGTTGTTTATGCATTGCCTGCCGGCGCACCGGGGCGAAGAAGTTACCGATACGGTTATTGATGGCCGGCAAAGCGTCGTCTGGGACGAGGCCGAAAACCGCTTGCATGCGCAAAAAGGTATTCTTGCCTATTGCCTGGATGTGCTTTAACGCTTTCCAACTATGACCGACACCCAATTCCCAAATGAAGTTCAACCCTTCAGCATTGAAGGTGCCAATGTGCGGGGCCGCTTGGTGCGGCTAGGGCAAGCTTATGGTGAAATTTTGGGCTCTCACGACTATCCGGAACCGGTCGGCAATCTCATGGGAGAACTCACGACCATGACCGCGGCGCTGGCCAATTCGCTCAAATATGACGGGCTCTTTATTTTGCAAACCCAGAGCGATGGTCCGGTGAGCATGATGGTCGTTGACGTTACCAGCGACGGTACCATACGAGGTTATGCACGCCATGACAGTGATAGTTTTGCCGCTGGCTATGAGATTGATAAAGCCGTGCCGCATATTATGGGCAGCGGCCATATTGCTTTCACCGTCGACCAAGGCCCGGATACCGAACGCTATCAGGGCATCACTGAGCTTGAAGGGGCGAGCCTTGCCGAATGCGCGCAATCCTACTTCCGTCAATCCGAGCAATTGGAGACGGCGCTACTGCTGACCTCGGACGCAGCGAACAAACGGGCGGCGGCGTTGATGATCCAGAAAATGCCGGCGACCGGGGAAGGTGCGGAACAACGCCTTAAACTCACACCAGAAGAAGACGATGAGAGCTGGCGCGACGCGGTTATTCTGATGAGTTCAATGACCACCGAGGAGTTGCTTGATCCTGGCCTTAGTTCCTGGGATTTGCTTTATCGGCTCTATCACGAAACCGGGGTCCGGCTGTATGACAATAAGCCGCTTAAGTTTCAGTGCCGGTGCTCGGCGGAAAAAGTTTTGGCGACATTGGCGTCGTTTTCACCCGAAGATCTGGCTGACATGAAATCCGATGACGGTCTGATCGTCGCGACCTGCGAATTTTGCCTCACCGAATACAAATTCGATGATGACTCCTTGGCCGCTCATCGCGCCCGCTAAACAGTTAAAGTTAACTTGAAACACACTTGTTTTATGGCCCTCCTCCATGCCAACATGGGCGCATGATGAAAAAACCTTATTCACGAATTTTTATAGTCATTGCCGTGCTGCTGCTCACCGCCTGTCAGGCCAATTTACCGCCCGAGCAATTGCCTGAGATGACATTTAAGCATTTATCGCCGATCCAGTTGCGGGTTATCGATATTCAATTGGTGTCAAATTTTGAACGTAGCGCCGATGCGCCTCATGTCGCCCATAAATTCCCGGTTTCACCGGAGAAGGCTCTAATCCAATGGGCCGAAGACCGGTTGCTGATTGCCGGCAAGAAAAACACCGCGCGCTTTACGATCTTGCGCGCCGATGCCCAGGAAATTCCACTTAAATTGGATAAAAGTTTCAAAGGCGTGTTCAAAAACCAGCAATCTGAACGCTATGACACGTTTATCGAAGCCCAGCTCGAAATATTAGATGAGCGCAATATTCGCCAAGCCTTCGTTACCGCTAAAGCCGAGCAATCTATTTCGGTTTCAGAAGCGACACCACTCACCGACCGCCGCAAGATTTGGTACAATCTCGTGGAGAAACTCATGGCGCAATTCAATACGGCCATCGAAAACAGCATCAATAATAATTTTCAAGGCTATTTGTTTTAAGCCATCTCTGTTTGCGTTTTATTTGCCCGCCGGTCACGGTGGGTGACCATATCGCGGTGTAATCCGCTAACCGTCATACTGCCGGTCCGCACAAATAGAAACGGCAAAAAGCCGTGGATCAGGCAGGCCAGACCCGCCGCTACCATGCGAAATGAGAATGAAAAGGCGCTGGCCATGTGTTGGAAGTAGTTTTCACCTACAGAATTTGGATGTTCGATAAATAGCTTGTTGATCATGTTCCTGGGACCTTATCCATTTGGTTGATTTTATGCCTGGAATTCTAGGGAAAATCCGCTGAAAAGAGTTTTCGAAGTTAACCATGATTTTCAATTTAATTAGAAAATTATATTAATAATTGTTTTTATTTAATATAATTTTCTAAATGGATGACATTGATCGAAAAATACTAAGCGAGTTGCAGCAAGATGGCACGCTTTCGGTTACCGAAATTGCCGACCGTGTCGGCCTTTCGACATCGCCGTGTTGGCGGCGCATTCAAATTCTCGAAGAAACCGGCGTAATCAGCAAACGCGTAGCGCTGCTGAACGCAGAAAAGCTCAATGTTGGCGTGACCGTCTTTGTCCGCGTCAAAACCAATCAGCATAGCTATGACTGGCTGGAAAACTTTGCCAAAGAAATTGAACGAATTGATGAGGTCGTCGAATTCTACCGCATGAGCGGTGACATTGATTACCTGCTGCGGGTCGTGGTACCGGATATCGAAGGATTTGATGACGTTTATAAGCGTCTCATTTCAATTGCCGATCTCGCCGATGTCAGCTCCAATTTCGCCATGGAAAAAATTAAATACACAACCAGCCTGCCGCTGGCTTACACGAAATAAAAATTACCTTCCCGCCAACTCTCATTATCAAAATAAATTCAAATTGCCGGTAAAACCGCCTCTGATCCCGCCATATCACATTCGGTAGGTATGGCTAATGACGCTAATAATGAATAATATTTAACGTAAAGCATTAAATATGTAACACTAAGAGACGAAAACGGCGGTTGGATAAATGTTGAAATCGTCGACTATCATTAATCGTAAACGGAAATACTAAAATGCGTATCCCAATTCATCCCGGAGAATTACTTAAAGAAGAACTTGATGCCAGAAATATGAGCGCGAGCGGCCTCGCCAAATGTCTCGGTGTCGATGCGCCACGAATAAATGACATTATCAGGTGCAAACGGCGAATAACTGCCGATACCGCTCTGAGACTGGCTCAGTATTTTGAGAACTCAGCTGAATTCTGGCTCAACCTACAAATGAGACACGATCTCGCCATGGCAAAAAAAGAGTTAGGGGCGAAAATAAAAAAAGAAGTGAGATCAGCCGCTTAGTCCTACCCCACTGCCCAATCGGCGAGTTTGAGTAGAAACGCCTCGCATTCTTTGAGTTGCGAAAGCGCAACATATTCGTCCGGCCGGTGGGCTTGGTCGATACTGCCGGGCCCACAAATGACCGACGGTACGCCGGCTTCTTGAAAAAGCCCGGCCTCGGCGGCAAATGAAACAACACCCGCTTGGTTTTGGCCGGTTAATTGCCGGACCAGGGCTTCAGCCGGATTGTCATCCGACGTTTCCAAAGGCGGCGCCGACACTTTGGTTTCGGTCACGATATCGGCCTCTGGTGCAATCTCACGCATTTTCGGGATCAAAGTCGCTGCGCAATATTCTTCCAATTTTCTGAGCGCAAAGTCGCCGTCGCCGCCCGAAATGCTGCGGCAATCCCAAACAAATTTGCATTCTTCGGCAATGATGTTTAGGGCCGTGCCGCCTTCAATGGTGCCGGGAGAAATCGTTGAGTGCGGCGGCTCAAAGCGCTCATCTATGGCACCGCTGGTCTTCAACTCCTCGGCAATTTCGCCCAAGTAGTGAATACACGCAGCGGCAAAGGAAATCGCATTGACCCCCATATGCGTTTGCGAGGAATGACCCAGTCGCCCAGTGACCGTGGTCTCAAATAACGCCACGCCTTTATGGGCGTTAACCAGCTTCATGCTGGAGGGCTCGCCGATAATAGCAGCTTGCGGCATCGGGACATCTTTACACATCCGCGCTATCAGCGCCGGTGCGCCGAGGCAGCCCACTTCCTCGTCATAGCTAAACACCAGATGCAGCGGTATTTTCAAATCCCGAGCGAGAAACTCCGGCACCAGAGACAAAGCAACCGCGATAAATCCTTTCATATCGCAAGCACCTCGGCCATAGAGCTTTCCCTTCTTTTTGATCATCTTGAAGGGATCGGTGTGCCAATCCTGACCCTCGACCGGGACGACATCAGTGTGGCCCGAAAGCACGATGCCGCCCTCAACCATGGGCCCGATGGTCGCGATCAGATCGGCCTTAGTACCTTCATCATTGGGTGCGATGTTACAGCTGATATCAAAACCAGCCAGATAGTCGGCAACAAATTCGATCAACGCTTTGTTGGAATAGGCCGATACCGTATCGAAACCGATCAAACGACCTAGAATTTCTTCATAAGTCATTTGCGACATCTAGGCTCTCCAGAAAGCGCGGGTAAAGAGCACCATGACAGTGAACAGCTCGAGCCGGCCCAGTAACATGCCAATCGATAAAATCCACTTGGCGGCTGCCGGCAAGCTGGCATAATTTCCTTCCGGCCCAACCACCGGACCAAGCCCAGGACCGACATTTGAAATGGCTGAAGCTGCCGCCGAAACACTGGTGATAAAGTCCAGGCCTAAGAACGCCAGCGCAATTGCCAGCAAAGTGTAGGTGAGGAAAAAGACAAAGAAAAAGCTTAAGACCGACCCGATAACCTCTTCGGGAATAGGCCGGCGGTTATAATAAGGGATAAACACGCCATGCGGCTGGGCGAGGTTTTGAAATTGGGTTTTCGCCGCCGCATAGAGCACTTGAAAACGAAATATTTTAATGCCGCAGGTAGTTGAACCGGCGCAGCCGCCAATAAACATAATGAAGAAAAACACCGGGATCGCGAAGTTACCCCAGTTGTCAAAACCGGTCGTTGCATAACCCGTTCCGGTCATGATCGAGACGACATTAAAGGATGAATAACGCAGTGCCAGCAATGGGTCTTCCCCATTACCAAGCCACAACCAGCCGGCAACGATGACAACGATGACGGCGAGCACGGTTAAAAACCATTGCACTTGGGTGTCGCGCATCAAATTACCGGGCTTGCCTTGAAGAGCCATCAGATAGAGCAAGAACGGCAGACTGCCGAGAATCATGCCAACGGTGATAATCGCATCAACCATCCAGTTGTTAAAATGCCCAACCGAGCCGTCATAGGTCGAGAATCCGCCGGTAGCGATGGTCGTCATGGCATGGGCCACCGCATCGAAACCGCTCATGCCGGCGAGCCACAATAGCATCGCCCAAATGAACGTTAGGGCGACATAAATCACGCCAATTGCCGCCGCCACTTGCGCCGCCCGGGGCAATGCCTTCTCCGATTGATCGGATGATTCCATGCGGAATAACTGCATGCCGCCAACCCGCAATAACGGCATCACCGCCAAAGCCATGACAATAATACCGATCCCACCCAGCCACTGCAGCATGGAACGCCACAGCAAAAGACCGGGCGGTGCCGTATCCAGGTTCACGATGACGGTCGAGCCGGTCGTCGTGATGCCGGACATAGCTTCAAAGAAAGCGTCCGTAATACTGAGATCAAGCTGCGAGAACGCGAACGGCAGCGCCGCAAAGGCGGTTAGCGCAATCCAACTCAATGTCGTCAGAATAAAAGCCTGACGCACCGAGAGATTGGCCCCACCGGCCCGGCTCGTCAAAGAGAGTGAGACCCCAATGAATAGCGTGACACCGGCAGCCACGGCAAAAACCTGCCAATCCGGATTACCGGCAATGATATCGGCAATCGCCGGCACGATCATCACGACGGCCAATGTTGTCAGCAAAATTCCGAGGATTAGAAATATGGGGCGGAAGTCTATCACGTCGAATTGGTCCTAAGTTTTCACCGCTTTTAATTACGATGCTCCATTCATATGGAAATGGCCAATTATTTTAGAGCGTCTTACATTCCCTAATGCTGGGCCCCAGCGCTTAGCCAAAGACCCAATTAGATATTAGCCATAATGACCATTTTTGGGATTACCAATAATTGCCATAAATTCACGCCGGGTTGACGGATCGTCACGAAAAGCACCCAACATCGTGCTGGTCACCATATTGACGCCCGGCTTATCAATACCGCGGGTAGTCATACATTCATGCGCTGCTTCAATCACCACGGCGACACCAATCGGGTCCAAAACTTCGTTCAGGGTGTTGGCGATCTGCGCTGTCATTTTTTCCTGGATTTGCAACCGGCGGCCAAAGCTTTCGACCAGGCGGGCCAATTTACTAATGCCGACAACGCGGGATTTTGGCAGATAGGCGATATGAACTTTACCCAATATTGGGGCGATGTGATGTTCGCAATGCGAGGCAAACGGAATGTCTTTGAGCACAACGACTTCGTCATAGCCATCGGTCTCATCAAAACTCCGGCCCAGTATTTTAACCGGGTCGTCGTCGTAACCGCTAAAGTATTCTTCATAAGCACGCACAACGCGTGCCGGGGTATCGATTAGACCATCACGGTCGGGATCATCACCGGTCCATTGCAACAAAACGCGGACTGCTGCTTCGGCTTTTTCCCGGCTCGGCTTGTTATTACTGGTCACTTGCTTTTCCTCTCATTGACTAAATGACCCGCCACCGGCGAGCCACTATTACCCCCAATATGCACCAATTAGCGGGCGCGTCATTCTTAGGTAATTCCAAAACGGGCATAACATAGCGATTTTTTCCGCTTGCACCAGCCCGAAGCGATAAGTCATTCAAATTGTTGGATAAAATCTTAGTTAATAAGGGTCAAATCGTGCGGTGAATCGAGCGAAAACGCAGGCACGGAAACGCTGAAATTCCTGCCATCTTTCCCAATCATTTGATAGCTGCCGACCATAAAGCCGGAAGGCGTCGCCAGCGGCGTGCCACTGGTATATTCGAAACTTTCGCCCGGTTCCAACACCGGCTGTTCTCCAACCACCCCTTCACCGCGCACTTCATGGACCCGGCCTTGAGAATCGGTGATGTGCCAATGGCGGCGCATCAGCTGTACCCGGTCATCACCTTGATTTTCAATGCGGATATGGTAAGCCCAAACATAATGGAAATCTTCGGGCTCAGACTGATCCTCCATAAAAATGGGATCCACAGAAATCTTAATCGATTTGGTCACTTCCGAATACATGTTTGATCCATCGGCTAAACACTGAATAACATCTTATTTTTTGTTTAGCACGATTCGCGGAATCAGAACACTATTTTTGATCGGCAGCCAAATAACTTAAAGCGCAGGCGCCGGCCCAACGGTAATTTCCACTCTCCGGTTGGCAGGCTCTTTGAAGCCATCGGCGGTTGCTACTTTGGGACGCGTTTCGCCGAAAGCATGGGCGGCAATCATCTGCACTGGTATACCGCGCTCGATCAGAGCCCGGCGCACCGCTTCGGAACGCAGCCGGGAAAGATTTAGATTATAAGGTTTTTTGCCCGCCCGGTCGGTATGACCGGCCAAAACTATCGCCACCGGTGAACCAGCGCGGTAGGCCTGAACCACCCGATCAATTTGATCTTCTCCCAGCTTACCAATTGCTGATTTATCAAACGGAAAATGCAGTATGTAGGTACGCGTTTCATAGGCTGATCGCGGTGAGATCAAGGTTTGGCGGGCAGGTACCACGCGCGCTCGCTTGGCCATTGGCAAATACCGGCTCTGCGCCAGCGCAGCCATTTCTTCCAACCGCTCGACCGCTGAATAGAAGCCGTTCCGGCATTTGGCGATATCATCAACCTGCCAATTTTCTTCCCTTTGCTCGATCCAGCAGTCGAAATTTACCTGTGCTGCCGCCGCGACTTTAGGCAATTGAATTTTTGAATGACGATCGAGAATGTGAATAAGGCGCTCCCGGGCACCTTTAAACATCTGTTGTTGATCCTTGGTCAGCCACCAATCTGCAACTTTCTCCGGCACCACGGCTTGGCTGGCAAACGCCTGTTGTGCCTTCTCACCGAAATGCGCACCATCGATTAAATCAACCATGTCATCGTGTTCGGAAATAGCGAATTTCTTGTAAGCGCGGCCAAGCTCAGCAGAAAAACTGCCGCCCTCACCGTTTTGTTGGCGCAGCGCATCGTAGTCGAATGTGGCACCACAGGCGGAAACCATAAACGCTAAGCCAATTATTGCGAATTTTTGTGCGATCTGGAACATACCTATCTCCCCGATATTTTTTCAAGGCAGGCAAAATCGCAACCAATCGAGGCACCCCGAAGGCACAATAAGGCAACAAGGTGACGATTCGGGGGTATTAATTTGTCGCGAAATTAATGGGTGAGCTCAAATCAATCGCCTGACCAGTCAGCGCTTTTTCCGCCTCCGGCAGGACATCAAGGCTGGGCCACAGACCATTTTCAAGGCAGTCCGCGTAGCCGGCAGGTAATTCTTCGTTGCGCATTTTTTGCGCTGGCACGGCAGCATCATAGGTTAAGGCATGGTGCTGAATTTCCAGCCCGCCCTCTCTGGGCGTTAAGATGCTGTACCATACCCGGGGTGTGCCATCATTGGCCGGCATACCGATGACCCCCGGATTATGCCAAAACCTGCCTTCTATAACGCGGGTGAATGGCAGGCCGCAATGGCCGCCGATCACACCATCGCATTGCGCCAGATCGATTTCCCGGGCAAGAACGGGCTCGGGCGTCGAGGCAAAAACAAATTGGGCTATTTCAGAAACACTACCATGAATAACCACCAATTCGAGCTCGGCCATTTCAAGCTTGATCAGGCGCGGCAAGGCGCACATCCAGGCCTTGGCATCATCATCCAAATGAGCCGCCGCATGGGCGTACCATTGAATAGACAATAAGTCGCAAGCGGTGCCTTCTTCAAAACCGCAGCCGCAATCCTCAGCGCCGCTGCCAAGCTGTTCCTCGCAATTGCCCATCACGACAGCAATATTGTTTTCCCTCAGCAGGGTCACCGTCGCTTGCGGCTCAGCGCAATAAGCAACCACATCACCGGTGCAGATTAAATGATCATCGGGAATGCCCAGCCGGCTCGCTTCATTTAAGAGCGCTTGGGTCGCTGCCAAATTGCCATACGGCCCGCCAAAAACCAGGACTGGTCCGTCAACGGACTTAATTGGCGACACTGCAGGAGCCGCCCCCCAAGACACAGAAGCGGGCGCAATGGGGATGATTAAGCTTCACCGAATTGGCCGCCTCCGTAAGGCCGTGGCCAAGTTCAAATTGGGTATCATAGGGCAACAACGTGCAAGGCGTCACAACCGGGTGGTCAGCATCCTTCCGCTTCACAATCATCCGCGAGGTCGCACACATCATGGCATCCGGCCGGACACCTAAAATTTCCCAGCAGGCGATGGTGATTTCCGGTACGTCCAAGCCTTCGTTCATTTCCGGAAACAACACCAGCGCCAGCGGATCATCGGCATCAATTTCAACTGCGATTTCCTTAAACAATTGGGCATAAGCGGCGCGAGTGTCCGCTTCACTTTCGCCCCAGCGCTGGCGCCCGGCAGCGGTAACATTAAGGCCATTCGATGCCGCCCAAGTGAGCCCCTCAATCATCGGCTGCCAATTGCCTCGCCCACGCAATTCTTCATGCCCCGCCGGAGTATGATGGTCGATCGAAATCCGTAGACTAAGCTTGCTGCCAAATTGTTCTTTTAATTTTAACAATTCCGGCTTTCTGTGCTGCATTGGCTTCATCGCGTTGGTCAGCACCAGAACTTCAAAACCCTGCTCCAGAGACACCTCTATCATAGAAATAATATTCGGATTCATGAAAGGCTCGCCGCCGGTAAAGGCGATCTCTTCAACTTTCAGCCCTTCGGATTTTATTTCATCAAGATAAGAAATAACTTCGGCCTGGGTGAGATAAGAGAGCCTGTCATTGGTCGGCGACGATTCAATATAACAATCCAAGCAGGTTAGATTACAGAGCGTGCCGGTGTTAAACCAAAGTGTGCGGAGATGTGTGAGACCGACGATCGCCCGCTCGGCGCCATCAGCCGTGAAATCCGGGTTTTGAAACTTGCGGGGATCGAGTAACGGTGCGGTTGATAAATCGTTAGGCATAAGGGGCCATCTTTCTTCATTAAAACTGCGCTCAATTTAGGGGCGGCACTTTGGATTGCCAACACAAAAAACCGTGTGCCACGGCAGCGCCAAAGGTTTTATAGCATGCCGCCTCGTGTTAAGTATATTTGAACAAAAAAATAATAAATGGGGAGAAAGGTAGCATGCCAGTTCGCAATCTTCAGTATTATGCATTGACCGTGCCGGATATAGAAATCGGCAGTAAATTCTTTACCGATTTTGGCCTGAAGACATCGCTGCGGGACGGCAACGTCATCGCCAGATGCTTTGGCAGAGATCAAGATCAAGTCATCCTCACCGAGGGTGACCGCAAACGTCTGCATCATGTCAGCTTCGGCACCACCGCTGACGATCTACCAATACTTCAGAAAAACATCGAGGCCGCCGGCGTTAAACTCGTTGATGCTCCCAAATCAATTCCCGGCGGCGGCATATGGTTTGAAGATTTCGACGGCATGCTGACCAATATTAGCGTCGCTAATGACACGCCCTGGGAAGAAGGTCTGGCGCCGACTTTTAACACGCCCACCAACCGGCCGCGGCTCGGCAAACGCACCGAGCTCATTACCGACCCGCCGGTGCGGCCACGCCGCTTAGGCCATCTTGTATTGTTTACCAAAGATGCGTTACGCAAACAAAAGTTCTATATCGATGTTCTGGGTCTCGCCCTGGCTGACCGGGTCGCCGATTTCCTGCACTTCCTTTACAGCCGCACCGGCAGCGATCATCACATTGTCGCCATCGCGCAGAGTGGTGATTACGGCATCCAGCATGTCGGCTTTGAGGTTGGCAGCACTGATGAAGTGGGTATGGGTGGCCGCCAAATGACGGATAAGGGCTACATTCATTGCTGGGGACCGGGACGTCATGGACCAGGCTCAAATGTATTTTTCTATATGCGTGACCCTTGGAATAGCATTGTCGAATATTTCGCCGATATGGATTACATCGAAGAAGGTACGGATTGGGAGCCCGTCGACTGGGCGACCAAAGAAGAAACCGTCATCTGGGGTGACAATGAGCCAAAGGATTTCCCCACCAATTTCGAAATCCTCGATGGCCCGGGCATGCATTAAAACAGCATTCAATAACAGGACTTGTTTCCTTGTTCTAAGAAGATTACTTAAGCGTCCTAGAATTTGTCAAAGCCAGGAGCGGTCTTTTGGACGAGCATGATATTACCCGTCATGATTACGGCGGCAAAGTTGAGACCGATTGCAAGAAATTTGTCGCCGGGTTGATTGAGCTGTTTGACGATCTCGCCGACTTCGCCCTCAGCCGGCTTTATAAACAGGTCTACAGCGTCAATCCGGATTTCGATGTCGACAAGCTGCCGCAAGCAGATGTCGATCATTTCAAATTGACTTGGTATGTCGCCCTGGCTGAGCTGATGTTTTACAGCATGGCTGATCAAGCCAAACTCGCCGACGTTAAAGACGCTTTTTATGATGAAATGGAACTGACGGCAGCAGAGCGGAATGCCATACCTTTCCTATTGGAAGCCCGCGCAGCTATGCCAAAAATTATTGCCCGCAATAGCGACTTCATTGAGCGCGGGATCGTTAATGCACCGATGAGTAACCGCGAGGAAGATACGCCGCGCAATCGAGGGCTGGGTCCGGAACTCGCCAACGTAATTTTAGAAACGTCTTTCGCCACCAACCCGATGATTGGACCGGCTTACGAAGATATCCTGGAAACTTTCGAGCTCGAATTTAACAACGCCTATGGGCATTGCTCGATTGCCTGCTCAACCTTCACCATCATCTGATGGCTTGATTTTTCGCACGACGACGATTTTAAACTCACCCATTCCAACGAGATCGCTTAACCGGCCTATCGAAGCCGCTGTCACTTTCATGCCCGTCGCCAGTAGTAGGGTGCCGGTCGATGAAATTACATCCATGGCGATAATGTCACCGACGATCAATTCCTCGATAGTTTTTTCGACCATGGTTGCCGGATCAAATGCCTGATCGGAATCGGCTTCATCCGCCGCCAGCAATTTGACTGCATCGTAGTGGCCGGCGTTCATAATCAATTGCGGCACATCAAAACAGCGCTGCAATTTTGCCGCAAAAGCATCTTTGCCAATCGGTTTTTTAACAAAAGCATCAACATCCAGTGCCATCGCAGTCGCCAATACATTGGCATCGGAATCACCGGTCAGCATAATGATCGGCAGATCACGCCGGACGTCCGGGTCAGCACCGCTGCGGACAATCTTCAGGAACTCCAATCCGTTCATTGGCTCCATTTGATAGTCACAGATCACGATATCGGCTTTAAATTTCCGCAGCAGCTTAAGCGCTTCCTGGCCGTCGGCAGCTTCAATGATTTCAGCAACCGACAGGCCACCGAGCATACGGCGCACCAGGCGACGCACAAATGTCTCATCATCGACGATAAGCACGCGTGCTTGCCAGAATGTTTTGGCTTGCGGAGCATCTGCCACTGCAATCTGTCCTTCGACTAAAGCTAATCAAAGGACAGTAATAAATACAGAGGTGTTATTAAACAAAAAACGTATTGCGGATGGCGATATAAGCCATGGCAATGCCGATAACTAAGAAAAGGTAGCCGATGGCCCGCTCCATGGTGCGCTGCGAGACTTTTCCCTGTAGACGAGGGCCAATCTGACCGCCGATGATGACGGCTGGAATGGTATAGACAACAACGTTCCACGGCACAGCGTTTACGCCGCCCTGCGCCACCAGCGCAGATATTTGCGTGAAAGAGGCGGCAGCGACGACAATGATGACCACAAACACCGATGTTGCCGCGGCAACCGGGATCGGCACGCCATTGCGTTTGGCCAGCTGCGGCATCACCACTTCGCCAATGCCGACGCCCAACAGGCCGGTTAAAAAGCCGCCAATGCCGGTGGCGATAGAGCCTTTACCTTGACGCGGTTTTTTATAGCTGTACGTCGTGCCGTCGCGACCCGTAATGCTCATTGTTGGCCGCGCTGCTACCTCGGCATCGCCGTTTTGTGCATCCAGATGCATATCCTGCAGCGGATCGTGATGGCGGATCAGCTCATAAGACAAGATCAACATCAAAAGCGCGTAACTGCCGCGGAGAACTTCTTCGAATTCTTTAAACGTCGTGAGCAAGATCGCGCCGCCAATGCCGATCGGCACAGCGACCAAAATAAACGGGACAGCGCTTCTGAAATCGATTAACCGCTTGCGGTAGTAGCCGATGAACCCCGATGAAAACCCAAACACTTCGGTCAACAACGCGACACCGATTGCGGCGGCAATGCTTTCGAACGGGTATTCTGGGCCCAGGATCGGAAAGATGACCATAAAGATCGGCGCAAACATGGCGGCGCCACCGATACCGCTGAGCATCGCCGTTGTCGCGACACACATCGCCACCGGAAACATAAACCAGTACAGCGTCCAATCGAACTGCGCCAAATCCATTATGAAAATTTCCTGAAGCTGTTGGAGACCTATTTAAAAGACTTATTCCAAATTGTGGCGGCAACCTAGCGTGACGCGCAGGTCGCTGCAATCCTGATCAGGTAAATATTTGTTTATCTCACGCGAGAGTGATGCGCCTAAAACGTCACCACCGAGCGGATTGATTTGCCTTCATGCATCAAATGAAAGCCCTCATTGATCTCTTCCAAAGGCATGGTGTGAGTGATCAGATCGTCGATATTGATCTTACCGTCCATATACCAATCGACAATTTTGGGCACATCGGTGCGCCCCTTGGCGCCACCAAACGCCGTGCCCCGCCAGACTCGCCCGGTCACCAGCTGGAACGGCCGGGTCGAGATTTCCTGGCCCGCACCGGCGACACCGATGATGACGCTTTCGCCCCAGCCTTTATGGCAGCATTCAAGGGCTTGGCGCATTACTTCCGTATTACCAATACATTCAAAGCTGTAATCGGCACCGCCATTGGTAAGATCAACAATGTCTTCAACTACAGTATTGGTCTTGGACGCATCAATAAAATCGGTCATGCCAAATTTTTCGGCGAGCGCACGCTTCCCCGGGTTAAGATCAACACCGACGATTTTATCAGCGCCAACCATGCGCGCGCCTTGAATGACATTGAGGCCAATGCCGCCCAAGCCAAAAACCACGACATTAGAGCCCGCCTCAACCTTGGCCGTGTTCATCACCGCACCAATGCCAGTAGTGACGCCGCAGCCGATATAACAAACCTTATCAAAGGGCGCGTCTTCACGAATTTTGGCGAGGGCGATTTCCGGCACCACCGTGTAATTAGCAAACGTCGAGGTGCCCATATAATGAAAGACCTGCTCGCCATCTAACGAGAACCGGCTGGAGCCATCCGGCATCAAGCCCTGGCCCTGGGTTTCCCTGACGGCCTGACAGAGATTGGTTTTGCCGGACGTGCAATATTCGCATTCCCGGCATTCCGGCGTGTAGAGCGGGATGACATGATCGCCGGCCTTTAAAGACGCAACACCTGAGCCGACTTCAACGACCACCCCTGCCCCTTCATGGCCGAGGATCGCCGGGAACAGGCCTTCCGGGTCATCGCCCGACAAGGTAAAAGCGTCAGTGTGGCAGATGCCCGATGCTTTGATCTCGACCAGCACTTCGCCGTCCTTGGGGCCTTCTAATTGGACAGTTTCGATGCTGAGCGGATCCCCTGCCTTAAAGGCAACGGCGGCTTTGACGTCCATGATGTTCTCCCTGAATAAAACTTGATTTTATTTTATGAATTATTCGTAGCGAAGGGCTTCTATCGGGTCAAGCCGGGCGGCTTTTCTAGCCGGATAAAAGCCGAAGAAAACGCCGACGGCGGCGGCAAAGCCAAAGGACAGAAACACTGATTTTATTTGAATAATGGCCGGCCAGCCGCCGATCTCGGCGATCATGACCGAACCGGCGAGCCCCAAGGCAACACCGATGGCGCCGCCGATCAGTGATAGTGTTACAGCCTCGATCAAAAACTGCAGCAAAATGTCTTTACCGCGCGCACCGATGGCCATGCGGAGGCCGATCTCGCGGGTGCGCTCGGTCACCGAGACCAGCATAATGTTCATAATGCCGATACCGCCGACAATCAGTGAGATCGAAGCGACCGCCGCCAGCAGGAGTGTCATCACCCGGGATGAATCGGCTCGCGCTTCCAAAATCTGTGACAGATTACGCACGTAGAAATCGTCGCCTTGTCCGGGCCGGATACGGTGACGCTGGCGCAGCAATTCTTCCATGCTTTTGACCGTCTGCTCGACAGCTGCTGCGCTTGTCGATTTGACAAAAACCGCATTGACCAGTCTGCCTTTCAAGCGGCACCCGCCCAGCAGGCGTTTTTTAGCCGTCATGAGCGGCACGAGTATGACGTCGTCCTGATCGCTACCGTGCGGCGTTTCGCCTTTGGGCGCCAATACGCCGACGATTTTAAAAGGCACCCGCTTGATGCGCACAATCTGGCCGACTGGATCACTACCGCTAAACAAATTATCAACAATGGTTTCGCCAATCAGCGCCACTTTCATCGAGGCGCGTGATTCTTCATGGGTGAACCAGCGTCCGGAAGTTGTCACCCATTCCTTTACTTGAGCATATTCAGGCGTGACGCCCTGAAGGACCGTGGACCAATTCAAATTACCGTAAACGATTTGACCCGACCCCCGCACAATTGGGGCCGCCGCAACGACGGTATCGATCTCGTTTTGAATAGCAGCTGCATCGTCTTCGGTAATGGTCGGCCTGGAGCCGCGCGCCCCCCTCGCCCCGCTTGACGTAGTGGAGCCCGGCAGCACCAGCACCATATTAGAGCCCAGGCTTTGAATGAGCTTGGAAACACGGTTTTCCGCACCGGCGCCGACAGCGATCATAATAATAACCGCCGCCACGCCGATGATGATGCCAAGTGCGGTTAAAACACTCCGCAAGACATTGACGCGGATGGCGCCCAGCGCCGCCCATATTGAATCCATATAAGTCATTCGGCGGCCTCCGCTGGAACAAAGGCATTAAGCAACTTTTGACCATCGGGTGGATTTGCATTCACTTCCTCTTTAATGACATGCCCGTCCTGAAAGCGGAGAATTCTGGTGGCGAACTGGGCGACGTCGGCTTCGTGGGTGATGATGATCACCGTCATGCCATTGCTGTTGAGCTTTTGAAACAGCGCCATGATCTCAATGCCGGTGCGGGTATCAAGCGCGCCGGTCGGCTCGTCGGCCAATATCAGCGAAGGATCGTTGACCAAAGCCCTGGCAATGGCAACGCGCTGCTGCTGACCGCCGGATAATTGCGAGGGATGATGGTCCATGCGGTCCTGCAGGCCAACCTCGATCAACACGCGCTCGGCTGACGCCTGACGCTCGGCCCGCTTGGCCCCGCCATATATTAGCGGGAGTTGAACATTTTCAAACGCCGACGTCCGCGCCAGTAGATTAAAATTTTGAAACACAAAGCCGATCTTGGAATTGCGGATTTCCGCCAGATCGTCGGAGGTCAGCTCAGATACATCAATGCCGTCGAAAAAAAACTGTCCCGAAGTCGGTGTATCGAGACAGCCGATGAGGTTCATTGCCGTCGACTTGCCGGAACCCGATGGACCCATGATTGCCAGAAACTCACCTTCCTGTATTTCGATGGATACATCCTGCAAGGCATGCACGACATTGTCCCCAAGGTGATAATCCTTGGATAAATTAACCGTTTTTATAAGCTCACCTGCCATTAGCTTAGCCGCTGGTTTCCGGACGCTTAATGCCGAGAATAACCTGCTGGCCTTGCTTTAAGTCGCCGCGAACCATTTCCGTTGACGTGCCGTCACCGACACCGATCATGACATCAACTTGTTTTGGCTTGCCGTCTAACAACACCCATACGCGTCCGGGAGTCGCCGGATTGGAGGCGCGCTCGGCAATCATCAAACGGTATTTCACTTTTTGTTCGGGCGTCAATATCGTCAGAATACGTTTACCGTTTTCCTGGCGCATTTTACGGATGGCGTCGCGGAAACCCGGGCCGCGGCCGCCTTGGGCCAGCGTGCGGACACGTTGGCGCATCTGCTGGCCGAATTCGCGCACCTGTTGCTGCTGATCTTCCGTGAGACCGACTTTTTCGACCAGCCGCTTCATGCGCGCTTGGGCTTGTGCCCGCCGCGCCTCTTGATTGGGCGGTCCGCCCCCGCCTGCTCGCGCACCACCAGGAGGGCCGCCGGGACCAGCTTGAGCCCCCGCGGTTTGCGGTTTCGGCGTCAGGCCGGGTGGCACAAAACGCAATGACCGGTTGGGCAATTTCAAGACATTGCGGCGGTCACTGACCTGCACCTGCACATTCGCGGTCATGCCTGGTAACAGTTTTAAATCGGCATTATTGGCGGCGATGACGACCGTATAGGTCACCACATTTTGCACCGTCTGCGGCTTTTTACGCACCTGATTGACGAAGCCCTTAAATTCCTGGCCCGGGAAGGAATCAACGCCGAAAGTTGCGGTCTGGCCGGGTCTGATTTGGCCGATATCCGCTTCATCGATGTTGGTTTCGACCTGCATTTTGCGCAAATCCTGAGCGATCGTGAACAGAATCGGCGCTTGCAAGGAAGCGGCGACGGTTTGACCGACATCAACATCGCGCCCAATCACCACGCCATCCACCGGCGAGCGAATAAAAGTGTTGTTCAAATTTACTTTAGCAATATTGAGTGCCGCCGCCTTTTGTTCGACCTGAGCAGCTGCATGCAGGACTTCAGCTTGAGCCATTTTCACTTGTGCTTTGCGGGCTTCAACGGTCGAGCGTTGCGCCAACAATTGCGATTGTGAGGCTTTTACCTGGGCCGCGGCCACCTGCCAGGAGGCGCGCGCTTTATCGACCGCACTGACGGCAACCACACCTTTTTTGCGCAGCTCCTGCTTGCGTCCAAATTCCTGTTTGAGATCGGCGGCATTAACTTGGGTGCGCGATACATCGGCTCCGGCAGCGGCTAATACCGAGCTGGCGTTTGCCTGATTCGCCAGAGCTTGAGCGACGGCAGCCTGTTTGGTCGCCACCAATGCCTTGGCGACCGCAAGCTCGGCTTCGGCTTGCTTTACCCGGGCTTCAAAGCTTTCCGGATCAATTCTGGCGATGACCTGGCCGGCTTTCACGTCCGAATTGAAATCTACTGTCAGCTCTGAAATCTGGCCGGATATTTCCGAGCCTACTTCAACCGTGACAACCGCATTTAATTCACCCGACGCGGATACCGATTTAATGATATTGCCGCGCTCAACCGTGGCCAACCGGTAGCTGACTTCGGTGCTTTCCTGACCGTTCCAGAAATAAGCACCGACCGCCAGCAAGCCGACAACACCGAGGCTGAGAAAAATGGGGGATTTGCGCATAATTGACTAACCTATATGACTTGTTTGATTATTTGGCCGGCTGATTGGCCGGCTGATTCTCATTTTGGCGCTCAAGCCGTCTTTGCCGGCGGCGTTCAAAACGGGCGCGGCGGCGTTCCTGCCATTTGGCAACAGCTTCAACGAGTTGCCTGCGTTGATCTGATGTCAGTTTACCGGAGAATTCCGCCATCATATCGTTCATTGCCGTATGACCGGCTTGAAAATTGGCCTGCAAGGCGCCAAGTGCTTGCCTCAATTCAGCCTGATCAAACGGCTCTTTCGCCAATGCCTCAGAGACATTGTTATAGAGCTCGGCCCGAGCCCGGCGATTGTCACGAAAGCCCTCGCGACGCTCACGAAAAATCTGGCGCATCATCGGGCGAACTTCATCGCCGAGTACACGGCGGGCCCACGGCATCGAATAAACAGTGCCGCGAAAACCGGGACCTCGATGACCTTTAAAATATTTATCGGCGACGATCAAGCCGCCCAGAAAAACGTTTAGGGCGAGTGAAATGAAAAAGATAATTGCCCATCGCCGGGACGTAAGTTTGGTCATTAGAGATCCTCCAGCTGGCCTTCAGCCTCGTCCGAATACGCGACGATTTCTTCGGTTAAGGCTTCATCCGCATCCTGCACGCCGTTGGTCGATAGGGGATCAGTTACACCAAACATAATACCGAACATTGCCGCCGCTACGAGGCCGGCAGCTGGCCGCCATAACGCGCCAAAGGGCCAAAGATAATCAATTAATTCGGCCAGATCTGACTTAAACTTGCCGCCAATGCTGACTCCATCAGTGCTTCTGCGTAAATTTCCCGACGGCGCCTTTCTCAAAATCTCTGCTTTTAATTCAGGTGTCGCCCGTTCCGGTTCAACTTGATCAAACAGATTTTGGATAAATTCAAAATCCTCCTGATCGCTATATTTGGGGTTATCCACCATCATACGTCTCCTTCTAGTTCAGGGCGCAAATCTTCAAGCAATTTGCGTAATCCCCGACGTCCTCGCGATAAAAGCGATTCGACCGCTTCCACGCTAATTTCCATAATTTCTGCGGTCTCGATATTGCTGAGACCTTCTTGGTGAGCAAACACGATAGCCGCACGCTGGCGCTCCGGTAATTGCTGGATGGCGACATTAACAGCCGCCGATACTTGGGCCTGGTGCAGTGCCTGAGCCGGGTTTTCAAACGGATCGACGGGCTCTGGCACGGCTTCGATATCAACCGGCTTTTTCTTGCGTAATCGATCAATACATTGGTTGTAAGTAACCCGTTGCAGCCAATGGATAACCGGCTTCTCGGCCCGCCATTTATCGAGATTGCGCCATAATCTCAGAAATGCCTCCTGCGCCACATCTTCCGCCTCGGCGCGGTCGCCAAGCATGCGATAGCCGTAATTTACAATTCGATCCAAGTATTGATCCACCAATATTCGAGTAGCCGCAGAATCACCATTTTTGATTTTACGTAATAAGTCCGCGTCAGATTCAGGTGTTGGATTGTTCATATAATAAACGGTTCGTCCGAGCTTTGGTTCACCGCTACTATATCTACCTGAACTGCCGGGTCGACAATCATTTTCCTCTGGCCCAACAATTTTAGGGCAGGTATTTGCTCTAATCTGCCGCTATCCCTCTCTAAAACAACAATTATCAACTCTGCTATTTTAACGGCTTTACAGCTTTATTCCGTCGGTGTCGGCTAAAAATAATTTAAATCGGCGAATATTATTAACAAAAAAATTATGTGTTTATTTTATTATTTACATTTATTTTTGAGTAATATATATTTTCATCATAATCATTGTGTATTTTATAGTGATAAAAAGGTTTGGGAAATGACTGATCGCATGGTGACAGCAAATCGCTTACATGACGGCGCCGTTGTGTATTTGGCTGCTGATAACGATTGGACTCGCAATGTTGAATCCGGATTTGTGTCAGATTCCGACGGCACCGAAAAATTGATGCAAGTTGCCGAACAAGCCGTTCAGCACCAGATCATCGTCGCTCCCTATCTAATCGAGGTTGAAGTCGTGGCGAACTCAATCCGCCCGGTTCGTTTTCGCGAGCAGATCAGAGCCAAAGGGCCGACAATATTTGCGCCGGCTGCCGAATAATAATTAGAAAGTAGAAATAATGTACCAATATGATCAAACTGATCACACGCTGACCATGGAACGGGTCGTTGAATACCGTGATCAGGTTTCCAGGCGTTTGGACGGCAACATCTCAGAAGAGGATTTTCGTCCACTGCGCCTTAAAAACGGCCTCTATATGCAACTCCATGCCTATATGCTGCGGGTCGCCATTCCGTATGGATTGATGTCGTCCGATCAATTGCGCATGCTCGCTTATATCGGCCGCAAATATGATAAGGGCTATGGCCATTTCACCACCCGCCAGAACCTGCAATATAATTGGCCCACCCTAGAAGACACGCCAGATATCCTGGAAAATCTCGCTACTGTCGAGATGAGCGCTATTCAGACCAGTGGTAACGTTAATCGCAATGTCACCTCGGACCCCTATGCCGGCGTTGCCCCCGACGAATTGGAAGACCCACGCCCCTATGCCGAAATCGTCCGGCAATTTGTGACTTTGCATCCGGAATTCTCGTGGCTTCCCCGCAAATTTAAAATTGCCATAACCGGTGCCGAAGATGATCGCGCTGCCATCAATGTGCATGACATTGGCTTGAAACTGAAAAAAAATGCCGCAGGTGAAACTGGCTTTACCGTTTTAGTTGGCGGCGGTCTCGGCCGCTCGCCCTTTATCGGCAAAGTTATTCGCAATTTTTTGCCGAAAGATGATTTGATCCGCTACATCCAAGCGATCCTCCGGGTCTATAATATGGAAGGCCGCCGCGACAATATGTTCAAAGCGCGCATTAAAATTTTGGTCCATGAATTGGGGATCGAAAAATTTGCCAGTTTGGTCGAGGAAGAATTTGAAGCCTCCGAGAGTGATATTCTTTTTATCGGCCGGGCTGAAGAAGACCGCATCAAAGCTTTTTTTGCCGCGCCTGATTATGCTGAACTTTCAGACGATGTGCCCGCCGTGAAAGATGCAGCGGCTAATGACACAGCCTTTGCCCAATGGCTGGAACGCAATGTATTACCCCATAAACAGCCGGGCTACGCGCTGGTCAATTTGTCATTGAAACCGCTCGGCGGCGTACCGGGTGACATCACGTCAGATCAAATGGACGCCGTCGCGGGATTGGCCGACCAATTCAGTTTTGGGCAAATCCGGGCCACTCACCGGCAAAATCTTATCCTGGCCGATGTCGCCAAACATGATCTGCCGGCGCTCTGGCAGGAATTGGTAAAACTCAATCTGGCAACGCCAAATTTGGATCGTATTTCGGACATTATTTGCTGCCCCGGCATGGATTACTGCAGTCTGGCGACAGCGCGCTCTATCCCAATTGCCAGACGTCTCAGCGAACGCTTTGATAATTTGGATACACTTCTGAATATTGGTGAAATTCGCCTGAATATCTCAGGCTGCATCAATGCCTGTGGCCACCATCATGTCGGCCATATTGGCATTCTCGGCGTCGAAAAAAACGGTGAAGAGTTTTACCAGGTGACGTTAGGCGGGTCTTCTTCGGAAGATGCGGATATTGGCCAGATAATCGGTCCGGCGTTTTCGTCGGAAGAGATCATTGATGCAGTTGAGAAAGTTGTCGGCGTCTATATTTCGAACCGCCAAGATGATGAACGCTTTCTTGATACTTATCGCCGCCTTGGCCAAAATCCGTTCAAGGAGGCGCTCTATGACGCTCATTAAAAATGGCGAGGTAGCCGAAGATAACTGGCGCAATCTAGCAGATGATGAAGCCATTTCCGTCGAAGAGTCGATTATTGTATCGCTCAAACGCTGGCAGGATTCGAAGGATGAATTTTCCGGCCGCAACGGCCAACTTGGCGTTCGTTTGGAAAGCAACCAAAAGCCAGAGGAAATTTCAGAGGACATCGACCGTTTTGACCTCATTGCGCTCAATTTTCCCGCACTGCCGGATGGGCGTGCCTTTTCCTATGCCAGGATTCTGCGCGAAAGATATGGTTTCAAAGGCGAGTTGCGGGCCACCGGCAAGGTTATACAGGATCAATTATTCTTTATGCATCGCTGTGGCTTCGACTCCTTCGAACTATCGGCAGGCGAAGATATCGAGAAGTCGATTGCCGCACTAAGCTCTTTCTCGGTCGCTTATCAACCGGCGGCAGATGATATCGAGCCCGCCTATAAAACGCGACGCGATGCTTAAATTTAGAGAGATATGAACGGATTAATTGACCGCAGCTAAATCATAGATATTGTAGTCTTCTTCTTCCTCATCAGCGTGGGCATTCCGAATTTCGATAATCTGCGGTAGGATTTCGAGAAATTTCATCGCCAAAACCGGATCGAAATGGCGCCCCGATTCTTCGCGAATCAAGGCGGCGGCATCTTCAACGGCCCAGGCTTTTTTATAAGGCCGATCTGAGGTTAAGGCGTCAAACACGTCACAAATTGCGGCGATGCGTCCCTGAACGGGAATATCTTCGCCAACCAATCCATTTGGGTAACCCGAGCCATCCCATTTTTCGTGGTGAGTTAAGGCAATGGTACGTGCCAATTGCATAATCTCGGCAGAATCACTCGACAATATTTCGGCGCCAATGTCGACATGGGTTTTCATTATTTCCCATTCACCGGCTTCAAGCTTACCTGGTTTCAGAAGAACCCGATCGGGAATGCCTATTTTTCCCACATCATGCATTGGACTCGCCAGCAGGATTAAATCTGCAAACTCTTTATTATGACCCGCTGCCAGAGCCAAGGACCGGCACCCCTTGCTCATGCGCACGACATGCATACCCGTTTCATTGTCACGGTATTCGCCGGCGCGTCCAAGTTGGCGAATGAATTCCAGTTGCGTATCAGCGAGCTGCTGGGTGCGTTCGCGCACCTGAGCTTCAACAATTTCTTTTTCCCAACCACGCCGGTTATACATCAACCGCACTTCCAACATATTTTTGATGCGATGGGTGACTTCAATGCGTTCAAATGGCTTGGTTACAAAATCGCGGGCGCCACTCTGCAAAGCTCGAATTTTAGTTTCCGCATCTGATTGGGCAGTTAGCACGAGAACCGGTAGATAATCATCACTGACCGTGCTTTGGAGTTGTTCCATTACGTCAAAGCCCGACATATGAGGCATTCTGATATCGAGCAAAATAATATCAAACTGCCATTTATCGTGAAGCTCTTTTACCAAGCGCGGGTCAGTCACGCTTTGGATATTGGTATACCCTTCACTTTTGAGGATTGCATCCAGGAGCGCCACGTTCGCAGGTTTGTCATCAACGATAAGGACGCTGGCTTTTAGTATATGGTCATCTAAACGCATGATTTATTCAGTTACGATTCAATTTTTTGTCCAGCTAAATTTCCAAAAAAATGGCGGCAACAAAGATTCCGACACAATTTCGGTCACTTTTTTAGGTAATATTTAATCGGTCTGATTCAAGTAATATTATGAGTATTAGTGGCTTTTTCCGGAACCATATAAACTCCAAATTGAATTACTATCGATGATTCTGAACCCAGCAGTAGCAATTGTCGACAAAGAGGAAAACGGGCATAGTGTCAAAATGACAAAACCAGTCACCACCACCCAGGCAAAAAAGCCGGAAGAAAGTGAGATTTCTGAACAACTTAGCTTGCTGGCTGAGCTAGGACGGGATTTTGCCACCTCGCTGGATATCGATACAACGCTTGAACGGGCAATAGATCGCATATCAACTTATGTTGATGCCGAAGGTGGCGCACTATTTCTATTGCATAACGAAAATTCTCTGCTCAGATGCGAAGCCTGTGTCGGCGCCACTGATATTACAGGCATCGAATTGGCAAGTGATCACGGTATTGTGGGGCGCTGCGTGCAGTTGAATACCGGAGAAATTGTCAAAGATGTGTCAACAGATGAAAATTTTGACGGTTCCGTAGATAGTCAGACGGGTTACACGACTAAATCAATTTTATGTGCGCCCCTAAGCGTCAATGAAGAAAAAATTGGCGCCATCGAGCTTATTAACAAACGTGGTGACAGCGGTTTATTCGATGAGTCTGATCTCCATTTACTCGAAGTTCTGTCCAGCTCCGCCGCCCTGGCAATCAAAAATGCCCGCATGGCTGCCGATTTAGTCGAACAAGAGAAAATGCGCCGTGAGCTCGAACTGGCAGCAGAAATTCAGCGCAACCTTTTGCCCACGACACCTGATTCCTCGTCACCTATATTCGGTGTGAATGTACCGGCGCGAACGGTCTCAGGTGATTTTTTTGATTTTTTTGAGCTTGAGGATGGCCGTATCGCGTTTTGTCTTGGTGATGTGTCCGGCAAAGGCATGAACGCGGCTCTGTTAATGGCCAAGACCGCCAGTCTCTACCGCTGTCTCGGCAAAACCTCAGACCGTCCCGGTAAGCTCATGGCGCATATCAATGCCGAAATATGTGAAACCTCGACCCGCGGCATGTTTGTAACGCTGGTCGGTGGTATTTATGATCCCAAAACAAAATTAGTGCGGTTGGCAAATGCGGGACACGAACCGCCGCTGCATCAATTGGCTAACAACAAATTTCGCCAAATCGAGGCTGAAGCGCCACCTGTCGGCATCACCACATTAGCCGTGCCGGAGGATGGTTACGTAGAAGTTGAAGTGTCACTTGAAGATGGACCGCTTTATATTTTCACCGATGGCGTCACCGAAGGAAAATTGGCAGACGGCTCAATGTTCGAATTGGCAGGGGTTGAAAAACTTCTCACCGAAAACATAGATCAACCTCTGTCCTTTCGGCTCAATAGCGTGGTCAACGAAATTAATCGCGGTGACGGCCCACTACATGACGATATCACCATCCTGGGGCTCGATGCGGTCGCCGCTGGCGAGGCTATCCTGGAATTTGAATTTGCCGCCCAGGCAAGTGAGCTTAAAATAACACGGGATCGCCTCCGCCCGTGGCTGCGCAATACCGGTGTCAGCGATGCTGCGGTTAAAGATGTTGTCCTCGCCGTCGATGAAGCCTGTCAAAATATTATCCGCCATGCCTACGGTGGTGACAGTGATGAGAAAATCAATCTTAAAATATCCCGACAAGCTGATAAATTATTGATATATTTGAAAGACTTCGCGGCGCCGGTGGATATTGAAACCATCAAACCGCGCGATCTGAAGGACGTCAAACCGGGCGGGCTGGGAATTCATTTCATCAGCGAAATTATGGATGAAGTCGAGTATCTGAAACCTGACGAAGGTATCGGTAATTTAGTAAAAATGGCAAAAATTGTCGGCTAAAGCGAGTGGGAAAGACGTAGGGAGATAAAGTAAATGGATCATTCTGTGACAGAAATAAACGGCGTTTCCATTGTCACGTTAAATGGTGATGTTGACCTTGAAAGCTCGCCTGTCGCTCGTGAGGTATTGTTGGCGGCGGCTAATAAAACAGCTGTCCTGGTCGATCTTGCCGGTGTTGATTACATCGATAGTTCCGGCATTGCTTCCCTCGTCGAGACCCTGCAAGCCACCAAATCCAATGGCCGGGGATTTGGCCTTGTGCAGGTCAGTGAAACCGCGCTACGGGTTTTGGAATTGGCACGCTTGGACAAAGTCTTCGCGATCTATCCGAGCGTTGAAGACGGCATCGCAGGCGAGACCTAATTCATGGCTTCAGAACCAAATAGCAATTCACTCGTAAATTTCACCGAAAAAGTCGGCCGCGGCACCATTGGCGCGATTGAGACTTTCGGTCATTGGGGTGTGCTCATCGGTGAAAGCCTTTACTGGCTGTTCCGTGGCCCAACCCTAAAACAGCCCGTGCGCGCCTCTGCTGTGGTTGCGCAGATGATGGAGATTGGCGTCCGAGCTATTCCAATCGTCGCCCTCTTGTCCGCCACCATTGGTATCATGCTGGCTATCCAAGGTATTCACACCCTGCGCACCTTTGGCGCCGAATCACGGGTCGTTGTCGGTATTTCGCTTTCGGTTGTGCGCGAATTTTCAGCTTTAATTACCGGTATATTGGTTGCCGGCAGGTCCGGCTCGGCGTTGGCCGCCCGGCTCAGTACCATGCAGATCAACCAGGAAATTGATGCCCTTCGCGTCATGGGCATTCATCCGGTGCGCTACCTTGTCGTGCCGGCCCTAATTGCGATGATGATCATGCTGCCGTCGTTGACCTTTTTGTCTGATTTGGTCGCCCTTTATGCCGCCGGGTTATTTGTCTCGGTTGAACTCGGCATCAGCCAAGCCGCCTATTGGAATCAAACCATCGAGATTTTGTCACTTGGCGATCTCTGGCATGGCCTTGGAAAGTCGGCCATCTTTGCGATGTTGATTACGTTGATCGGTATTGTAAACGGTGCTTCCGTCACCGGCGGCGCCGAGGGCGTCGGCAAAGTCACCACCCGTGCTGTTGTCCAGGCGATATCGGCAATTGTGGTTACCGACATGTTGTTTGCTTTTGTGGTGACCCGCTGATGAGCCCGGAACTGTCAGCCGATACGCCGCTGGTGATCGAAGTCACCGATCTGGTTACCCATTATGGCGAGCGGCAAATTCTCAACGGCATCGACTTTGATGTCCGGGAAGGTGAGATCATGGTCATTATGGGCGGCAGCGGTTCCGGCAAATCGACGTTGATGCGCCATCTATTATCGCTCGAGCAAGCAACCTCCGGCACCAAGAAACTGCTCGGCCAGGACGTTAATACGCTTGATATCAAAGGCCGCACCGAGCTTAGCAAGAAAATTGGCGTCGCCTTTCAGAGCGGCGCCTTGTTCAGCTCAATGAGTGTTGGCGACAACATTATGCTGCCCCTCGCCGAGCACACTAAATTGGATATCCAAACGCAACAAATTATGGCGCGGATGAAGCTTGAAGTCGTCGATATGGCCGGCTTTGAAGATCTCATGCCGTCGGAACTATCGGGCGGTATGATCAAGCGGGCGGCGATGGCGCGTGCCATTATCATGGATCCGAAAATATTGTTTTGTGATGAGCCAAGCGCCGGCCTGGACCCGGTGGTCGCCTCAGCACTTGATGATCTGATCTTAAAATTACGCGATGCCATGCGCATGAGCATCGTCGTCGTTACTCACGAATTGGAAAGCGCCTTTAAAATTGCTGATCGCATCACCGTGCTTGATCGCGGCGATATCTTGATGTGCGGAAGCGTCGATGAAATCCGCAATAGCCAAAATGAGCGCATTCAAAATATTCTTAATCGCCGCAGCGAAGAGGAAATACTCGACGGCGATGAATATTTGGCTAGGCTTACCGGCACTGACTTTGAACCGCAGGATACGTCGCCGCTCTAAAATAAACCGTCTGAAAAAGGACTGAAAGACTGTGAAGAATAACAAAGCTAATTATCTGATTGTCGGCATCTTTGTGCTGGCGGTAATCGTTGGAATTGTTACTGCGGTGGCATTGCTCACGGGGCGAACTGGCGCGACGGATGACTACTATGCGATCTATGACAATGTCACCGGCGTCGAATTTGGCACCCGTGTGCTTTATGAAGGCTTCCCCATCGGTCAAGTCGAGCAGGTAAAGCCCGTGCAGGAAAACAGTCGCGTACGTTTTCGGATTGATTTGAGCGTTACCGAAAATTGGCAAATTCCAGCTGATACGGTGGCTGAAATCGCCTCATCGGGCTTATTGGCGGCGGTCACAATCAATCTCCGGGCCGGCAAAGCCACAACCAACTTAAAACCGGGTAATCAGATCATTAGTGCTGAATCCGCCAATGTTATGGCCGCTGTTTCTGATCTCGCCAAAGACATCAGCGCTTTGGCGGAAAGCGACATCAAACCGCTATTGGCCAACATGAATAAGACCATCGGTGGCTTTGGTGAACTGCTTGATGCAAAAGGCAAAGCCTTGATAGAAGATGTTCGGCTGCTCATTGGGGACCTCTCAGAGCAAACCCCTGAAATTATCGATAATATTGCCAGATTTTCCAAAAAACTAAATGACAGCGCTGATCAGTTTTCAAAAGTGCTCAACCCGGAGAACGTCGAAGCTTTAGACTCAATCATTGCAAATATGGAGTTAACCACGAGCAATCTGGCGAAATTGACCGTTGAATTTTCCAAGACCCAAAAATCTTTGGATGCCCTGATGGGCAATGTCGGCACTGTCATTTCCGATAACCGCCTGGACGTTGACCGGTCCATCGTCGATTTACGTCATACGGTGGAAACTATCTCGCGCCATATCAATGCGATTAATCAGAATATGGAGGGGGCGAGCCGAAATATGTACGAATTTACCCGTCAGATACGAAAAAACCCAGGCCTGTTGCTGGGCGGTTCGGCGCCTGCCGAAAAAGCCAAAAAGAAATAATTGGGAGAGAGCTAAACCATGATGCAGCAGATGAAAATTAAATTTATTAGCTTGAAGCCAGTTCGAGCTCTTGCCGTTGGCGCGCTGGTCGCCTTGACCGCTTGTGCCCAGGACCCGGTGCCGCAAGATCAATTCTATCGTCTCAATTTACCAACGACATCAAATGCAGCGGGCCCCAAATTCAACGGTGTGGTTGAGGTTGAACGGCTGATTGCCGATGGCCTGATCGATAGCCGCCCGATCCTGTTTACCGCTTCGGCTAAATCAGCAGAGGTCCAATCCTATCATTATCATTTTTGGACCGAGCCGCCGTCGATCATGCTGCAAAAGGCGGTGACGGCAAAACTGCGCCAAGCCAATGCGGCAAAGTCAATTGTCACGCCCAATCTCCGGATCGAACCTGATTTTATACTAAGCGGAAAAATCCTGCGCTTTGAGCAAATTGTAGGTTCTGCAAACAAGGTCGTAATTTCGCTGGAACTCAGCCTCAAAAACGCCAAGCTCGAACAGCTGATCCATCTTGATACCTATACGGTCGAACTGCCGTCGCAGAATGCCAGTGTCGGCTCGGCCGTCGCTGCGTTTAGTCTGGGTGTCGATAAAATACTCAGCGCCTTTTTGAACGATCTAAACGGCAAAGTTTAAAAGGCACCTTTTATTCGATATCCGTCTCTTCGACTGAGCGGTATTTGTACTGCACGCCTAAGGGTTAACCGGCAAACAAATGGCCGCGCCCACAGCGGGGGCAACGGCCAAAAGTTGCAAACTTTATGGGTGATCCGCCAGTATCTTTATGATGGCGGTCACGCATGAGATTCTAACTCCTATGTTATCCGGCAGCGACATGTCCGAAGGAGGAAGACCCCCAAATATACACATTGACGAAGAGGAAAATCCAAACGACATCAACAAAATGCCAATACCAGGCGGCCGCTTCAAAGCCAATATGGTGATCCGGTTTGAAATGCCCCTTTTGCAGACGCATCGCACAAACCGCGAGGAAGCAAGTGCCAACAAAGACGTGGAAGCCATGGAAGCCGGTTGCCAGATAGAAAGTCGACGGATAAATGCCGTCGCTTAATTTAAATGTGGCATCGATATATTCTTCGGCCTGGAAAAACAGGAAAACAGCACCCAAAATCGCCGTAATCCAAGTCCACATGATGGCTTTCGACCGATTATCATCGAGAATTGCATGGTGAGCGACGGTAACGGTTGCGCTCGATGATAACAGGATCAACGTATTCAGCAACGGTACACCGGAGGCCGGAATTAACTCGATACCTTCGGGCGGCCACGCTTGCGCGACATTATTAAGGATCGGCAAGCTCGAGTGGAAAAACGCCCAGAAGAAGGCAAAAAAGAACATAATCTCTGAGACAATAAAAAAGATAAAACCATACCGCAGTCCGATTTTGACCTGCTCAGAATGCGCCCCCGCCGTATTGGCTTCGAGGACGACCTGTCGCCACCAGCCGTAGAAGGTGTAAATCAGAATTAGGACACCAACGCCAAATAAGTAAATTGGACCATCATGCATAAACCAAATGCCGCCAACGGCCATTATAAATCCGGCGATAGTGCCGATAATTGGCCACGGGCTTGGTTCCGGTACGTGCCACGGATGTGTTTTCGCTGCTTCATTAGCCATGGTTATTTTTCCCCACGGTTTGCTTCCTAGTTAACAATAAATATGAGATCAACCTTTTGGGCTGCTCTCACGTGAAATTAAAATATTTTCTTCATCTTTCGTGATGACGTGAGTCGTTTGCAGTTTTTGCGCTTCACTTTGATCATCGCCAGCAAAGAAAGTGTATGAAAGTGTGATTGTTTTAACGTCCACCGTATTACGATCTTTTATGATCGCCGGATCGACATAGAAGGTCACCGGCATTTGCACTGTCTGGCCCGGCTTTAACACTTGTTCGGTAAAACAAAAGCATTCGATTTTGTTGAAATACTCACCGGCCTTAAACGGCGCAACATTGAAAGTCGCCGTGCCGACAATCGGTTTATCCGAAACATTGGTGGCCTCGAAAAACGCTAAGGCCTGCTCGCCGAGCCGAACTTTAATGGTGTTTTGCACCGACTTAAACCGCCACGGCAGCGACTTATTGACGTTGGCATCGAACCGCACGGTAACCATGTGGTCGATAATTTTTGATTCAGCCGGCGCTTCGGCGACCTGCGTCGTGCCACCGTATCCGGTGACTTTACAGAAAATCCGATAGAGCGGATCAGACGCAAAAGCCAGGCCTGTCATGCCGCCCACCAGACCAAATAAAATCAACGCCGTCACACCATTGCGCGTTTTAGGCTCCCGCGTAACAGTGGTCCGGAGTTTAATTTTGTTTTGTTGCTCAGTCATAAACTAAACCTATACATCCAATCGAGATCTACCTACTCAGCCGGTTGCGTGCCGATGGCCGCCGGTTGCGTGCCGATGGCAGGCGTTTGCTCATGCGTATGGAACGGTGCCGGAGACGCGACAGTCCATTCCAAAGTATTCGCACCAGTGCCCCATTGATTTGCCGCCACTGTTTCTTTCGACGTCAAGGTTTTCCAAAGAACGACGAAGAATAAGATGGCACCAACGGCGGTAATATAGGCGCCCCAGCTGGATATCATGTTCCAGCCGGCATAGGCATCCGGATAATCCGGAATCCGCCGCGGCATACCGGCCATACCGGCAAAATGTTGCGGAAAGAACAGTATATTGACGCCGATAAAGGTGACCCAGAACTGCAAGCGGGCCATGCCTTCGGGATATTGTTTGCCGGACATTTTGCCAATCCAGTAATAAAATCCAGCATACATGGCAAAAATGGCGGCAACCGACAGCACGTAATGGAAATGGGCGACGACGAAATAGGTATCATGGAAGGCCTGATCGGCGCCGGCATTCGCCAGAGTAACGCCGGTCACACCACCGACGACAAATAAGAAAATAAAGCCCATGGCAAACAGCATTGGCGTATCGAACTTGATTGAACCACCCCACATCGTCGCCAGCCAGCTAAAGATCTTAACGCCCGTCGGCACCGCAATCACCATTGTCGCCAGGGTAAAA
This sequence comes from uncultured Rhodospirillaceae bacterium, assembly GCA_913020445.1. GTDB lineage: Bacteria > Pseudomonadota > Alphaproteobacteria > Rhodospirillales > UBA2165 > TMED23. Next base: position 96,339 of record CAJWAR010000005.1, read on the forward strand.
TAAGCCCGGGTTTCAACATTAAAGCCAACCGTATACATATGGTGTGCCCATACGATAAAGCCGACAACGCCAATCGCCGCCATCGCATAAGCCATACCGAGATAGCCGAAAATTGGCTTTTTCGAGAAAGTCGACACGATCTCGCTGATCACACCAAAGGCCGGAATAATCATAATGTACACTTCGGGATGACCGAAGAACCAAAACAGATGCTGCCACAACAATGGATCACCACCACCGGCCGGCGAGAAGAAAGCGGTGTCAAAATTACGGTCGGTCAGCAGCATGGTTAGCGCACCGGCCAAAACCGGGATCGCCAATAACAGCAAAATTGCGGTTAGCAACATGGCCCAGATAAACAACGGCATCCGGTGAAAGGTCATGCCAGGTGCCCGCATATTAACAATCGTGGTGATGAAATTAATCGCACCCAAGATAGACGACGCACCAGCCAAATGAAGACTGAGGATACCAAAATCAACCGCCATGCCAGGATGGAAATCAGCATTAGCGAGCGGCGGATAAACCGTCCAGCCGGTGCCGGGACCACCATCAATCAAGCCGGCAATCACCAGCAGAATTAAAGCAGCGGGAAGCAGCCAGAAGCTAATATTGTTCATCCGAGGGAAAGCCATATCGGGCGTGCCGATCATCAGCGGGATAAACCAATTACCAAAACCGCCAATCAAAGCCGGCATGACAACAAAGAACACCATGATAAAACCATGGGCCGTCACCAATACGTTATAGAATTGGAAATCGGTGATAAACTGAACGCCGGGCTCATGTAATTCCACCCTGATCGCCATTGATGCTGCGGTGCCGACAATGGCGCCAATCATCGCCAAGGCGAGATACATCGTGCCAATATCTTTATGGTTGGTTGAGTAAACCCAACGTTTCCATCCGGTCGGGCGATGATCGTGGTGTTCGTGCGCGTCTGCGTGTGCGGTCTCTGACATTTTTATACTACCTCTTAATCCTTATCTCGCCCGAATTAGCGAAGTTGAGCCTGAGCGGGTGATTTCATTTTCACCACCTTCACTGGCGTGTTTTTCGCTTTGGCAAATTCTTTTTTGGCTTCAGCAGCCCATTTCTTGAACTCATCCTTGGAAACAACTTTAACCGCAACCGGCATGAAGCCATGGTTAACGCCGCAAAGTTCGGAACATTGACCATAGTACGTGCCGGGTTTGGTAACCTTTATCCAGGATTCATTCGTTCGCCCGGGAACCGTATCCATTTTTACGCCGAAGGCGGGGATCGCCCAGTTGTGGATCACATCTTCAGACGTCATTAATAAGCGAATTTCCGTATTTACCGGCAAGACAACCTGATTATCGACTTCCAGCAGACGGCGCTGCCCCGGCTTAATCTCATCATCAGGAATAATATTACTATCGAATTCAAAATCACCATTGTCTGGATATTGATAGGACCAATACCACTGATGGCCGGTAATCTTGAGAGTCATTTCCGGATTTGGCGCTTTGTCCATAAAGAACAACAATTTCATCGAGGGAACGGCTAAGACAATCAATATGACGATCGGAATAACCGTCCAGATAACTTCCAAAGGCGTGTTGTGGGTTGTCTTGGAAGGTTCCGGGTTACTTTTCGAATTAAACTTAATGATGATGTACAGCATCAAACCTAAAACCAGAACGACAATCCCGACTTGGATGGTCAATAGTAAGTTATGAAAATCTATAATTTTTTCCATCACCGGCGTCGCGGCTGGCTGAAAATTCATTTGCCAGGGTATTGGCTCGGCCGCATTGGCACCGCTTGCCATAAACGCAGCAAAAGCAGTGATGAGAAACGCAACTCCTGAATTATACCCTAGAATTATTCTGCGACTATTTTGCATCTGTACCGTTCCTGTGTACCTTTTTATCAGCCCCTCATTACCTGAAGACTGTAATAGGGCCGTCATCTCGTTAGCGTTAAGACCACAAGTCCCTTAGGACTTCATGACCGCGTGATTTTGGAATATTCTACCAGTAAGATTTATACTTAACTTTGGTTAAGTTCCCTTGCATCGGTCCCATATACCCGATCAACATTAATCGGTAAAGTCATGTTGAATAAAAAATGGGTATTTTTCCGCAGAAATCCAAACTATTTTGATAATCATTATTATTATTACTCACGGCGAAATTTTCACTTTTGCCCCTCCCCCTTGTGATAACAGGACAGCAATGGTACACCGCGCGCTTAATCATTGATCAAATCACCCAGCCAAAGAATATAAGAAATAGGTCTCTAATATGGATAAAAGGAAAAAAGTGGTTTTTGCGGTCATATTAGGCGCGATTGCACTGTCAATGTATATCGGCATCATGATTAAAACTGCCTTTTATTAAGCGGGCGAGGTAATATCAATAAATGTTAAGCGTATCCGTGCTGCCGCATTTAAATGCGATCCTTAACGGAATTGCTGCTTGCTTGCTGACCGGCGGCTTCATTTTTATAAAATCAGGTAACCGTTTAGCTCACCGCCGGTGCATGGTGGCAGCCCTCACGGTCTCTGGATTATTTCTCATCAGTTATGTAACGCTCAGGTTTTATGCGCCAATCTTTGTCTTTCAAGGCGACGGCGTTATTCGAATTTTTTATTATATTTTACTGATCAGCCACGTTTTATTGGCGATGGCGATTGTGCCTTTAGTTTTATTCACCGTGCTGCGTGCTTTTAAGGACCGGTTTACCGCGCATAAGAAAATCGCCCGCTGGACCTGGCCGGTTTGGATGTATGTCTCGGTGTCGGGCATTCTGGTGTATCTGATGCTCTATCAGCTCTATCCGTTAGAAACGGCACAAGTAATGTAGGACCCGGAAAATGGCAACCGAAACTCTCTCTTCTTCACGGGCGGCGCTGTTGCGCGGCTGGGCTGTGCTCGCCGTGGCATCTCTCGCCCTTGCCGGATTGTTTGCGATTCTTTTAGTGTTGTCACGGATTCCGGGAATGGAAGATGCCGTGCCATGGCCGACCGCGTTTTTCCAAAAAGGTCTGGTGGCTCACGTCGTCTTGTCTTTTGCGGTCTGGTATTTAGCCGTTTTCGGCTGCCTCGTTCAACTAGCGGGAAATGATGAAGGCGCCTTGCTCGATAAGGCAGGCCTTGCTGTCGCCACTCTTGGCACGCTACTGCTCCTTATTCCCTCATTGCTTGATCGTGGCGAGCCGACACTAAATAATTACATCCCGGTAATTATTGATCCGCTTTATTACAGTGGCTTGGTTCTGCTGGCGCTCGGTGTCCTCGCGGGTGTCTTATGCGTCTTTCGAAATACGCCAGGTGGGCCAACTTTAAAAAGTGCCGCCTTTATTTATGTGATGGCGCTGGTCGCCTTCATCATCGCGGAATCCCAATTAGGTAATCAAGCTCAAGTTCAAGTGAACCACGATTATAATGAACGCCTGTTATGGGGCGGCGGGCATTTGCTGCAGTTCTTAAACGTCGCCCTGTTATTGGCGGCCTGGTCTTATCTTGCCAATCTCACCAGCGCCAACGCGCCCTATCGCCTGGCCAGCTTGTGGCTTGTTGTCGCCAGCTTGGCCGGTTTGAGCTTTTACGTTTTCTGGACGGTGATGGACGAACGTCAAACTCAGGCCTTTACCGATTTGCAATATGCGCTTGGACCGGCGGTAATTATTTTTGCTGTCGCCCTGTTGCCGGTACTCGGGCAGCAGCTTAAAAACTTCAAATGGCAGGACCCGGCAAGGCTTAGCCTGTGGACGTCGATATTGGTGTTTGCTGCCGGCGGTGTGCTCGGCTTTTTTGTCGACGGCACCGACACCAGAACGCCGGCCCATTATCATGGTGTGATTGGCGGCATTAATCTGGCTTTTGTCGGTTTGTTTTATGCTGTATTTCTGCCCAAACTTGGCCGTGCTGTACCAGCCGGAAAGCTTGTCACCAGCCAAATCATTTTGTATGCCGTGGGCCAATTCCTTTTTATCGTCGGTATGTTTATTGCGGGCGGGATGGGAGCTGCCCGTAAAGTAATGGGCACAGCGATCGATATGGACCAGTCTGTCGCCGTCGCGGCGGCGGGAATAAGAGACTTTGGCGGCGGCTTGGCGATTATCGGCGGGGTGATGTTTATTTATATCGCCTTAAAAGCATTATTGCGTAAGTTACCCCAAGTTAATGTCGAGACAATTTAAAGAGTATAAGATAACCCTCTTATTTCGTGGTTTTTGGGGTATAGTATGGGAATCATGGCTGAACAAATGACCGATACATCCGTCTTGGACGATGTCGCTGAAAATAATGGACCAGTTCCAGGCGAGGTAAATCCGCGCGTTGTCGACTATGCTATCTTGCTGAAACCGCGGGTAATGTCGCTAGTTCTGTTTACCGGCATTGTCGGCATTGTCATGGCGCCGGGCTCAATTGATTGGTTAACGGCCTTAATCGCGATCGCCTGTATCGGTGTCGGCGCGGGCGCATCGGGCGCCATCAATATGTGGTACGACCGTGACATCGATAGTCAGATGGAACGCACCATGGATCGGCCGATCCCGGCAGGCCGCATGAACCCCGGCAATGCCTTGTGGTTCGGTGTCGTCTTATCGGTCTTCGCCGTGGCCGCCATGGCGGTCTGGGTCAATACCATGTCGGCGGCCCTGCTCGCCGGCACGATTATTTATTACGTCTTTATCTATACGGTTTGGCTCAAGCGCCGGACGCCGCAAAACATCGTCATCGGCGGCGGCTCTGGTGCGCTGCCACCGATGATCGGCTGGGCCGCCGTCACTGGGGATGTCACCTTCAATTCGTTCTTGTTGTTTGCGATAATTTTCATGTGGACGCCGCCGCATTTCTGGGCTTTGGCGCTTTTCCGCTCAGGCGATTATGAGAAAGCCGGGGTGCCGATGATGCCGATCGTTTCAGGTGTCTCGGAAACCAAAAAGCAAATGCTGATTTATACAGTACTCTTATTACCGATCACCGTGGCGCCAGCGTTTACCGGTCTTATTTCAATTCCGGCTGGTGTTATCATTGGCGCGCTCGGCTTATGGTTTATCCGGCATGCGGTGGTGGTGATGAAATCCGAAGGCTTTGAAGCGCCGCGCAGTATGTTTAAGTTTTCCATCCTGCATCTCTTTTTGATCTTTGTTATTCTGCTGGCCGACAGAGGTGTTCAATCCGTTCTCTAAACGGTACTCTAACTTTCTATGACATCTTACAATAAACTTGAAAAACGTTTTGGGCGTTTGCTTGCCCTGCGTGAAGCAGCCGGGGTGCTTCATTGGGATGCTTCAACGATGATGCCTGAAGGTCATATCAGCGCTGCAGCCCGCAGCGAGCAATTGGCTGCTCTCGGCACGGTCTGCCATGAAATACTCGCCGGCAGCGACGTTTCAGACTTGCTGGATGAAGCTGAAGGACTTAATGATTTAGGCTCCAAAAGTTTAAATTCGTGGCAAGCCGCCAATTTGAGAGAAATGCGGCATATGTGGGTGCATGCCACCGCCGTTACGGCTGATCTGGTCGAGGCGCTCGCCAAAGCGAACATGGCTTGCGAAACCAAATGGCGAACAGCCCGAACAGAGTCTGACTATGACGGCATCAAACCGCTTTTGGCGGAAGTCCTCAAATTAGTTAAAGAGGTAGCGACAGCCAAATCCGAAGCCCTTGAATGTGTGCCTTATGAAGCCTTGATGGACGAGCATACGCCAGGTCTCCGCCAGGACCTTGTCGATCCGATCTTTGGTGACCTTGAGGCCTTCCTGCCGGATTTCCTGGCCGCCGTCTTGGACGCGCAAGCCACCGCACCTCAACCGATAATTCCGGCAGGTCCCTTCCCTGCCGATCAGCAGCGCGCACTCGGCGAGCGGCTAATGGCCCAGCTCGGCTTTGATTTCAGCCAGGGCCGCCTTGATATCAGCTTGCATCCATTTTCCGGCGGCACCCCGGACGATCTCCGCATCACGACCCGCTATGACGAAGCAGATTTTGCCACCGGCTTGATGGGTATTCTGCACGAAACCGGCCACGCGCTTTATGAGAAGAACCTGCCCGAAGACTGGCGCCGCCAACCGGTCGGTGAAGCCCGCGGCATGGATGTCCATGAAAGCCAGTCACTGCTGATCGAGATGCAGGCCTGCCGGTCGAAGGAATTTCTCACCTATGCCGCGCCGTTGATGAAAGCGGCTTTCCAGCGGGATGGACCAGAATGGGAAGTCGACAATCTCTATCGTATCTACACGCAGGTTGCGCCCGGGCTCATTCGGGTTGATGCCGATGAGGTGACCTATCCGGCCCATGTGATCCTGCGTTACAACATCGAGCGCGCCCTCATCAATGATGAAATGACTTTAGATGATCTGCCCAGCGCCTGGAACGAAGCGATGCAAAGCTTGCTTGGCCTGACTCCGCCCGATCACGCCAGCGGCTGCATGCAGGATATCCATTGGTTTGATGGCGCGTGGGGCTATTTCCCGAGCTACAGTTTAGGCGCGATGACAGGGGCGCAAATATTTGCGGCGGCGCGGCAAGCAGACACCAACATTCTGCCCGCCATCAGTAAGGGGGATTTTGCCCCGCTTTATGCCTGGCTCGGCGAGCATATTCATGGCCTCGGATCGCTTTATGAAACGCCGGAATTAATAGAGCGCGCCACCGGTAAGCCGCTCGACGCTGAGATATTTAAGCGTCATTTGCAATCTAGATATTTGGCTTAAGGCCGGAGAGGACTGGCTTGCGGCAGGTCGCGCCAAGAGATAGTCTACGCCAAACTTTCAAGCACTATTTATATTGGAGAAACTGCGTTGAAATATATCAGCACCCGTTCAGGTGCTCCTGATTTAGCTTTTGATGACGTATTGCTGGCAGGCCTTGCCCGCGATGGCGGTCTCTATGTGCCTGAAAGCTGGCCGCAGTTTTCTGAAAGTGATATTCGCGAGCTGCGCGGGCTAAGTTATCAGGAACTGGCGATCCGCATCATGCTGCCTTTCTTAGGAGGCACAATCCCAGAAGATGATTTCGCTGCCATGGTCAATGACGCTTATGCCCAATTTGATCACCCGGCAATTGCGCCGATGAAGCAATTGGGTGACGATCTATGGATCGCTGAATTGTTTCACGGGCCGACGCTGGCGTTTAAGGATTACCCGCTGCAAGTGGTCGGCAGATTGTTTGATTACGTCCTCAAAAATCGCGGTGAACGGGTCACTATCGTCGGCGCAACCTCGGGCGATACGGGCTCTGCCGCCATCGAAGCCTGCCGTGACCGGGACGCCATCGAAATTTTTATCCTCCATCCAAAGGGCCGGGTTTCAGAGGTCCAGCGCCGCCAAATGACAACGGTGCAGTCCGGTAACGTCCATAACATCGCCTTGGACGGCACCTTTGATGATTGCCAAGATATGGTGAAAGCGCTGTTCGGTGATGAGAGCTTTCGGGATGAACATAATTTGTCGGCCGTCAACTCGATCAATTGGGCGCGCATCATGGCGCAGATTGTCTATTATTTCTGGACTGCTGTAGAGCTTGGCGCACCGGATCGGAAATTCGTCTTCGCCGTACCGACCGGTAATTTCGGCAATGTCTATGCCGGCTACGCCGCTAAGCGAATGGGACTGCCGATTGAGAAGTTTATTGTTGGCTCAAACGAGAACGATATTCTGACGCGCTTTTTTGAGAGCGGCAGGATGACGATGGCGCCGGTTGTGCCGACCCTCAGCCCGAGCATGGATATTCAGATCTCGAGCAATTTCGAGCGCCTGTTATTCGATCACTATGATCGGGACGGCAAGGCCGTGGCGAAAGCGCTGGAAGAATTTCGCCGCACTCAAAGTATCGAGTTTGGCCAAGGCCGGTGGCAGGCAATGCTGGCAGACTTTGAAGGCTGCCGCGTCAGTACTGATGAAACCAAATCTGCCATTCGCAACGTCTATGAAGCGACCGGTGAGTTGCTCGACCCGCACAGCATTATTGGTGTGATCGCCAGCCAACAATACGAAGTCGCATCAGACGTGATAAAAATCGCCCTTGCAACGGCCCATCCGGCGAAGTTTCCGGCCGCCGTCGAGGAGGCTTCCGGCGTTCATCCTGAACTGCCGTCTCATCTTGCTAATCTCTTTGACCGCGAAGAACGCCTCAATGAGTTGCCCAATAATCTCGATCAAGTGGGTGATTTTATCGCCGGCAAGCTGGCCGAAAGAAAAGCTGCATGAGCACTCAGGTCACAACGCTAGGGTCCGGCCTGCGTATCGTTACTGATCATATGAGTACCGTCGAAACGGCGTCAGTTGGCGCCTGGGTCGCTGTCGGCACGCGTCACGAGAAGCCGGAGCTCAATGGCATTTCGCATTTGTTGGAGCATATGGCGTTTAAAGGCACCCGGCGGCGCTCGGCCCTCGCCATTGCCGAAGAAATCGAAGCGGTTGGCGGACATCTCAATGCCTATACGTCCAGGGAAAACACCGCTTACTTTGCCAAAGTCTTAAAAGAAGACGTGCCGCTTGCCGTCGATATTATCGCTGACATTCTGCAACATGCGACGATGGAGCCGGCTGAGTTGGAACGCGAACGGGCGGTTGTTATCCAGGAAATCCACCAATCCAATGATACGCCGGATGACATAATATTTGATCACTTCCAGAAAACCGCCTATCCGGATCAAGCCATGGGCCGGCCGGTATTGGGTGCGGCCAAACTGATTGAAGGACTGCCACGAAAAACCATCGTCGAATATATGAAAGGCCAATATTCAGCTTCTAAAGTGGTCGTTGCAGCTGCCGGCAACGTCGATCATAACGCTTTTGTAAAGCTTGCCGAAGCCGCTTTTTGTGATTTGCCGGAGGGTGACGAGACCACGGACGAACCGGTGATCTATCAAGGGGGCGATTACCGCGAAGCCCGCGAGCTCGAGCAGGTTCATGTCGTGCTGGGACTCGAAGGTGTTTCGTTTAAAGACCCGGATTACTATCCGCTGTCGGTATTGTCGACCTTGCTGGGTGGCGGCATGTCATCGCGCCTGTTTCAGGAAGCACGCGAAAAACGCGGTCTGGTTTATAGCATTTACAGCTTTATCTCCAACTTCGAGGATGGTGGTATTTTCGGCATTTACGCCGGCACGGGCCCGGATGAAGTAGTCGAACTCATACCGGTGATCTGCGATGAAGTTCGTAAATTGGCCGATCACGTGGGAGTAGACGAACTGGCGCGGGCCCGGGCGCAGCTCAAAGCTGCGACATTGATGACGCTGGAAAGCACCGCGTCGCGCAGTGAACAAGTCGCCCGTCAGCTGCAGATTTTTGACCGGATAGTGCCCATCAATGAAGTGATTGAAAACATTGAGAAAGTTGATGCGGCAGCCATCACCCGCACGGCGGCGCGTATGTTGGCGACGAAACCAACCTTGGCCGCCCTCGGTCCAACCGATAATCTGGCAGAATTCGATGCCGTGACGGCGCGGCTAAACTAATTTTTTGGAAACTCCCAAATGGTCAGAATTTTCGATAAATCGAAGCTTAAGACCGATTGCGAAAACTGCGATGCGGTTTGTTGTGTCGCGACAAAATTCAAACTGCCCCATTACACCAAGCCGCCACGCACGCCGTGCAAACATCTCGACCACGAGCACGGCAGTTGCACTATCTTCGACAAATTGGAAGATGAAGGATTTACCTTTTGCCGGGATTTCGATTGCTACGGCGGCGGGCTGGCCGTCAGTAATTTGTTTAAGGATCTCGGCAAGAATTGGGTGAGCGATCCTGAAATAGCTGAAGTTCAATTTCACACCTTCAGTATTGTCTATTTTCAGCTGGTTAAATATCTCCACCCTGACCGCGCCATCGAAATCGACGTGCCGGACGACGTTATTGAAGAGCTTAAGCCCTTCACCGAGCAAGCCCTGGACATGCTGGCGACAACTGCTGATCCGTTTGAGAAATAGTTAAAAATTAATTTTTACAAAGGTGACAGACACCTTTCAAAAAATTAACGAAGTTGTGAATACATGTGAATTTCACGACAGTCGTGAATTAACCTTTTAAGCGTGGCCCGCTTCGTCGGAGAGCATGCGGGGGTCGATGCCGATCTTGGCGATTGAGCGCTCCCATTTGGTTTCCTGATCGCCACCAAAAATAAGCTCATGATCCGCCGGCGCCTGGAGCCAGCCATTGGCGCGAATTTCATCATCCAACTGACCCGGTCCCCAGCCCGCATAGCCGAGCGCCAACAGGCTTCGGCGCGGACCATAGCCGCGCGCAATGGCTTTTAAGATATCGACCGTTGCCGTCAGCGCGACGCCATCCTCGACTTCCAAGGTTGCGTCCTGCTGATATTCAGATGAGTGCAAAACAAATCCCCGGCCGGCCTCAACCGGGCCACCAAAATGGATCGGCACAGCTTCGCCGGCATTGCCTTCATCAATGCCGAGTTGTTCCAGCAATTCAGGAAAAGAAAGTGAGTCCATCACCTGATTGAGCACCAGACCCATCGCGCCTTCTTCCGTATGGGCGCACATATATATAACTGTCTTGAAAAACCGCTCGTCCCGCATTCCCGGCATGGCAATCAAAAGCTGCCCGGAGATATAGGGATCGGAACTGCGATTGGATGTCTCGTTGCTATACATGCTACCCATATATATGGCGTTCCTATCGCTCAAAAACAAGAATCGGCATCAAATAAAACCGGTTCCAACGAATGATCGCACAGGCGTCCTCTGGATAAAAGAGCCGGAGCGATCAATTTCTTTCAATTTCCAAATTTAATGGCAGATTAGGGCTATAATAGGGCATAGCGAACACTTAAAATTCCATCCGCAGCGCCATTTGAGGCTAATTAACCATGGATAGGGAGCGAATCGAACACAATTGGTAAAGTTCGCGTGAATTAACGGCATAGGACTACCTTAACGGCATTATTTACCTATATAGGTAATCAGCATAAGTTACGTGGCCCTGAAATATTGAAATAAAATAGGCAGTTGATCGTTAGATGAAATTCAAAATACCCAAATTAAACGTCGTGAGCGCATCCACGCTAACCCTCTTCGCCGGATTGCTAACACTTGCCGGCTCTGCTGCCGCTACCGCTCAGGATGCCTCACCGTGGATTAAAACCGAGCAAACTTCGGTGCGGCTAATTTCGGCACTGCCCAATCTCGGCAACAGCAAGGACATTAAACTCGGCCTGCAGTTTAAATTGAAAAAGGGCTGGAAAATATATTGGCGGACGCCGGGTGATGCCGGATTCCCGCCTAACCTCAACTGGCAAAAGTCTAGCAATCTGGAAAAAACAGAATTTGGCTGGCCGCTGCCAAGCCGTTTCGAAGTCTTAGGCTTGCAAACGCTCGGCTACAAAAAAGAAGTTGTCTTTCCGATCACCGCAACCGTCAAAGACCCGGCCCGACCGCTAAAATTGCGCGCCGAGCTCAACTACCTGACTTGCGACGATATCTGCATACCCTACAAAGCTGATCTGACTTTCGACCTGCCGGCTGGTGATGCGTCGACCGATAGTATGTCAGCTAACTACCATCTAATCAGCCAATATGCGGCAAAAATTCCGGGCGATGGTAAGGCTCACAACCTGTCGATCGAAAGCGTTGAGACAACCGGTCAATTTAGCGAAGTCGAAAAAGATGTCCGCAAAGGTTTCATCCGGATAAAAGCCAAAAGCGGCATCCCTTTTAACAAGCCGGATGTCTTTATCGAAGGGCCGGAACTGACTTTTTTTGGCAAGCCGGTGGCCAGCCTAAGCCATGACGGCGCGACAGCGACGATTAAAGTCCCAGTCTCAGAAGAAGAAAAAGCGAAGATTGTGAATGCCAGCCTGCGCCTGACCCTCAAAGATGGCGCGCGATCAGCGGAGCGCACGCTGACCGTCACCGCCGGCAAATCTGCACCGACAATCACCAAGACCCTACCCTTCTCGTTGCCGATGATCCTGGTTTTCGCGTTACTGGGCGGCTTGATTTTGAATTTGATGCCCTGCGTGCTGCCGGTTATCTCGTTGAAAATTCTCGGCGTGGTATCCCATGGCGGCGCCGAAGACCGCACGGTGCGGATGAGTTTTATGGCCTCTTCGCTGGGCATTATTACGTCCTTCCTGATCATCGCCGGCGGGTTGGTTGGCTTGAAGCTTGCAGGCTCGGCTGTCGGTTGGGGCATCCAGTTTCAGCATCCCTGGTTTATTGTCGGCTTGAGCGTGCTGGTTTCCCTATTCGCTTATAATCTTTGGGGAATTTTTGAATTTCGCCTGCCTTCCTGGATTAGCGACCGGGCCGGCGCTTCCACTGGCGTAGCCCAAGACCATCAGAGTTTTGGCGGTAACTTCGCTACCGGCGCATTCGCTACAGTCCTCGCGACACCATGCTCTGCGCCTTTCCTAGGCACCGCGGTCGGCTTTGCCTTGGCGGGGGGTACGTTCGATATATTTGCCGTCTTTTTGGCCTTGGGTGTCGGCATGGCGCTGCCGTTCATCTCCATCGCCCTTTTCCCACGTCTTGCCAGCCGGATGCCGAAACCCGGCAATTGGATGAATACCTTGAAGAAAATCCTGGGCGCTGCCCTGGCCGCTACGGCGATCTGGCTGCTATCGGTGCTGGCTATCCAACTGAGCCTGAACGCGGCCTTAATCGTTGGCGCCTTGATGATCGCCATGGGCCTCGTGCTGGTTCTGCGCAACCGTCTATCCGAGAGCCGCCAAAAACTTGCATCGCTTGGCATCGTTGTCGTTATCATCGGCGCTTTCTGGACGCCCTATACCTACACCCCATCGGCGGCACTCTTAAACACCTCGTCCAAAGAAGCGTACTGGCAGCCTTTCGCGCCGGAGACCATTCCCGGACTCGTTGCCGAAGGAAAAACCGTGTTTGTTGATATTACCGCTGAGTGGTGCATCACATGTCAGGTCAACAAAGCCACGGTGCTCAATCGCGGGCAAATTCACGAGCTTTTATCGAGCGGCAAAGTGATCGCCATGCAAGGCGATTGGACCCGGCCCGATCCCAAGATCACAGCCTATCTCAAAAGCTTTGGCCGGTTTGGTATTCCGTTCAATGTGGTCTATGGCCCGGGCGCACCTTTGGGTGAAACCCTGCCAGAACTGTTGACACCTGGTTTTGTTTTGAGCGGCTTAGAAAAAGCGTCAAATGGAGCAATTTTAGCTAAGAAATAATATTACTTGGCAGCTGATTTGATCAATTTGGCCTCATATCGAATATTGTAATAATTGCCGGCGAAAATCACGATGGCGCCAGCAATGAGCGCAAGTTCCAAACTTTCCTGATAGAAAAAGAACCCAATCACCGCGACCAATGGCATGCGTAAATAATCCAGCGGAATGACAGTCAAGGTATCCGCCACTTGAAAGGCCCTGGTCACGCAGTAATGCGCCGTCAATGCAGTCACTCCTACCAAGACGATCCACGGCGCATCGCCTAGGGTCGGTGGCACCCAGGTAAAGAAAGCCGGAACGAGCCCGAACGGGAGCTGCATCAAATTCATATAAAACAAGATGGCGAGGGGTGTATCAGTTATCACCAGGGGTTTTGTTGCGATATAAGCGACGGCGTAGCCAAACGCCGCGCCAACGACGATGAGCGACGCCAGATCAACTACTTCGGCACCCGGTTTCATAATAATTAAAACACCGCCAAAGCCACAAATTATAGCGATGATGCGGGCATGATGCAGTCGCTCGCGCAGGACAATAACTGCCAGCAATGCCGCCCAAACCGGAATGGTAAATTCGAGCGTAAAAACTGTTGCCAAAGGCAGCAGCGAAATACCCAGGACCCAGCCGAATTGACCGCCAAAATGAAAAAAATTACGCAACAGATGGAGCCGCAACCGCTCTGTCCTAATTTCATGCCAGCCGGCACGCATGATAAATGCCACGGTGATCACGAGGCCAACGATTGAGCGAAAGGTTAAAATCTCAAACGTATTCATGGTATCGGATAGCTCACGTGCGGCGATCGCCATAAACAAAAAGGACAGCACCGCGCCACCCATCCACAAAAAACCTTGGATTAAAGATGCCGTATCGGCCGCAGGTTTTTGGGTCATTTAAATACGTTCCGACAGCCAGATGGCCAAACGGGAGCCGGATTTAATAGCCGCTGACAGCACCGGGTAGGCGGGTGCTTTCTCTGCATCATTTGCCAAGCCGATATCCCGGTGCTCAATCTCTTCCGCTTTAAATTCCTCGATCACTTGTTGAAGTTCCGCCTCGCTTTCGCTTTTTGGTAACGCCCCGAGTTTGGCAGATTGATCGGCGTAGTGTTCTTCGATGACTTCTTCAACGGCAACCGTACACGCCATGGCGGCTTCCCGGCCGAGTAAAGCGGTGCCGGCACCCAAAGCAAATCCGGCAACATGCCAAAACGGCGTCAGCGCGGTTGGCCGTACGCGCCGCTCAACCACCATTTTATTGAAGGCATCCAGGTGTTTTTCCTCAGCCGCCGCCATTTCACGCAAGATGGGGCCGTCCTTGGTTTCGCCCAGCACGGCCAGCTGACCTTCATAGATGCGTTTGGCGCCGTACTCACCCGCCTGATCAACCCGGATGATGCGCTCAATCATCTCGTCCTTGGTGGGATCGCCGGGCAGGCGGCCATAATGTTTTGTTGGGCGGGACATTAGCTACTCAAATCCGTATCATATTTCTTTAAGACAACGGCGCCAAAGAAGCTAACCGCAGCCAAACCAATTGAGGCCGCCGTATTGTAGACGGTCATCGACAGACCAAACAAGGTCCAGTCGATCTGATCGCATCGCTTGGGCATTTTGGCCAACAATTGACTTTGAAAATCCTTGAAACTCGTGAGCGCATCACCGCCGCTACTACCGCAGCTCGTCGCTGCTTCCCACCAATGCTGCTCAACGCCGTTATGATAAAAGGCCAGAGCCGCACCGAGCAGAAAAATAACGCCGATGACTTTGAGCGTCCCGTCATGGTCGATCGCCCCGATATACATCCCCATAAAAGCAAAAACGATCACCGCAAAATAGGGGATGCGCTGATATTTACAGAGAATACACGGTTCCAGATCAAACATATATTGCGCCGTAAAAGCTGTCGCCAAGGCGCCAATGCTCGCCATCAGCAACACGCCCAACACTATTTTATTGGTTTTTTCCGTTTTCATTATAGGCACATTCTAAAGCAGATATTTGACCAAGACAAAGCCACCGATCAGCAAGATACAGAACAGCACAAACAACAGCCCGAGGCGGCGTTCAATAAAGGCTTTGATCGGTTCACCGAATTTCCAGAGCAGGGCAGCGACAATAAAGAACCGCAAGCCCCGGGCGAGGATCGAAGCAACAATAAAAACCGGCATGCTGAGCCCGGTGACGCCGCTCAGGATGGTGATGACTTTGTAGGGGAACGGCGTCACGCCGGCAAAAAAGACCGCCCAAGCGCCCCACTCATTATAGGTTTCCTGAAATTCGGCAAATCTGGAGCTATAGTGATAGAACTCCAATATCGGCTTACCAATCTGCTCGAATAAAAAGAAGCCGATACCATAGCCGAACACGCCACCAATAACCGAGGCGACCATGCAGACACCGGCAATCACCCAGGCGCGATCACGCGCGGCCAAGACCATTGGGATCAATAAGATATCGGGTGGAATGGGAAAAACCGAACTTTCTACCAGCGATATCAGCGCCAACGCCAAAATGGCGTGTTTGTGAGCGGCAAGGCTCAATGTCCAGTCATATAATCGGCGAAGCATGAATTATTATTTACCTGTCTGCACTTGAACTTTCGGAAGCCTTTACTATCTGGTTCATTAGAGATTGGCAATCTGACAATATTTTTGGCGCCGTAGTGATGACGGTCACCTTCATGGCCAATTTATTTTGTTAGATTTTGCGATCAATAAGTCGAACTACAATGATAAGTAACAATGGGCCGGAAATAAATTGCTCCAAGACTCAAAAAAACAAGAACTTAATTTTGATAATGTTCGTGCCCTGCTGGCAGAACCGCGAACTCACCTGCGGGAAGATTTCATCCGATCCTTAAGCGATTTAGGTCTGACCGACATCGAATCAACAGGCAATCTTCACAAAGTCCATGAGTGTTTGGCCGAAGGCGGGTTGGATTTGCTTATCTGTGGCACGATATTGCCCGAGGGTGATCTCCACGATCTAATAAAAAGTGTGCGTTTCGGTGAAACCTCTACCAACCCATTCCTGGTGATCGTTACGTTGGTCTCCAATCCGACGGCAGAAGTACTCCATAAAATGATGGATTGCGGACCGGATGCGATCCTCATCAAACCGTTCTCGCCTGAGCAATTAAACGAGCGCATCACAAGCCTGGTCCACAATCGCAAACGCTTTGCCGTTACGTCTGACTATGTCGGGCCGGAACGCCGCAAAGGGGACCGGGAAGATAAAACCGGCAAGGAAACCATCCGGGTGCCTAATCCGCTCTACATTAAATCTTTTGGCATTGAAAATCTTGCCGTGACCAGACGCGCTGCTGATACCGCGACGATGCGCATCAACAATCAAATGGTGGAAAGTTATTCGCAACGCGCAACCGATCTAGTGGAGGAATTGTTTCCACCTGACGGTCAAATAACCTGGACTCCAGAAAGACAAATTCCGCTAAATGAATTACACAAGGTCACGTTTGAATTAAACAAACGTATTTCAGGTACCGATTACAAACCTCTGGCTGGCCTTACCTCGACACTTATCCGCATGCTTAAAGACGCAGGCACATGGACGGAAAAGACAAATAAAGGTGACATCCGTCTCTTAAGAATATTATGTGAGGTATTACAACGGGGATTTAATTATACCGACGATCCATTATTACCGCCGCCAGTTATTGAAGGTGAACCGATAGAGGCCAGTGAAATTACGGATGAGCCGGAAAATCCAGAAAATAACGCGGAAAATGTGCTTGAATTAAGCTCTAGTGGTTGACCCAGCGAAAACCTTTTGTATGATCGCCGCCGTCTTCTAATATATTTCCCATTGAAGATCATGGGCCTCGGTGGCGGAACTGGTAGACGCGCGGGATTCAAAATCCCGTTCTGGCAACAGAGTGAGAGTTCGAGTCTCTCCCGAGGCACCATTT
>CAJWAR010000006.1 GCA_913020445.1 uncultured Rhodospirillaceae bacterium
CCCGCCAATCCAGCGCCTTACTTCCAAATCCATAAAGCGCATGCCGATAGTGGCCGATTGAGAGCCGCCGATAAGAATCGTGTGATAAGCGAACGGGATGAGGAAAAGGACAATGCCCATAATTCCCCAAGCCACGCCAAAGGTGACCAGTCCCAATAGGCCTAACCCAACAAATACAATGCCCAATATTATACTAATGGCAACGACATCAATGACATAGGCAATGACGCGTTTAAATATAATTCCATCATAAAATTCGGGATAGATAAGCGGATCTATATCCGGATCGACATCGCCATTTGGCCGAACTGTTTCGTCGGTGTTAGGCGTAAAATTGACCAATGGTAAGCACTCCTTTGATCACTGTGTCGTGGCTGAGCCCTGAATTTCAATATTGTAAACAACTAACTATTACATAGGGCTATTTTCCGGCCACGCCAGTCTTATCATTTGTCTTAATTTACAAAATTGCAAAATTTATAAATTTATCGCCGTAGAATCAGGCCTCTCAAACCACCTTTATTACCATTGCTGCCACCGAGAGGTGGTAGGGGCTGTGTCTTCGGTGTTGGCGGTGCACTTTCCGTCTCAGATGATGACTCGCCCTCGTTTGATGGTGGTAGCGAAGGTGGGGGTGCTTCGGAGCTCGGTAGTGATTTTATCGGCGTACTTAATTGTCTTGGTGTTTTTGGCTTAATTCTTTCAACATCACCTTCGTTTCTCAATATAGCATCTGGAGTTGAATCCGCGCCGACATCCGGCTTAACACCGGTTCCGCGCAACATAACGATGCTAAGTCGTCTGTTTTGGGGGTCTTTGGGTTTGTCTTTCATCAAAAGTTCGGTCGAAGCTTTACCGACAACCCGCGACAAACGCGTTTCATCAAGACCAAGGTCCAGGAGCACCCGCCGGGCCGAATTAGCTCGATCAACAGACAACTCCCAGTTAGTATATGCGGCGCCAGAGCCAAACCTGACCGCGTCCGTATGTCCACTTATGGAAATTTTTTGGGTTAGTTTATCAACGACGGTTTTGACTAATTTTAACAGTTCAACCGCGCGATCCAGCGGATCAGCACTGCCGCTTCGAAATAATGGCAGTCCTTCCTGGTCAACAATCTGAATCCGCAGGCCTTCGACAGTATTGTCAACTAACAGACTTTTCTTGAGAGCTTCCATAGCTGCAGATTGATTGAGCGCTTCTTCCAGCTCTTTTTTGGCGTCCTCAAATTGTTTTTCTTCGGCTTTTTTGACCTGTTCTTTAGAGGCTTCTTCCTCACTTTTTTGCGGCTCAGGGTCCGCCTGACTTTCACCGCCAAGCCCTGTTTTTGGAGGTGGCAGAGCAAGGCTGACAGTTGGTTTGGCGCGGGCACTTACTTCCGAGCCTTCTTCGCTCATCGTTTGGCCACCGAGGATGCCGCCGGCGCCACTGGTTGTTGCCGAAACACTGGCCGGTGCGAAATAGTTTGAAATACCTTCGAGTTGCTCTTGCGTGACGGAATTCAACAACCACAGCAACAGGAAAAAAGCCATCATCGCGGTCACAAAGTCAGCATAGGCGATCTTCCAGGCGCCACCGTGGCCGCCGCCTTCGACTTTTTTAACGCGCTTAATGAATACTGCACCGCCTAAGGCACCAGCACCGCCGCCGCCATCACCGCCTTCTTCAGCCATTTGCAGTTAACTCCAACATAATCCTTATTCCGTTCAACTTTATATCATATGTTTATCGACTTGCATTAACACAATTTATTTAGCTATTGATTCAACACTCTTTCCAGCTCTGTGGCATATTCTTTGTAATGTTTATGGTATTTTTTAAGGGCCGAAATACCAGAAGTCTTGGTGATAAAATCCTCTACAATGGGGTGTTGTTTAACGGCAAATTCTGCGACATCGACTTCCGGCAGACGGGGTAAAAGAGAGAAAAAGCTAACAATGACTTGACCACCCCCTTTCTTTTTCGCCATTTTGTTTAATTCTTTCATCAAAGACGGCACGCTGGCCAGCAGCCAATCAGCGTAACGCCGTAGCGTATCAGCTTGGTTGAGTAAATCGTCAAACTCCCGATCGAAATCCTGGCGCTCTACAATTATATTATCGCGATAAACAACCGGTGCTTCATTCGAGACATCACAGTCCCAATTTTCTCGCGGGATTAGCAACTCTGCTTGGTGCGATTCATCGCGGTAAGGTGAAAAAGGCATTGTTCGGCAGCGCGATGGTTTCTGCGTATGGATACGGCATGTATTGTCTTCGGCTAATTCAGGGCACGGCAACGATGGCGGAATATAGGCAGCCGGCGATATACGGACACCAATGTCTTTGCGCTTTGACAAATTGACTTTAGAGCCCAAGCGGGTCGTATGGTCAAAATATTTATTTTCCCGGCCGACCGGTGTCCAAATCATCGCTAAAGGAAATCGATCAGCATGCGCTAACGCATCTTTGACCGTCAGCGGGACCTGGCCATAGCAACATTTACCACAAATTGTGCAATCAAAATTGTATTCCATATAAAACCGAATGTTGGGTTTAAACTATGATCCGCAGCATTTTTTGTATTTTTTTCCTGAACCACAGGGGCAGGGTTCGTTGCGGCCGATCTTCTCAACTTGCCGCGGATTTGATCGTGGGTTCATTTTTCCATCTACATAAACCCATAAATTATTTTCTTTTCTAAAGCTGGCAAGCTCATGGTGAGTAAAATTTTCATCACCTCTTTCAAAATGCGTGACAAACTCGACCGTGCCGACCTGATCATTAATCCCACCGTCAACGACCTCACGTATTTCGAGACCCTTCCAAGCAGAATCATTCACCACAGTTTGAGCCGCCGAACGGTTGAATTCTTTGCGAATTGCCGAGGCATGAGTATTTTCGATGTGGTCCAGGTTTTTAAGTGTGAAGGCGGTGTATCTTGACCGCATTAACGCTTCCGCTGTAGGTGCCGGCGCACCGTCAATAATTGGTCCGCAGCATTCCTCCGTGACTATCTTCGAACCACACGGGCAGTCAGTCATCAGCTTAATTCTCTGTTTTAGGTGTCAGGCGGTATATTCTGAATTTGCTCTTCAACTTCGGCAAAACTAGGGCGAACATCGGTGCCCAACACCTTGCGGGCAAATTCGATAGAAACTTGCGGCGCATAACCTTGCATGTGGGCAACAATACCGACTTTGATGCATTCCATATACTTTGAATCTGCGGCAAAAGTTTTACCGAGCGATGACGCCATGGGAGTAACCAAGCCATAAGACATCAAAATCCCAAAGAAGGTTCCTACCAAGGCGCCGCCAATAAGGTGACCCAGCACCTCAGGCGGTTCGGTAATTGAACCCATGGTGTGAATAACACCCAACACCGCAGCAACAATACCGAGCGCCGGAAACGCTTGGCCCATGTCATCGATCGCATGGGTAATCAGATGATCTTCGCCATGATGAGTTTCTAATTCCTGCTCCATCACCGCTTCAACTTCGTGGGAGGTGCTGGCCCCCAATGTCAGCAGACGAAGATAGTCACATAAGAATTCGACGGCGTGGTGATCAGCGGCAAAGCCAGGAAATTTTGCAAACAGAGAGCTGTCCTCAGGTTTTTCGACATGGGCTTCCAGCGCCAAATCACCCTTACTTTTGGCCAAACGGAAAACCGAATAAAGCACGCTTAACAGTTCAAGGTAGCTTTCTTTATTGTATTTACCGCCTTTTAGTATCTTGCCAAAGGAACCGGCGACGCCGGATACCACCGATTTCGGGTTACCAATAACAAACTGGCCAAGCGCAGCGCCTCCGATAATAACAAACTCAAACGGCTGCCAGAGCACATCCATGTGTCCGCCAGCGGCAACATAACCACCCACCACGCTCCCAAAAACGACCACAAAACCAATAATAAAAAACATTAAAAGACCTCAATTCCCAATCTTTTATTTTTATACCTTAAAGCTTAAAATTTAATACTAAACAAAATAATCAAATAAAAAATTACCTGCATCCAGATATAAATCAGCTCCTAAAAGAAGATAGCGAAACTTAAATTGTTATCAAGAGGCCTTTTATTCAATATGCGTATGTAGGTTCATAAAACAAACAATTTTAACGACTTTTTGCAGCTAAATCACAAATATCACTCGAGCGAAATGGCTATCTAAGTAATTTCAAGCGGAATTGATCAGTTGGTTAATCCTGACTCACTGAGCAACAGAGATGGATAGCCCGCTTTATCCAAGGCCGACTGAATTTCTTTGACGTGGTGTTGATCGCGGGTTTCCATTGTTACATCGACTTCTGTCGATTTTAAGGGGACATCAAAAAATAACCGCTGATGGTGCACCTCAACAATATTGCCGCCGCTCGCACCGATGACTTCAGTCAAATCCGATAGCCTGCCGGGTTCATCAGCGATTTCAATGCGCAGACGAACAAGTTTCCCTTCGCGTACTAGGCCGCGCAATAATACTGAAGAAAGTAATCTGGAATCGACGTTACCACCGGATACAATTAAACCGACTTTTTTACCGCTGAATATTTCTTTGTTTTTTAATACCGCGGCGAGAGGTGCAGCGCCGGCGCCTTCGACGACAAGGCGTTGTTCACGCAGATATATCTGCATCGCTTCTTCAATTTCATGTTCCGCTGATATAAATATATCGGCGACATTTTCCTGAACATATTTTCGCGTTAACTGACCAGCGGATTTTACGGCGATTCCTTCGGCCACGGTAGGTCCGCCGCAATCGACGTCCAACCCAGCCATGGCGGCTTTCATTGAGGCATATTGCTCAGCCTCAACGCCATAAATATCGATTTCCGGTTTCGCTCCCTTGGCGGCAACCGAGATCCCTGAAATCAATCCTCCGCCGCCAATCGGCACCACAATGGCGTCAAGATCTGGTTGGGCGTCTAATAATTCGAGAGCGATGGTTCCTTGACCGGTGATCACATCAACATCGTCATAAGGATGAATCAACGTCAACCCTTCCGACTTGGCTAGCCGATCAGCTTCCTTTTGCGAATCGCTGAGACTTTCGCCGGCGAGAATTACCGTTGCACCCAGTCGTTCAGTCCGGCTGATTTTGGTAAAAGGAGTGTTCGACGGCATGACGATAGTCGCCGGGATACCTAGATTGCGAGCGTGATAGGCGACACCTTGGGCATGATTTCCCGCCGACATGGCAACCACGCCGCGGCTACGGGAATCTGTATCCAAATTGGTTAATCTGAGCAGAGCGCCACGAACTTTAAAGGAGCCAGTTGGCTGCAAATTTTCCAGTTTCAAATAAATTTCAGCATTGCAGAGGGTCGAAATATCAGGTGAGAAAATAGTTGGCGTCGTCAGCCCTGCTGCCACGATAGCTTCGTGATTCGCCGTTATCTGTTGAACACCAACCAAATTTTTAACCATTAATCACGCCCATATTTTAGTAAAAAACAGCAGAAAACAAAGGTTTTTGAACCTATAAACTTAGATCTATTTAACCGCCTAAAATTGTAACAAGAATTTAACTAAAAAACTCTTGTTTTTCAGATAGATCGTCCCGATATCCATCGATAGAAGAATTTGCTCGCTAATTTCACCTTAATAGGTTGGAGATTTCAAATGAACGAAGTCGCTGTCGTCGAAACAGGAAGTGAACTATCTGCACTTCATGCCACCGATCTCGAAGAATATGTTACCTTTAAAATAGATGGCCAATTGTTTGGCATATCTGTGCTCCAAGTTCAGGATATCCTGAAACCGGAAGATATTGCGTTTGTTCCGCTGGCACCGCCGGAAGTGAAGGGCTCAATTAATCTCCGCGGCCGCATTGTGACGGTTATTGACGTGCGGGTTCGCCTTGGCCTAAGTGCGACACTCCTTGGTGAAGATTCCATGGGTGTTACGGTTGAGCACCAAAATGAACTCTATACGATGTTGGTTGATGAAATTGGTGAGGTTTTAAATCTTAATCCCGATCATCGGGAAAAGGTACCGGGCACCATGGACCCAACATGGCGGGAATTTGCTGAAGCAATTTTTCAACTTGAGGACGATTTAATGATTGTGCTCGATGTCGGACAATTGCTGCGAACCAAAAATTAAATAAATTCAATCCAGAAATGGTTCACCGCGGTGAGGAAATTTAAAAGGGCTAAGAACTTTGTTTTTAGCCCTTTTTTAGTAGCTGACAGGCCTCAATAGCCATATAGGTCAATATTGCATCAGCACCTGCACGCTTAAAAGCCATCAGGCTCTCAAGCACGACTTTATCATTATCGAGCCAACCATTTTGAACAGCGCCCTTAAGCATGGCGTATTCGCCGGATACTTGATAGACAATCGTCGGCAGGCCAAACTCGGTTTTAACCCGGCTGACCACATCGAGATAGGGCATGCCGGGTTTGACCATAACCATGTCGGCGCCTTCATCGATATCTTGGGCCACTTGCCGCAACGCCTCGTCGATGTTGGCGGGGTCCATTTGATAGGTCTTTTTATCACCTTTGAGAGCCGCTTTAGAGCCGATGGCATCGCGAAAGGGGCCGTAAAATGCCGACGCATACTTGGCCGCATAAGACATGATACCGACATCCTGGAAGCCGGTATCATCCAAGGCCTTTCTGATCGCCCCGACGCGGCCATCCATCATGTCAGACGGCGCAATGATGTGGCAGCCAGCCTCAGCTTGAACGACAGACTGCTTGCACAGCAGCTCAACGGACTCGTCGTTGACAACATAGCCGTCCACCACCAACCCGTCGTGGCCATCGCTATTAAACGGATCAAGTGCAGCATCACAGATTATCCCCATATCCGGGTGAGCTTTCGCTATCGAACGAATTGACTGGCACACGAGATTGTCCGGATTATAAGCTTCACGCGCATCAGGTGTCTTCGTTGCAGGATCAACTTCCGGAAAAATAACCACAGCTGGAATACCGGCCTCTTTGGCCTCGCCAACCGCGTCATCCAGCAAGTCGACCGATATCCGATCAACGCCCGGCATTGACGCTATTGCATCACGGCGTCCTTCACCAATACCGACAAAAATCGGCAGGATAAAATCATCTGGTGAAAGCGAATTTTCAGCCATCAGCCGCCGCGTCCAATCATAGCGTCGATTGCGGCGCAGGCGGGTTGAGGGATATTTCCCTGGAATAATATTTGTCATAACGGAAATCTAATAAATAAAAGAGGCGAGGGGAAGGTCAATATCTTCTCCTCGCCTTGGTTTGAAACGATTAAGTAGCTGCGAGCGCTTGATCAATATCGGCAATGATGTCGTCGATATGTTCAATACCGATCGACAAACGGATATAACCATCAGTGACGCCGGTTTGCGCCTGTTCCTCCTGTGACAATTGAGAATGCGTCGTCGAAGCAGGGTGAATCGCCAGACTTCTCGCATCGCCAATATTCGCCACATGGAACAGCATCTCAAGGGAATCGATGAACTTACGGCCAGCATCTTTACCGCCTTTTAATTCAAAGCCAACCAAAGCACCGTAACCTCCATTCAGATAAGCATCAGCACGGCGGCGGGTTTCGCCATCTTGGACGCTCGGATGAATGATATTCGTTATTTTGTCATGACCTTGCAAATATTCCACGACTTTCTGCGTATTCGCACAATGCTCTCGCATGCGCAGCGGCAGGGTCTCAAGACCTTGAATAGCGTTGAACGCATTCGAAGGTGTGGTTGCCGCACCGACGTCGCGCAACAAAATCACCCGCGCACGTAAGATATAGGCTATGGGGCCAAGCGGCTTAACGGCTTCAGTCCAGACTGCGCCATGATAACTCGGATCAGGCTCGTTAAGCGTCGGGAACTTATCCCCGCCGGCTTCCCAGTCAAAATTGCCGCCATCAACCAGAATGCCGCCAATCGACGTGCCATGTCCGCCGATATATTTGGTCGTCGAGTACACAATGGCCGCCGCGCCATGATCAAACGGACGGCAGAGAATAGGCGTCGCTGTATTATCCATGATCAACGGCACACCTAATTTGCGGCCAACGTCAGCAACCTCCTGAATGGGGAAAACATGCAATTTTGGATTGGGTAACGTTTCCGCATAGTAGCACCGTGTCTTATCATCTGTCGCTTTGGCAAAAGCTTCGGGATCACTCGGATCGACAAAGCGGCACTCGACGCCAAAATCTTTAAGCGTATTAGCGAACAGGTTCCAGGTACCGCCATATAAATCGGTAGAACTGACAAAGTTGTCACCGGCGCGGCATAAATTCATCACCGAATACATCGACGCTGCTTGACCGGAGGCCACGGCAAGCGAGGCGACGCCACCATCCATGGCCGTAACGCGTTGCTCAAGAATGTCCTGAGTAGGGTTCATGATCCGCGTGTAAATGTTACCTAATTCCTTTAGCGCAAAAAGGTTTTCCGCATGCTCGGTATTATTAAATTGATATGAGGTTGTTTGATAAATCGGTACGGCCACGGCACCGGTCGTCGCATCGCCATGATGGCCGGTGTGTAAAACAATAGTTTCGGGATTGGTATAGTCAGCGCACATCTTATTGCCCCCTATAGATTAATGAATTCAGATTGCTAGATTTCAGATAAGAAAAATCGTTTATCAGGATTTTGCCCTATGATAGAAACCCAATATAACTCCCAGTGTTATTTGGTTAAGCTTCAATGACCATGATGCACATCGCTCTGTCAAGCTTCGGTTGAAACATTAAGGGTGCAATGAAGTTAAATGGCACACAGAACTCATAACATTCCCGACATTGGTGAAGTTTTATTCGAGTTTATAACGCATGGAAATTACGTCAAAGTAGTGGCCGTCGATCCGGTGACTAATACTGAAATTACACTGGTTGGAGATCGGCGGGCGAGAAGATCTACGTTAGAAAATGCGGCTATTCAAAAACTCAAATATGTGATCCGTAAAAATGCCGGAAAAGCCGCATCCGAACAGCATGATGATGATGATGATAATTTATATTGATAATTCAAGTCGTTAAGAGAATTCCCTCACTTCTTTTTTGAGCTACGGCCAAGCCCGATATTCTTTGCGAATTCGGATCGTTGTTTGGCGTAATTCGGCGCTACCATTGGGTAATCATGAGGCAAATTCCATTTCGCGCGATATTCCTCGGGCGTCATACTGTAGTTGGTGCGCAAATAGCGCTTAAGCATTTTTAATTTTTTACCATCTTCAAGACACACAATGAAATCCGGCGAAATTGACCGCCGGATTGAGATTGCCGGTTTTTGCTGCGTTGTCAGGCCACCAGAGCCATCCGACTGAACCCCGACGAGAGAATTATAAACAGTAGTTATTAATTCAGGCAGGTCGTCTTTTGAAATTTCATTCTGACTGACATACGCGGCTACGATATCACTTGCCATGCCAAGAAGCTCTTCTTTAGAGACGTTTTTATTATCTATATCATCCATATTCGTGAGTCTTGCCACTGCAGTTGGGGATAATTCTATGAGATTTTGATCTAGATCATAATTATACTGTCTTTGATAAAGTATATATTAATCAAATAAAAGATCAAATAAAACAGGACGAAATTAAGTATATATGATTTTTCCGACTAAAACGGCTGAATTAGCAGGAGATAGCTTCTACTATTACGATGATTTTGACGTCTGTTACTTTGAAATAGTGATCGATATAGTTGTGTCTAAATTTTGCAAACGTCGCCCACCCGAGTTTAAGTCGACTATCATACCGAATGCTCTTTGTGAATCAGTGCGTTATTAATTGAATTGGGTGAACAATTCAAAGTAATGGTCTCGCCGGCAAGTTTATCTTTTACCGTATTTGGAACGAAGTTGAGTAGACTAGATTTTGATTTCCATCGAATTGTAGTGTTGTCTTGGCGAAAGCTTCCGATATATGGTATGTGAAAGACAGAACATCTGCCGACGCTGTATTTAATTGGAATAGAGACCTCGATAATGCCAGCTGAACCTTCTAGAACTATTGCAATCGCTTGTGATCACGGCGGAATTGACCTCAAAGCTACACTTGCGGCGGAATTGGAGGGTGACGGCTACGATGTTCTGGATTTGGGCACAAATGGCTCAGATTCAGTTGATTACCCGGATTTTGCTTATGCATTGGCGAGTGCAATCAAAGACGGCAAAGCGACACGCGGCGTGTTGGTTTGTGGTTCTGGAATAGGCATCAGCATTGCAGCCAATCGCCATGCAGAAATTCGAGCCGCTCTGGTCCACGATGCCCTTGGTGCCCGTATGTGCCGGGAACATAACGACGCAAATGTAATCGCTTTTGGTGGCCGCATGATTGGCGTCGAAACTGCGCGCGATTGTCTCAATACATTTCTCAACACGGAATTTGAAGGCGGAAGACACGAACGTCGCGTCGACAAGCTTTCAAACCCAAAATAAATGAAACAAATTTAGATACGACGTTAGGAAAAACCATAGATGTCACTTGCCAATAATGACAACGCCTCCTTGAATTCATTTTTTTCAGCTTCGCTTGAAGATTGCGATGCGGATGTTTTCAAATCAATCCGCGATGAACTTGGACGTCAACAAGATCAAATTGAACTAATTGCTTCTGAAAATATTGTCTCGCGTGCCGTGTTGGAAGCTCAAGGCTGCGTCATGACCAACAAATATGCCGAGGGCTATCCCGGCCGGCGCTACTATGGCGGTTGTGAATTTGTTGATGTGGCGGAAAATTTGGCGATCGAGCGCTCGACTAAATTGTTCAATTGCAGTTTTGCCAACGTTCAGCCGAACTCCGGCTCACAAGCCAATCAAGGCGTGCTCCAGGCACTCATTAAACCGGGTGACACCATCATGGGTATGTCGCTGGCGGCCGGCGGACATCTGACTCATGGCGCACCGCCCAATCAATCCGGTAAATGGTTTAACGCGGTGCAATATGGCGTTCGTAAACAGGACGCTCTGATTGATTTTGATGAAGTCAGAGACCTCGCTAAAGAGCATCAGCCAAAACTGATTATTGCCGGTGGCTCTGCTTATCCACGTGAAATTGATTTCGCTCCATTCCGGGAAATTGCCGATGAAGTCGACGCCATCTTTATGGTCGATATGGCCCATTTTGCCGGGCTGGTCGCTGCCGGTGTACATCCGTCACCATTCCCGCATGCTCATGTCGCAACCTCGACCACCCATAAAACGTTGCGCGGCCCGCGGGGCGGTTTGATCCTGACAAATGACGAAGATATTGCGAAAAAAGTAAATTCAGCCATTTTTCCCGGTATTCAAGGTGGCCCGCTCATGCATGTTATTGCCGCTAAAGCCGTTGCCTTCGGTGAGGCGTTGCAGCCCGACTTCAAAATTTATGCCCAAAACGTGGTCGATAATGCACGCGCCTTGGCGGCGAAACTGGTCGAGCGGGGCTGTGATATCGTCTCCGGTGGAACCGACACCCATTTGATGCTGGTTGATTTAAGACCGAAGAGCCTGACCGGCAAAGCCGCCGAAGCCAGCATGGAAGCTGCCGGCATCACTTGTAATAAAAATGGCATTCCGTTCGATCCGGAAAAACCGTTTGTTACCTCAGGCGTACGCCTTGGCACACCGGCTGGCACGACGCGTGGATTTGGCATTGCTGAATTTAACCAAATTGGTGATCTCATTAGTGAAGTGCTGGATGGCTTGGCAGCCAATCCGGACGATAATAGTACCGTTGAAGGCGCGATACGTAAGCAAGTCGAGGAACTTTGCGCGCGGTTTCCCGTCTACAGCAATTTTTAACTGAATACTGGGTATGAACAGAAGTTCATATAAAAGGGGATAGAACAATGCGTTGTCCATTTTGTGGTCATAACGACACTCAGGTTAAAGACTCGCGGCCAACCGAAGATAATTCTGCCATAAGGCGGCGGCGGTCGTGTCCGGAATGCGGCGCCCGTTGGACGACCTTCGAACGGGTCCAGTTGCGCGAACTCACGATCTTGAAAAAGAACGATAAAAAGGAAACTTTCGACCGCGACAAATTGGCGAGATCGCTCCGCATATCGCTGCAAAAACGCCCGGTTGATCCTGAGCAGGTCGAACGCATTGTAAATTCGATCCAGCGGCGGCTGGAAAGTTTGGGCGAAAATGAAGTGCCGTCAAAAGTCATCGGCGAGATGGTGATGGATGTGCTCGCCGATCTTGATTCAGTCGCCTATGTCCGGTTTGCTTCGGTTTACCGGAATTTTCGCGAAGCGCGTGATTTTGAAGACTTTGTAGGGAGTTTAAGTGACGACTGATTCTTCAGGAACACTCGCCACAGACGACCATACCAATCACATGAAAGCAGCGCTTAATTTGGCGCAGCGGGGCCTCGGGAATGTATGGCCCAATCCAGCGGTCGGTTGCGTGATCGTTCAGAATGGCAGAGTGGTAGGGCGCGGTTGGACCCAGCCGTCTGGGCGCCCGCACGCCGAAACCGAGGCGTTGCAGCGGGCCGGTGAACTGGCCAAAGGCGCAACTGCCTACGTCACCTTGGAACCCTGCAATCATCAAGGTCAAACACCGCCTTGTAGCGAGGCCTTGATAGCGGCCGGTATTAAAAAGACGGTGATTGCGGCACAAGATCCTGATTTACGCGTTGCTGGCACTGGCATAACTCGTTTGAAAGAAGCTGGCATCGAAGTCCAGCTTGGTGTCTGCCGGTATGAAGCCGATCAACTGAACAAGGGTTTTTTCTCTCGGGTAGAACTTTCGCGTCCTCTTTTTACCCTTAAAATCGCGACAACTTTGGACGGTAAAATCGCTACCCACTCCGGTGAAAGTCAATGGATAACCGGTAATTTGGCCAGACGAGCCGCTCATCGGCAGCGGGCATCCCACGACGGCGTGATGATCGGCAGCGGAACTGCCTTGGCCGACAATCCGTCATTGACCTGCCGTTTGCCCGGCATCTCAAATGAACAGCGAAATAGAATTGTGTTGGATGGCAGATTGCGCCTGCCCCTTGATTCTCAACTTGTCCAAACAGCCGGCGAGGTTCCTGTCACTGTCTTTACCTTACCCGGCGATGCCGCAAAACAAGAGCGTATAAAGCAGCTTGAAAATAATGGTGTCAGAGTTCGCATAGCACCCGCCGAAGCGCCGCAACTCGATCTTGAGTGGGTCGCTAAAAAGCTGGCGGAAAACGGCTTAACCCGAGTGTTTGTTGAAGGTGGTGGTACACTTGCGGCTTCACTGTTGAAAGCCAATATAATCGATGAAATTGCCTGGTTCAGAGCTCCGTCGGTCATTGGCGATGATGGGCTTTCGGCAATCGATGGATTAAAGCTGGACAAACTGGCAGAAATGCCGACATTCACCCGCAAATCCTTAACCCAGCTGGGAGAGGATAGTTTGGAAATCTTGACCAGAAAACTGTAGTAGTAAATATCATGTTTACCGGAATTATTACCGATGTGGGCCGTGTGCGGGATGTCCGCCAGAGCGGCGACACGAGATTGGAAATCGAAACTCATTTTGATATGAGCGATGTCGATATTGGGGCATCCATTGCCTGCTCAGGCACATGTCTGACGGTGATTGAAAAAGGTGACAACTGGTTTGCCGCCGAAGCCTCAGCAGAAACGCTGTCAAAAACGTCGCTTGGTGCATGGCACGTTGATACCGCGGTAAATCTTGAACGACCGCTTAAAGCTGCCGACGAATTGGGTGGCCATCTGGTTTCCGGTCATGTTGATGGCGTCGGCGAAATCACCCAAATAGAGAGCGAGGGCGATTCCATTCGCTATACATTTCGCCCGCCGCCCGAGTTGATGAAATTTATCGCCGAGAAAGGCTCAATTGCGATCAATGGTGTTTCCTTGACGGTGAACGAAGTCGATGACACGACTTTTGGCGTCAACATTATTCCTCATACGCAGAGCGAAACAACTTTTGGCACGGCGAAAACCGGTGATCCGGTAAACCTGGAAATTGATATGCTGGCGCGCTATGTTGCGCGACTGCTCGAAAAGGACTGACAGTGGCTAAACCAAATAATTTAGAATCGCCGGAATCTTACGATTTATCGGACTATCTATCATCGATCGAAGAAATTATCGATGAAGCTCGCAATGGCAGAATGTTTATCCTCGTTGACGATGAAGATCGCGAAAATGAGGGTGATCTCGTTATTCCGGCACAGATGGCGACCCCGGACGCGGTTAATTTTATGGCCACTCACGGCCGCGGTCTAATTTGCCTGGCCTTGACGCGACAGCGTGTTGAAGAGCTTGGTCTGCCTGCCATGAGCGCCAACAACGCCATGCGCCATCAAACCGCCTTCACAGTGTCTATCGAGGCCAAAGAAGGGGTAACTACCGGGATTTCGGCGGCGGATCGAGCCCGCACGATTGCGACAGCCATCGATACCTCAAAAGGTGCAGCTGATATCGCCTCACCGGGCCATGTATTTCCGCTCGCTGCACGGGATGGCGGCTCTTTGGTGCGCGCCGGGCATACTGAGGCTTCGGTGGATATTGCACGCCTGGCTGGGCTGGCGCCGGGTGGCGTGATTTGCGAAATCATGAAAGATGATGGCACCATGGCGCGCCTGCCAGACCTCGTCGCTTTTGCCCAGAAGCATGGTCTGAAAGTCGCAACAATTGCTGATTTAATGGAGTACCGCCTACGCAATGATCGCATCGTCAAGCCGAGCATCGAATCGACAATGAATACGATTGGAGGCGGTGAATTTAAATCCGTGGTTTATATTAATCAGGCTGACCAAAGCGAGCACATGGCCTTAGTGAAAGGCGACGTAAGTGAAAATGGGCCAGTAATGGTCCGCATGCACGCCTTCAATATGTTTGATGATATTTATAGCGCGGAAAAAACTCTCGAACTCCATAAGGCCATGGAAATGATCGACCGGGAAGGGCGGGGCGCTGTTGTTATGCTGCGTAATCCAAGCCGGACATTTATCAGCGATCGCATCCAGCAAAAATACCAAGGACCTTCCGTCAGTTTTCGAGGCTACGGTATTGGCGCTCAGATTTTATTGGATCTAGGTATTCACGAAATGATCGTTCTAACAAATACCGAACAAACGCTGGTGGGACTAGAAGCGTATGGATTGTCAATAACGGAGCGGCGGCCAATTAAGATAAATAAAAATGATTCAGTACCGGTGCGGGATGACTTCTATGAGTAAAATATTGATTGTTGAAGCTCGGTTCTATGAAGACATCGCCGATCAACTCGCTACCGGCGCCGTTAAAGTTATCGAAGATACCGGCCTATCAGTTGA
The DNA here is from genome assembly GCA_913020445.1 of uncultured Rhodospirillaceae bacterium. GTDB lineage: Bacteria > Pseudomonadota > Alphaproteobacteria > Rhodospirillales > UBA2165 > TMED23. Next base: position 15,209 of record CAJWAR010000006.1, read on the forward strand.
TCGCGTTGCTGTTCCTGGCGTGTTTGAAGTTCCAGCGGCAGCAAAAAAAGCCTGGGATACCGGTAACTATGTTGGTGTCGTCACGCTTGGTTGTGTCATTCGCGGAGCGACTGATCATTACGATCATATTTGCCGCGAAGTTAGCCGCGCCTTGATGGATTTAAGTATCCATGAGGGCGTACCACTTGGTTTTGGCATTCTCACCTGCGAAAATCGCGATCAGGCGTGGGAACGCGCCAATGTTGACGACCGCGATATTGGCGGCCGCGCAGCTGTTGCCTGCCTCCACATGCTTGAAATCCATAACGAGTTTAGTTGATGGCCAAAAAAGGTAAACGAGACCCGCGAAGTACCAGCGTTGCTCGTTTAACCGCAACACAGGGTCTCTACGAAATTGAAATTACCGGCGCTTCACTTGATGCAATCTTGTTGGATTTTCTTGCCCGGCGTTGGCAAAACCCAGACCCGGACGAACCTGAATTAGGCGAGCTTGCGGTACCCGACAAAAAGAAGTTTGGCGAAATTGTCCGCGGCGTTATCGAAAATAAATCCCAGCTTGATGACATTTTAACAGGCGCCCTTGCTGAGGGACATAGCTTGGAAAAATTGGACGTTCTCTTGCGATCCGTGTTACGCGCTGCGGCTTATGAAATGTTTTACCAGCCGAAAGTACCGGTTCGGGTTATCATTAATGAATATGTCGATTTAGCCCACGCGTTCTATGCTGAAAAAGAACCTTCTTTGGTTAATGGTGTTTTAGACCGCATAGCGAAAGTCGTTCGCGGTCAGGAGTTGGAGAAATAATTCGTTGCCTAATGAGAATGCACGACCGAACGAATTTGAAATCATCAATAAATACTTTGCACCACTAAGTGGATCTGAGCCCGGCGCCTTTAAGCTCACCGATGATGCGGCGATTATCGATCCACCGACCGGCCAAAGCCTGGTCGTAACGACTGATGCCCTAGTTGCCGGGGTGCATTTCTTCACAGCTGATCCGGCGGAGGATATCGCTGCCAAATTATTACGTGTCAGCCTGTCAGACTTGGCTTCGATGGGTGCTGAGCCAGCCCATTATACGCTTTCGATCGCCGTGCCAGAGGATCTCAACTCAGATTGGTTCGAAACATTTTCTGAAGGCCTCGCCGAAAATCAAAGGGAATTCGGTGTCACTTTGATCGGCGGCGATACCGTATCGACGTCCGGTCCGCTGACACTTTCGTTAACCGCGATGGGATACATTGAAAAGGGGATGGGCTTAAGACGGAGTAAGGCGAAAGTTGGCGATAGTATATGGGTTTCCGGAACTATCGGTGATGGTGCGCTTGGTCTTTTGGCCGTTGAAAATAAATTAGCTGACCTCAGCAGTGACGATTGCGAATATTTACGCCAGCGTTATCGTTTGCCCATTCCACGCACCAAACTCGGACAGAACCTCATCGGCAATGCCCATGCGGTGATTGATATTTCCGATGGTTTGGTCGCTGATCTCGGCCATATTTGCGAAACTTCCGGTGTCGGAGCGGATGTTCAGATTGCTGATATTCCATTATCTAAAGCAGCAAATGGTGCACTGGCGGAAAACTCAGCCCTGCTTGATTTAATCCTCGGTGGCGGTGATGACTATGAATTACTTTTTACCACCGAGCACAGCTTTGCAGCGGCAGCTGAAAAAATTGCTGCAGAAAGCGGGGTCACTCTTACTAAAATCGGAGAAATAACGAATACCGGGGCGATTCGGCTATTTGACCAAAACGGCCAGGAGCACACGCCCCGCCAAAAAGGATTTACTCACTTTTAATTTTAATGAAATCAAATTAGGTTAAAGATTGATATGATAAACGTATCGAACCGTGAGCATCTGAATAACTGTTGGTTTTGATAAATGCCTAAAATTTTAGTCATTGTTTTAGCTGTCGTTATCTTGCTTGCCGGTGGGGCAGTTACGCTTTTGCAGCAGATGGAGCTCGGGCCATTTGAACCGGAAGTTAAGCTCACACCGGAGCAAATAGCGGCGGCGGCTGCCGAGATGGCACGCAAGAAGGCGCTGGAACCGCCACGCTTTGTGACTCTAGAACCGCTGTTAATCCCTATATTTCAAGGAGATATCGTAGCTGCAACCATTCAGCTGCAGATTCAGATCGAAACCAGAAAGGGCAATGTATCGAAGATCAACAAACAAATGCCGCGCCTGAAGGATGCCTATATACGGGATTTACATGCATATGTTCCGAGACTTTTACGCAAACAAAAAGACCTTGATATTGCCTCGCTAAAACGCCGTCTCTTTGTTATTGGTGAAAGAACCATCGGCAAGGGTTTGATTGATGGCGTACTTGTTCAATCGGCAATGAACCGAAAACTACGCTAATAAAAATCACTTATATTTCAGCTATGTCCATCAATATTGTTCCGGGTGTGTTAATGGTTGATTTCCCAGTTGATTTCTATGCCGCCTTCTGGCATGTTCCCGGCGAATTTTCCACACCCACTTAAACGAAAGTATAGGGACGGGTGTTCCCCCTATTATCAAGGTTTCAACCAACTAAGGGTTAAACGACATGTCTAATGTTTCAATGTTGATCGTCGGTTGCGGCGTCATCGCACTACTTTATGGAATTTATGCCATTCGTTCCGTTCTCGCAGCTCCTGCCGGTACCGAACGTATGCAGGAAATAGCCGCGGCTATTCAAGAAGGCGCAAGCGCTTATCTTAACCGCCAATATACGGCAATCGCCGTTGCCGGTGTTGTCATCGGTATCGTTCTTGGCCTGCTGCTTGGCGGCTCCGTCGCCGTCGGCTTTGGCATTGGCGCAGTTCTCTCCGGCGTTGCCGGTTACATTGGTATGAACGTTTCTGTTCGCGCCAATGTCCGCACAGCTGAAGCTGCTCGATCCGTGGGCCTGGCTGAAGGCCTCTCGGTGGCTTTTAAATCTGGCGCCATTACCGGTATGCTGGTGGCCGGTTTAGCTCTGTTGGGCATTATTGGTTACTGGCTTGTCCTTAAAGGAATGATCGATACATCAAGTAAAGACGGCATGCGTCACGTGCTTGAGGCCCTCGTCGGCTTGGCTTTTGGCGCGTCACTAATTTCCATATTTGCCCGTCTCGGCGGTGGTATCTTTACCAAAGGCGCTGACGTTGGTTCCGATTTGGTTGGTAAAATCGAAGCTGGTATCCCGGAAGATGATCCTCGCAACGCCGGCGTGATTGCCGATAACGTGGGTGACAATGTTGGTGACTGTGCCGGTATGGCAGCGGATTTATTTGAAACCTATGTTGTGACTGTTGTTGCAACCATGCTCTTGGCTGCAGCCTTTTTCTCCGGTGCACAGCAGGAAGTCATGATGACATTCCCACTTTTAATCGGTGCCGTTAGCATCCTTGGCTGTGTTGTCGCAACTTTCTTTGTCCGTCTTGGTTCAGGCAACTCAATCATGGGCGCGCTTTACAAAGGCTTTTTTGCCAGCGTGATCATATCCGCCATCTTGATCGCAGTCGTTATCAACTGGCAGTTTGGTTTTGACGGAACTTTCGATGCGAATGGCCTGACAATCACTGGTATGGATTTGTTTGTGTCCGCACTGGTTGGTCTTGTCGTTACAGCACTGATTGTCTGGATCACTGAATATTACACAGGTACTAATTACCGCCCCGTACGGAGCATCGCTAAGGCATCCGAAACGGGTCACGGTACCAACGTCATCCAAGGTCTGGCCGTTTCGATGGAATCTACAGCCATGCCGGTTATTGTAATTTGTGCTGGCATTATCGTTGCCTTCCTGACAGCTGGTTTGTTCGGTCTGGCCATTGCCGCCACTTCGATGCTGGCGCTGGCCGGTATGGTAGTCGCCCTTGACGCTTTTGGTCCGGTTACCGATAACGCTGGCGGCATTGCTGAAATGTCCAATCTGCCGGAAGAAGTTCGTAAAACCACGGATGCCCTGGATGCCGTTGGCAATACGACCAAAGCTGTCACCAAAGGCTATGCCATTGGTTCAGCCGGCTTGGCTGCACTGGTTCTGTTTGCCGCCTTTACGGCAGATTTAAATCTGTTGTTCCCGAACTTAAAAGTATCCTTTTCCTTAAGTGATCCATTTGTCGTTGTCGGCTTATTCGTCGGTGGCTTGATCCCTTTCTTGTTTGGATCAATGGGCATGATGGCTGTTGGCCGCGCCGGCGGTTCTATCGTCGAAGAAGTGCGCCGCCAATTCAAAGAAATTCCTGGCATTATGGAAGGCACGGCAAAACCAGAATACGGTAAATGTGTTGATCTGCTGACCAAGGCAGCGATTAAAGAGATGATCGTGCCATCGATTCTGCCGATTGCGGCACCATTCGTCATATATTTCGTAATTAATGCCATCGCCGGTCAAGCTGCGGCATTTGCAGCACTTGGAGCGTCCTTAATGGGTGTTATCGTGACCGGCATCTTTGTTGCGCTGTCGATGACGTCAGGTGGCGGTGCATGGGATAATGCTAAGAAGTATGTCGAAGATGGTAACCACGGCGGTAAGGGCTCAGAAGCTCACCACGCTGCCATCACAGGTGACACGGTTGGTGATCCTTATAAAGACACCGCCGGACCAGCTGTGAACCCATTGATTAAGATTATGAATATCGTTGCTATTTTGCTGCTGGCTATTCTCGCCGCTTAAAGCGATATTCGACCCAACAAAAAGCCCCGCCGGTACACCAGCGGGGCTTTTTTAATAATTAAACCCGGTCGACCAGCTATTTATTAATAGCGTCGGTCGGATCAACGTCGCTTTCAAAGCGGCCAATGTTGCCAAACAACTGTTGCAATAAAGTTATTTCCTTACCGGCAGTTGGCGTCTTCCGGTCAACCATCGCGATATCATGGCCGTCTTTAAGTCCCAAAGTCTTAACTTCACTTACTATACCTTTCTTATCAAAGCGTATGATGACAACCTTACGTTCGACGACATCTGGTTCAAAAAAGGCGCGCGTCTCGGTCCGTTCGCTGATGTAATACCAACTCTCGCCTTGAAAAGGGGCAATACTGGAGGGCGATCCAATAAGCTCAACAACGCCTCGCTTATTGACCTGGCCAACTTCGATATTGGCCAGTAAATCGGGGTCAGGTAAATTTCCCCGGGTCGCAATGCGGGGTGCACAAGCGCTCACGGCAACTACCAGTGTGCCGGCGACTGCCCAGCGGATTAATTTTCTTCCAATGAAAAATTTTGTTTGCATTACAGACGATTTTCTCTCAATTAGCGCTTCTGGCGAAAGCAATTCGATTGATGCAGTATTATAACACACTGCATCCGATTTAGGCTATGTGATGTCTTTTCCGAGGCGGTCTGTCAATGACTGACTTGCGGGGTGGAAAATATGGGAATACTAGCGTTTTTGGGCTTTAAGAAATACGACGATGCGGTTTATCGTCTATACGGCGAGATTGTCGCTCAGGCGCGTGTTGAGGATTTCTACACCGTTCACGGCGTCGCCGACACGGTCAACGGGCGTTTCGACCTCATTGCGCTGCATGCATATATTGTCATGCGCCGGCTGAAAGATTTCGGTGAGGAGGGCAGTCAACTGTCACAAGATTTATTTGATGTTATGTTTGCCGATATGGATAAGAATATACGCGAAATGGGCGTCGGTGATTTAAGCGTGGGTAAAAAAATTAAAGCGCTGGCAAAGTCTTTTTATGGCCGAATCAAAGCCTATGATGACGGCATAGCGGAAACGGATGGAGCAAATCTGACAGCGTCGTTGAAACGTAATCTTTATTGCGACCAAGAACCTACTAATGAACAAATTAACAAAATTGCAGACTATGTAATCCAAGAAATTGAGTTGTCGCAAAACTGGAACATTGACGACCTAAAAAATGGCTCGGTGTCCTTTAGCCCCGCACCCGGCAAGTGAGAGATACAGACAGTGACTGAGGGAACTGACCAAAATATTAGCGGCAAGGATACGCCAACAACAACCCCGGAGATTTCTCGTGTCATCAAGATCGATGACATCAAGGCTAATCATCTCGAGTTGGATATTGAGGCGACGGAAAATGAATGCCAAGCTCTGGCAAAAAGATTTGATCTAATTGAACTGGGAAAATTTTCTGCTCATCTCATTTGTACGAGTTCGCCAAAACATACCGAAGTACAGGTCAAAGCCAGCTTTACGGCCAATGTAATTCAGCGCTGCGTTGTAACTCTTGAACCGGTACCAGCTGAAGTAACGGGCTCATACCGCTGTGATTATTCGGTTGATATACTGCCGGAAGATATTGAAATCATTGAATTTGATTCAGCGACTGATGACCCCCCAGAAGCCATCATTGATGGCGCATTTGATGCCGGTATTATGTTAACGGAACAATTTGGTCTCGAATTAGAGCCTTTCCCACGCTCACCCAAGGCCGATTTTGACGCCTTGAAAATGGCGGCAGGGGATAAATTAGACACGGCTGAGAGCAACAATCCGTTTGCAGTGCTAAAGAAAGTCAAGTAAACGATGGCCAGATTTCACTCGTGGCAATAAACAGGACTGCTCATTCGGCTTGCCGAACGATTTAAATTGATTTATGTAGCGTTCCACCGCGATGGAAACTTCCGAATAAACTAGTTTGTGATTAGAGAGAAATAGCTATGGCTGTTCCCAAGAAGAAAATATCGAAATCCCGCCGAAATCAGCGCCGGTCGCATGATTCCCTCAACGCTGCAGCGCAAACAGAATGCCCGAATTGCGGCGAAGTTAAGCGCCCGCACCATGTTTGCGGCTCCTGTGGCCACTATGATGGCCGCGAAGTCGTCGAAATCGATTCCATCGCATAAACTATTTCCTTTGTCAGTAAATCAGCGCACAATTGTATTGCAGAGCTAGATCAAGGAGCCCAGTCGTTGACTGATCTGATTACTGTAGCAATTGACGGTATGGGTGGTGATAACGCCCCGGACATGATTATTGGCGGGATCGATATTGCCGCCTCACGCGCGCCTGATTTACGGTGCCTGGTGTTTGGTGATGAAAATCAACTAAAACCGTTATTGGATAAACATCCAAAGGCCAAAGCGGTAAGTGAAATTCGCCATACCACCGACGTCGTGACCATGGATGATAAGCCAACTGCGGCGCTTCGTTCCGGTAAAAATTCCAGTATGCGGTTGGCAATTGATGCCGTCAAAAATAATGAAGCGTCGGCGATTGTTTCAGCCGGCAATACAGGCGCGTTGATGGCCATGGCGACGGTCGTTCTCAGAATGATCCCGGGCATCAGCCGGCCCGCAATCGTTACCAGTTTTCCGACCCAAAGTGGCGATTGCGTAATGCTGGATCTCGGTGCGAACATCGAGTGTGATGCGGACAATCTGGTCCAATTTGCCGTCATGGGAGAGGTTTTCGCCCGCAATGAACTGGATATCGACCAACCGTCCATCGGCCTCCTAAATGTCGGCACTGAAGGACTAAAAGGAAACGATTCGGTCAAAAAGGCAGCAGCAATCCTCCAGAATTCGAATTTACCGATAAAATTTTATGGCTTTGTCGAGGGCGACGATATTGGTAAAGGCACCGTCGATGTCATCGTTACCGATGGCTTTACCGGCAATATTGCACTGAAAACCGCCGAAGGTACGGCAAAAATGTTTACCTTCTATCTAAAGAAATTTCTCACCGCCAATATCGTTTCGAAGCTTGGCGCATTGATAGCCCGACCAGCGCTTGAAAGATTTCGTGCGCAATTCGATCCCCGGCGTTATAACGGTGCGATGCTCGTCGGTCTCAATGGCGTCTGCGTTAAAAGCCACGGCGGCACGGATGCCCTGGGTTTCGCTCATGCAATTGAGATCGGAGCAAAACTGGTACGGCGAAATTTCAATGCAGTGATCAAGGAAGACCTCGGTCGCCTGATTGCAGATAACTCGGAAGACTCAGATAACTCAGATAACTCTGATAATTCAAATAATTCGGAACCACAATCGGCCACCGCATAAATGAAAACAATTTCCCAACTGATCGGTTGCGGCTCCTATCTGCCGCAAAATGTCGTCACCAATGATGATTTAGCCAAAAAAGTAGATACCTCTGACGAGTGGATCATCGCCCGCACTGGCATTAAACAACGCCATTTTGCCAGTGATGATGAATATACATCTGATCTCGCCTTGAAAGCTGCTCAGCGCGCGCTGGAGCATGCTGGTGTTGATGGTACCGAGATTGATCTCATCGTTGTTGGCACGACCACACCGGATCGAACCTTCCCCGCAACCGCAGTACGTCTCCAGAAACATTTGGGCTGCCGAACTGGTGCGGCATTCGATGTCCAGGCTGTATGCTCGGGCTTTGTCTACGCATTGGCTGTCGTCGATAGCATGATCCAATCTGGTCAAGCTAAAACCGCTCTTGTCGTCGGCGCAGAAACAATCTCCCGTCTGTTAAATTGGAAAGACCGGACAACCTGCGTACTTTTTGGCGACGGAGCAGGGGCAGTTGTTGTTAAAGCGGTAGAAGTTGAAGAGCAAACGAATGGCCAAGCCGGTATTATTTCCACCCATATTCACTCCGATGGTAATCTCGAGGAACTACTCTATTGCGATGGCGGACCCTCGACAACGCAAACTGCCGGATATCTTACCATGGCCGGCAAAGAAGTATTCCGCCATGCTGTGACCAATTTGGCCGCCGTCGTCAATGAGGCACTGGAAGCTAATAATCTACAAGACAGCGATATCGACTGGCTGGTGCCACACCAGGCCAATAAACGCATCATCGACAGCACGGCAAAAAAATTAAAAATGCCGATGGATAAAGTCATCTTGACTGTTGAAGATCACGCCAACACTTCAGCTGCCTCGATCCCACTTGCCTTGGATCACGGCGTGCGCGAAGGGCTCATCAAAAGAGGTGACTTGCTGTTGATGGAAGCGATGGGCGGCGGATTGACCTGGGGTGCTGCCCTCGTTCGCTGGTAAATTAAACACTATTATCCAAATTTTTATTTAAAAGCGTGTTAAAAACGCACGCCATCCCATTGATTTAGAAAACTTTCTGACGTAAGCTTGCATTCAAATTCAAAACGACTATAGGGATGGAAGCCAATGTCCGGAGAGACAATTACCCGATCTCAATTAAGTGAAGCGGTATATCAAGAAGTCGGTTTGTCACGTAATGAATCGGCAGATCTGCTCGAATCTGTGCTCACTAAAATTTCGAATACTTTAGCCGGTGGCGAATCAGTCAAGATTTCATCCTTCGGCAGTTTTTCGGTCCGGAGCAAAGGTCAGCGTATTGGCCGCAATCCTAAAACGGGGGAGGAAGTTCCGATTTTACCACGTAAAGTATTGGTCTTCAGGCCTTCGCAAGTATTGAAAAGTAAGATCAGCGGCTTGCCGGTTGAGCAACCCAGCCCACCAACCTTTGGCTCAAGTGAATTTGAATAATTATGGCCCTGGCGACGGAACAACAACCGTCCGGAGATATCTCCAGTCGGCGACGCAGCGGTAAATCCGCGTCGGCATTTCGCACCATCAGCGAGGTTTCCAAAGAGCTCGACCTGCCTCAGCACGTCTTGCGATTTTGGGAAACCAAATTTCCCCAGATAAAACCGATGAAACGTGGCGGCGGCCGACGCTATTACCGGCCCGAAGATTTAGTTATGCTGCGGCGCATCCGCGGGCTGCTTTATAATGATGGCTACACCATCAAAGGGGTGCAAAAACTGCTCAAAGAATCCGGCGGTAAAATTGAGGAAATCGGCGTTGAAACAACGGAATTAGAAAGCTCATCTCTGTCATCGGAGAAAGCAACTGAGTTGAAAGCCGTCCTCACCGAGCTCGAAGATATCAAAAAACTGCTGTCCTAAATTTATACTATCACCAAACGATTGCTGTAATGATATCCGCATCGTATATTGCGAAAATTAACTGTCGGAGCGTGGCGCAGCCTGGTTAGCGCACCAAGCTGGGGGCTTGGGGGTCGGTGGTTCGAATCCACTCGCTCCGACCATTTTTTGAGAAGGGCTCAGTCAAATTGGCTGAGCTCTTTTTTTGATTACAGTATGGATAAAGAGAAAATTTTTATTTGATTTACCTGTAATGCGTGTTCAAAATAAAGTTAATGAAATTTACCTAAAGAAATTTAGTATGCTCAATCCAGTAAAATCCTTTTTGGCCTTTATACTTGTAATGGGTCTCGGCAATATTACCATTACGCCCGCCATCTCTGCTGAACGCATCAACGTCGAATACCATCATAGTGAAGTCAGCTTTTCCGGCGACGATAGTTTTGTCACCGGTCGTTATACCTGGGAACCCCTGCCTGACAATAGATTATGGAAGGAAATGATCACCTTTGCGGGCGGGTCCATGATGTATTACGAGCTGCAGCCAGGTCATTTCTATACCGGATCAAATCAAGGTAAACATATTTTTGTCAGAATATTCAATCAGAACACGGGGTTCACAAAAAGAGGGCATTCGGTTGGTGAATCAGACGTCATTGAACTTTCCAATGGAATCGGAAATTACTATATAGTTACGTCGTCAAATGATGATAATTCCTGCGGCTTGGCCAGACAATTTGCCGGAGAATCAGGTATCGGAGATGGCCTGCTGTCGAACGGTAGCACCAAAGTTGCGTCCTTATATGTTTGTAAGAGTAAATCCTGGGGTTCGAGATTTAAACTCACTAGGTTTATTCAGGATATTATGAACCGCGCGCGCTATGACGAGGGCAAGCTCAATAAAATGCGGGCGGCGGCAAGAAAGTAGCCCTAGGATTCCAAGCGTATCAAGGCTTTACCTTTCCTGATTTGGCTGGGATATTGGGCCAAAATGGGGAACATATGAGCTCGACCGAAATCTGTAAACTGGATGACGTGCCGGACAATGATGCCAAAGGCATGGTGGCCGAAGTTGACGGCAAGCAACGCAATATCTTCGTCGCCCGCAAAGGCGAGCAGGCCTTCGCCTATTTAAACTGGTGCCCCCATAATCAGGTACTGATTGATCAAATCCCCAACAAATTCTTCAATGCGGATTATAGCCTTATTCAATGCTCTAAACATGGCGCCTTGTTTCAGATCGAGGATGGCCTTTGTGTTGAAGGGCCGTGCGAAGGTGAGAGTTTGAAATCCCTAACAACGTCGGTCGAAAACGGCATGATTTGTCTGGTGGAATAAATATGGCGAGAAAACCCGGACAAATTAAGTATCTCAAGGCCGACGAACCGCTTAATCGGCCGCAAGCCATTGCCGGCGGCACCTTTGTCACCACCAATTTGCAGCGCACCCGTAAACTGCTCGAAGATTTCGCAGGTCTGGAATGTACTTTAGCCGGTGATGGCAAGCTACTGGTGCGGGATCAGGGGCCAAACGGCGACAAGCACTCCAAAGGCGCTGTTTACTGGGCGTTTGAAGTGTCCGAAGTTCCGGAAATCAAACATCCCCAGCACGTGCTTAATCATTGGGGCTTTGATCTGGCGACACCGGAAGAAGTTGACGCCGCCAACGCCGCAGCACTTGAGATGGCCGAAGAGTACGGCATTGCTAAAGTTCAGAAATCCCGCGATATTCATGGTGTTTACGCCTTCTATTTTCAGGATTTCGACGAGAATTGGTGGGAATTTCAGTATCGCAAGCCGCGTCCCGGAGCATCAGACGAATGACCCCTAGCATCGTTAAGACAGATATATTATCGCACGGCACCTTGGATGTTCGAAACGCCGATGAATCGGCCAAATTTTACACCGAATTCTTAGGTCTTGAAGTGCGCCGCAACTCCTCAAGTTCGATGTGGATCATAAAAAAAATAGCCGAGCGCAAAGATTTATTCCTGGTCTGTGTCGGCGTTGGCGATAAACTCAAGCCGCAATCGAGAGACAATCGCTACATCTTGGATTTCGCCACCAAAGAAGAAATTCATCGGGCGCACGAATTGGCGCAGAAATACCAGGAAACCTATAAAATATCCACTATTGAGCCGGTTCAAGAGGAGGAGGATCGATGTTCTCTGGTGCTCCAGGATCTCGACTTCAACTGGTGGGAATTTAAATATCAAGCTTGCGCTAAAATTGAGGCTGCCTTCAATCCCGCTTGATGCTATCCCCGACCGCGATAACTTGGCACATTCTGGTCTGGAATCCATAATTTTTCTGGCGGCTCGCCGGTCTGATAAAAGACATCTATCGGCATGCCACCGCGCGGATACCAGTAGCCGCCAATTCTAAGCCAAACCGGCTTGATTTCATCAACAATCCGCCGGGCAATGGCGACTGTGCAATCTTCATGGAAGGCACCGTGATTGCGGAAAGACCCCAAATAGAGCTTGAGTGACTTGCTTTCGACGATCTCGGCCGCGGGAACATAGTCTATCACCAAATGAGCAAAATCGGGCTGGCCGGTTACCGGGCAAAGTGACGTGAATTCGGGACAGGTAAACCTGATCAAATAAAGCTCGTCACGCCGCGGATTGGCGACTTTCTCTAATTTCGCCTTTGCCGGGCTTTCCGGCAGGACAGAATGAGTGCCGAGTTGATCTAAATCATCGTAACCGGAAGATGTCATGGTCTATATTATCCTATTGAATTGACAGTGATGAGCGACAATATACCCAATAACCGGGCCAACGTTGAGAATTATTCGGATAAGGAGAGTAATTCAGGCAAAAAAAAGCCGGCTAGGCCGGCTTGAGTTGTGCTCTTGAGGGAACTTGAGATAAATTCATTATTTAATGTATTCATCTTAAGTTTGAACATGATGACAGAACCCAATAGATTGGTCTGTGATCAGCATCACTACTAAAAGATTTATTTATTGCTATTTTTTTGTATGAGGACTGAACGTGAACGATGACAATTTAGACGATTATAAGCAATTACAGGTTCAAAAGCGCTTTCTCGGTGAGATAGAGCAGGGCATTCGCCTCGCCAACCGCGAATTGATCCACAAAAAAATACCGGGATTAAATAAAGACAGCATTTTGACTTTCGCCGTTGCGGTCGGTCGTTTGCGCGCAAGCTATCTAGAAATGGCGGTCAATATGTCAGTTGGTGAGCATGGCGATCCACCTGATCAATCCTATATTGACGAACTCCATCGCAAACGACAGATGTTTGAAGAAGCAAAAATTGCCTTTGACGCTCTCAGAGACGCGATTGAGAAGGGCTATATTGACGTTGAAGATTTAACTTAAATCTACAAAAGTAGTTTTTTATCGGCTTTTTATAACAGTAGCGTAATGAATTAGGATTTAGTGATTACCTGACGACCGGTATCGGTAAGTTTACAGACCAGCCAATCCGGCTTGATGGGATTGTTAAACCAAGGCTCAACCCAACCTTGCTTCAAACAGCTATTGACTGTCCGGGCACTAATTTTCTGACCATCTTCATCAAACAATGGAAGTTTTCCACCCGCTTGAGCGAGACCTCTCTCCAGCCACTTAATTTGTGCGCCGGTCGGTTTGCCAGCATGAGTACTTTCAACTTGCGTCTGTACGTCCACAGCCTGCCCTCCGTCGAACGTTAGCGAATGAATTTCCTCGCATTTTAAATTAAAATGTTCAAAACTCCAAATCTCTAATAAATGGAACAGAAAAAATGACGGCAAAATTGATCTATGTGACCGCAGGTTCGGCCGCCGAAGCTGAAACAATTGCATCCCAAGTGGTCGAGGAACGACTGGCGGCTTGCGCCAATATTTTGGGTGCGGCGACGTCGATCTACTGGTGGGAGGATAAACTTACCAAAGACAGCGAGACGGTATTTATTCTCAAAACAACAGCTGAATTGGTCGATCAGGCGGTCGCTAAAATCCTCGCGCTTCACAGCTATGATTGCCCGGCTGTGGTTGTTTTGGATATCGAGAAAGGCAACCCAGAGTTCCTAAACTGGATCGATAAGAATACGCTGTAATATATTGATAAATAATAATTATATTGTAGAAAATTAGAAATTACTTTAAGAAATATTTAGCCCTCAAAAGTCACTGAAGCAGCGGCTTGAGCAGCAATGCCTTCGCCTCTTCCGGTGAACCCTAATTGCTCCGTTGTGGTGCCTTTTACGTTTACTTGTTGAACGGAAATATTGAGAATATCAGCAATATTCTGCTGCATTTGATCGCGGTGGGGAGCGATCTTTGGGACCTCGCAAATAATCGTCAGATCGACATTTTCAATTCGGCCACCACGATCTGAAATCTCTTTACCAGCCCGGGTTAAAAAAATTTCCGACGCGACATCTTTCCATTGGGGATCGCTCGGCGGAAAAAATAATCCGATGTCACCAGCTCCGACAGCACCCAATAAAGCATCCGTCACAGCATGCAATGCGACATCGGCATCTGAATGACCGGCCAGTGATTTGTCGTGTGGAATTTTTATGCCGCATAAAATGACGGCGCTGCCGTCGGTAAATTTATGAACATCGAATCCGGTTCCGACACGGGTCATGTATTTACCGCCGTCGCCCGCTGTTGCCAGATGCTTCTCCGCCCGGGCCAGATCTTCTGTATTTGTGATCTTAAAATTATCTTCGCTCCCTTGAACAATTTCGACAGCGATACCAGCCGCCTCGGCAATTGCCGCATCATCGGTCAAATTCTCGCCGGAAACTGCCTGATGAGCGGCTGTAATTTCTTTAAAATCAAAGGCTTGTGGCGTTTGCGCCCGCCATAAATCTGTCCGGTCGACGGTATCTTGAATAACATTATCAGCGCTACGTTTGAGAGTATCGGCGACCTGAACAACCGGAATAACCGCTTTTGCGCCATTTTCGAGGGTTGCCAGCAATCGATCGATCGTATCGTGATCAACGAAAGGGCGCACGGAATCATGGATGAGCACAAACTGCGGCGCTAAATCTACCAGACTTTCTAGACCTAAACGCACCGAATCTTGGCGCTCAACACCGCCAAAAACCGGCTCCAAAAGCTCTAATTCGCCAATTGATTCGCGATATAAATCAGCGTCATCGGGATGAATGACTGCTCGAACATGCGAAATTTTGGCATGTGAAAGCAACCTATTCACTGAACGGGCAAGCAGAGATTCTCCTTCAATTTCAAGGTATTGCTTGGGAATTTCGCCACCAAACCGGTGTCCTCGGCCAGCCGATACGATCAGTGCCACACAGTCTGCCGATGCGTCTTGCTGCGAATTCATGGTTTTTGTTTGTCCCAGATCAATTAGGCGAATAACAATAGTGCTACAATGATCGATAATGTGAATATCGATTTAGGTGAAAGCAAGCTAGAATAGCATGGCAATTTTGCAAGTTTTTTGCCTTAGTTTTTTTGTTTTTGAGTGGTAAATGTAGCGAGATATGGAACTAACTGTCTTAAAAATAACGGCGCTTATTGCGCTAATTCCCGCATCTTTGCTGACGTTTCGCCGTGTACCGCAAAAAGATGGCGTTTATTGGTCGGCTTTGGCGGTGGCGTTGTGTGGTACGCTGGCCTGGGTTTATGTCCGTCAATCTGCCGGCTGGCATACCGGATTATCAACCGCACTTTGGATAACCGTCGCCGCCTGTCTCGTGCTTTATACTGGTATTGCCTTTTTTTCCGAAGATGCCTGGCGTTTAACAGCCATTTTATTCCCTTATCTGCTTATTCTCGGTATTTTGGCAACGATTTGGAGCCAAGTGCCGGAGCGTCCTTTCGTTGTCGGTGCGCCTTTGGCTTGGATCGGCACCCATATCGCAGTTTCGGTGGCGACTTACGCCCTAATTACCTTAGCAGCTGTGGCAGCACTGGCGGCGACTTTGCAGGGACGTGCGATCAAAGCCAAGAAACGCACCCGACTTTCGCGCCTTTTACCGTCCATCGCCGGTAGTGAAGGGCTGTTAGTGAGATTGCTCATCGCCAGCGAGATCATTCTGGCAATTGGCCTGATAACCGGCATTGCAACCCTTTACCTGTCAACCGGCCAATTCTTGACGTTTGATCATAAAACGACCCTCACGCTGGGAGTGTTTGTTATCATTGCAGTAATTCTATTTATTCATTTCCGCACCGGTATCCGGGGGCGTGCAGCTACTCGAATAGTGCTATTAGCCTATTTACTGCTGACTCTTGGCTATCCCGGGGTAAAATTTGTCACCGATATTCTGCTCGCTTAGTAAGCAATTCTGCGCTTTTTTAAATATTTATGATTGCGTTTTTCACCTTTTTGCCTAATAAGTATGCAAAATTGTTGAAAGCCAGTAGGAATCTTGGGCATGACCATCAAAATAGGCTCAATCGAGCTTGAAAATAACGTCATTTTGGCCCCGATGTCAGGCGTATCTGATATGCCGTATCGCCGGTTGGCCAAGCGTTTTGGCGCCGGTTTGGTGATTTCCGAGATGATCGCCAGCCAGGCGATGATCTATGCCAATCGTAAAACGATGAAAATGGCGAGCAATTGCGCCGAAGAATTTCCGATGGCAGTGCAACTTGCCGGTTGCGAGCCGGATCTTATGGCTGAGGCAGCGCGTCTCAATGCCGACCGGGGAGCGGCGATTATCGACATCAATATGGGCTGCCCGGTCAAAAAAGTGACCAAAGGTCATGCCGGTTCCGCGTTGATGAAAGATGAGAAACTGGCGGGTCAGATTATCGATGCCGTGGTAAAGGCCGTCGATTTGCCGGTCACCTTGAAAATGCGCACTGGTTGGGATGAGCAAAATCGAAATGCGCCAACTTTAGCTAAAATCGCCGAAGATGCCGGTATTCAGATGCTTACAGTCCATGGCCGGACACGCAACCAACTCTATAACGGCTCAGCGGACTGGCGCTTTATCAGTAAAGTCAAAGCAGCCGTCAGCATTCCCGTGATTGGCAATGGAGACGTCACGGAGATCGAAGACGCATCGGATTTGCTTGAGCAATCCGGCGCTGATGGCGTCATGATTGGCCGGGGGACCTATGGGCGGCCCTGGTTTATCGGCCAGGTTGTTCACTATTTAAAAACGGGTGAGCGTTTACCTGATCCCGATCTCGGCATTCAATTTAGAATAGTGACCGCACATTATGACGAAATGCTGAGCCACTACGGCGCTGAACGAGGGCTTAGAACCGCCCGCAAACATATCGGCTGGTATAGTAAAGGTCTGCCGGGATCGGCAGAATTCCGCGGTAAATTTAATAGCATTGATACTGTAGATGACGCCAAGGCAGCGCTCGATAATTTTTACCGGCCCTTGCTCGAACGCCAAGCCGCTTAGCCTGAAATTTTGAAAAGAGATCATGATGCCCCTTAACGGAAATGCTCTCGATACCAACACGGAGAACATTTTAAACGCTCTCGATTCTACTGTTGTAGTGATCGATGACAGCGGCTGCATTGACTATCTCAACAGTGCCGGTGAGCAATTTTTTGCCGCTAGCCTGGCGCAATTGAAGGGCCACAGCATCGACGAATTGCTGCCGCCGGATAGCCCGTTAACGACATTAATCAAACAAGTTCAAGCAACCGGCAGCGGTGTCTCGGACTATGGCTTAACCCTTGATACGCCGCGCATTGCCAAACAATTGGTCAATGTCCAGGTAACCCCACTGATTGATCAGCCGGGGTGCGCCATATTGACGATTTTTGAACGTTCTATCGCTGATAAAATTGACCGGCAATTAACCCATCGAAATGCTGCCCGCTCAATCACCGCCATGGCGGCGATGCTGGCCCATGAAGTAAAAAATCCTTTATCCGGAATTCGCGGCGCTGCCCAATTGTTGGAGCAGGGCATGGATCAAGCGGATCGAGAATTAACCCGCCTGATTTGCGATGAAACCGACCGCATTTGTGCTCTGGTTGATCGCATGGAAGTGTTTTCGGACCGCCGCCCCTTGGACCGGGCGCCGGTGAACGCCCATAAAGTGTTAGAACGCGTCCGCCAAATTGCGCAAAATGGCTTTGCTAAAAAAATCCGAATAACTGAAGAATATGACCCATCTTTGCCGTATATCGACGGCAATCACGATCAATTGGTGCAAATTTTCCTGAATTTAGTGAAAAATGCGGCGGAAGCGGTGAACTCCTCAAACGGCGAGATAGTTTTAAAAACGGCCTATCAGCATAGTGTTCGTTTCGCCGTTCCCGGCAGCACGTCGCGCACCCATCTGCCGCTTGTCATCAGCGTGCAAGATAACGGCGATGGCATTCCAGCAGACCTGCAAGACCACCTTTTTGATGCTTTTGTGACGTCAAAACCAAAAGGTTCCGGGCTCGGTTTGGCCCTGGTTGCGAAGATGGTGGACGATCATGGCGGCGTTATTGAATTCGACAGTCAACCTGGGAAAACAATATTTCGCGTCATATTACCGATGTCGACCGAGACACGGGCGCTGGATTAATGAGGAGAACGCACTTTGAGTAATGCAACAGTCTTAATCGCGGATGATGACGGCGCCATACGCACGGTCCTCAATCAAGCCCTCGGTCGTGCTGGGTATGATGTTAGAACCACCAGCAATGCAGCGACTTTGTGGAAATGGGTAAGCGAAGGCGAGGGTAATCTCGTTATTACCGATGTGGTCATGCCAGATGAAAATGGTCTCGATCTATTGCCGCGCATCAAGAAAATCCGCCCCGAGCTTCGTGTCATTGTTATGAGTGCTCAAAATACTTTGATGACGGCCGTTAACGCGACGCAACGCGGCGCTTTTGAATATTTACCTAAACCGTTTGATCTAAACGAGCTTCTCAACGTCGTCGAACGCGCCTTACAAGCAACGCAAGAGAACTCAGGGCGACCGCATTTCGATGATGACGATGATGAAATTCTGCCACTTATCGGGCGATCTCCCGCCATGCAGGAAGTCTACCGCACCTTGGCCCGCCTGATGGCAACCGATCTGACCGTGCTTATTACTGGTGATTCTGGGACCGGTAAGGAACTCGCCGCCCGCGCACTCCACGACTATGGCACCCGGAAAAACTTTCCTTTCGTGGCGATAAACATGGCGGCTATTCCCCGTGAATTGATTGAAAGTGAATTGTTTGGTCATGAGAAGGGGGCCTTTACTGGCGCAACCGCCCGCTCAACTGGCCGCTTTCAACAGGCTGAAGGCGGCACTTTATTCCTCGATGAAATAGGCGACATGCCGGCGGAAGCGCAAACCAGACTTTTACGCGTGTTGCAGGAAGGTGAATATACAACAGTTGGAGGCAAAACAGCTATTCGCACGGACGTTCGCATCGTTGCTGCTACGCATCGGGATTTAACTCAGCTTATCCGCCAAGGACTGTTCCGCGAGGATCTTTATTATCGGCTAAACGTCGTACCGATCCGAATGCCGCCACTCAAAGAAAGGCGCGACGATATACCCGAGCTGGTTAAGCATTTTCTGTCGCAATCAGCCGAGGAGGGACTGCCCTGGAAGATCGTCGATGCCCAGGCCCTCGAACGATTGCAATCCTACCCGTGGCCGGGAAATGTCCGTGAGCTGGAAAACTTAGTCCGGCGGCTGGCGGCGCTATATTCGCAAGAAACCATCGGCATTGATGTTATCGAAGCAGAGCTGTCTGAAGCCGGACCACCGGTTGGTGAAGAACGCAAAAGCAATGGCATCGGCGAAGCTGTTGAAGGCCATCTCAAAGATTATTTTTCCGCTCACGGCAGCGATCTGCCACCGGCGGGACTATATGAACGAATATTGAAAGAGGTTGAACGCCCGCTAATCGCGCTTACCTTGGGGGCAACACGCGGCAACCAGTTGAAAGCAGCGGATTTGTTAGGCCTCAACCGCAATACCTTACGCAAAAAGATCAGGGACTTGAATATTCCAGTAACGCGAACACCTAAATAAGTTGTTAGCGATCAATGGTGTAAGATTCAAATTAGAGTGTGGAATTTAGCAATCGGTTTTAAATAGATGAGCGAGCAAATAGCCAATCTTGGGACCACCGGCAATTACCAAACCTTGCGTAGTTTGGTGAAACGGTTGCGTTTGACCCGCATTCTGGTGGTTATAATATCTACGGCGTTACTCGTTTCTGGTCTTGCGACCGTCTCCGTATTGGCTGATTTTTCGCCGCTGGATTCCAACCTCACAACTGTTATCGCGCTTTTAAATCTTGATTTGGTACTCGCACTTTCGCTCGGCGCTTTGTTAGCAAGGCGTTTGGTTGGTGCTTGGATAACCAAAAAATATGGCTTGGCAGGCTCCCGCTTGCATATGAAAATGGTTGTCTCATTCGGGCTCGTGGCAATCATTCCAGCGCTTCTGGTTGTGGTTTTTCTCGGATTGTTTCTAAACTTCGGTATGGAAACCTGGTTCAGCGACCGGGTGAGAACAGCCGTGAATGCTTCAACTGTCGTCGCCCAATCGTATCTTCGCGAACACCAAAAAAATATTCGCGGCGTTGCCTTGGCGATGGCCAACGACATAAAT
Organism: uncultured Rhodospirillaceae bacterium; assembly: GCA_913020445.1. Lineage (GTDB taxonomy): Bacteria > Pseudomonadota > Alphaproteobacteria > Rhodospirillales > UBA2165 > TMED23. The sequence continues at coordinate 35,553 of CAJWAR010000006.1, forward strand.
CGAGTGGCGCCTCGATTACGTCAAAATCCGCGCCTTTTTGCCGAGATCGTTACCGCATTCGCCAATGTCCGTGATCTCTCTGAAGCAATTGTCCTCAACAGCAGTGGCCGCACCTTGGCGCGCTCGCAATTAAGTTTTTCATTGGGCTTTAATTTCGCCTCTGGTGATTTATTGAAGGGTGTTTTGAGCAGTCGCCCGGGCGAAGTATTCATCATCGAAAATCGCAATGATAATAGCGTGCGCGCCGGCGTAAAACTTGAAGCCTTCGTTGATGCTTATTTGTTGATCGGTCGCTTTATCGATGCCCAGGTATTGGAGCATGTATCGCAAACCACCGGCGCCGCAAACCAATACGCCTTACTGGAAAAAAGCCGCGATAACCTGCAAATCAAATTTCTCTTTGTCTTTGCGCTCGTCGCCTTTTTACTTTTACTCGCCGCGATTTGGATTGGCTGGTCAATCGCGTCTACGATTTCAACCCCGATCGGCGGGCTGATCGACGCGGCAGACCGCGTGCGCCAAGGTGATCTATCGGTCCGGGTGAACACCGAAAACACCAAAGACCGGGACGAAGTTGGTATTTTGAGCCGGTCGTTCAACCGTATGACGGAGCAACTAGACAGTCAGCAACAAGGACTGATTGAAGCCAACCGCCAATTAGATGAGCGCCGCCGCTTTACCGAAGTTGTGCTCTCGGGCGTATCAGCCGGTGTCATTGGGCTCGACCGGGAGGGCCGGATACATTTATCCAATCGATCAGCAGCTGAATTATTGTCGATAGACCTTGAGAAATTTATCGAAGAGCCGCTGGGTAATTGTATTCCAGAAATGGCTACATTACTCGATCAGGTCATCTCAAATCCCAATCGCAATGCCCAAGGTCAAATCAAAGTCGCGCGTGATGGGCGTCAGAGAATACTTATTGTATCTGTCGCGGCGGAAACAATTGCGCAAGAAATTATCGGTTACGTGGTGACTTTCGACGATGTCTCAGAACTATTGTCGGCGCAACGAAAAGCGGCGTGGGCTGATGTCGCCCGCCGCATCGCGCATGAGATAAAAAATCCACTCACGCCGATCCAACTTTCGGCCGAGCGTTTAAAGCGAAAATATAAAGATGAAATAAAATCAGATCCGGAAACATTTTTTATGTGTACGGATACCATCGTGCGCCAAGTCGAGGATATTGGCCGTATGGTTGATGAATTTTCTTCCTTCGCACGGATGCCGCAACCAGAACTTAAAGACGTTAATATTAGTGATCTCTGCAATCAGAGTTTGTTTTTGGAGCGCAATCGTTACCCGGACATCCACTATGAAATAATCACGCCGATTGACCCTGTTATGGTGAGTGTGGATCGCCAACAGATAAGCCGGACCCTTACAAATGTACTTAAAAATGCTGCTGAATCAATTGCCGCAGGTGTCGCGAATGGCGTAGATGCCTCAGGACGAATTAACCTGTCGCTTGATAAAAGGGATGACCTAATCTCGGTAATTATTTCTGATAACGGTAAGGGTTTTCCTGAAGATTTGCTGGATCGGATTACGGAGCCTTATGTAACAACCCGGGATCGGGGCACCGGATTGGGACTAGCAATTGCGACAAAAATCATGGAAGATCACAACGGTGAAATTTTACTGCGCAATTTAGACACGGGTGGGGCTCAAGTTACTCTTATTTTCAGAGAAACTTCTGGCTAAAAATAGTCGTTCATAATGAACATCGAGAATTCATTTCAAATGTTACAACAATCGAGTTTTAAGTAAGCTCATGGCGCACGATATTTTAATCGTCGATGACGAAGCGGATATCCGCATGCTCACGGCTGGCGTGCTGGAGGATGAGGGCCACGAAACTCGTGAAGCTCATAACAGCACTGCCGCGCTCGCGGCGATTGAAGCGCGCCGGCCCAATCTGGTGCTCCTTGATATCTGGCTCGAAGGCAGTCAACTCGACGGCATGGAAATATTAGAAACCGTCTGTACAGTTCATCCGGAAGTGCCGGTCGTCATGATGAGCGGGCACGGTAATATAGAAACCGCAGTTTCGGCGATTAATCTCGGCGCTTATGATTTTATTGAAAAACCGTTTACCTCTGATCGCATGATCCTCGTCGTCAACCGGGCGATTGAGAACGCCCGCTTAAAACGCGAAAATGAAGAGCTGAGAAGGCGCGCCGGCGGTGAAGTCGATCTAATTGGCGATTCAAATCCGATCAGTCAGTTGCGCCAGTCGATTGATCGCGTTGCCAGCGCCAATAGCCGCGTCCTTATCACCGGCCCGGCGGGATCAGGTAAGGATGTCGTCGCCCATTTGCTGCATAAAAATTCCACCCGATCTAGTGGGCCGTTTATTTCGCTAAATTGCGCAACCATGCAACCGGATAATTTTGAGATCAGCCTATTTGGTGTTGAAACGACGAACGATGGCCGCAGCCCGAGAGAGATCGGCACCTTTGAGCAAGCTCATAACGGTACGCTTTTTCTCGATGAAGTGGCTGACATGCCGCTGGAAACTCAAGGTAAAATCGTCCGCGTGTTGCAGGAACAAACCTTTCAGCGGGTTGGCGGGGCGACCCGTATAGATGTCGATGTCCGTGTTATTGCGGCGTCGTCCAAAGACCTCTCCGAAGAGATGAACGAGGGCAGGTTTCGGGAAGATTTATTTTATCGCCTGAGCGTGGTGCCGATTGAGATTCCGCCGCTCCGTGACTACCGGGAAGACATTCCGTCGCTGGTAAAATTTTTTATGACGCAAATGGCGCAAGCAACCGGGCGCCCATCGCGCGATTTCTCTGAAGAGGCCATTGCCACTTTGCAGGCCTATGCCTGGCCCGGCAATGTTCGCGAGTTGCGCAATGTTGTGGAACGTGTGCTCATTATGGCGCCGGGCGATGCCAGCGAAGCTATTAGATCAGAAATGATACCGGTAGAAATCACCTCATTGGGTCAACAATCTGATTCTGGATTGGATAGTACTGAGTTTATGGGTCTGCCATTACGAGAAGCACGTGAAATTTTTGAACGCGAGTATCTTGGCGCGCAAGTAAGCAGGTTTGGCGGTAATATCTCAAAAACCGCCTCATTTGTTGGTATGGAGCGCTCCGCACTTCACCGCAAACTTAAATCGCTTGGTCTCCAATCGGATGATCGCGCCCGAGCCGCTAATGATTAGACCGGCGGGTATCTGAAATTCCTTCATTTTTTATTTAACTGTTTTGTTATAATGGAAAAATTATGAAAGTAATTATCTGCGGCGCTGGGCAAGTTGGTTTCAATATTGCCCGTTATTTGGCTCAAGAAGACAATGAAGTCACTGTCATCGACCAATCCGCTGAACTCACGCGAAAAATCAGTGACACTTTAGATGTTAAAGCGATCCATGGCTTGGCCTCGCATCCCAACGTGCTGGCTCAAGCCGGCGCGGCAGATGCCGATATGTTGATAGCCGTTACGCAAGCCGACGAAGTCAATATGGTGGCCTGTCAGGTTGCCCACTCGCTGTTTGAAGTGACAACAAAGATCGCCCGCATTCGCCAGCAAGGTTATCTCGAAGACAAATGGGCTAATCTTTATTCACGTGATCATATGCCGATTGACGTGGTGATTTCTCCCGAATTAGAAGTTGCCAGAGCGGTCGCCCGGCGCCTCCAGGTTCCCGGCGCCTTCGATATGATTTCCCTGGTCGACGGCAAGGTGAAATTGACCGGGGTGAGGTGCGGTGATGACTGCCCGGTCGTTAATACACCGCTACGCCAGCTGACCCAATTATTTCCTGATCTGAACGTCACGATTGTAGGTATTGTGCGGGACAACACGCCGATCATTCCGGCGGCTGATGACCACATGCTGCCGGGTGATGAAGTTTATTTTGTTGCCGATAGCGCCCATGTTGAGCGCGCCATGGCGGTCTTTGGTCATGAAGAATCCGAAGCCCGCCGCATGGTAATATTTGGCGGCGGTAATATTGGTGAATTCTTAGCCGGCGAGATTGAAACCAATCATCCATCGGTAAATCTGAAAGTCGTCGAAAACGGTAAATCCCGGGCCGAGCAGGTCGCGCGCTCGCTAAAACGTTCGGTCGTGTTGCAAGGTTCGGTTCTCGACACCGAGATTCTAGAGGAAGCCAACGTCAGCTCAGCAGAGGCCGTCGTCGCCGTCACCAATGATGATGAAACGAATATCCTCGCCTCTTTACTTGCTAAGAGTATGGGCGCCCAGCGCGCGATTACCTTGATCAATAGCGCGACCTATATGCCGCTGACACCGTCGCTCGGCATTGATGTCGTTGTCAGCCCCCGCAATATTACGGTTTCGACGATCCTCCAGCATGTCCGGCGCGGACGTATCCATTCGGTGCACACCATCCGCGACGGCTTTGGCGAAATCATTGAAGCGGAAGCGATGGAAACCTCCAATTTGGTCGGCGTTCCTTTGAAAGAGACCGAACTTCCCGACAATGTCTTAGTTGGCGCAATCGTGCGTGATGACGAAGTGATCGTGCCCCGTAGCGATACCATTATTCAAGTCAATGACAGGGTAGTGCTGTTTGCCGCCGCCGAATCCGTTCGCGAGGTTGAGAAAATGTTTTCTGTTCGTCTCGAATACTTCTAGAAGATCACCATGCCGAGAGTTGCATATGTCAACGGACGTTACCTGCCGCACCGGCAAGCCAGCATCCATATCGAGGATCGCGGCTTTCAATTCGCCGACGGCGTCTATGAAGTCATCGCCATCACCGATGGAAAATTGGTCGACATTAAACCCCATTTAGACCGGCTCAATCGCTCCTTAGGTGAATTAAATATAGCTTGGCCGGTAACCCGGCGCGCCTTCGGCCTAATTTTAGGCGAAGTCATTCGGCGCAACCGGGTCAGCAATGGCAGCATTTATTTGCAGATCACCCGCGGTGTTGCGCCACGTGATTTTGCCTATCCGGAAGGCTTGCAGCCAAGTCTGGTGATTTATGCCAGAAGCACGAAGAAGGCTTCTGTCGCAACGGCGAGCCAAGGACATGCCGTTGTATCTCAGCCTGACATTCGTTGGAAGCGTTGTGACATTAAGACAGTTTCGCTGCTGCCGGCAGTTTTGGCGAAACAGGCTGCAGCCGAGGAAGGCGTAGCCGATGCTTGGTTTGTTGATGAAGACGGTATCATTACCGAAGGTACGTCTTCAAATGCCTGGATAGTTACACCGAAAAAAGAAATTATTACGCGGCAAACTGATAATCTTATTCTCTCCGGTATAACGCGCCAGACCATTTTGAAATTAGCCTCGGGGGCGGGACTAACATTTACCGAACGGCCTTTTTCGCTAGAAGAAGCGAAACAAGCCACTGAAGCTTTTACGTCCAGCTCCACGGCATTGGTTAAACCCGTCATCGAAATTGATGGTACGCCAGTCGGCGACGGCCAGGCCGGGTCAATTACCCGTCAATTAATCGAGCATTATTTAAATTATATGGATAACCCGTCTTGACCGAGCAGGTAGAGTTTCCCGAAGCTATCATTTTTGATTGGGATGATACCCTGGCCACGAACTGGCAATCCATTCACGAGGCGCTAAATGCGACCTTGGCAGCGATGGATCATGAGCCGTGGTCTATTGAAAAAACCCGCGCCAATGTCCGGCGCTCCATGCGCGAAAGTTTTCCCGAAATGTTCGGTGATCAATGGGAGGAGGCGGCAGACATTTTTTACGACCATATTCGATCCAAGCATCTCGAAACTTTGGTCAGTTTGGAATTTGCCACGGAACTTTTGGAGCAAATAGCGGCTGCGGGAGTAATGCTTGGCATTGTCAGCAACAAAACCGGTTATCTGCTGCGTGCCGAGTGCGATCATCTTGGCTGGACCGGGTATTTCACCAATATTGTTGGCGCTCAAGATGCTGTGAAAGATAAACCCGCACCCGATCCAATTTTTCTCTGCCTTGAAGACACGGGGATAAAACCGAGCCGGCATACGTGGTATGTCGGCGACGCACCGACGGATTTAGAATGTGCCCATAACGCCGGTATTACAGCCGTGTTGATCAAAGATTCGGCAATCACGTCTGACTACGAGCGTTTTCCGCCTCATCATCACTTCGAAAACCTCAACAAAATGGCGATTTTCCTTAGCAATATGAAACAAAACCTTTCAAAGTGATTGGAGCCGTGTAATATGCTCTGCGGAAGGGCGGTTAAACGAACCTCCAATAAAACTAAATAAAACAGTCAAAAAAAGGGGGATATACCCATGGCTGAAAAATCGCAAAATGTTCAAGACGTATTTCTGAATCACGTTCGCAAAAGTAAAAATCCTGTCACTGTATTTTTAGTTAATGGCGTAAAGCTTCAAGGTATTATCACGTGGTTTGATAATTTCTCGGTATTGTTGCGTCGGGATGGCCACACCCAACTGGTCTACAAGCATGCAATTTCCACCGTGATGCCATCAGGTCCGGTTCAGCTTTTTGAACCTGAAACCAAGGACATCGATGAAGAAGCCAGCGCCGAGGCCGAGTAGCTCGGAACTATTTTGAGCTGGAATTCTGCCGATGAAACGCGACCGACTAGCGGTCGCTGCCTCGTCCTTCATCCGTTATTGAAACTATCGAATGGCGGCCAAGCCGGTAACGGTGGAGCATTGCGCGACCCTGAAGGACGCTTGGAAGAAGCGACCCGGCTGGCCGAGGCAATCGAGCTGGAAATCGATCACGCTGAAATCGTCACCGTTAATCGGCCGAAGCCGGCTAGTTTGCTCGGTGGTGGCGCGGTCGAGAGATTGGCCGGCTATATCGCCCAGCATGATATTGAAGTGGTTGTGATGGATGCCGCTTTGACACCAGTGCAACAGCGCAATCTTGAACAGGCGTGGAAGGCGAAAGTTATCGACCGAACCGGGCTTATCCTGGAAATTTTTGGCGCTCGCGCACGCACCAAGGAAGGCACCTTACAGGTTGAGCTGGCTGCGCTTAGTTATCAACGCTCTCGACTGGTACGATCCTGGACTCATTTAGAGCGTCAACGTGGCGGCTTTGGCTTTATGGGTGGCCCGGGCGAACGCCAGATTGAAGCTGACCGCCGCATGATTGACGAGCGCATCACCAGCCTCAAGCATCAATTGAAAGACGTCCGGCGAACGCGTCGACTCCACCGCGAAGCCCGTCAACGTGTACCGTATCCAGTGGTCGCCCTCGTCGGCTATACGAACGCCGGCAAATCAACCTTATTTAATGCGCTCAGTGATGCCGACGTGATTTCGGAAGATCAGTTGTTCGCCACCTTGGACCCGACCATGCGAAGTATGAAGCTGCCGTCAGGCCGGGAAGCAATCCTGTCGGATACGGTCGGCTTTGTTTCTGATCTGCCGCATGAACTTGTTGAAGCGTTTCGGGCAACGCTTGAGGAAGTTCAGGAGGCTGATCTGTTGCTTCATATTCGTGATGTTTCACATCGCGATACCGCGGCCCAAAAAGAAGATGTCGATCAGGTACTCAAGAATTTAGGCGTTACCGAGGAAAGCAATTTTGCCTCGGCGGCACCGATACCTTTAATCGAAGTTCTCAATAAATCTGACCTATTATCGTCAGAAGATCGCAACATCCAAATCACACGCGCCAACCGGCACAACGACCAAATGGTTTTGGTCTCGGCAATTAGCGGCGCTGGTTTTGAGGTACTTTTAAAAGCGGTCGATGATCGACTGACGGCGCGGCGCCAAGAGGTAAAGTTAAAAGTAAGTTGGGAAGAGGGGGCTTTATTGGCCTGGCTTTATGAACGCGGTGAAGTTATTGAGCGCCACGACAAGGAAGAATGGGTAGAGCTAAAAGTCAGGCTGGAACCTGAGGATATCGCCAGATACGAACAGAAGAAAATTACCCATTGAGCAATTTTACTCAGGCGTACTCGTTGCATCCATCAGAAATTCTTTAAAGGTACTCAACAAAGCCATATCCAGCCCATCAGCCATTTCTGACATAATACCGAGCGCTTTATCCGGCTCCATGGCTGGCTTGTAAACCCGACGATCAGTTAAGGCGCTATAGATATCAACGATTGAGCCCATACGAGCCAAAGTGTTTAACTCACTGCCTTTGAGACCGAGCGGATAGCCAGAACCATCGAGTTTTTCATGATGTTGCAAAGCGATAATTTCCACACCAATGGTGATATCATTCGCCTTACCGAATATTTCTTTGGTGTGATCGACGTGGGTTTTCATTATCTCGAATTCTTCAGCTTCAAGACGCGCCGGTTTGTTTAAAATTTCTTGCGGCACCAACCCTTTGCCGAGATCATGCATTAAGCCGCCAGATGACAAAGTGAGCAGCTCGTCTCCTTTCATGCCGACGGCATGGTCCAGCAAAGATAAATAAATCGCCACCCGAAGAGAATGAACATAGGTGTAATCATCATGCTGCTGAACTGCACTTAACAGACCAACCACCTGATCACTTTCAACCGCTTCAACAAGCGGGCTACAACTTTTCTCAATATCATGAACTGGAATTGCCCCGCCGTCATGCATGACCTTAAATGTGTCTCTAAATATACCAACCGTTTCGGTAAGAACCTTTCGCTGAACCGTTGGCAATTTCTCCCAGGATTTCTCGACGCCGGCGTTTACGCTCGTGGATACTTTTTCAAGCAGTTGCTGCCGATTTACCGGATTGAGTAAGTATTCAAAATCTACACCAAAATCAGATTCCTGAACGAGTTTTTCGGAATGTGATTCGATCAGTAATATTTTGGGTATGTTGTCAATGTACGAAATTTTTTTGGTGCGCCCGAGAAACGGCAAGCCACCAGTCGGTTTAACATTATTATCTACGATCAAGGCGTAATACGGATCATGTTGAAGTGCATCGATCGCATGGTCAGTGTCGGTAAAAATTTTAACTTCAAAATAGGTCGCCAATATCGATTGAACTTGGGCATTTAGCTCAGCGTTCGTTCCGATAGCGGCGATGGGAGTTAAATTGGCCATTATTTCCCGATCAAAAAATTCAATGTTTTACCTAAAAAACAAATGATTTATTCACTTAATAAGACTAAGAATATTTAATATTTACACCCAGTTGATAATTAGTAAAACACATAATATGAGGCGTGAAATGCAATTTTTTTTAGGGTTTTCCGAAACTTCCTGATATTCTACTAGTAGATATTAGGAGAATTGAGATGGCCTCTTCAAGTGCGCAACAAAAATGGCGCTACAAAAATAAATTCGTTAAAAGCCAACTGAACATTATGGCACGCAAAAATATCCACGAATATCTTGATGAAATTGCCGAAACACACGGTTTGCGTGGCAAGGCCGAAGCTGTCACATTTGCCGTATATTTAACCATCGCTCTCCAGCAGCAAGGCGATTTCAATGACGAAGCAGATCGGCTCCATCAGATATTCACCGACAGCTATCACCGTGATCGTGATATCTACACTCCCTAACTGGATTCTTTAATGCTGCCGGATAGACATAAAGTCGCGGATATCATTCGTGAAACCGCCAAAATCGAGATACTTCCGCTATTTCGCAAATTAAAAGATCACCAGATCGACGATAAAGAATCGGGAGAAATTGTTACCGCAGCAGATATAAGAGCGGAAAAAAGGCTTGCTGCGGCATTACTAAAATTCGCCCCGGATAGTGTCACGGTCGGCGAAGAGGCAGTTTCAGACAATCCAGACATACTTAATCGATTATCGGGAGATCGCCCCGTCTGGGTGATCGATCCCTTGGATGGGACGAGAAATTTCGCCAATGGCAAGGAATGTTTTGCTATCATAATTGCTTATTGCCAGGATGGGTCGACGATTGCCGGCTGGATCTATGATCCGGTTAACGATTGTATGTATTATGGCACCGCCGGGGAGGGAGCTTGGGCTAATGATCGCCGTCTGCGAATCCCGGCATCGCCTGATGTCAACAAAATGACCGGCTCGGTAAGTAAACGCCACTTTGATCGTCTCAATAAACGCCGGCCTTCTCCCGATATCCCAGGTGATATGATTCGCTATCGGTGTGTCGGCAGGGAATACACTGATCTGGCCTTAGGCGAGTTGCATTTTGCTGAATACGGCATGTTAAAACCCTGGGACCATGCAGCGGGAATTTTAATCCACGCCGAGGCAGGGGGCTTTTCAGCTTATACTGAAGATCAGACTCCGTACCGGCCAGGCCCGACGACACGCAAACATCTTCTCGCCGCCGCTAATTTAAATGAATGGCAGGTTTTGCGGGAACTTTTTATCTAAGCGGTTGATTGGATGTGTAAGGATCTCGATATTTCGCTCGCCGAATCTCGCGCCAACGGATCATCTTTGCCGGTCACCGAAATCGTCAATCAATACTACCGCGAAGTGCAGGAAATGGGTGGCGGACGTTGGGATACATCGAGCCTGATTCGACGACTTACCGGCTGAAAAACCTATATTTTTCAGCGCGTTATGTGATTCAGAAATAATAACGCCAATATTCGTACGGGTTATCCACAACTAATAAATCACCCTCAGCTCTGCGAGATTGCCGCACCCAATAAAGCAAGGATTATTTGATGTCAGATTGGCGATACGGTCGCTATTTTTTGCTTGAGGAAGATGTAAGATCGCTTTTTCAATGGCTAAATGAAAACATCGGTGGCGAATGGACCGTTGATGTTCTTGGTGTTTGCCCGAACGAAGACAAGCTTATTCTAAACGCTGTTTTTGGTTCTGAAAAAGATATCAGGCTTTTCCAGAAAGATTATATAGGTGATCAATCCCGCTACGCTTCACTTTATAACAATCGCCGGAAGCCTGAATATAAGTGGCCGGAAAAAGTTGAAAGACGCAGTAGCAGTGAGCGACGGGCCGACAAGAATCGACGCAGCCCTAAACGGCAAGATTCACGCCGTCTTGAGGATATCGTTAAACGCGCTTTGATAAAAAAAAGAATGATCCGATCCGCCGACGTAGAACAACTTAAAGCCAGTTAACCACCTAGTGAGACAATCAGCAGCGGTGGTTTGTCGCGGATTGAATTCAGCCTCCAGCCATAGAATTTAACCGACCCTTCATTCCAGATTTTTTGCGCATTATGCGTCACAACCTCGGCGTCGGTTTTAATGCGGATAACACCTTGAACGGTGAGGCCCATCTGTTCCAGCCGCGCGGCATCCTGGCTTTTGATATATTTACCTCTGAGAGTGATGATCGCTTTTTTCTCATCATAGGTGATCGACAGCATGTTTTCATTGCGGCGGAAGAACATGACTTGGCGGGTTTTGATGATATCACCGCCTTTGCTCCAGTTAACTTTAAACGCTCCTTGCTTGAAGTAAGAAACCGACTTGGTTGATCGGTCGCGTTTAAAATCATTAATGACTGTTTGGACTTTCTCTTTAAGTTCGGGGCTATCGACTTTGAGTTTTTTACTGCGCATCTGCCGGTAAATATTGAGATCGACAATATAACCATCGAAGGAAATTTTATAGAGCCCGGTCCGGGACAGCTCCATTTCCGCATCGAAGCTGGCTGGCAGATAACAGCCCGAGAGAATCACGATGGCCGGCAATAATATAGAAAATTTTCTAAACAGCATTTTGCAGCGCTTCATAGTTGTGGGTCAGCAATAAGTTAACATTATTATCAAGTTTATCAGGGCCTTCGTAAATGAGAATTATGGTTTCTTTTTGGCCTGTTGCCACAAGGCTTCCATTTCTTCGAGCGACACATCTTCGAAGTCTTTGCCGGCGCTCGTCAATGCATCTTCAATATAGCTAAACCGGTCTTCGAATTTTACGTTGCCTTGGCGCAGCGCCGCTTCCGGATCGATACCTAATTTGCGTGCTAGATTAACGGCAGAAAACAGCACGTCACCGAATTCATTGATCAGTAGCGCCTCATTCGGCTCAGACTTTTCCATTTCCGCCGAAAGCTCAGCGAGTTCCTCTTTTAATTTCTCAAAAGCGCCACCGGCATCCGGCCAGTCAAAGCCGACACGGGCGGCGCGCTTTTGCAGTTTAAAAGCACGGAGCAGGGCGGGCAGGCCTTTCGCCACCCCAGCCAAAACGCGAGAGTCATCAGATCTCTCAGCCCGCTCTTTGGCCTTTTGCTCTTCCCAGGCCAGCGTCTGTTGCTGGGCATTCTCGACATCGGTTGAGCCAAATACATGGGGATGACGGCGCACCATCTTATCACTGATCGCTTCAACCACATCATCGAAAGTGAAGGCATTATCCTCGGCCGCCATTTGGGTGTGATAGATTACCTGCAGGAGTAAATCACCGAGCTCGTCTTTGAGCGCCGCCATATCCTGATGATCGATGGCGTCGGCGACTTCGTAAGCCTCTTCGATCGTGTAGGGCGCGATGGTTTCATAGGTTTGCTCGATATCCCACGGACAGCCGTCATCCGGGTCGCGCAACCGTTCCATGATATATTTCAACCGCTCGATACCGCGGAGATTTTTGGTGTTTAAATCATCCATTTTTGGAATGTTTTTAGATTTCTGCCATTGTTATGCTACATAAGACTAAGTCTTAAAGTCATACACTAAAAAGCCCCACAACTGAACGAGGCATTCGCATGTTTGGCAAATTAAAATCATTTGGCACCATCGGTATCATTATCACGATCGCCACCTTGACCGGTGCGGCGACGCTAAGCGAGACCGAAACCGACGAAATTGTCGGCAGTGTTGTGCAAATCCAAGGATCTGCTATTGCGCTGCAGGATGCAACGCCGCGCATACTTAAAGCGCAATCCAAAATTTTTATGGGCGATGTGATCTCAACCGGCAAAGCCAGCCGGGTCGCCATTAAAATGATCGATGATGCCCAATTTAATCTCGGCGCCCGCACCAATTTCGTCGTTGAAGAATATTTCCTCAAACCCAAAGACAGCAATGCCGCCGTCCGGTTGTTATCGGGTGCGGTCGGTATCATCACCGGCAAGATCGCCTCACTGGACCGCCGTCCTTTTGTGCTTAAGACAGCAACCGCAACCATTGGCGTCCGCGGCACCACGTTCTGGGGTGGCGAGCTTGACGGCATCCTGCAATTTGCCTTGCTCAAAGGGAAGGGGATTGAGGTTTCCAACCGAGCCGGCAGCGTCGTTTTAACTGGGATCGGGCAGGGCACCTCGGTGAAAGATGAAAACACGGCACCGACGCCGCCGAAAATGTGGGGCCAAGGGAAGCTTGACCGGGCGGCGGCAATGACCAACCCGCGCTAAATTTTAATTAGTTCAAAATCCGCAAGGCGGGCAGAGTTTGCGCAAAGTTCCGTCATTCACCATGGCCAACAAGGCGTTGCTAAGTGGGGCATTTAGGGCCGCATGTTCTTTATGGATATACAAATAGGCAAAAGTCGATTCCAACGGCGGTTCAAAAACCATGAGGGTGCGGTAGTTTTCTTTTTTCACCCATTGTCTGGCGAGGAACATCGGTACCAAGCCGACATCCGCACGACCCCGGGCCACCATATCAAAAATATTCTTTATCTTTGGCACGCCCATTTTGTTATTAAATTTCGCCACGCGCCCGACGATAAATTTAGCGTCCCGAAAATAAACAATCGTGAGAGGTGCTAGTGAATTCCATCCAGACACCTTAAAATTTGCCGATTTTTGCGCGATTGCGACGACCGGTATGCGGAAAAGTGGCTGGGAAACAATGATGGCATTGCCGGTCTTACCAGCGGGTTTTTTTGTCCGCAGAAATTGACCATCGATATTTCCCGCATTTAGTTCACGAACGCCGCGTACTGCCGGCAAACTGATTAATTGTATCTTTCGGTCGATCCGTCGAAACGCCTCGAGTACCACCCGATCAAGAAAACCGTCATGATTTTTGGTCGACATCGGCGCTGGCGAATGCGTTGCGATAATCAGAGGGGGTTCGGCCCAAGCGTTGTTCAGTAATACTATATTGCTGATGAAAAGAAACAGAATGAACGCTGGTATTCTAAAAACCATTAAAATTGGCATCCCTGCTATAAATCCCTATATCTTAAATTTGAGGAGAGTATTCTGATATTCAAGCTAATTTTGAATAAAATCGGATATTTATTTGAAAATTAAAGACTTATCTTGTTTAGTCGTGGGATAAATAAAGAACGCAGCATAAAAAATCAGAAGAATAGGGGGCTCTTATGGGAATCGTTACGACAGTCGTTCTGCCACTCGCTTTGGCTTTCATTATGTTTACGCTCGGGCTCGGGCTTACGGTGGCGGATTTTGTCCGGGTCGCCAGCCAGCCCAAGGATTTTGTCGTCGGCTTGATTTCGCAAGTCATCCTCTTGCCGCTGGTTGGTTTCGCACTGCTGAACATTTGGCCGGGAATTGCCCCCGAAATAGCATTGGGCGTGATGATTATTGCCGCTGCCCCCGGGGGCGTGACGTCTAATATTCTGACCTCCTTTGCCAAGGGCGACGTTGCCTTGTCGATCTCGCTGACCGCCATTATCAGTCTCTTAAGCGTACTGACCATTCCGTTTATCGTCGTGTTTTCCTACGGCTATTTTGTCGGTGAGGGAACGACGGGTGATATTTCGATCGCCAGAACTGCGGTCAGCGTGTTCCTGATCGTCACGGTGCCGGTAATTTTCGGCCTCATTGTCCGCCGTTATGCCGAGAGCTTTGCGCTGCGTTTTGAAGGCATCGGCCAGAAAATCTCAGCCGTGTTGTTTGCCCTCGTGTTGCTGGGCGCAGTCGTGCAAGAGCGTAACAATATTGTCGAATTTTACGCCCAAGCCGGCGGCATTACCCTGGCGCTCAACGTTATTATGCTGGCGCTGGCCTGGTTTTTGGCTCAGGTGTTCGGCTCAGGTATCAAGCAGCGCATCGCCATTTCAATCGAATGCGGGTTGCAAAACGGCACTCTCGCCATCGCTGTCGCGACATTGCTGTTCGGCGGCGGCGCAACGGTGATCCCGGCGGCAACTTACAGCCTGACCATGTTCGCCACGGCTTTGATCTTTATCTGGTGGTTGCGGCGGTCCGTGGTGGCACGGGCGAGTATGTAGCAGAGAGGAGGGGGGAGTAATAAAAACCTCGGGGACATCTTGTGGGCAGTTTTTATCAGCTGCCACGCTCTCGACCAAGGTGTCCCCAAGCGCCGGATATGTTGGCACGAGGTTTCACCAAACCAAATATCGACGGTCCGATATTACGTTCAAAAGATGATAAGGCTGCTTAAAGGGGACACTTTGGTAACGGTCTCAGGTGCGAGATAGGTCCAGCCAAAAAAGTGTCCCCATAATAAGAGGGCAATCCACTTAAACAGTCCAAACATAATACGCACATATAATACAGATTGCCGCATAATGTATATTATGGAAAGTATGGGTGTTATGAGATAATTAGATTTAGTATCAATGTGTTACAGCGCGTTTATCGATAACTTTATAAATCATTATCCACAGAACTTCCTAAACCTCAAAAACCATCCCGTCATAGGCCAGTTCGGCGTAATCCGGCAACCGTGCCGACACCGTATCGAAGTCAATACGATGGGATAAATGGGTTAAGATAAGCCGCCGCGGCTGGACGCGTTCGCCCCACTCCAGAACTTTGTCGACATGAGAATGGGTTGGATGCGGGTCTTGATCCCACAATGCGCCGACCAGCCAGGTATCGACGCCTTTGAGGGCGTCGAATGTTTCGTCCGGCAGTTCGACCGCATCGGTCGAATAGGCAAAATTATCAAACCTGAGCCCAAGCGTGCGTGAATAGCCGTGATCCTGATCCATGATGCTGATATTAAAATCACCAATATTGAATTCATCACCGACGGCAATATCATGACGCGTCAGACACGGTTTATAGAAAAAATTGGTGTCATTATTAAGCGGCTCAAGCACATAACCGAAGCGTTCGGCAATTCTGTTCCAGGTGTTCGTATCCGCATAGGCCGGCAGCCAATCCTCGATCACCCGGTTAACCGCCCGCAAATCATCAATACCGTGCAGATGATCAGCGTGTCCGTGGGTATAAAGCACGGCGTCCAAGCGCTCGACCTGGGCAGCGAGCAACTGGGCGCGGAGATCAGGCGGCGTATCGACCAAAATGCGGGTGTTTTGATCTTCAACCAGGATCGCTGGCCGCAAGCGCAGGTTTTTGGGGTTTTTCAGGTCGGTCGTAGCCCAGCCTTCGCCGATCATCGGCGTGCCGCCGCTATGTCCGGAGCCTAAAATGGTGATTTTCATCGATCAGCCGGGTCTTTCGGCTTTGGAGAACAGCCGGAAAAAGTTGTCGGTTGTCTGCTTAGCCAAAGCATCAAGTGAAATACCAAAGATTTCCGCCGCTTTTTCGGCCGTGTGGGCAACGAAAGCCGGCTCATTGGGCTTACCACGATGCGGGATCGGCGCCAAAAAGGGCGCATCGGTCTCGACCAATATATGGTCCAAAGGCAGGGCTTTGACGGTTTCCCGGATCGGTTCAGCGGAATTAAAGGTGATAATACCCGAGAGCGAGATCGCCATGCCAAAGCTGACGGCGCATTTCGCGAGCTCCGGTCCGGCGCTGAAACAATGAATAAGCCCCGGAAAAGCCCCCTTTTTCTGCTCATCCTCGATGATTGCGATGGTCCGCTCATCGGCATCGCGCGTATGGACAACGACCGGCAGCTGGGTTTCACGCGCCGCCGCAATATGAGTGCGAAAACTGCGTTCCTGCGCCTCACGCGGTGAATTATCATAATAGAAATCGAGCCCGGTCTCACCAATACCGACGACTTTCGGATGTTGGGTCAGTTCAACCAATGTCTCAACATCGGTTTCAGGCTCTTTACCAGACTCGTGCGGATGAATGCCGACCGTACACGCGACGTTGCCATGGGCTTCGGCGGTCGCTAAGACGCCTTCGAAATCGCTCAGCCGCGTGCCGATTGAGAGCATAAAGCCGACCCCGGCTTCGCTAGCGCGGGTAATTGCGCCCTCAATATCTTCAACGAGGCCGTCATAATTTAAGTGACAATGGCTATCAACCAGCATGTATTTCTTTCACCATTCGGAATGTGGAGGCGCTTTGTAGCACCCTGCTCCCGATAAAGCTATTCCGCTATGCCTATACTTTCTGTATGGTTAAAACAGCGTAAACTGAAGCGAAAGAATTGCCCCATGTCGATGATCCAAACCACTTGTAGATTATGCCTCGTGCGCTGCGGGATGCTGGTCGAAACCGAAGACAGTTCCGAAGCCGGCGGCGAGGCTGGCTCAAATTCACCACTCGGTAAGATCAAGAAATTCATCGGCGACCGGAAGCACCCGTTAAGCCAAGGCTATCTCTGCGTCAAAGGCAAAGCGTCGCTCGATATGATGGAAGCCGAAGATCGCGTGATCTATCCGCAACGCCGGGTCGGTGAACGCGGCTCCGGCCAATGGGAGCGCGTCAGCTGGGACGAAGCACTGCAGGATATCGCCGAACGCATGAACGCGATCATTGATGAGCATGGTGCCAGGGCAATTGCCGTCCAGGCGCTGCCGCCCAAGGAATACTACGCTTATGATTTGTTTCTGGAGGCCATCGGCAGCCCGACGTTTTTCAAGCACGATGCGCATAACTGCTTTACGCCGCAATTGATGTCGGACGTGCTGACTTTCGGCATGCTGACGACCTATATCAACTTCAAGAATGTCGAGGATTGTGAGACCATTGTTCTGTGGGGCGTTAATCTAACCGAGACCAATGGCTCGAAAGCGGTTCGGGTCAGAGATGCCAAGCGCAAACATGGCGCTAAAACCATCGTTGTCGATCCGAGGCCAACGCGCTCAGCGCGGGAAGCCAATCTCTGGCTCCGCATCCGGCCCGGCACCGACGACGCCCTCGCCATGGGCATGATCAATCTGATGATAGAAAACGGCTGGTATGATGAGCAGTTCGTTAAAGACTGGACCATCGGCTTTGATGAATTGAAAGCCCGCGCGGCTGACTATACGCTTGAGCGTACTTCGAAGACCACGTGGATACCGGCAGCAGATATTCTTGAAGCGACCCGCTTATTCGCAACCTCCAAATCCTCCGCGCTCTATACCTTTATCGGTGCGACCATGGGCGGCAATTCGATCTCGACCCTGAGATTAATGGGCTTTTTGCCGGCTCTGACCGGCCGTTTGGATCAGGCCGGCAATAACTGCATTCATAAGCCCGTTAATATCAGAATGCCGAGCTATTACCGGCCCGGCGCCGAAGGCGATGATGATGAACGCCTCGCCGATCAAATCAGCGCCGATAAATTTCCCTTGTTGAGCGGGCCGACCGCCCTCACCGCCCCCTACCCCAATCCGTCCCATGTCATCGATGCGATGCTGACCGGTGAGCCTTATCCGGTTAAGGCCTTATGGACCGATTGCAATCCGATGGTCGGCCTCGAGGACAGCTACAAAGTACTGGAGGCACTGAAAACGCTCGATCTGCTGGTCGTCTCCGACATGTTTGAAAGCCCGACGGCGCATTTGGCTGATTATATTCTGCCGGTGACCAATCATCTGGAAAGCAATGCCATCACTGAATATTCCGGGCTCAACATGGTGTCGGCGCGGGTCAAATGCACCGAGCCCCGCGGTGAAGTGCGTGAAGAAGCTGATGTCGTTATGGAAGTGGCCCGCCGCATGGGCTATGGCGACAAGCTGCCGGTACAGAGTTACCAGGAATTGCTCGACTACCGCCTGGCGCCGCTCGGTATCACCTTTGAAGAATTCGCTGAAATGGGCTCTTTTATCGGCCCGGATGAGCGGGGCAAATATGCCACCGGCAAGCTCCGGCCGGATGGTGAGCCCGGTTTTATGACCCCTTCCGGTAAGATCGAATTCACCTCCAAACAGCTTGAGAAATATGGCTACGACCCCCTGCCGCTGGTTCAGGAACCGATGTTTAGCCCGCAGGATGGCAATGGCGATCCGACCGCACTATCAGAGGACTATTCTCTGGTTTTGGTGACTGGCACGCGGGCTGTCGAGTTTTACTCGACCCTTGGTATATCCATTCCGCGCTTGCGTAAACGCCGTCCCTGGCCCGGTCTCGAGATGAGCCCGGAGACCGCCGAAGAATTTGGCTTAGTCGAAGGCGATTGGGCCAAGATCGAGGTGCCGACAACCGAGAACTCGATTGTCCGCCAAGTCGCCTTTATTCCAGGTATGCATCCTCGCGTCATTAATGCCGAAGGGCTCTGGTATATGCCGGGTGAGGATTTAATCGAGGGCACGCTCAAAGTCGGCGCCAATGTGCTGACGCCGCTCCGGGACGACATTGATCCAATAATGGGCGGCTCGACTGCGCGTTGTCTGTTGTGCCGGATAACAAAAGTTGAGGATCAAGTAACGGCGATTGCAGCAGAATAATTTTTAAGCAGTTTCAAGCACGCCATGTTTATCTCGCTGACGCAGGTACAAGAGGCCAGCAAGCCCAATGGCTGAGACCACGACAACGAGGAGTGATTCCGTTCCGAGCCATATTGTCGAGCCGCCAATAAAGATTGCCCCCACCAGTAGCACTGTAGCCCAAATTAGGCCGAGCGCTGTCGTTGCCGAAAAATCCTGCAAGGCACGGGCCAGCATCCAACCGCCAATGACGGCCGATGAAACGGCCAGCGCAATCGCCAGCGGGTTGCCGATTAGTATCAGCGCCGGGTTAAAGACCCAAAGGAACGGCAACAGATAGGCAATGGCAGCAAGCTGGACACCGACCAGACCGGTGCGCCACATATCCGATCCCGCCAAACCGGCGGCAACCATACTGGCAACCGCAACCGGCGGCGTTAACATACTCAGCAGACCGAAATAAAACAGAAATAGATGCGCCGCCATTGGCACAATATTCATATCAATCAAAGCCGGCGCCACAACGGTTACCAGCACGATATAAACGGCTGCAGTTGGCATGCCCATGCCGAGGATGATGGCAATAAATGCCGTGAGGATCAGCATTACCATGATACCCATACTCTTGCCGAGGGCGGTGAGCAGGAGCGCTAATTGAAATGCCAAGCCCGTTGCGTTTAAGACCCCGATAACCACACCGGCGGCGCCGCCGATTAAAATCAACGGCATCAGATTTTCACCACCACCAAAGATAAAATTGGACCACTCGGTCGCACTCGGCAAGCGGCGGTTCTTCACCACCATTAATATTGCCAAAGCAATGCAGGCGAACATCGCCGACAGCCCGGGATTAAAGCCAAGCCAGAACAGATAATACAGCAACACCCCGATCGGCAGAATGAATAGCCAGCCCTTGACAAACACTTGAAACGGCACGGGCAGATCGGATTTGGGCAGGCCTGCTAAACCGAAACGCGCCGCTATGGCGTCTACCTGCAAGAACAACACGAGAAAATAAAGCACTGCCGGGATCAAGGCCGCCAACACGACATCCTGATAAGGTACTTCCAAAAACTCAGCGATGATGAACGCCGTCGCGCCCATAATCGGCGGCGCGATTTGTCCACCGTTGGAGGCTACCGCCTCAATGGCCGCGGCATACTTAGCTTGAAATCCGGCTTTTTTCATCAAAGGTATAGTGACGATACCGGTGGACATGATGTTGCCAACGGTGGAGCCTGAAATGGAACCGAAAGCAGCGGAGGCAACCACGGCAACTTTGGCAGGGCCGCCGCGTCGATGGCCCATCCAGCCTAACGCCAGATCATTGAAAAAGGCAGAACCACCACTGATTTCAAGTAGCTTGCCAAAGAGGATAAAGGCCAAGACCAACTGGGCGATGACACGCAACACCAATCCCGGTATGCCGTTATTGTCTGCGTAGAGATACAACACCACCTTGGTCGGCGGAAACACTTCGGCTTCAAAAGGTGGCGGCAGATGATCGCCGAAAAATGCGTAGACGATGATTATCCAGACGAGGCCGGCGATAATTCCGCCAGCAGCTTTGCGTAAACCTTCGAGCATCAGGACGATGGCGATAACGCCCGGCACCCACATATCAAGGGTGCGGTCGGCCATGCGCAGCATCCAGTTCTCAAAATTCCAGGACATCCAGAACCAACTGCCGATCGCCAGCAAACCGAGGAGAATTTCAAGGTTGCCGGCTTTTTCGCCGTATGGTTTTTGGATGAAAGCCGCTGCAATAGAGAGGCCGAGAAGAACCACCACCACTTGTTGAAAAGTAAGCGCCATACCCAGCCGGTCTGGAACAGCAAAAATCCAGCCGATTCCGACAATGGTAATCGAGCCGAGAATGGCTCGAGAGTAGAGATGGGTCACCCGTTCCATGGTGACCCACTCTCGTTAAATGACCTGAACATCACAGGCACTCTAACTGGATTGACTATCTCCGGCCAGCATCCTGCTTTTCATTGGCGTCTGTCCACAGCCCCACTTCTTTGTAGTATTTCACCGCGCCCGGATGGAAAGGGATCGGATTGTTGGACGGCACAAGCTTGGTCTGCTTTACGCCACGCAATGGTGGATAAGACTTTTGCATTGCCTTCCATTGGGAATGAACCGCTTTTGCCATATTGTAGGCGTCTTGATTTTCAACTGTCGTGCCGGAATTGAGATAGGTATCGAACGCAGCAATATGGGTAGGTTGGCGGACGAACGGCATGCGCTTAGAGGGTTTTACCCGCATTGTATAGAGCCCGGCGATGCCTTTTTGCATGAAGGCGTCATTGGCCTTCGGGCCCAATTGCAGAATGCGCAAACCGCCCGGCACCGAAGCATGGGCTTTCCGCATCTGCGGCATGGCTAGCGCAACCGTGGTAGCATCTGCCCGGCCTTCGATCACCTGGGCGATGCCCGAGACGACGCCGCCAGAATCAATCGAGGTTACATCTTTTTCGGTCAGACCGGCGGTCGCCAAGATCGTCCGGTTGGTCTGCGCCAGGGACACATTGGTTTTAAATTTAACAATGACCTTTTTACCTTTGAGGTCTGCTACGGTTTTGATGCCGGAGTTTTCCTTGACCATATACATATAGGGCAGAATCCAAATACGCGCGATCGAACGCACTTTCTTGGTGGCATTGCCCTTGTAGGCACCAAGGCCATTAAAGGCGAGGCCGGAATCAAGACTGGAATTCAGGCCGAGAGTGATCTCCCCCTTCTCCATCAACGGCAAATAGACCGACGAGCCAGCATGGGGTTGCGCGGTGGAACGGATTTTGAGCTGTTCCTGGAACAATTTTGCAAATCCGCCAGCCAGCAGAAAATAAGTGGAGCCGGCAGGGTTACTGCCAATGGTAATCGATTTCATTTTGGCTTCAGTAGATACGCCACCCAGGGCCGTAAACGCAACAGCACCGCCCAGAACGACGGCGGTCGACAACAATTTTTGATATTTCATAACGCTCTCCCTAGTTAAAATACGTTTTTAGAGTAGGAATTAAAAACCCTAGCTCTATTGGGAGAAAGTATAGGTTAAGTTTTGAAATAATTGCCAGATAAATATGTAGGTAGACCGAACAAACGCCAATTTGTTCCACCATGTGAAAATTATTAGTAGATAATTATGGTGCGCTTTCTTCCTCGACGAAACGCGGAAACACACCTTCGGGCTTAGGTAACTCTGTGCTGGGCGTCAGACGTCCGGCTTCACCAAACGAGCTAAAATCACGAGCGTCTTCAGCTGCCGCTACCTGATCCAGCATCCTGCCCGCGGCTTCAGGCACGAACGGCTGAGCCAGCAACGCCAACTGCCGGATCGCTTCCGCCAGCACATAGAGCACGGTCTGCATGCGCTGAGGATCTTCTTTTTTCAAAGTCCACGGCGCTTGGCGATCTATGTAGCTGTTGGCAGCGCGAATTTCAGTCCAGATTTTCTCCAGCGCGATATGAAAAGCTTGAACATCCAGGGCGTCACGTACGACCTCCAATAAACCATCAACAGCAGACAGCAGAGTATTATCGTCATCGGTCAGGTCGCCCGGCTCCGGCACTTTGGCATCGCAGTTTTTGTTGATCATCGACAACACCCGCTGGGCCAGATTACCAAAATCATTAGCCAGCTCGCCATTCATCCGCTGCACCATGGCGGCGCGTGAAAAATCACCGTCATTACCAAACGGCACTTCGCGCAAGAGGAAATAGCGCACTTGATCAAGCCCGTAAGTCGCCATCAATTCCAGCGGATCAATAACGTTGCCGAGCGATTTCGAGATTTTCTCGCCTTCATTGGTCCACCAGCCATGAGCAAATACCCGCTTCGGCGGCTCCAGCCCTGCCGCCATCAAAAACGCCGGCCAGTAAACCGCATGAAAGCGCAGGATATCCTTGCCGACCATATGCACATCGGCGGGCCAGTACTTTTGATATTCCGCGTGATCCGTATCCGGATAACCAATGGCCGTGATGTAGTTGGTGAGCGCATCCAGCCAGACATACATAATGTGGTCATCGTCGTTCGGCACCGGCACACCCCATTTAAATGATGTCCGGGAAACCGATAGATCCTGCAGCCCGCCTTCGACAAAGCTGGTCACTTCGTTACGGCGGGTCAGTGGCAGGATAAATTCAGGATTGGCGTTATAAAAATCCATCAAGCGGCCCTGCCATTCAGACAGTTTAAAGAAGTAGCTGGGTTCCTCGACCCATTCTACCTCGGCGCCAGAGGGAGCGATTTTTTTGCCATCATCACCGAGGGTCAGCTCACCCTCGCCGAAGAAAGCTTCATCACGCACCGAATACCAGCCACTGTAACTGTCGAGATAGATTTCACCGGCATCAAGCAAGCGTTGCCAAATATCCCGACAAGAGATTTTGTGACGCTCTTCGGTCGTACGAATGAAATCATCATTGGTGAAGTTCATACTGACAGCCAGATCGCGAAAGTTCTGCGACACTTGGTCGGTGAAGGCTTGCGGATCGATACCGGCTTTCTCGGCCGACTTCTCGACTTTTTGACCATGCTCGTCGGTGCCGGTTAGGAATTTTACATCAAAACCATCGAGACGCTTAAAGCGCGCCAAGACATCACAAGCCAGCGTCGTATAGGCATGTCCGATATGTGGGGCATCATTGACGTAATAAATCGGTGTCGTGATGTAATAAGGTTTTTGCTCTGACATATAATTTAACTTCTGGCCCTAATATTTGCTCTAATTTTTAACTGCGCCTTCGATCGACAGGAAGGTGTTTAAAATGACCTGCTTGCGATCCAAGTTTAAACCTTTGGCCTGTTGAAACAGGCGGCCAGTGTTTTCCCATACCTCAATCCAGGGATCAAGGCTACTGACGGCAGTTTGTTCAGCGCCCGTCGCTGAGGTGCGGATAACATCAACCAGCCAGCGATTAATGAGCTCAAAGGCGCGCTCGAACAATTGCTCGGTATTATCGCGAGCCAGCTTATCGCCAAGTTTATGGAGCCTCGGAATGTCCAGCTGCGGCAGAGTTTCAAGAATGCCATTTATCTCACGGTAGATTTCCAAACCGCCTTCGCTGGAAAGATGAAGTGCGCGGCCGATACTGCCATCGGCAATCTCGGCCAGCTCTGTTGCATCCTCCGGTAAAATATCAGGATCGTACTCGGCCAACAGATCAGCAATCGTCCGCTCAGGCAGCGGCTTTAAAACCAAGCGGCGGCAGCGCGAGCGGATGGTCGGCAGCAACCTTCCGGGATTATGGCTCACCAATAATAGCAACGCCCGCTTGGGCGGTTCTTCCAGCGCTTTCAAAACGGCATTGGCCGCATTGGCGTTCATTTCATCGGCGCTATCAATGACAACGACCCGCCAGCCCCCTTCCGCCGGTGTCATCGATAGAAACGAGCCGACCGCCCTCACCTCATTGACGGTAATTTCTTTTCTGAGCTTGCCAGTTTTCTCATCTTCGCTGCGCTCAATGTGTAAGAAATCAGCGTGCCCTCCGGCGATAATCCGGCGGCAGACCGGATTCGCGAGATCAGTTGCCAAACTGGATGGATCAGTTGCCGGCAGCGCGTCACCAAACAGACCGGGCCCTTCATCAACCGGCCCGCCCACAATATCACCATGGGTCAGCACAAATCGGGCAATGCGGTGAGCCAGTGTTGCCTTGCCAATACCATTGGGGCCACAGATCAGCCAAGCATGCGGTAGCTTGCCAGAGTTAAAAGCCGTTAAAAAGCTAATTTCGGCCTCGGATTGGCCCAACAATAGTGAGTTGGCAATCGCTTTAGGTGGGCCGTCTTCAAGCTCTTCATCACTCATCGGCTGCAAGCCTGAATCTTTTGAATACTAATTTTTGAATATTAGTCTGAATTTCTTCAATTGGTTTCGAAGCATCAATCACCACGCAACGCTTTTTGTTTTTGCGGGCAATATCTAAAAAGCCATCACGCAGACGGGCATGAAACTCCAATCCCATGCGTTCATAGCGATCTTCTTTCTGATGCACGACTGAAGTTTGTTCATCACCTCGCGCATCTGCCCGCGCCAAGCCCTCTTCCGCCGGCAAGTCCAAAATTATCGTTAAGTCGGGCTGCATATTTCCAGCGATGAATTGATAGAAGCCATGGATCGCTTTTTTACTGACGCCATGACCATACCCTTGATAGGCCATTGTCGAATCAGCATAGCGGTCGGTTAGTACCCATTGGCCGTTGTCGAGCGCGGGCAAAATTACTTTGTTCAAGTGATCACGCCGCGCCGCGAAATGCAGCAGTGTCTCGGTTTGCGCATCCCAGCGGTCCGTCTCACCTTCAACCAGCAAGCTACGAATTGACTCAGCGCCGGGAGAACCACCGGGCTCGCGGGTTTGTACAGCGCTGATGCCGGCTTCGCTTAACGTTTCGGCGAGCAATTTTAGCTGAGTGGATTTACCGCTACCCTCACCGCCTTCAAAGCTGATGAATTTGCCTTTGCTTGAAGCTTTAGCTGGTTGATCGCTCAATCGGATTCACCCCACAGCACATATTTCACCGCCGCACCGAGCCGTGAAAATACGCCGAGCTGTCCGACATCTGCCCCGGAAACGAGTGGAATTTCCAAAGTTGGGCGGCCTGGCAACTCAACTTTCAGCGTCGCCAATACATCACCCTTTTTAATTGGCGCCGGCACCGGTGTCTCCATCGCTACCTTAACTTTCATGCCACGGCGCACTCTGCGGGGCAGTGTTAACGTCAAATCTTTCTCAATTAACAATGGAACCGAGCCATGCTCACCCATCCAGATTTGCGCATCGATAACAGTCTCGCCAGCTTTGAAGAGGGCGTAATTGTTAAACTCACGAAATCCCCAATCAAGAATGCGTTCGGATTCAACGGCGCGGGATTTTTTCGTCGGCAAGCCATTAATAACCAGAACCAGACGACGATCTTTGCGGATCGCGCTGACTGTCAGGCCATAGCCACCAGCATCCGTGTGGCCGGTCTTCAATCCGTCAGCACCAATATTACGATAGATTGCCGGATTTCGGTTGCCTTGTTTGATGCCGTTATAAGTAAACGTCTTTTCGCCATAATAATGATAGAGATCGGGAAAATTCTTAATCGTCGCAACGGCGAGCGTGGCGAGATCGCGCGCTGTTGTTTCGTGTTCCGGATCAGGCCAGCCACTGGCATTAACAAAATTCGAATTCGTCATATTTAGCTGCTTGGCGGTTTCGTTCAGCTCATCGGCGAAAGCACCCTCGGAGCCGGACAGTCCTTCAGCAATAACTATCGTCGCATCATTGCCGGATTGAACAATAATGCCGCGAATTAAATCCTCAATTTTCACCCGGGAGTTCACAGCGACGAACATTTTCGAGCCTTGCTTCCGCCATGCTTTTTCGCTGACGGAAAACGTATCGGTCAAGGAAAGCCCGCCATCTTTGAGACGCTCAAAAAGTTTATAGATGGTCATGATCTTGCTCATCGAAGACGGCGTCATACGCTCATCAGGATTTTTGGCAAATAATATTGTACCGGTCGTCGCATCGAGCAGTATCGCTTGTCTACCAAGCGTCTCCAACGCGTTACCTGCGCCGACATTTAACAGCATGCCACTCAATAAAATTGCTGACAATAACCACTTAATTTTCATTGTATCTCCCGGCTCTTCGAATGACCTTTATCGCTAAGCTAACTTATCGCAAAGGCCACGCCATAGAGCAATGCTATAGACGGCCTATAGGCGGAAATATTACCACCCATTATGACCAAATTGTGATGGAATTGTGTTAAATGCTTGATTCTGATTTAGTCGACAACGATCCGTGCATTGGTGTAGCCAGCGCGAATAATTCGTTCCAGCACCGTATCGGCATTTTCGAGCGCACCGATTGGTCCAGCGCGCACGCGGTAAAATTCTTTACCTCTGATTTTAACCGTCGTTATTTTTACATTGCCCAATTCAGCCAAGCGGGCTGCCGTCCGATTGGCAAAATCATAGCGGGTAAAGGCGCCAGCTTGAACAAACATATTTGTCGGGTTTACCGGGCCGGTTGAAACCATACCATTTGGCGCTGTTGGGGTATCGGTTACCCGCTTGCGGCTGGCGACAACTGTTTTGCGCGGCGTGTAAGCTGCTGCCGGTTTATCTGCCTTGGCGCCGGGTGGCGGTAGTAACGTCTCGCTGGCGACCCCCGGCTTGGCGACATCGATATCGCGGCGAATCGGCGTGCCGATTTTAGCTAAGACAGCGCCGCTTTTAAGCTGCTGCGCCAACATCCGGCTTTGATCTGCCAATATGCTAACGCGAACTCTCGCCGTGCCTTGGCGATGAAAACCGAGCAGTTGAGCCCCGCGCCGTGACATATCAATTATCCGGCCAAAGGCATAAGGCCCCCGGTCATTCACGGTCACTTTTATCGAGCGGCCATTTTCAAGATTGGTGACCTGAACAATGCTCGGCAAAGGCAGGGTTTTGTGCGCTGCTGTCAGTGCATTTTGATCATAGGTTTCGCCGTTCGCCGTCAATTTTCCATGAAAGCCCGGGCCATACCAGGAAGCAATGCCGGTTTTATTGTAATTGTAATCAACCGCCGGATAGTACCAGACGCCCTTGATTTGATAAGGGTTGCCGATTTTATAGCCGCCCTGCTGAGCCGGTTCTTTTTTCGTGCTGCGGCCAATTTGTTTAGCCGTATGGACAAGCAATTGGGTTTCGGCACAGGCGCCCAGCACGAACAAGGCTAATATCAAAATTGAAAGTCGTTTATACACTCTTACCCCGCGAAGATTCGCTGTAGCTTACTTTGCGTACACTATATTCCTTAAGCATTCATTTCGAAACTGTGGCAACTCCCTACGCTGCTATTTTGCGCCGATGCGTTCCGCCAATGTTCCGACGGCAACGGCAAAAAATGTCGAGCGGTTCCACTTAAGGGTAACGCGGTAGTTATTGTATACCATAAAGGCGCGCCCTGCTTTCTCGGTTTTTTTATTTCTGGCGATGACCAGCGAGGCCGACAGATTGCGGGTTGGCAGGTCTTTACCGTCAGGCCGCCGGACGCCAAGTTTTTGCCAAGCGCTGATCGGCTTTTTGACTTTTAGGCCAATCAGCGACGAATCAAAATCTTTTGGCAGCTTGACCGGCCGTCCCCAAGTTTGATCCTGCCGCCAGCCAGATCGTGACAAATAATTGGCCGCCGAAGCAAAAGCATCGCCTTTGTTGTTCCAAATATCACGTTTACCGTCGCCATCATAATCGACGGCAAAAGTCTCGAAACTCGATGGCATGAACTGAAAGTTTCCCATCGCACCGGCCCAGGAACCTTTCATTTGCGCGTGGCTGATATGACCCTGGTTAAGAATGCGTAGCGCACGGTGAAGTTGGCTCCGGAAAAACTTACTGCGCCGCCCATCAAACGCCAGCGTTGCCAGGGAATGGACCACCGAGAAGCCGCCGAAATGCCGGCCAAAGCCCGTTTCAACGCCCCAGAACGCCATGATAAAGCGAGGCTGTACGCCATACTTCTTGCCAATCTTATCAATCAGTTCTTTGTTCTCTTTGTATTTAGCTCGGCCGCGCAGCACGCGAGATTTTGGCACCACCCGGCTGAGATATTTCTGGAACGTCATGGTAAATTCAGGCTGACGGCGATCGAGCTCAATAATCCTGGGGATCGGTTTAAAGCCGGTGAAAGCGCGGTCAAAAGTTTCAGCGCGGATGCCCTTACCGAGCGCCTCGATACGTAATTCCTTCAACCAAACGGCTAAATCTTTTTGCTCAGCCGCCTGGGCCGGGAGCGCGAGCAACAGCCCAACACAAACCAACATAAAAACTCGCCCCATATTTATTTCCTTAATTTCTGGGTTTTGGATAAAGCTCATTTGTACGACCAGATAGCCAATAAAAGGTTAACCCCATCCATTCATGAAGCGAAGTCGAAAGCACACCGAGTGTAGAGCGCAGATTTAACCCAAGACCAAATTGCGCTGCGCTTTTCTGGTGGTAGTCGACCGGATAGGCGATCGCATTCCAGCCGGCTTGGCGAAAGCTGCCGATGGCGCGCGGCATATGAAAAGCCGAAGTTATAATAAGCCAGCGCTGATCAAGCCTTGGTTTAATGATTTTTTTTGTCAGCGTCGCGTTTTCCGCCGTGTTGCGGGATTGATTTTCAAAAATGATGCGATTGGGATTGAGACCCAGCGTCACCAACAGCGGATTAATAACGTCAGATTCTTTTAAGCCCTGTTTACCGAGCACGCCGGAGCCACCGGAAAAAACCAGTTTGGCATTCGGATAATGAAACGACAGCCGGGCAAATTCAGTCAGCCGCTCGACAGCGCCATTGATAACCATCTGCTTGCGGTCATCGGTGACAAACTGATCAACGATGCCGCCTAAGACAATAATACCGGTTATATTTTGCGGCAGCTTCTTAACCTGAGGAAAGCGATTCTCAAGATTGCCAAATATTAGCGGGCCGATCGGTAATATCGTCACCAAGACGGCAACGACAGCGGTTGTTGTCAGAACATACTTCGCTGCTTTGGTCCATTTTGTCCAAAGCAGACCGGTGCCAACACAGAGCGCGATCAATAAAAGATTGCCCGGATCAGCCAGAAACCACAGGATCTTCGACAAATAGAAAAACATAGTGTCGGTGATACCTCTCCCAGCATTTGAGAGCAACCTTGTATAATAATTAAGGGGACACGATACTTAATTAAGGAAGTTGTGAATTGATGTTAATTAAGTATCGTGTCCCCTTAATTATGAGAATAAACAGGAAATAAATAATGGCGGCTGTAAAAATCGGATTTATCGGCTTGGGCGTAATGGGCATGCCGATGGTGCTCAATTTTTTAAAAGCGGGCACTGACGTCACGGTCTGGGGCCGCACTCCCTCTAAAATGAACCCAGCGGTAGAAGCTGGTGCGACATTAGCCGCCTCCCCCAAAGATCTCGCCAAGACCGTCGATATCGTTTTCACCTGCGTGTTCGATGCTGCCGCTGTCGAGGAGGTAATATTTGGCGCCGGCGGCCTGATAGAGGGCGCCTCCTCAGATATGCTGATGGTTGACTGCTCGTCGATCCATCCGGAGAGCGCGCGGGAATTTGCCGCCCGTCTTAAAAACGCCAACAGCATGAGCTTTGTCGATTGCCCGGTTTCTGGCGGCCGCTTTGGTGCCCGCGACGGCACCTTGGTTTTAATGGCCGGTGGTGAGGATGCCAACATCGAACGGCTGCGTCCTGTCGTCACGCCAATCTCGCAGCGGCTTACCCATATGGGGCCGGTCGGCTGTGGCCAGGCGACCAAGCTGGTCAACCAATCAATCATCGCCGCCGAAGTAGCGGTCATGGCCGAGCAATTTGCCTTTGCCGATAGCTATGGCGTGCAGGTTTCAAAAATACCGGAAGCACTCGCCGGCGGCTGGGCCGACTCGACAGTGCTACAAGATCACGCCAAGCGCATGATCAAGGCGGACTATTGGGCGACCGCGCCGGGCAATATGCTGAAAGACATGAACGCGGCCTGTGATATGGGTAAGCAGACAGGGCAGCCTTTGCCGGTGACATCGACGGTAACCGAGCTCTATCGCTTCCTCGGCGCCCAGGGAAATGGCGACAAAGGCCAGATCGGCCTGATGTATCTCTATAAACAAGACGTCCTCAAATAAGGAATAATCCGATGGCAAAAAAGAAGAAGAAACTCGAAGACCTTCGAAGTCAGCGCTGGTACGGCCCTAATACGATGCGGGGCGTCAGTGCCCGGGCGCGCTCGCGGCAAATGGGGTTCGGTCCGGAAGACATTAATGACAAACCCCGGATCGGTATCATTAATACCTGGAGCGACATGAACACCTGCCATTCGCATTTCAAAGACCGGGCCGAGGAGATTAAACGTGGTGTCTATCAGGCGGGCGGCTTTCCGATTGAGCTGCCGGCGATGTCGTTGGGTGAAATTCTGGTCAAGCCGTCGACCATGCTGTATCGCAATTTCCTCGCCATGGAGGCCGAAGAGCTGATCCGCTGCCATCCGATCGACGGCGTTGTCCTGATGGGCGGCTGCGATAAGACGACCCCTGCTCTCTTGATGGCGGCACTGTCGATGAATATCCCCGCGATCTATATGCCGGCGGGTCCGATGTTGCGCGGCTTTTATGCCGGCGAGACTTTGGGCAGCGGCACTGATGTGCTGCGCTATTGGGCGGATCGCCGGGCCGGTCTGATTGATGATGAGAAAATGGAAAATGTGGTTGGCGGTATGTCGCGCTCAGCCGGCACCTGTATGGTGATGGGGACGGCGGCGACCATGATGGCGCTATCGGAAGCCCTCGGCATGACCCTTCCCGGGGCCTCATCTATTCCAGCTGTCGATACGGCGCATGCTTTGATGGCGTCGGCCTGCGGACGGAGGATTGTCGATATGGTGTGGGAGGATTTAAAGCCCCGCGATATTATGACCGAAGCGGCGTTCGATAACGCAACAGCCGTTGATATGGCGATGGGCGGCTCTACCAATGCGATGATCCATCTGATCGCGATAGCAGGCCGGGCGGGCATCAAGCTCGACCTCGAACGGTTTGACAAAATCTCGCAAGTGACGCCGGTGCTCGCCAACATCAAACCCTCCGGTGAATTTCTGATGGAAGACTTTTATTACGCCGGCGGTATCCGCGGCTTGATGAACCAGATGAAAGATCTCCTCGATCTCAAGCAAATAAATGTCACTGGCGGCACGCTCGGCGAGTCGATCACCGACCAGCCGGTTTATTTGGCGGAGGTGATTAAATCCGTCGATGATCCGCTGTATCATGAGGGCGGTACGGCGATCCTGCGGGGTAATCTGGCACCGGACGGCTGCGTCATTAAGCAGACTGCCGCTGATCCAAAGTATCATCAGCACACTGGCAAAGCCGTCGTCTTTAAAGACTATACGGATTTGAATTTGCGTATCGACGATCCAGATTTGGAGGTCGATGAGAACTCAGTTTTGGTGCTGCAAAACGCCGGGCCGATCGGCGCACCCGGCATGCCGGAATGGGGCATGTTGCCGATCCCGAAAAAGCTCCTGGAAAAAGGCGTGCGCGATATGGTGCGTATCTCTGATTGCCGGATGAGCGGCACGGCGTATGGCACCTGTGTCTTACATGTCGCCCCAGAAGCGGCGGTTGGTGGCCCGCTCGCTTTGGTCAAGGATGGCGATGAGATCGAGATTGATATTCCGGGTCGTAAAATTCATCTGGATGTCAGTGACGCTGATTTGGAAAAACGCAAAGCTAAATGGTCACCGCCGGTCTACCCGGCGACCCGCGGTTATACGGCCCTTTATGCCAAACACGTCACCCAAGCGAATGAAGGCGCCGATTTCGATTTCCTCCACGCCGGTGATGAAACCCCTGAACCCCTAATATTTTGATGATTTTTTAGATGCACACCATCCCCGCCTCTAACGTCGAATGTCTGCTCGAAAGCCATTCCAAAGTCGGCGAGTGCCCGACCTGGAACGTGGCCGAGCAGTGTCTCTATTGGATCGATATCGAGGGCCGAAAATTTCACCGCTGGGACCCTTCTTCCGCCAGCAATCAAAGCTGGGACACACCGGAACGGTTCGGCTCTTTCGGCATGCGGCAGGCTGGCGGCTTTGTTGTCGCTGCCGAAAACGGTTTTCATTTTTATGATCCGATGAGTGGTGACTTCACCCCGATCACCGACCCTGAAGCGGATAAGCCTAACAATCGTTTCAACGATGGCCGCTGTGACCGCGCCGGGCGGTTCTGGGCAGGCACGATGATTGATCAAGGTGAGAATATTCCTGACGCCGCGCTCTATTGCCTGGACCCAAACGGCGGAGCGACACTTAAGCAGGACAGTATTATTCTCGCCAATGGCCTCGCCTGGAGTCCGGACAACACAACCATGTATTTTGCCGATACCCGGATGGCCGTGGTCTGGGCCTATGATTTTGATCTTGATAATGCAGCACTTTCCAACCGTCGGGTTTTCATCGATTTTGGCGAGGGTGATGGTGTGCCGGATGGCGCCACGGTCGATACCGATGGCTGCTACTGGCTGACCCAGCCCCGCAGCTGGACTATCAGGCGCTATACTCCAGCGGGCCAAGTCGATACCGTCATTGAGCTGCCGTTTGAGCGCCCGACCATGTGCGCCTTTGGCGGGGCTGATTTAAAAACGCTCTATATTACCTCGCTTGGTGAATTCCTGGACGACGAAGAAAAAGCCAACCGTCCGCTCGAAGGCGGCTTATTTAAAGTAGAAGTCGACGCGCAAGGCCTGCCCGAACCTTTGTTTGGATAGAGTTATTTAGGCAGCCTGCGGATTGCCCGTATCGCTCCGCACATTTGCCAGAAATTGCTTCACCGCCTCGCCCAATTGATCCGATTTACCGACCAGTTCTTCAGCGGAAGACCTGACTTGATCAGCCTCCGTACCAGTAACGGTTACCTTTTCCGCAACTCCCGTAATATTTGACGTCACATCTTGGGTGCCGGACGAAGCCTGCTCAACGCTGCGGGCAATTTCCTGAGTTGCAGCGCCCTGCTCTTCCACAGCCGCCGCAATACCCGTGGCGATATCATTGATATCGGAAATGGTTTTTGAGATGTCCTGAATTGCATCAACAGAGTTATTTGTTGCATCTTGTATTTCAGAAATCTGTGCGGCGATATCTTCCGTCGCCTTGGCGGTTTGACTAGCTAAATTACCGACCTCCGAGGCAACAACGGCAAATCCCTTGCCGGCTTCTCCGGCTCGTGCGGCTTCAATTGTCGCATTGAGTGCAAGTAAATTCGTCTGGCTGGCAATATCATTAATAAGCTCAACGACCTCACCAATCTTAGCAGCGGATTCCGCAAGGCCCTTCACCATATCATTGGTGCTTTCAGCCTGGGTTACGGCGTCGTTGGAAATTTGTGTTGAACGGGTTACCTGCGAGGCGATTTCTTTTACCGAAGTGGATAATTCTTCCGCCGCCACCGCGACAGTCTGTACGTTTCCAGTGGCCTGTTCGGCAGCCGCCGCAACACTCGAAGACATCAGTTTTGAATCTTCTGCTATTTGCTGCATATTGGAAGCCTTGGCCTCCATACCTTGGGCCGATACTGCAACTTGGTTTACAACGCCAAGAACCTGTTTTTCAAAATCATCGGCAAGCTGTCTCATCGCCTCCAGACGTTCCTGTTCGGCTTCCGCCTGGCGACGCTCATCCTCTTCTTGCGCCAGCTGTTTGCGTTCGGCTTCCGCTTCCACGTCGCTTCTCTCGCGTTCCATTTCCAGGCGCTGGCGCTCAGCTTCAGCTTCCTGCTCGACCTTTTGTTGTTGTAGATTATCATGCTGGCGTTGCGCTTCTTCTTCGCGCTGCCGCTCTTTTTCAGATTCCGCTGCTTTGCGCTGCTTCTCGGCTGCTACCTCGAGACGCATTTTTTCCGCGGCGTTTTCCTTAAATACTTCAAGACTTTCCGAAATTTTACCAATTTCATCTTTGCGACCGGTAGAAGGTATATCAACGTCAACATTGCCTTCCGCCAATTCAGAAATAGCAAGCGTAATGGTTCCAAGAGGTTTAAATGAATGGCGAAGATACAAAAATGTTCCGCCAATAAATACGATAATCAGCGTCAATATACCGAGATAGAAACCAAATTCGAAATTGCGCCGGGCAAAATAGGTTGCAGAAAGGTCGGCGACAACTATGGCCTTGCCGATTATTGCGTTATTTACGCCTCTTAAATCCTGCCAGCTTACTTCCAAAGCTTCGTCACCGATAACGATGACGTCCTGACCAAATCCGGGTATTTTCAGATTTGCATCAATAACCTTTTGCCAGGTTTTCTTGTCGCTTAATGAAACAACTTTTTCATTTTTACCCACGAATACAATCTTACTGCCAGTACTGGCTTCAAATTGCTTAACTAAAAAGTCGAAATTCTTTGAAAAGGTGCCAAAACCGACGAGCTTACCACGTCGATAGATGGGGAATGACATGGACACCATGGGACCGCCATCGGCGCCTATGACTAACCCACGAACGAGTTTTTTCGCTTTGAAGGTCTGCTCGACCAGCGGATTGGGTTCACCTGAACTCGGTGCACCTGCCGAGCCTAATTGAGCCGAGAATATCGGCTTCTTTTTAATGTCGAAAATTTGAATAGCGTCGACGGCGCCTCCGGCGCTCAGTCGATTAAAAGTTGTTTTGGTAGCTTCTTTGACTTTGTCGGCTTCTTTTTTCTTAAGACCGTTCAAGAGATCCCGATTGCGCGTGATTCCCCGCGTCGCCGTTTCCATGACCGAATAAGATGTCGCTGCAATATTGTTAATGAGAGCGAGCTGTGAACTAATTGCCAATTCCTGCTTTTGGCGTTTTTCAGTGTCCAGAGAGAAGTGGCCAGCATATCCAACCACGATGGCAACAATTAACATACTAGATATTGCGCCAATGACTATTCTTGTACGTAATTGCATTATACTGGCCTATTTCTTTAGGGATAGTTGAGTAAATTATTCGACTGGAAAGCCGCTTTTTTTCCACCCTGGAAAACCGAGGCGAAAGTAGTAAACATTCTTGAATCCCCAGCTCACTGCTTTCGCGCTTGCTTTGGAAGACCGCAGGCAACTTTCTCCGTTGCAGTAAAAAACAACTGGTTTATCTTTTTTTACAACTTCCAGAAGTTTGGCTTCGGAGAAAACCTTTTTCAGCTCGATATGGACTGCGCCTGGTATACGGCCGGCGTCCCAATCTGAATTTTTACGTACATCGATAAAAGCAACTTCTTTTTCAAATAGTTCTTTAGCTTTCGATACGCTGACAGTCGTTGCACCTTTAATTTCAACGGGCGAAATATCAGCCATTGCGGGAAAGGCAACAGCCAATCCAACTACGACAGCAGCTATAAATTTTCCAATTTTCATGGTGACTCCTTCAATTATAAATACAGAATACAATGGTTATTAAGTCGATTATCACAATCGCGTGAATTCATATGGGCATAACTAAAAATAATTCAATGGGTACTAAGTTGCCGCAATGGCAAACGAATTACTGGATGAAAATTTGCGGATTGTTGTGCATACTAATTTATGCTGCCTTGGTTTTTTCCACTAGGACATTTTGTAAATTCTCTAATGATTTGAATAACCTACCCGAAGCAATAAATCTTAGCGGGTTAAAATAATTATTTTTAAAAAATTTGGACTGAAAAATTTCAGATTGTATCCAAATGTAATATATTTGTTTCAATCCGAATTTTTCATTATCGGTTGTTCTCTGAGATAACTCATGGCACTTAGCTTGGTTTTTATTATGCTGCCGAAAAAAAGAGGTAAAACGTCATGACCTACAAAACCTATATCCAGACTCTGATCGACTATAACGCCTGGGCCAACGAAGTTTGCTATAAGTCGGTGCTGGATTTGCCACCCGAAGAAGTGACCAAAGAGCGCCCTTCCCTGTTGGTTTCGATCCTGGCGAGCCTCAATCATTTGCTGGCAATGGACGAAGTATGGTTGGCCCATATGACCGGCGGCAGCCATCCCTATACCGAGCTGCGGGCGATGATTACCGAGGACATGGATGAGCTCTGGCAGTTGCGCCAGGAGATGGATAAAACGCTCACCGGCTACACGGCAAATTTAAGCGACGAAGAATTGAACGAGGTCATCAACTACACCATGATCGAAGGCAAGCAAGGCTCGATGTCGCGGGCGATGATACTGTCTCATCTGGCGCTGCACGGCAATTATCACCGCGGCTGGATCGCCGGGCTGTTCGGCCAAGTCCCGCAACTGCCGACTGCCAGTGATCTGCCAGTCTATGAACGAGCGCTCAGGGAAAGCGGCCTGCCGCCGATGCCATGAGTGCGGTTGATAGTGCCATGACGACATTACCTCCCCGCCAAGATATTGCCTCTGCCTGGAGCGGTCGCGACCTCACGAAAAATCCTAAAACCTGGACCATGAACTTATCCGAAGGTCATGTATCAGAACTTGAACACGCCATCGTCGGCAATGTAGATATCTCGGCGTTATCGCCAGATACATTCGAATTGCCAACTTTGGGCCCGCTGCTATCAAACCTGCGCCAGGAATTAATTGCCGGCCGCGGTTTTGTGCTGATACGTGGGTTGGATGTTGATCGCTATTCCGGTGACGAAGTTGCCGCTATCTTTTATGGTCTGGGATCGCATATTGGCCATGCCCGTTCACAGAATGCGGCCGGTGATCTTTTAGGCCACGTGCGGGATGTCGGCGCCGACGCGTCAGACACCAATGTGCGTATATATCAGACCAGCGAGCGCCAAACTTTTCACACCGATTCCTGTGATGTTGTCGGGCTTATTTGTCTCCAAACGTCAAAGTCCGGCGGCGCGTCAATGCTGGTCAGTGCGGCAAGTATCTACAACGCTTTTCGGGAAAGACGAGCGGATTTATTGCCTCTTTTGTTTGATCCCATCGCCACCGACCGGCGCGGTGAAATACCTGAAGGCATGAACCCCTTTTTTGAAATTCCGGTTTTCACCTGGTATGAGGATTTTCTCAATGTCATGTATCAGCGGCAATATATCGATTCCGCCCAACGCTTTTCAGGCGCCATGCGCCTCAGCCCCGAGCACATAGAGGCGCTAAATCTTTTAGATGAGTTGGCCAATGAGCCGAAATTGACACTGACGATGCAGCTTGAACCCGGCGACATGCAATTTGTTCACAATCATTCACTGCTGCATGACCGTATGGGTTTCGAAGATTGGCCAGAG
This sequence comes from uncultured Rhodospirillaceae bacterium, assembly GCA_913020445.1. Taxonomy (GTDB): domain Bacteria; phylum Pseudomonadota; class Alphaproteobacteria; order Rhodospirillales; family UBA2165; genus TMED23. The sequence continues at coordinate 73,594 of CAJWAR010000006.1, forward strand.
CCGGAACGGCGGCGTCATCTGTTGCGTTTGTGGCTAAGCGTGCCGGGCGACCGTCCTTTACCAGATTGTTTTGCCGAACGGTTCGGCACCACCAAAATTGGCGATCGCGGCGGTATCGTGGTGCCGATGCCTTAATTTACTGTGGTGGCCAGGTCCAGCTGGCGATGTCGCGGATCGCTTGCGGCAGGTCGAACGTGGTGAGAATAAACTCGGTGCTGACTGAAAGCGCCATGGCACCGATCAGCGAACATAAGATACCCATCATTACCCAAAACCCGAAGGCTTCATGTTCGCGGTTGATCAGCCAGGCAAACAGCACTTGAAAAATCACCGTAGTTTGCTGGATGGGTGCCACCACGGTTACGGGCGCCACGGCCAGGGCCATAAAGCGCAGCATTTGCGAAATACCGATGGTGAAAGCCGATGTCGTAAACCATTTGGCGGTTACCCGCGACATTGAGGTCACGTGCTTGAGGCGCGTCGGATGGCCGATCACAATCAGCATAATTATGGCCGCCGCGCCATAAGAGATAATTCCCCCCGCCATGCCAGCGGTGGGCCCGCTGCCGGCAAGTGCTGCCCGAATAAATATGGCGCTCGAGCCAAAGCCGATGGCTGAACCGATGCCGAACAAAATACCTTCGGGGTAATTAGGCTGAAACGAGCTTTCTTTGTTGCTGGCGACTTTGGCCGTGAATTTTTTACGATCTCGCAGCATGATAAACGGCCCGATCAGCAGCAGCGCAATGCCGAACATGCGGAGCGGCGTTAGCGATTCATCCAACAGCCACATCGCTAAGACCAAAGTCAGTATAATATTAGTCTGTTGAATGGGGCGGACCAGATTGGCCCCCATGGCTTTGATCGCCCGGTAATTACAATAACGGCCAAAGACAAAATGCACGATGCCGCCCAAGGCGAGCAGAATATAGGTTCGCTCAGAGAACTCCCACAACAGGCCGAAAGAGCCAAAGCTGAGCGCGGCGATAACAAAGATCGGCACGCCAAGCGGCACCGAGATCGCCATGCCTTGCAACACCGTGCCGGTAAGCACAGCCCGGCGCATAGTCGCACTATTGAGGCCAAAAAAAGCAGCCGAAGCGAGCGATAAAAGTGAGCCGAGCAAAATCAGGCGTCCAGATTAGTAATTAGAACGGAGCCCAGGCGCGCTGAACCGCCGGCCGCGCTTCAATCACATCGTGCCAGCGTTTGAGATTGGGATAGTCATCCAAGCCGATCCGTTGAACACCATGAATGTGGGTATCGGCATAGATCGAAATATCGGCGATTGAATAATCGCCTGCCATGTATTCATTGTCACCCAAGTGGCGGTCGATAGTGGCCATCATATCCCGCAGCACGCCATCGTAATACTCTTTGGCTTCTTCGATCGGTTCCGGTGCCCTCACCCAGAAATACCCATATTGTTGCGCCAGCGTGGTATACGTCGCCGAGCCGTAAAACAGCCATTGGTCAACTTTGGCTTGAGCCAGCGGGTCTGACGGATAGAGCCCGTTGCCGGCTTTGGTGGCGAGATATTTTAAGATCGCGCCCGACTCGCAAAGCGATATGGTTTCGCCGCCCGGTCCATCGTGATCAATCAGCGCCGGTATCTTATGGCCGGGACTGATCTTCAGAAATTCCGGCTCGAATTGCTCTTGCTTCTGCAGATTGACCAGTTTGATGGTGTGCTCAAGTCCACTTTCCTCCATCGCATGGCGTGCTTTCCGGCCATTGTCAGTATCCCAGGTATATAGATCGATCATGTATTCCCCCGTTATACTTTCTCTGGAAAATCGGCGTCTTCAAAAACATTGAGGTTCGGCGCATCACTGTCGAGACCGTACTCATCCCACCGCTCAACAACCGCCTTATACATTTTCTCTGACATTTTGGTGCGCGGTGAAAAATCGTTGATATGTTTATATTCCATGCAGGCATTGATGAGACACTTGGAGCCCCAAGGCCTGATCTCGGGCGGGTTTAGACTGGGATCGAGATAGGTGCTCCAGGTTTCACGCAGAATATCGATTGATTCACTTGGCCGAGAGCGCGTCGCCATCGCCCACAAAACTTCATTGACATTGGTCGGATCAATATCCTCATCAACGACGATGACGTATTTGCCGAAATAGGCCCCGCCCATACATTGAGCGGCGAGGTTCACGGCTTGCGAAGCATGCCCGGCATACATCTGCTTGATCGAAACCACGGTGATGCCCCAGCCGGCGGCTTCCGGTACCGACCACGCACCTTGCAAGCCCGGCACGCCCATTTTCTCCAGATCATTCCAGACCTTGGCCGCCCGCAGCATGGCCCAAAACAAACCGGCTTCGTTGGCCTTGCCGTCTGCCATCAAGGCGCAGGTCAGCGTTGGATCATCGCGGTAGCGGACTTTTTCAACTTTAACATAGGGCGTTTCACCCGCCGGCCGGCCATAGTAGCCGGTAAATTCACCAAACGGCCCCTCGGCAAATGTTGCATCCGGATAGACGTGGCCTTCAAGAATGATCTCAGCCCGGGCCGGCAGCGGCAAGCCGGTAACATCACCGGTGAATGTTTCCAACGGCGAGCCGCCGATGCCGCCGTAGTAATCGTACTCGCTTTCATTTTTAGCGAAGCTGGTGGCGGCAACCACAAACAACAACGGATCAATGCCGTAACAGAGCGCCACCGGCATCGGCTTACCCATCGCCCACCACTTGTCCCGGTCAAGTCCGGCGTCCTTACCGGGCGAGGTATAAAGACCGATTTCGTCTTTGGATTTTATCATTTGCCTGTAGGTGCCGACATTTACCCGGTCATTTTCAGGATCTCGGGTAATCACCGCCGTCGCCGTGCCGAGATACTTACCGCCATCCAAGGGCCACATTCGAGGTGCTGGAAATTTGGTGATATCGATATCATCACCGGTCTCAATATTTTGGTTTACCAGGGCGTTGGCGCCGTCAATTTCCACCGGCGGCTCGGTGAGATGCATTTTGTCTTTCAGAATTTGTGCCGCTTCCAAAGGATGGTCGACCGGCTCCTCGCCGATGGCGATACAGAAACGATCCAAATTACAGCCGATCATATTGTAGACGGCTTTGTGGCCAGGGTGGCCTTTGATGTTTTCAAACAAAAGCGCCGGACTGCCTTCTTCGCGACCGACCATGTAAGTCAACGTAGAAGTTTCGAGATCAGGATCGACTTCTGCCGTAATTCGTTTCAATTGACCCAGCTTTTCGACCTTTTCGATCCAGGCATCCAGATCGCTTTGATTTATGCCGGCAAATACTTTCTCGTCCATAATAGTCTCCGTGATGAAGGTGATGGTATTGGTCTAGATTCAGTTTTCAAATAAATGCGGCCATTTCTTCATGACTTTGTCTTTCCATTCCGGGCTTGATTCAGCGACCCGTGGAAAATCATCTTTCCAACCCCAGGGCCGGCAGGCATCTATAATGCCACGGTTATTCTGATAAGGTGGCCCCTGCAACATGGAATCGAGCGGCGTTGACCAGGACTTATGGATAAATCTGGTATCTTCAGGCGGATCGCAGCGGGTTGATATTGCCCAAACCACATCAAAGATGTTTGAGGGATCGATATCTTCGTCGACGACAACAACCCAGCGTCCAGCATAATTTCCGGCATGACAATTAGCCGCCAACATAGCCGCTTGCGTCGCATGACCCGCATACATTTGTTTGATCGAGATGACATTAAACAGCCGCCCGGCGCCGGCTTCATGGCACCAAATGCCTTCGACACCTGGCAGACCGGCTTTCTCGATCTCATCCCAAATCATCGCTGATTTCACTGCCGCCCGGGCAAATGTAAAGTTCGCCGGTGGACGCGACGGCACGGCCATCGTCAAGATCGGATCGTTGCGATAATAAACCCGTCTCACCTTGACGATGGGCTGTTCACTGGCATCACTGGCGTAATAGCCCATGAACTCGCCGAACGGCCCTTCGATTTGAATGCTTTCTTCATCTCCATAAATCTCGCCCTCTAAAACAATTTCGGCATGGGCCGGGATCGGCAGACCGTGGATTTCACTGGGAATGGTCTCAAAGGGAAAACCGCGATGGCCGCCGGCGTAATCAAATTCAGAGACATCAATATCAACTTCGGAGTGACCGGCTAGAAAAAGCAGGGGGTCCTGTCCGCAAGAGATCAACACCGGACATGGTTCACCTTTGGCAAAGTATTTCTCCCGGATCATGCGGCCATGCTTACCGGGCGACATCCAGATGCCAGTGGTATTTTTATCCTGTACCATCACGCGGTAAGTTGCGGCATTGACCCAGCCACTGTCCGGGTCCTTCATAATGACGACATCATCGGTACCGATATAGCGCCCGCCGTCATATTCATGGATAAAAGGGATCGGGAACTTATAAAGATCGACATCTTCATCACGGTCGATGTTTTCCAGGATGGGTCCGGTCTTTACTTCTTCGGGGGGGATAAGCTCGAAGTCTTCTTTCATTCGATCGCGGTAGCATTGCACCAAATCCAACTCTTTTTCCGGTTCGGGAAAACCAAGCACGACGGCCAGCCGCTTAAACGAGTTCGCCGCGCCTGAAAGAATGCGAAAGTTTTCCGGATAATCTTTGATGTTTTTGAAGAGTAATGCCGGTGCCTTGCCTGGATTGCGCGCGCAGACAACTTCTGCCAGCGCCGCCAATTCTAAGTTCCAGTCAGCGCCTTCGATAACTTCCAGCTCACCGATTTCCTCGAAGCGTTCCAGCAGATCGCGAAGATCAACATGTCGCGTTATGTTGGCGCGGTCTTTGTTTTTCGCCTCATCAACCTTTTTGTCCATAACAAACCGCCCCTACTCTGGTGTTCTTCAATATAGCAAATACCAAGATTTCTAAGTTTCCAAATAGTATTAAAATCCCTATCACCCTCCCACGCAAACTTTCTTTATCAAGAATCTTGCACCGATTTGAAAAACTATCGATAATTAGAATTAATAAATAACAGGGAGCAGCGATTATGCCAAAAGATCAAAATCTGGATATTGGCTCTCTCGTCGAGCCGGACCGCGTGCACAAAGCCTGTTACGCCGACGAGGAAGTCTTTGAACAAGAACTGAAAAATATTTTCCATAAATCCTGGATTTACATTGGCCATGAAAGCCAGGTGCCTAATCCGGGCGACTATTGGACGACCTGGGTCGGCAAGGAGCGCATGATCATCTGCCGCGCCGAGGACGGCCAAGTTCATGTGCTTTATAACCGCTGTCCCCATCGGGGCGCGTTAATTTGCAACAATCTTCATGGTAATTCCGGCAATAAAAAATCCTTCCGCTGCCCCTATCACGCTTGGCAATTCGCCATGGATGGCAGCCTTCGTAATCTGCCGATGAAGGAAGGCTATGATGGCATTATTGATCTGAAAGATCCGCAACTGCAAATGAGACCGGCCGAACGACAGGCCAATTACCGCGGCTTTATATTCGCGAGTTTAAGCGAAGACGGCCCTGACCTCGAAACCTGGCTCGGTGGCGGTAAAGTTGCGTTTGACGACATTTGCAATCGCTCTCCCGAGGGCGAAGCTGAAATCGTCGCCAATTGCTTCCGTATCATCCAGCACTCCAATTGGAAAATTTTCCTCGAAAACCAGTTGGACGCGGTCCATCCCTCCATCACGCATCACTCGACCGGTGACGCCGCGGCGGACATGCAAAAAGTCTACAAAGACAAAACCGGCGAAGACGCCCCCATGGGCTATCAATTCCTGGCTGACTTTACGCTACCGTTCGAGAAATGGGACAGCCTCAGCACCATCGGCCATCCCTATGGTCATAATGTGTTAGCTGGTTATATGGGCTTGCGCCCGCGCGATCCGGTGACCATCGCTCATGAAGAAGCGCTGACTGCCGTTCACGGTGAAGAACGCATGGATGAAATCTTGTCCACCAATGTTCACCATGTGCTGGTCTATCCGTGTCTGTCAGTGCAGCCGCCGTTGCAACAGCTGCGCGCCGTTCGCCCGCTGGCCGCCAACAAAACCCTGACCGAGATTTGGCACTTTAAATTAAAAGGCGCACCGGAAGGAATTTATGACCGCTCCCTCGCCTACTACTACCACGTCAACGCGCCTTCAACGATGGTCAACGCCGATGATCTCAATAACTTCCGCGCCTGTCAGGATGGTCTCGAGCTTGATGGCGGCGGTGATTGGGTCAGCTTGCACCGCAATGTTGGCCAGGACCCGGTTGTCGATGGTGTCACAACCTCGGTCACCGGCATGAGTGAACAGCCGATGCGGAACATGTTTGCTGCCTGGCAAGAATATATGACGGGGGGTGAATAAAATGCCAAAAGATAACGCCTTGAACACATCGGCCGATACGCAACGCGCCGTCGAACAGTTCCTTTACCAGCAAGCGGAAATTCTTGATGACCGCCGCTGGGATGACTGGCTCGAGCTCTTCACCGCAGACGGTAAATATTGGATGCCGGTTGATCCGGAGCAAGTTACCGGCGAGCGGGTGCCAAATATATTCTATGAAGATGTTTATCTCATGGATATGCGCATCCGCCGGGTTGAGCACCCTTATGCCCATTCGCAAATGGCCGGCCATCGCACCAGCCATACGGTTTCCAATGTCATCATTCAAAGCGAAGATGAGGCGACCGGTGATGTCGTCTGTACGTCACGCTTTCATATGGTTGAGTATCGGCTGGATGATCAGCGCTATTTCGGCGGTAAATATACCCACACGCTAAAGAAAACTGAGGGCGGCTATCGCATCCAACTTCAGCGTGTCGACATCGCCAATGTGGAAGGTCCATTTGACTTTGTCATGCAGGTCTGGCTGTAGAAATTAGCTTTTTTTTAAACTCGCCATTTTTACACGCCGCCAGGATTGCGGATGGCGCGCAAGCGGCATTCACAGGTGGGCTGCCCCATGGTACGAATTTTATAGGTTTCACCGCAATGCATACAGCGCTGACGACGCTCTAAGGCTCGTCGATCATTGCCGGATCGCCGTTCTTTATTGGCAGGCCATTTTTCCGCACGCGCGGTATCACTGCGCCGATCCTTTGACAGGCGTCGTCCGTCTTCACCGCGCCGTTCAGTATCTTCCATTTCTTCAGTCAATTCTAAAATCCTATCCATAGATTGGATATGGCTATTTGTTAGGTCAATCAAGAGAAATCTACCTCTTTAGCACTTCAACTTTATTGCTGATCAGAATCTGCATCAGCTCCTGACCGACCACCAAGGGCCCGCTATATTCTTGGCGCGTGAGGTCAATCAAATCCTGCTCAGATTTGCGCGCCCAAACGATATGAGTATAGACCGCAAGCTTGGGCTTGGCTTGCGCGAATATTTTACCGGCCTCAATTGGGCTGGTGTGATGCGACCCACGAACCGGGCGTCCCCCCTGTCCGCGTTTGCTGCCATCGAGACCAACGTGAACCTCATGGATCAACACATCAGCGCCTTTGCCAAAGGTGACCATATTGCCGGTCGGACGCGTATCACCTGAAATAACAACTGAATGTCCGTTGTAATCGAGCCGATAGCCAAGTGCTGGGAATTCTTCGCGATCTTGTTCACGCTTTCGAGGCGGCCAGTGATTAACATCAAAGGCGGTGATTTTTACGCCCGCATTGTCAAAGACCTGGCCTTCGCTGATATCTTTGCCGATCATTTTCAATTTTTGCCGGCGCGGATTAGTCCGATAGCTTAAATCCCAGTCGTAGGCTTTGGCGAGATGATCGGTCATTGCGGCCGTCCCTTTCGGGCCCCAGACATAGAAATTGGGGCGTCCGCCACGACCACCGCCGTTCAGAAACAAATCCGAAAGATCAACGATGTGATCCGAATGGAGATGAGTTAGAAAAACTTTATCAGTACGGGTTATATGCTGCGGGCTTAATTCTGCTAAGCGCAACATGGCGCCACGCCCGGCGTCGAACAGAAATTGCTGGCCGCCGGCTTCGACCAATGTGGTTGCGTTCATTTTCTTGGTAATAAGATTGGGTCCACCACCGCCGGGACCTCCGCCCGTACCCAGCAGTGTTATTTTAATCGTACCATCACCCGTCGGTTGAGCTTGTTGATTTGGCCGTTGTTGATTGGGGCGGCCCTCCCTGCGTTGTTGCTGACGTTGACCAGGAGGACGCTGAGCCAGTTGAACATTTTTGGCAACGTTCTGGGCGGGGACTATTCCATCCGCCGCCAGCGAAACCGGCGTAAAGAAAAGTGAACCAATTAAGATGAAAGCTAATACCGCGATAAATCTGAAAAGCATATATAACCCCAAAAAGAAATTGTTTTACTTCTAACGGGGTTAGTTTGCGTATTCCGTCGCGACTTTAAAGGACTATTTTATTCAACTTCATTGCGGATCGTGCCAATCGGCTCAATGGTCACTTCGACGACATCGCCTTTTTTAAGGAACACGGGCGGCTCGAACCCAATGCCAACACCAACCGGCGTGCCGGTGGCAATAATGTCGCCCGGCTTCAAGGTAATGCCGGCGGAGATCGTCTCAATCAGGGTCGGAATATCAAAGATCAAATCCGCAACGCTGGCGTCCTGACGGGTCTCGCCATTGACGACGGTCCTAAGGTGAAAACTATCCGGGTGCCCGGCCTCATCAGCGGTGACAATCATCGGGCCCATTGGACAGTAGCCGTCCAGGCTTTTGCCGATGAACCACTGTTTATGTTTGTGCTGCTGGGTACGAGCGGTGACATCATTCGAAACCGTATAGCCGAAGACATGGTCGAACGCGTCGGCTTTGCTGATGCCGCGCCCTGCTTTACCGATAATGACCGCCAGCTCACCTTCATAATCGGTAGAGTTCGAGCTATCGAGGTAAGCCGGAATTGGATCGGTCGGCCCGCTCACGCTGGTTGTTGCCTTGGTGAAGATAATCGGATCATCCGGTACAGCCGTCGCGCCCGCTGTCGCATCAAAGCCACTATCGTGAAATTCCTGGGCATGTTCATGATAATTCCGGCCAACGCACATGACATTGCGGCGTGGATGGGGAATCGGCGCCAATAGATCGGCATCGGCCAAGGCTGTCCGCGCACCATCATCCGCACCCTCACAAGCTGCCGCTGCTTTTTTAAGGCCGTCATCGCCAAGCTCAATAAAGCTGGTCATTTCCTCCGGTAAGTCAGGGGCCGCAATCGAGAGATCGATAATGGTAGCACCATCTGCTTCGACGATGCCGATGGCTGTTTCTTTATTTTTTTGAAAAGTAACAAGACGCATGTTTGATCCTGAAATTTATTAATTAAAACTCCCGCTACTTGCCTTATCACCTCTGCATTAGTCAAACACTCGGTTCGGTAAACACAAATAATTGACCACAAATTTGATTGATGAAGTACCGGCCTTTTCACAACAATCGAAATTAACTAAAAAGGAAATATCGGAGTAGCGTGTTCTAAAGATATTTTTCAAATAACGCGGTTAGTATTTGTGGATCAATTTATAGAAATTTTAATCTCAGGCTCAGATCTGAGTCTTTGGGAATTTGCTCTGCTGTGTGGCGTTTCACTTTTAGGCAGCTTTATAACCGCCGCGCTCGGCTTGGGCGGAGGAGCACTGACCATTGCCACCATGGCGCTGATAATGCCGCCGACCGTATTGGTCCCCATTCATGGTGTCGTCCAGCTCGGCTCTAATTTTGGCCGGGCCATGCTGATGTATCGCCATATCTTGATAAAGGTAATGCCGATGTTCCTGGCAGGAAGCATAATCGGCATCATCATTGGCGGAAAAGTAGTCATCACGCTGCCGGTGTTTCTCCTTCAAGGTATTCTTGCCGTTTTCATTTTATACTCAACTTGGGCCCCAGGATTTACCGCGCGCGAGCCGAAAAAAATCGCTTTCTTTGGCGCTGGTTTGGTTGGTGCGTTTACGACGATGTTTGTCGGTGCAACCGGGCCAGTTGTTGCTCCATTTGCCCTAGCCGCCAGTGAAATCCGCCAACAGTTTGTCGCCACTCACGCTACATTTATGACCATACATCACGCCTTTAAACTCGTTGTGTTCGGTGTCTTGGGATTTGCTTTTGGGCCATACATTCCATTGTTAATTGGCCTTATATTATTTGGCTTTGCGGGAACCTATTTAGGTAAAATTACGCTCAATCGTCTGCCTGAAAAACTTTTCCGCAATTTGTTGAAAGCTATTTTGACCATCATGGCCTGCTGGTTGATCTATGATGCCGTTCAAGCGGCAACGAATACTGCCATCTAGATTGTTTTGGGCGATCGGTGTTATTCTACAGCTGGGTGGGGACTCACGTTTTGGGAGACTAACGCAAGTGTCCAAACCACCCTTTCGCGCCGATCACGTCGGCAGCTTACTGCGCCCGCAAGAATTAACTGATGCCCGTCAGCAATGGCGTGAAGGTAACCTGTCTGCAGGTGAGTTAAAAGAATTCGAGGATGAACACGTCCGCGAGGTCATTTCCTTCCAGGAAGACGTTGGCCTTAAGTCGATCACTGATGGCGAGTTCCGCCGTGACTACTGGCACCTTGATTTCATCACCGGTTTCGATGGTATTGAATTGAATGAGGAAACCTATGGTCACGCCTTTTCTGGCGGTGGCACAGTTGGCACGTTTGAAGTCACGGGTAAACTTGGAGCACATTCGGGATTTATGCGGGAGCATTTTAATTTCCTCAACGCTAACACCAGCCAAACGGCCAAGTTTTGCATTCCCGGGCCTGGGATGACCCATCTGCGAAGTGGTCGCGCCGGCATCAGCGCTGAGGCCTACCCTGAAAAGAAAATTATTGGCCCGATATCATCGCCGCTTATGCTGCAGAAATCGATGAACTTGGCAAACTCGGCTGCACCTATTTGCAAATCGACGACGTCAGTTTTGCCTATCTTTGTGACGAGGATTTTCGGGGCGGCCTCACCGAACGCGGCGATGATCCAGACGAATTATTAGTCACCTATGCGCGCGCCCTCAGCACTGCTGTGGCCAATCGGCCAGCCGGCATGACTGTCACCACCCATATGTGCCGGGGCAATTTTCAAAGTACCTGGATGACGTCGGGCGGCTATGAAGCCGTCGCCGAGCGCATGTTCGATGAAATGAAAGTCGATGGCTATTTTATGGAATATGATTCAGATCGCGCCGGCGGATTTGAGCCGCTGCGCTTTGTGCCCAAGGACCGCATGGTAGTACTTGGTCTCATTACATCCAAGACACCAGAGCTTGAAAACAAAGACGATATTAAACGGCGTATCGATGAGGCGGCGCAGTATATGGACATCAGCCAAATGTGCCTGAGCCCGCAATGCGGCTTTTCCAGCACTCACCACGGCAACAAGCTAACTCGCGATGAGCAACGCAAAAAACTTGAGCTCGTTGTCGAAATCGCGATTGACGTTTGGGGGGAGATTTAAAGTCCAATCGAAAACCGTACCATGATCAAAATGATGGAGATTTGTAATACACCCTGGGCGGCGACATTGTAGAAAAAGCGCCGCGTTAATCTGACGACCTTCTCACCGTCCGGCTGATCTTTCGACAGTTCGCGAAACACCCTAAAGTTTGCGAGGAGAATAAGAAAAATTCCTTGAATGGCCATGGCAGCCGTTATGCAAAGAGCCGTGATGAGCCACCAAAGCTCGGGAAAATCCAGTTCCAAATAACCCGTCCGCACGGCCAGGAACCAACCCGCCATCGGTGACACAATGGCTAGCGTCGGCATAATAAATATCGTTTTGGGCGTGAGCTTAAGCATGACAGCGCGACGCGTCGGTAATTCCAGGCTGCGTAATATGGGACCAATGACAAAGCCGACAAAGAGATCGATGCCTGTCCACAACGCGCTGGCGATGACATGAACAAAGCGCAGCAACCAGTCATTACCGCCGAGGATAACGCCGATGGTGGTGGCTATTAACGCCCCGACCCAAATCAAATTTCTAAAATCTAGTCCGAACTTAAGGTATTTGGGGCTGGTGGAAATTTGCTCAGTTTCCATTTAAGTAGACTACACCGGAATTCAGGTAGGAAATAGAGGGGACAGTTTATTTAATTGATTTTGGTCCACTGCCATCAAGTGGAAACAAATAGCTTAATACGACCCCCCTCCTCAATCCTCCCCCTCAAGGGGGGAGGAGCAATTGTTGCAACGCATTCGATCTAATCCCCTCCCTCCTACGAGGGGGAGGGTTAGGGTGGGGGGGCTAAATAAGTGCCCTACTCTGCCGCTTGCTGGCTGTCGTCTAGCTTCGGTGCGCCGCCCGGGCCCGGGTTTTCGGATACGTCATCCGGCTGGTTTTTAAAGCGGCCATGCTTATTGTAATAGGCATCGACTTTCATGTGCTTGCCGACGACGTAAGGCGCGCCTTTGAGAAAATCATAGAGCGCGATAATGCCGCCGGTCCACATCGTGCGGAACATATGAAGTTTCTTGCGTGACGCCCGAAGCGTCACCAAATCGGCATTTTCGACCGTGTGAAAGTTCTCACGATCTTCGAGCGACTCTTTTACTTTCTGTGGCGCCGCCCAGTTGCAGCGATAGTGCACCGTGCCATCGGGACGAATAACATAGACGACGTTGGGCATGGCGCCATAAGCGCGGTGGAAGTCGCCTTCATAATTATCGACCAGCACCCGCCGGTGTTCACCGTAGCGCGGCGCAATTATTTTAGCTGCCGCTATTTTGTCATCCATATTATTGTGTTGGCCAAGACGCTCCCCAGGATGGGCTTCGCGCACATAAACGACTAGAAACTCGACATCAGCGAATTCAGCCGCGATATCTTTCATATCCGGAATGTTTTTGGTGTACATCGAGCAGGTCGAAGACGCAGTTTCGATCACCACCCACTTGCCCTGGAAATCAGATAATTTAACTGGGCTACCGGTTTCAAGATCGGTCAGCGTGAAATCTTTGAGCGGGTCACCGGCACGCGGGCCAATGAACATATCGAAATTATACTCGCTCGGTTTGAAACGTTTGTTGTTGTAAATTGGGGCTTGTTGTTCAGCCATTTTCTTATCCCTTTTCCCTAAGAACTACTGTATTAAATTAGCATGTTTGCATGCTGAATTCTATTTAGCAGATATCAACTTATTGTGGGAGTACGCACCTAAACGGGTGGCATGTACCCGCAGGTAAGCCCGCCGTCGATGACGAACTCAGCGCCGGTCATCATGCGGGATTCATCGGAGGCCAAATAGATGATGCCGTGCGTGACGTCCTGGGTTTCAAGTATCTCACCTAAGGGAATAAGTTCGGCCAAAGTTTGATAGGCTTCCTCTTCACTGCCGACCGCTTCGGAAAAGCGATCCAAGAGCGGCGTCTTGATAAAGGTCGGATGAACCGAATTACAACGGATATTATATTTATGCCGCGCACAATGGAGCGCAATTGATTTGGTCATCGAACGCACGGCCGCCTTGGCCGTGCCATAACCGAGCGTCAACGGATTGCCCAATATCCCAACCGTCGAGGAAATATTGATGATCGAGCCGCCGCCGCTATCCCGCATATAAGGCAGCGCCAGCTTGCAGCCCCAAAAGACGCTGTCGACATCGATCTCTTGCAGTTTTTTCCACTCGGCAAACTCGGTCGATTCGATATCGCCGCCGATACTAATTCCGGCATTGTTGAGCAGCACATGAAGCCCGCCAAATTGCGTTTGGGCCAGTTCAAGCACGGACTTCCAATCATCTTCGCTGGTGGCGTCATGCGGTGCTGAAATCGCGGCACCTTGCCGTTCGGCGTTAATAATTTCCGCCGTTTCGGCAGCCGTTTCTTCATCAAGATCGGAGGCAATGACTGATGCGCCTTCTTCAGCCAAATGAAGTGCAGAAGCGCGTCCTAAACCAGAACCCGCTCCGGTTACCAGGGCAACTTTGCCCGCAACACGTCCGGAAACTTGACCTGGCATATTAGAGTCCCAGGCGCTTCATCTGACCTTCAGGATAGCGCTCGCCGGCAGTTTCACCGGCCGGGAAAGCATCGCTCAATTCTTTAACCTGATCATCAACGAGTGCAACATCAATTGCCCGCACATTTTCATCGAGATATTTTCGGTGCTTGGTGCCCGGAATTGGCACAATGTTTTCATCCTGCGCCAACACCCAGGCAATCGCAACCTGCGCCGGCTTAAATCCTATCGCTTCAGCGATATTTTCGATAACCGCTACTTTTTTATTATTCTCTGCAATATTCTCAGCGGCGAATCGCGGGTGCGCACTGCGGCGATCACCTTCAATTAAATCATCGGCTGACTTAATCGTGCCGCTTAGAAAGCCTCGCCCTAATGGCGCATAGGGCATTAAGCTTATCCCCAACTCCTGGCAGGTCGGCAGAATTTCAGCCTCGACATCCCGTGACCATAAGGAATATTCAGTTTCAACGCAGGAGATTGGTGCTTCGCCGTGAGCGCGGCGAATGGTTTCGGGTGCCGCCTCCGACAAGCCAATATAGCGCACCTTGCCTTCGGTAATAAGTTGCGCCATCGCGCCAACGGTTTCTTCAATCGGCACATCTGTATCAACCCTATGTTGGGAAAAAATATCAATATGATCCGTGCCCAATCTTTGGAGACTAGCCTCGCAGGCTTCCTTGACGTAATCGGGCCGGCCATTGACGCTGCCGGTGCCATCGGGATTGCGGACCTGGCCAAATTTGGTATTGAGGATGACATCAGCCCGCCGCCCTTTAATCGCTTCACCAATCAGCGTCTCGTTCTTGCCATTGCCATAGGCGTCTGAGCTGTTCAACAAACTGCCGCCGATATCCAAAGAATGATTAATGGTCGCCATCGATTCTTCGTCATCAAGCTCACCATACTGAATGGTCATGCCCATACAGCCGAGACCGATGGCCGGAACTTCCAATCCTTGACTACCTAATTTCCGTTTACGCATTGTCACCTCCCCATTTTTGGTTTTTTTAGATTATGCAATATTGATGGTTAAATCGCCAACTCCTTCGATATGACCTTCCATGGTATCACCGGAAACCACTGCCGCCACACCATCGGGCGTGCCCATATAAACCAGATCGCCCGGCTGCAATTCACACAGACCAGACAGGTAATTGATCGTTTCCGCGGTATTCCAGATATGCAGATCAAGCGTGCTTTCCTGCTTGGTTTCGCCATTGACTTTAATCCAAATGGCGCCATTGCCAGTATCAGGATGACCAACGTCGCTCACCGGGCGCAACGCCGTGCACGGCGCGGAATTATCAAAACCTTTACCCATGTCCCACGGGCGGCCGGTTTCCTTGGCTTTGTTTTGGATATCGCGACGGGTCAGATCGATGCCGACACCATAGCCCCAAACATGGTCCAAGGCGTCATCGACACTGATGTCTTTGCCGCCGGTGCCAATCGCCACAACGAGTTCAATCTCGTGATGCAGATTTGAGGTTTGCGGTGGATATGGAATGGTCGCACCGTTTTCAACCACCGCATCAGCCGGTTTCATGAAGAAAAATGGCGGCTCCCGATCCGGGTCCGAGCCCATTTCGATGGCATGGGCGCGGTAGTTCCGGCCAACACAGTAAATACGACGAACCGGAAACCGTTCTTCGCTGCCTTCAATGGCAACGGAGGCCTGTTCAACCGGTGAGAAGGCATAGCTCATTAAGGTTTGCTCCTGATCTAAAATGTTTCTAAATTTGCGCTAGATTACAGCTCTTCTCCTGAACTGCAAGCAATCCTGACTTCGCTCACTTTGACTTGATCAATAGCTTTATTGGAAATCTAAAATGACCGAAACGCCGACTTTCGTAACCCATCTTGAATGCAGTGAAACTGGCAAAAGTTATGAAGCCGACACGCTTCATGGCCTATCCGAAACCGGCAAGCCGCTGCTCGTCCGCTACGATCTGGAAGCTCTAGGCGCGGCGATTGACAAAGAGACATTGGCGCAGCGTGAGCCTGAGTTTTGGCGCTACCGTGAATTCCTGCCGGTAAGAAAGGCCGAAAATATCGTGCGTCTTGGTGAAGTCATGACCCCGCTTTTGCCTGCCCCCAATCTGCAGGCTGAATATGGCGGCGATGAGATTCTGATCAAGGATGAAGGACGACTGCCGACAGGCTCCTTTAAAGCACGCGGCCTGGCGCTCGCCGTTTCGATGGCGAAAGAGCTCGGCATTAAACGCATGGCGATGCCAACCAACGGTAATGCCGGGGCCGCACTTGCCGCTTATTGTTCGCGGGCCGGTATTGAAACGTATGTTTTCTGTCCTGACGACACGCCTGAAGTCAATGTTCGAGAAATTGCATTTCAGGGCGCCAACACCTACCTCGCCAATGGCCTGATCAATGATTGCGGACGCATTGTCGGCGAAGGTAAAGACGCAATGGGCTGGTTTGACACATCTACATTGAAAGAGCCCTACCGTATCGAAGGCAAGAAAACCATGGGTCTGGAACTTGCCGAGCAACTGGGCTGGCAAGTGCCGGATATCATTCTCTACCCGACCGGCGGCGGTACTGGTTTGATCGGCATGTGGAAAGCTTTTGCAGAGCTGGAAGCGATCGGCTGGATCGGCTCAAAACGCCCGCGCATGGTCGCCGTTCAGGCCTCGGGCTGTGCCCCCATCGTCAAAGCCTTCGAAGACGGCACCAAACATGCCGAACCCTGGGTCGATGCCCACACCATAGCCGCCGGCATTCGGGTCCCGGCCGCCATAGGTGATTTTCTAATTTTGAATGCGGTGCGCGAAAGTAATGGTTTCGCCGTTGCTGTCGATGATGACTTTATCCAAGCAGCCCAGGAAGACTGCGCCAAAAAAGAAGGAATTTTGCTATGTCCCGAAGGTGCCGCCACACTGGCCGCCTACAAGCAAGAATTGGCGTCAGGCCGCATCGGCAAGAAAGAACAGGCTGTTTTATTCAATTGCGCGACGGGTTTGAAATATCCTATGCCGCCTGCCGGTGATGCGATCGACCTCAATCAGCCAATCGATTATGCGTCACTGGCATCGTAATTAATTTCAAAGTCCGCCGGCACGTCCAACCAGACTTTTGCGTCCTCAATTGTGCGAAAGGGTTTTCGTTCAATACGCAATAAAGGACCAAATCGAGTGGTTAGGTTATACTGGTGCATGGTGGCATAGTCTTTTCCTGTCCCTAACACCCAGGCTACTTTGCAATCGCCCATATGCGGCTCAATATTTTTGTATCTTTCAGTCGTTCTGTCCGAAAAAAATTTAAACCCATATTCCACAGGCAGGGATGTCGTCAATACATCGCGCAACACGTTCATATCTGGCAAATATTGAGGATGTTCCAGCATTTCTTTATACTGCTGTATTGGATCATCGACATGAAATTCGCCGTAATGCAGGACGAAAACGCAGTTCACAGACGGATCGATATAGAACTTGTAGGCCATATAAGGATACTAATCGTGATAAGTAACCCGGCCAAGGTCTTCATAACTGCGTGACTCCCAATATTCTTTTTCATAGTCGCGAATATTGAATTTATAAGTGTCTTTGGATAACCCCAATTCCGGCCGAGCATCAAATACCAAGTCTTTGGCGTAATCGGCCTTCTGATCGACATAAAACAGAAATATTTGCAGGTGCCAAGCACGCTCAAGCTGATCGCGCCAATGATCCTACTCAGTACCATGATAGAGCAAAGCCTCGCCCGGTTTGCTCGCCACTTCTTTACCGTCAAGATATATCGGCCATTGATATTCGGAATCATCGTAGCTGTAACCGATGCAAAGCGATACGGCAATTTGACAAGACAATCGGTCTTTATGTTTGGGCAGCCTGTCGCCTTCTTTGTAAAGCCGCATAAACGAGTAAGTCGGCAGAAGATCTAAGCCCGTCAATTCTTCCATTTTAGGCAAAGAGTTTTTTAGAATGGATTCGGTCAAATTATCAGCATAAAATGTCATAGAATTGGGCACGAAATTGGGTTCGTTGTTAAATACCAAGCCTGATGTTTTGGATTTAAGCTCGACGTAATCGAGGGCTATTTGAGCCAAACTTGGATCGATAAAATCCTTTACAATAAGGTGGCCTTTTTCTTGGTATTCATTCATAGCGGTTCACTTTTTGATTGCCTAAAATTATAATGATTAAAATATACCCAGCATTCGACAAGCATTCAAACTGGAAAAGGAATTTAGATGGCAAAAGCCTTTTGGAATGACACTTTGATAGCGGACAGTGATGATATTGCCGTCGTTGAAGGTAACGCCTACTTCCCGATCGAAGCAGTGAATTTCCAACTATTGGTTAAGAACATCTCGACGCCGCAAACCTATTGCCACTGGAAAGGCATGGCGACTTATTACGATATTATTGTCCATGGCGAGACCAATGAAAGCGCTGCGTGGCGATATTTTGAGCCCTATGAAGAAGCCGCCATTATTGATAACCGTATCGCTTTTTGGAACGGTGTTATCGTCGCGGGGAAACCTGAAGGCGTTGGTTTGGTCGAACAAGAACCGAGCCCCCGAGCCGGTCGAACCGGCTGGGAAGCCTTATGCTGGCTGCTAAGTAAAACCGAAAAAACCGTGCTATCTGAAAAAGATATTTTTGATAACACCGGCATTGAAGAAATTGAAATCAGGCGTGTCTGGGAAAATTTCGACGTCCAACGGTATGCCACGCATTATAATTGGGAATTAACCGGGGGCGGCACGAGCGGGTCGCCCCTCCAGCTCGAACAATCTAATGACGGATACTAAGCGTCTAGCCCCCTAGTCCGGAAATCCCGCCTTAATGCCAAACAGGCGCACCGCATTCCTAAAAGCGACTTTTTCAGCCACCTCACGCGGCAGTTGGTTAATCCAATTACGATGTTCTTCAACCAAAGTCAGATAGTCTCCCCAACGTCCCGTTACATATGTATCGGTACCGTAAACAAAGCGGTCAGAGTGTTTCAGTATGACGTCACGCCAAGCCTTATCGAGCGTTCCGCCGGGAGCGATGTCTCCGGCACGAAACGACACGCCGGTCCAAAGATTTTTATAGCGGTCGAGCATTTTTTCGACTGTTTCGGCGGGTTCCGACATCCCCGCGTGCGCCCATATTATCTTCAGTTTCGGATGTTGTTCAAAGAGCACCGCAATGGGCAAGGCATCTGAGTGTATTTGCAAATAAATGTCATATTTAACAGCTAGTTGGACAAGTTCTTTAACTTGTGGTGTTAAAGCCGATCGCGGCTCAAAAAGATGAAATTCACCAACTGCTTTATAGATTCCTTTTTTAAGCCGCGCGGTCAAATAGTCGAGCGTCGCTTGTTGGGCAAACCAGTTGGAGGAATCTGAGCCCTCCCGGTAAGGCCGCAAGCTTGGCACAATGACATCTTTGCGAAGATTGTAGAGTTTTAATGTACCGTCATCGGGCGTCGATGAGACCAGCGCCTTAACCACACCGGCTTTTTTAAGCAGATCAAATATCTCTCCCGTTTTGAAGAACTGCCAAGCCGGTTGGCTGTAATGCACATGCGTATCAAAAAGCGGCAAAACGCCATCGGCCTTAGCACCCACCGGGGACAAGCAGCCAACCAAAATCGCAGTTAAAAATCTGAATTGAGGCAGTTTCATTGAAAAGCCTTTCAATTTGCAGCGTCCTTTTGCGGTTGCTCTTCGTAGCGCGCCTTAATATTCGAGATCAACGGATATAGCGCCGCACAAATCGCCATCATCAAGCCATAGCCCCCTTCTTTATAGGCGCGGCGGCGAACATACACTTTATAAAACCGCGACAGAAATTTGCGAAAAGCGTTGCCGAGCGAAGTGACTTCGTTGTTATCGACCAAATCCTTCGCCCGCAAGGTAGTATAGCGGTCCAGACGCCGCAGCATCTCGGAGAAATCAGCATAAATATGATGAATGACGGGATTGCTGAGGTTTCCTGGCGATTCTGATCCAGTCACGGTCAAGTGCGGATGCAGACGCTGCGTGCCCCATGATTTCATCCCCTTCCGGAACAAGCCGATATAGCCCGGCTTACCGGTCGCCCCGCCCCAACCGTGTTTGATCAGCTTCCCGCCGATATAGTTGGCGACTTTCAGATTATAGACATCGTATTTCGGCTGCTGGATGGTTTCCCGAATTTCCGCGGCCAGCTCCGGCGTGATCCACTCGTCCGCATCGACTTCCAAAATCCAATTAGACCGGCAAAAGGCAATGCCATTATTGCGGCGCGGCCCTTCGATCTCCCACGAACCTTCGAGCAGGCGGGCGTTATAGCGCTCGGCAATGGCTTTGGACTCATCGGTGCATTTATCCAACACAACAACCAGCTCGTCGACCCAGGCCAATCGTTTCAGGCAATCATCCAGCACCGCCGCTTCGTTATGGATAACAACCAGCGCAGATATCGTGGCATCTGTCATAATGTATCTGGCTTATTTAGCCGTCAGTTTTTTCAATTCATCGGGATGGCGAATCATCGGCTGGATCAAATGCAGGCCATTTAAATCGGTCTCAGCAGTTTTCGGATCGATAACTTCCACCAAGGTATTACCTTTCACGACGCCATCAGAAACGATTGAATATTTGAGATAGATTTTACCACCTGACGACAGGTCGATGTTTAACTTGCTCCGGCCGCCATTATAGCTGACGACATGTTGACCGGATTTAACATCATAGTAAAAAACTGTCGCGGCCAAGTTGTCGGCGATATGCTTGCCATCCAGTGTAAAGACCCGGGAGTGAAATAAGGCGAAGGGATTGCGGCTGCGGTAAACGAATACCCGGCCCATATCTGATTTTATCGCCGGTATTTGGCTTTTGGCGGCATCATAAGCTTCGCCCGTCGCGCAACCGGCCAAGAAGAGCATCAGAAAAACCAAACCCGCTTTTGCAACGTGATACCGCCTTTTATCTGCCATGACAGGCCCCCTTTTACATTTGAGATTCTATCCTTAAGGGCATACTGCATATTGTGAAATTAGGCAATAATTGGACACCGCTATGAGAAGGCTTGAAAGAGACCGCGACGCAGGTTAGAACCCTGCCAGCTGGAGAGGTGGCCGAGCGGTTGAAGGCACCAGTCTTGAAAACTGGCAGGCGTGCAAGCGTCTCGTGGGTTCGAATCCCACCCTCTCCGCCACCCTTCGCCCAGTAATTCTTATGGCAGGTTTCGGGCGGCAGGCCACAAAGTGGACTGATGACCAATAAACCGTTAGAGCGTCGGGAGACTATTAGTTTCTAGCTGACTCACTTGCCCGGCTTGCTTGGCAAAGTTTCTAAGCCTTTCAATAACTCCCGGACTTTTGAGACCGGCACACCCAAATTAGACCCGCCATATTCGGGTAAGATGGCCGCATTGACGGCAACAACTTCGCCATTGATGTCGAGTACCGGTCCACCGCTGCCGCCGTGTGTGGTTTCCGCATCGTAGACGATTGCCGCCGGCGTCGTCTGACCAACGATTCCCCGGCTGGCAAGGGGCGCGATAAGCCTCTTCTTGGCCAGCCTAGCCGCCACACTCCAGAATTCCGTATCGCCTGATGTTTGCAGTTCCTCGATAAAGGCATCGCCTGATTGGGCCAACATCGAGCGCAGGCCGGTCGGGTATCCCATAACAATAATTTCGTTCCCAGGCGTCGGCGGTTTGGTTGCAAGTGTCAGGTATTTCTTCGGTCCGTCCTCATTTTTGAAGCGAAGGGCTGCTAAATCCGCATTCTCGCTGGCCCGAAACAGTTCAACATCTCCGGCCTCAGGCGCCCCGGGCACATAGAAGATGAACTTGATCATCTCCGGTTTCAGGCCCTGACCTATAAGCGACTCGACACTCGCATCGTTCTCCCACGGCAGGGCCACGTGCCGGTTGGTGATAAGCACCCTCTTTTCACCGGCGACAAAGCCAGTTCCCGTAAACGGACGCTCTGCCACCGGCCCTTTACCTTCGAGCGACAATTGGGGCTGGCCGAGAGGATCAATCACAGGACGGCCCTCCTCATCAATGGCATGGCGAAGCATGCGGCCACTGGATATCTCGCGAAACCCGTAGGCACCTTGCAGAAAGACGACGGCAGGAAATGAATCAGTAACCACTCGGGCAGTGGCTTCCGAACGGTGTTCCAAAGCCTTTACGCGATCTGCATAGGAGCTGATACGGTTGCCGATGTCCCGCCGGAGGGCTTTTAGATCGTTTGGCGTCAATGCCTCCTTGCGTGCCCGGCTTAAGGCGCGCGAGACGCTTTCAAGCCGCGAGGCATCCTGGGCGATACGCTGTTGCAATAAAACATTCAGGCGGTTCTGCTGATACGTCAAAATGACAAGGATGGTAATCGCCACAATGACGCCGACGCGAAAGAGCAGAGTAGTTTTACTTATCAGCCGCCTCGCCAATCCACTAACGGCTCGCCCAAGCCGCTCAATGACTGGCCGGCGGCTGACGCGAAAATACGCAAATCCGTCATCTATTATGTCACTGATCGACGCCCGGACAGGCTTGTCTCTTTGATAAAGCTGAAAGCGTGACAACGGCCCAGCGTCGCCGAATTCGATCATGTCGCCGTGCTTGAGCATTTGTGTGGTGATGGCCTTCTTGTTTACCAAAACCGCCCCCTGATCAAGGGATTCAATTTCATAACTGCCTTCGGCACGGTGCAGGCGCGCAATGGCTCCATCCCGCGTTTCACCCGGATGAGTTTCACCCACCCGGACGAGCCTGCCTGGATTTAGGGACACGTCCAAAGTCGAAACTTTAAGCCAACTGACCATACCTTCGGATGGGCCTGTCTGATGCACCAAGGCGGCCACGCTGTCTTGCTCGCGCTTACTCGGTAATTCGTTCATTGCTCAATCATTCTACCGAACGGTGGATTTAATAGCCAATGTTTTAGAAAAAGTTGAAAGGATGGCAATCGATTTGGTTTGAGATGACAGTAAGAAGAATATATTTTCTGCCTGATCCAATTGAGTCCGTTTTACACCTGAAAGTAGACCATTTTTTTTCTTTCATCAGTTATAGATTGGCTGCCGGTTAACCGGGATCAATGTTTCGTCTTGGTCGAACCGTGTAATTTACTAGACTGCAAAAAATGGATTTAACTGATGGCATACCGCATCCACATTGATGACAGAGCAAACTGCGTTTTTGTTCAACATTACGATACGATGAGTATTTACGAAGCATTTGAGCAAGTGGAGCAGCTTGTGTCGAACCCGAATTATGTAAAGGGAATGAACCTGCTTCGGGACGTCACCCAGACGACATTACCCAGCGAATATAACTTGGATTGGTTTCGTAGTCATTTTAATTCAAGAATTCAACCGGTCACCCAGGCACTTGGTTTCAATCGAAATGTTGCGTGGGTACTTGGTAATTCGCACGACTTTAAAACCATCCATCAACTATGTGCAATCACTCGGCTTAAAAACCATATCGTGGATCGCCGACCGTTCCGCGACTGTAACAGGGCCATGAAATGGCTGAATCTACCCGAGGATTATGAAATTACTTATCCTAAAGTGTTTCCCGCTTGAAAATAAATTTGCGAGATGGGGCATATTTTTCTGAACCATTAATAAAAGCAGTTATGTCGGCCAAACCGTAGTATCATGTCTACCTTGGATGGGTATATTCCGATGACCGGTTTTGACGATTTATGGGTTTGGTCTGACGAGACTTCAAGCAAACGTCTCGAATGGTACCGGGCGGTCGCCGAAAATCGGCTGCCGGCAAAATTCCGCATTGCCGGCACGATTCCAGTCGACGTTGATCTCGAACAGGATAGCGAAGAAAACCTGTGGGCAGAGTTAAATCGAGGCACGATCCAATTATCAAAACGCCGGGAGGCGATCCGCACGGGGCAGGCAGAATTAGGCCCGAAAGCCCGGCGCCCGCACCTGCTTGATCTCTGCCTGGAACTGAGCCGCCGCATGCTGCGCCATTGTAATTTCTGCGCTTGGGATTGCCGCGTCGACAGAGCTCAAGGTACCAAGTTAGGAACCTGCAAGCTGGACCACGGAACGCGTGTCAGCACTTATTTCCATCATATCGGTGAAGAACTGATCTACCGCGGCACGAAGGGATCGGGCACAATATTTTTTACCTCTTGCAATATGCGTTGCGCCTTTTGCCAGAACGGCGACATCTCCACCGACAAGGATAATGGCACCACGGTGACGCCAAGGACGCTCGCCACCATGGCCTGGCTGCTTCGCATGGAGGGATGCCACAACATTAATTGGGTTGGCGGTGATCCGATTATTCATCTTCACACCATCGTCGAGGCGATATCGATTCTGACCGACAATATGGCGCCGCCCAGCGATCAAGATTTGGAGCAGGCATTATCGACGAAAAGCGACTATCTGTTTAAAATGGCGCCGGAAACCATCAACGGTCTTTTTCAAGATGAATTCAATGCGCCAATGCTGTGGAACAGCAATTTTTTCGCCTCTTCCGAGGCCATGAAGATTCTTCGTCTGCTGATTGATGTGTGGCTGCCTGATTTTAAATTTGGGCCCGGCCGATGCGGTATCAAACTGGCCCGGACGTCCCGTTATTGGGAAACGGTAACTCGAAACCTCGCGTTGATCGAAGAGTGGCGGGAAGATGCGACGATCCGCCATCTGGTCATGCCCAACCACGTTGAGTGCTGCACCTATCCGGTAATCGATTGGGTGGCGGAGAATATGCCGGAGATTCAGATAAACCTGATGGATCAGTACCATCCGGAAATGTTCACCAATCCTCTGGGTTCAAAATATCAACCGAAATACGAGTCCCTCTCGCGCCGGCCAAACGATCAGGAGATCTTGGCCGCCTACCGCTATGCCCGGAGCAAAGGTGTGGCCTTCGAGAGTGTTACCCTCGAAACCCCACCGGAGAATCCACGACTCGCAAATATATGCGGTTAATAGGCTAAGAGATCCGCTAGTAAAATACTGCCAAAAACAGACAAGACGCCGAACATTGACCGGATGATGGAGCGCGGCACACACTTATCCAATATGGTTAGAGAACATTCGAAACTTACCGGCGCCGCCATTTTGTGGTATAATGTCGTACAAATTCGAGGATTGTAGTCATGGTTAGTTTGAACGAGATACCCTACCCGATGAAACGGATGCTCGATTATCTTGAGATTGACGTCGCGCGCGGATTTGAGTTAATGCCCGAAAAGATGGAAGCCGCCATGCAGCAGTGCATGCTTTGCAGTATGTTTGACACCTGCGACTACCAAGTGGAAAGCCGTTATTTAATTTGCCCGAACAGAATCGTTTACGATCAGTTCGAAGACCTGCAATAGGTGAGTTGCTCATCCGGCTAGTGCCGTTTTTCTCAATAATTCATCAATCGCCTGACCATCGCGCTGGAATATTCACGGCTCACAAGGTTCGCTCGTAGTTTGATGAACAATCTTTGTCGTTTACCCAAAAACCCCGGCCATTTAAAAGAAAATATAAAATTGGCGACCCGCTCGCACCAAAATTATGGCGCTGGCAAGATTTTACCTAATTGACGGAAGTCAAGTTCATATCTTTCATAAACAGTTAGAATCAATAGAATATATAAGGACCTAGCCGAATAGAAATCGGAGAATATGGATGACCGGAGCCCGGGGAAAAGGTTGATGGATATCCCAAGACCAAATCAAGTCGGTACCGGCGAACCTGGTTTCGAGGTGGTCGCTCGGCAGGATTTTTCCGATACCACGTTCTTGCTGGAAATTGAACACCCGTTAATGGCAAATGCCGCCCGTCCCGGGCAATTCGTTATTGTCATTCCTGATGAGCACGGCGAGCGCATCCCCCTCACCATTGCCGATTTCGACCGCGACCAGGGAACGGTTACGCTGGTTATCCAGGCGGTCGGCAAGACATCGAAAGAAATGCAGCGGGTTTGCCAAACCGGCAGCGCTCTATTCAGCGTCACCGGACCGATGGGAGTTCCCAGCCATATCACCGATGCTAAAAAAGTTATTTGCGTCGGCGGCGGTTTGGGCGTCGCCCCGGTCTTTCCCCAGGCGCGCGCGCATAAAGAAAACGGCGCCTACGTCATTGGCATCGTCGGCTTCAGATCCAAGGATCTGGTTTTCTGGGATGATAAATTTGAAAAATACTGTGACGAGTTCATTGTCTGCACCGACGACGGATCTCGCGGCATCAAGGGACTGGTGACAAAAGGTATTGAGGCGGCGGCCGAGAAACATGCCGATATCGACGAACTCATTGCCATCGGCCCGCCAATTATGATGAAAGCCTGCGCCGAGACCACGCGCACCCTCGGCATTAAGACGATGGTCAGCTTGAACCCTATTATGGTCGACGGCACGGGCATGTGTGGCGGTTGCCGCGTCAAGGTCGGCGGATCAATCAAGTTCGCCTGTGTCGACGGTCCGGATTTTGACGGCCATGCAGTCGATTTTGATGATTTGATGAACCGGCTGCAACGGTTCAAGGAAGATGAGAAGGTTGCCTTGGAAAGATGGACGGAATCATGCCGGCGGCTCGATCAATCTCCTCTTGAACCATTGCCACCTGACAAAGCTTCACCACGGGCGGGGGCTTAACCGGCAGTCGAACCATGGCTAAAAGAACCATCAGAACCATTCCTCAGGAACAGACCCCGATGCCAATCCAGGATGCTATGGAGCGGGTTGGTAATTTTGATGAAGTTACTTACGGCTATTCGGTGGAGGACACGCTGAGGGAATGCGAGCGTTGTCTTTATTGTCCCGAGCCAGCTTGTATCGCCAGTTGCCCGGTGGCGATTGATATTCCCGGCTTTATCGAAAAAATTTCCGCCAAGGATTACCGTGGCGCTTACGATGTTATCAGCGAAACTAATCTGTTGCCGGCGATTTGCGGCAGGGTTTGTCCACAGGAAGATCAATGCGAGGGCGTTTGTCCGGTCGGCGACCCCCTTAAACCAGTGGCGATCGGCCGGCTGGAACGCTGGGTTGGCGATCTCGCCATCGCTGAAAACTGGGTCAATGTGCCCTATATCGAACCAAATGGTTTCAAAATCGGTATCGTTGGATCCGGACCGGCCGGCATTGCCTGCGCGGCGGAGATGGCCAAAGCCGGATGTGATGTCACCATCTATGAAGCGCTCCATTTGCCAGGGGGCGTGCTGCGCTACGGCATTCCTGATTTCCGCCTGCCCAACAGCGTTGTTGACCAAGAGATCGAAAATCTGAAAAAGCTCGGCGTTAAGATCGAATGCAATGTGCTGATCGGGCGGCTTTTCACCATCCAGCAGATGGTCGATGAGTTCGGCTACGACGCTATATTCATTGGCACCGGCGCCGGCTATCCCAAATTCATGGGCATCGAGGGCGAATCCCTTAATGGCGTTGTGTCGGCGAACGAACTGCTCACCCGTTGCAACTTGATGCATGCCGGAGAGTTTCCAGCCTATGACACGCCGTTGCACTTGGGTAAGCGGGTCGCCATCATCGGTGCCGGCAACACGGCCATGGATGCCATGCGGGTGGCATTGCGCCAGGGGGCAGAGAAAGTTTACTGCGTCTACCGCCGGACCAAGGCGGAAAGTCCGGCCCGCGCCGAGGAAATAGATCACGCCGAAGAGGAAGGGGTCGATTTTCAATGGCTCACCGCGCCAGTCGAAATTCTCGACGACGGCGACGGTAACGTACGCGCCATGCGCTGCATTCGCATGGAATTAGGTGAACCTGATGATTCTGGGCGCCGCCGGCCGGTTCCCATCGAAGACAGCGATTACGAATTTGAGACCGATATGGTCGTCTATGCGATCGGCACCAACGCCAATCCGATCATCGGTCAAACTTCGAAAATCAAACTGAATGAGTGGGGCTACGTTGAAGTCGATGACAATCTGGCCACCTCGATGGCTGGTGTTTATGCCGGCGGCGATATCGTCACCGGTGCCGCCACGGTGATTTTGGCGATGGGTCTTGGACGCCGCGCCGCCCATAACATGAAAGCTTATCTCGGTATCCGTGACACCAACATTGTTTATGCCGGTCACCCAACTGAAACCGACGAGACGCTATTCGGTATTGCCGCCAATGAGCGGAATTTTCACCGGGTCCGTTTGGCCAAAGATATTACATCGAGTACAGAGGAAGAAATCCATGCTTGAAACCGCAGCTGACAGTGCTGAAAAAAAGGCCCCCGGCAAGTCGGCAAAACCAATCGTAAAGTTGGCGGAGCATATCGTCGAAATCGTCAGTGATTCCGGTGAAGGCGCCCAGCGCTGTGGTCAATCTTTTGCCACGATCGCCGCGCGTTCAGGTAACGGCATTTGGACGGTGGAAATTATCCCCGCCGAAATACAGCCACCGGCTCGCAGCATCGAAGGCACCAGCGGCAACCGTATCCGCGTATCATCAAACACGGTAACCAATGGCGGCGACGAAGCGGACCTCGTTATTGCCTTCAACGAACAAGTTCTGTTGAGCCGGATCAACGCCAACGAGATCAAACCGGGCTGTATTATTCTGCTTGAAGACAAATGGGCTACGCATCCCGACGCCAATATTGCAGCAGTCTACACCGAGACCCGTGATCGCCTGCTTGGCGATGGCTATAATATTCTTGAAATCCCGATGGAGGTTGAATGCCTGAAGCACGTGCCGGACGCCAAGCGCGGCAAGAATATGTTTGTCTTGGGTATGTTGTGCAGTATCTACAGCCTTGATCTCGAACTTGGCCGTCAACAGGTTGCCCGCATCTTCGCCAAAAAAAGCGATGCCATCATCAAAGCAAATCAGATATTGCTTGAGGCTGGCCACGACTGGGCCGCGGCCAATCTCGAAATCAAATATCAGATCCCGGCGGTTAAAAAGAGCGATCCTCAAATCGTCGTCAACGGTAACACCGCGCTCAGTCTTGGTGTCCTGGCCTCGGGTATGCAGATTTGTGCGATGTACCCAATCACTCCCGCGACCTCTGCCTCTCATTATCTAAGTGACGTCTTCAATAAAGTCGGCGGTCTGGTGCATCAAGCAGAAGATGAGATCGCCGCCTGCGCCTTCGCCGTCGGCGCATCCTATGCCGGCAAGTGTGCGGTAACGATTACCTCCGGTCCTGGCTATTCGCTCAAGCAAGAAGCCATTGGTCTGGCCGTTATGGGAGAAATACCGATGGTCGTCGTAAATGTTCAACGCGGAGGCCCCAGTACCGGTCAGCCAACCAAGGTCGAACAAGGCGATTTGCTGACAGCCTGCTTCGGCAGTCACGGTGATGCACCAAAGGTGGTGATGGCGGCAGCTAATATCGAGGACTGTTTCTATTCGATGATCACGGCGCGGCAATTGGCGGAAACTTTCAATATGGTCGTCGTCGTGCTCACTGACGCTAATTTGGCAACCGCCCAGCAGCCCATTCCGCGTCCCGAATTTTCCGAGGAATGGCTGGCACCACCGGTCGATCAGAGCGCCGTTCCCAAAGACGCTAAACCCTATGACTGGGATCCCAAGACCGGGCTCGCCCCACGCTTTGTTCCGGGCCGGCCAGACGGCATGCACACGCTCACTGGATTGGCCCACGATCAGAACAGCAAGGTAATTTATGACCCCGAGATCAACGAGCAGGCGATCGAAAAACGCAGTCTTAAGCTGGCCGCGCTGCAAAAAACCCTAAAACCACCGCCCGTATTTGGAGGTGATCAAGGTGACTTGCTGATCATTGGCTGGGGCAGCACAAAAGGCGCCATCGAAGAGGCCATCGAACGGGTTCGCGCGGACGGCCTCAAAGCTTCATCGGTCCACCTTCAATTTCTGCAACCAATGGCGTCGGGCCTCAAGGAAATTATGGGCAGGTTCGACAAGGTCGTAATAGTCGAGAACAGCTGGAGCGATGATTTAGAGCACGAAATTATCGATGAAAACAATCAGCGTTTCTCGAATCTGGCTTGGCTAATCCGGGGCCGCTATCTCGTCGATGCCGATTGTTGGAGCGAGGTCAAGGGCCGCCCGAGT
Source organism: uncultured Rhodospirillaceae bacterium (assembly GCA_913020445.1). Taxonomy (GTDB): domain Bacteria; phylum Pseudomonadota; class Alphaproteobacteria; order Rhodospirillales; family UBA2165; genus TMED23. The sequence continues at coordinate 103,462 of CAJWAR010000006.1, forward strand.
AAACCGGGAGCTATCGAGCGGATGATCCACGACCGATTGCAATAAGTTGAGGAAAAGATGATGACGAATAATGTAGCCGAACGGCTTTTAGGATATGACGACGAAGTATTTGGCGTTGAGCATTATCAAAGTGATGTCCTCCCGCGTTGGTGCAGCGGTTGCGGAGACAACGCTATCCTGACGGCCATACAACGGTTGTGCCGCGACGAGAAACTATTGCCGGAAAAAACCATGTTCGTTTCTGGCATCGGGTGTTCGAGCCGATTGCCCCACTACATGAACGCATACGGGTTCCACGGTATTCACGGCCGATCTCTCCCTGTCGCCGAAGGTATTAAGATGGCAAGACCCGATCTCAACGTGTTTGTCACCACTGGCGACGGTGATTGCTGCAGCATCGGCGCAGGGCACTGGATTCACGCCATTCGCTACAACATCGATATGACTGTTTTGATGCACGATAACGGGATTTACGGTTTGACCAAAAAACAGGTTTCTCCGACATCGCCGCAAGGGCTGAAAACGAATACGACACCCAGGGGTTCCTACCTGCCGCCACTAAATCCCCTCAGCACAACGCTCGGCGTCGCCAATGTTTCTTTTGTCGCCCAGGCGGTCGATTGGATACCGGAAACGCTGTACGACATCATCTCGGCGGCGTTTCATCACAATGGATTTTCTTTTGTTCGTATTCTTCAAAGATGCCCGGAATTTATGCCGGATATGTTTGACCCATGGGTGCAGGATCCTCAACAAATGCTGCTGCTTGAGCACGTAAATGGACTTCATTTGAGCCCGGAACTTGGAAAAGTTTACACCAATCAGGAAGCCCACGACCCAGCCGATATTAACCGCGCCCGGGAAATTGCTTCGCTTACAGAAATTATTCCGGTTGGCGTGCTTTACCGCAATGAGGAAATTCCCCGCTATGACGATATACGGCGGCCGCGCGGAGTTTATACCAACGAGAAGATCAGGGCTGGCATCGAGGAAGAGCTGGATAAATATACGATTTAATTTTTGGACCTAAAATCGGAAGCGATCACGTTATGAAATCAGCTACGGTTCGTAAGCTTAAGACAAAAAACCGGCAGACACCGGACCAATCACTGCTGACCAATACGGTGCCGGCGGCGCTCGCCGCGCGGCGGGATCTCGGTAATCTGCGTTATGACTACCCGCTGATATTGACCAGCGATGCCCGTGCTACGGATCAGGATTTCATCTTCACCTTGTCAGGTGTTATTGATCAAATTTTGCAGGAAATCGCACCACCGGGCGGGACAGGCGAGCAACTGCGAAGCCATATTTTACGCCTTGAACAAGAAATACGGACGCTCGTCCAACACGGCATCAGTGGCTCCCTGATCGAATTATGGGAATTGGCGGCGGCTAATCTTATTGGCGCGGCCGACAATAGTGACTCGCTTGAGCACAGTATTGATGAGGCGCGCAACGCCCTGCCGGTCGACGGTAAGATCGGTGGCGGCGAAATCGTCGACTGCGACGGCGACATGCCCGCCCGGATTATGGCGCTGGCTTGTTCGGCCGTCAGGGAAACCAGAGCCGAGAATTTCCGGCTTAGGGTTAACCGGCTTATCGTCCGGCTCACGGATATCCTGCACGCCGATTACACTAAATCTGACAAGGCAAGGACATCGGACAGTCTCAAACGGTCGGTTGGCACGGGTTATGAGCAGGTATTCGACTTTGACGAAATGTCCCGTATCCTGTCTTTTGGGGCGGCCCGGGATTTATTGTCCAAGAGCCGCCGGCAGCGGATCGAGAACACCTTAAAAGCCTTAGAATCTCAAAAGTTTTTTGCGCTGACGCCGACCCCTGACAGCAGCATCTATGAGTATGAATTCGATAGCTGCGCGGTAGCCGTCAAGGAGTTCCAGCATCGAATGCTGGAATTGGTGGCTCTGATCAAGGCAATTCACATCGCCGATTTAGAAATCGCCAACATTTACAAAGAATCAAAACATGATAGTTATTTTGACCGTTTCGACGAGACATCAATCTCGACACAGGATTTGGCTATGTTTCCGCCCTATTTGGTCTACCTTGATGACGAACATCTCCAAGACACCGGGTTAAGCGAAATTTTGGCCATTCTTTCATCGTCGACACCGATAAAGATTTTATTCCAAACCAATACCATTCTATCGAGTCTCAATGATCCCGAAGGACCGTTCTCTACCGGCTTCCACAGTGCCCAACTTGCCACCATGGCAATCGGTATCAACAGCGCCTATGTCCTGCAATCTGGAAACGCCGGTCTTTTTCGACTTAGGGGCCAAATTATTGGTGGACTTAATTTCGAGGGTCCTGCGCTCTTTAGTATTTTTTCAGGCTCATCAGCCACGGCAAATGTCCCGCCTTACTTGATGTCGGCGGCGGCGGCCGAAGCGAGAGCATTTCCCACTTTCATCTTCAATCCCGCAGCTGGACCGGATTGGGCCTCGCGATTCCGCATCGAAGATAACCCCCAAGCAGACATGCCTTGGCCGGTCCATCATCAGGAATATCAGGACCAAGATATCCTGCGGATATCCGAAGACGTGGCGTTCACGGTTGCTGATTTCGCCGCTTGTGATGAGCGCTACGCCGGATATTTTGATAAACTCCCTGAAAACCAAGATCAGGACGATCAGGTTTCGCTGGCTGGCTTTCTTGAGGAGGAAAATGAAGAGACCGATAGTAGCATCCCTTTTGTCTCGATCGTCGATGAAAATAATATCCTCCATCGAATACTTGTTACAGACAGGCTGGTTCAAGCCACTCGCCGATACGCCAGTGCTTGGCGTAGTATTCAGGAATTGGGCGGTATTGGTAATTCTCATGCCGAAAACCTGATCAGCCGTGAGCGGGAAAATTGGCAGCGGGAAAACCGCCCACAGCCTGCGGCCAAACCTGACACGTTGGAAATATCAGAAATATCAGTTGAAGAGACGACGAACACGGTTGAAGAAGCGCCTGACGTCGCGGCTGAGCCCGAACCGGCCGAACCCGATCCCGCTGACGAGACATCTTCCGACGATGCTTATATCGAGACCTTACGTTGCACGACCTGTAACGAATGTACCCAAATCAACAACCGCATGTTTGCCTATAACGACAACATGCAGGCTTTTATCGCCGACCCGGATGCTGGAACTTTCAAAGAAATGGTCGAGGCCGCAGAAAGTTGCCAGGTTTGCATTATCCATCCAGGCGTACCGCGAAATCAGGACGAAGCCGATTTGCCCGAACTATTGGTCAGGGCCGAAGACTTCGCCTAGAATTTTCGCCATTGCAGGGGACCAGTTCTAACAACCAGAACCGTCTGTCCTTCATTAATTTAACCTGGCTCAATTGTCCGTCTCGGCGTTCAATGTCTCCAATTCAAAATGCTTGTAGGCCATATCTTCGATGAGGATGTGATTGTCCCACCAGTCATTTAGAAAAGTTGTGGTTAGCTCGATCGTGTCGGTATTACCCGCTGTAACCTGATTGCGAATGAAGTCGAGATGACTTTTCATTTCAATGTGCTTGCGCTGATGATCGGCCAAATTTGGATAACCGATACGATCCATATGCTCTTCTTCCAGATCGAAATGCTCGGTGGTGTATTCATTGAGTTGGTCTAAAATGAATTGGACGGTATCTAGATTTATCTCAGTCGATAAGTGAGTGTTTATCAAATCGAGAATGATCATGTGATCGGCATCGAATTTTGCAACTCCGACGCTGTACTCATCTTTCCACTCCATGCCACTCTCCGGTCCTAAATTTATCGGGCTCAAATCCGGTATTGCATTATAGAGTACCAACACATCGACTTGCACCCTAAACATGCACCTATTAATCCAGCTATTTTAGATGATGCCACGGTATCAAGTCTATATTCCGCGATGACTGTTAATTAGATGGACGCCCGCGGCCTGCGAAGCGAGCGGGTGATTGGGTGAATTGGGGAGGGTGAGAGTTTTCCTACCCAATCCGCAGCACGTCTTCACTAAACTCAACGATTTTGCCCTCGTAGCCGCCGACGAGGCCGCCGAACCAGATGGCGGCGTCCATGCCCGTTGCTTCGCGATGGATGACGAGTTCTCCTGCGGCTTCGATTTTGTGATAGTTGGCTTGTTTTGAAACGGTTAGCTCCGGTGCGTTCCGGGCATAGTCGACCAATGGCTGAAACTCGGGGACATCAACGACATACAGCACCGGCATCAGGCGAGTTCCCTCACCTTCTCGCCTTTAAGCCGCCACATGTCTTCGATGGTTTTGCTCGCCGGGTTATCGCCCTCAACAAAGGTTTCTATCATGGCGTCGAGAGTCAATGCGGCATCCTCGGCATCCGCTACGCCTAAGGCCCGGGTGGTGAGCGAGATTTCCAGCGGATAGCCGTTGGGATCACGGAAATAGAGCGATTTGATTACTTCGTGCTGAACTTCCTCGCTGACGGCGACGCCCTGCCCGACCAGGCGTTTCCGCCAGGCGGCGATTTCTTCATGACTCTCAACCCGCCACGAGGTGTGCCGCGCCATGCCGAGATAGCCACGCGGCCCGGCTTGGTCCGGCATCGGCTCGGTGCCGATGTAGTAGAAGAAGGCAATCGCCGCGCCATTGCCGGCATCAAAAAAGAAATGCAGAAAATCCGGATGCTCGTCCCGCCCCCAGCCTTTGGCGGTAATCGCATGCAACACGGGCAAGCCCAAAACATCGCGATAAAACTCGACGGTCTCTTTCGGCTTCCAAGTCGGAAAGGCCGTGTGATGGACGCCGTGCAAAACGGGTTTAGACTTATCTGTCATTACATTAATCCTCTCCTGCAGGAAAACGCTCGGCCAACCAATCGGTCAACAGTCTGCCAACTTCAATTCGGCCGGGCTCCTCGCCTTCGACCAGCGCATGACCGTGATGATCGCCACGCACGCGGTGTTGCACTTTATCAGATGATCCAAGTGCCTCAAAGATCGCCACACTGTCCGAAGGGTAAACCGTATTGTCGCCGCTATAAGAAATCAGGATCGACGGCTGTTCTACCGAGGGGGCGGTTTTTGCCATCTCGGCGTTTGATGATAGCCCCGACCAAGTTGAGAGCCAGCTTTTCGGCGAGCAAAAACGCGCGAAACCAACATTGCCATAGTTTGACTGATACGGATCCTGCCCCCAGACCGAACCATATTTCCGATCAGACGGATCAAGGCTGAGATCAAAATAACGAAGATCAGCAGCTGTCCGCCAAATCGTCATCACCGGCGTGTGGGCGCCAATGCGGCGGTCGTGTTCATGGCCATTTGCTTTATATTTTTTACGGGCCGCCATTCGGGTCTTGATTAAGTCGTGGGCGATGGCGTCGAGCTTGGCAACACGCGTGCGCTGGGCTGTTTGATAGCGGTCCACAAAATCGGCGTCGTATTTGGCGTTCTCCGGCGGCTCGGCAAATCCATTGGCGGGGCTGAGCGGGTCGATATCTGGATCAACGGAAAACGCATCCGCTTCATCGGTAACCGAGCCATCAATACAATTGAGCAGAATAATTCCCTGCCCTGGATGTGGTGAGACATAAGCGAGCCCATCCGGCTCGGGTAACTCAGCGTCTTTTAACTTTACCGGCCGGCCGCCGGGCGTGCGATCAAGCCGCGCTGCCGGGGCCAGCAAGGCTTGTTGGTTATAGAACGTATAGAGGCTCGCCCCGCCGGAATTGCCGAGCAGCACTATTTTCTCGAAGTCTAAATTACGGAGCTGGTTGAGCCCCGCTGCGACATCTAACAGTGCAACCTCGTGCTCAAGCCGTAAATCATTGCCGACCGAGCGCGATGTTTGGGTAAAAACCGCAAAGCCGGCGGCGACCAAATCCGGGATCAAATAATGAGTCGCCAGGAACTCGCGCGGGTGCATGATGCAGATTGCGGTCTGAGGCTGGCCGCGCCAATAGAGAAAACCATTACACGCTGCGCCATCATGAGTGCGCAATGGAAAGACGCTCACAGACGTGCCTGCCGGCAAACCGCTCATGGTCCATTCGGCGTTCCTGAAACCAGCCGTGGTTTTTTGTGACTTATCGTCCCCTGACATCCAAGCAGGCTAAAATCAATTTCTTCTGGTTGCAAGTGGGACCGGCGGTCGTCCACTCTAGTTTCGGTTAAAGACTAATGCGCCCCCCACCCTAACGTCAGCTCACCAGCTTTTTGCTGAGTAATGGTAATCGCGTTTTCCTGACAATAGAGCGAGCACAAATAACAAATCTGACAGTCATCGGGATAAACGATTTGAGCTGTATTTGTATTCGTATCCATACGGATAACATCGGTTGGACAGACCAGCACACAAAGCTGACAGCCATTGCAATTTTCTATTTTTTCAATTGCCATATCCTGCCCTACTCCGCTGCCTGTTTCGATATAAAATCAAGCTCACCCGGAAAGCGTGCCGGATAGCGTTCTTCGTAGGGTATCGTGGCATCTGGCCGCCACTCCTCCGGGATCGGATGCTTAATCAGTTCCATGCCATCGTCGGCGGACCTAATCTTAATCCAGGCCAACCAGTCATCATCATCGCGAGCCGGGTAGTCTTCCCGGTAATGAGTGCCGCGGCTCTCCGTCCGAAACAGCGAGGCGCGCAACTTCATTTCGGCATTGAGCAGCATGTTGTTTGTTTCATGCACTTGCCGTAGTTCATGCGGGTCACTGGCAATCATCTTTGGTGCAAGATGATCGCGCATAAATTCGATATTGGTCAGCGCTGCTTCCAGCCGGCTTTGCTCTTTGACATAAAGCACATAGTACGGAATGACGGTATTTTGCATCACCTGTGTGACCCAAGCGGGCGTGATGGCGGTCTCGCGTTCCAGCGGTTCGAACATCGTTTGATGGATCGAGTTGGTATCCAACTTTGAAATCGGCACCAGTTCAGCTGTGGCGGCATATGCCGACGCTTCTTCACCAGCGCAAACGCCCTGCACGGAAGAGCCACTGAACGAGAATCCAATTCCAGCATACAACGTGCCGCAAAGCATAGATCCCAAACCATCACCGGCGGCATACAAGCCCGGCACATTCGAGGCGCAGGTATTATTTTGCGGGAAAATTCCTTCCGCCTTATGGACTGCCAGCCCCGCCGACGAGCCGCCGACCATTTTGCGTTTGGTGAATTTCATGTCGGGCGGTGGCGGCGCTTGTGTACCATCCGGTAGCGCGCCAAAAGCATAAGGCGGCGGTCCAGCTAGTGGCGGCAAATCGCCTTGGTGGACTCTAATTTCTTTATCGATGTTTAAGTTCCGCGCCCCATGTATAGGCTGACCGGTCATGAAGATACCATGAGAGGTCATATCAAATTGCTTGCGCCCGGCGGCAGGATTTGCTGACGGCGTACCATGAGCATCGATCCATTCCTTACCGGTGATCTCGGCGCCGGCCCGATAGGCCATAGCGTCACCGTCATGGGTAAGCGAGCGGATCGGGAAGCCAACCGGCTTAAAACCGCCAGCGCCGGCGCACATAATCGTCGCCTTGGCCGTGATAGTAACCGGCTTGCCGTCATCCAGCGTAAAACCGGCAGCGCCAACGACACGCCCCTCGACTTGCAGCAAGGTCGTCATCATGACGCGCTCAATCACGTTGGTTTTGCTGCGGATCAGATGTTTTCTGAGCACCAGCCCAAATTTCGGATCATCCAGCACGCCCCAATCCCTGAGGTCCTGGAATCTCTCTTTCGAGTGATCCATTAATTTATCGAGCCAGGCGCGATTGTTGAGATACTCGCCATTGAAGCTGACCGTATCAATCCAGTCCTGGCGCTGGTGGCCAAGTTCTTCATCAAAAACACAGAAAGTATCAGCGAATGGCGTTGAGCCGGAATTACCGGGTGAGCCTTTATCGACCAGCGTGACTTCGAAACCTTTTTGCCGCGCCGTAACAGCAGCAAAAATACCGGCAATGCCACCACCGATAATTAGAATATCTGTTTCGATTTCGCTTGGTATTTTTTTAACCATGCAACGTGCCCTTCTCCAAGAGTATCAACTGCCACACTAAGAAAATGTGCTCAGCGATACC
>CAJWAR010000007.1 GCA_913020445.1 uncultured Rhodospirillaceae bacterium
AGCGGACATAATCGCTATGTGGCAAAAGAGTCCGCTAATGACCCAAAGCGGACATCGGCGATATTAATTGAAAAGTGAAATTAATTTGCTCAGATAGTCAAGGCTATTACACCCGTCGCCAATAAAATGGCATAGATTACTTTTTTGAACCAGGTGGTTGGCGCGACATTGAAAAGATATTTGCCTATCCAAGAGCCAGCCACAAAAGCTGGTACGAGAACAAGTGTCCGTAGAATGGTTTCCTCTATATACGCCCCCTGGACGTAGAGACCACCAATAAGGAAAACAATTGCCACGCCAACTGTGACCACCATATTTGCTCGCTGGACAGGTGGGGCAACCGGAGATGAAAGGTAATATATAACCATAAAGGGTCCGGCAGGTATGCCAAAACTTCCCATTATACCACCAGACAATGCGCCGACCGATGCACTGGTGAATGCATTGCGTTGACCTGAATAGGTCCAGCCCGTCATCAAAACGACTGTCGCGAACAGAATGAATACGCCCATACCATGCCGAATAAACGTGGGATCAGCAGAAACCAAGAATAACAATCCGATCGACATCGCAGTTACATTCGCAATTGTAACGGGGGCTACCTCTGGCCAGTAAGCTTTCTTAACTGCATCAGGCAACAGTACCGCCATGCCAAACAAAGCCGCAATTGATGTAATGGCTATAGCTGGAATAGGGCCAAACAATATTGCCAAGGCAGGAACAATTATCAGACCTCCACCAAATCCTGAATATCCTTGTATGATGGCACTCAGGATGGCAATGACCGCGCCGATGAGTAAACTATAATTCAATACGTCATTGAAGGCGTCTAACATGAAGCAGTTCCCGCAATTAATTTTTGTTATTTTGATTAGCCGTTGGCATTTACCCGATGCATCAGCTTTATTTTTTCTGAGTTAAACAATTCTCGTTTCCACAGGAGAGCAATTCTTTGACCAAGCTCCTGGTAAAACTCATGACGGATGCTTTGGGCATTTCTATAATGTTGTTCGGCGTCTAAAAGGCCGGTTGTTTGGTCATCGACATACATAGTTTTTCTCCACTCAAAATATTTTCGTAAACAGAGCTGGTTTTTAGCATTCCATTGCTGCGAGGCGTTTGCGAAGACCCTTAGGTGCTGATTTTAAAATATTCTCCATCGCGACTTTTTTAAGCTGCTGATACGCTTCGTTGTCATCTAAGAAACCAGCGTTTTGGGCAGGGATGCCAATTTCGCTAAGAACTGACTGAGTGTTTGTTTCAATTATGCGATTTAAGCTTTTAGGTCCGTCAAACATTGTAAAGTCTCCTGTTTCATCTTTTTAGGTGTTTAAGCGTTAGTTGATGATTGGAGATTACGCCAATGTTTAAGGTTGTGCTTGAAGGTTATCTTAATTTATCCTTCTGAAACTCATAAGAATGCTTCTGATTTACATAATATATTGAAAAACAATGAAAAAATGATTTTGAATAGAGAGATAAACGGGGAATTGGCATCTATCATTTTGGGGATTTTGCTCTCGATCCGGAGAGTTTGGAGCTAACCAACGGCGGCGAATTGGTCGGGGTTGAGTCGCAAGTGTTCAGCCTGCTCGCCGCTTGAATAAATCTTTCCTGCCTCAATAATTCATCAAGAACTTTTAGCCGATTAATCCAATGTATTTATGTTAGCATCATGTAAGATGCATAAAGTTACTGTACATAATTTATCATGTATAAGTATTGACTAACCGATAATGAATTTGTTCAGATGAACATTATCCATTAAAAAATAGGGAGATCTCAATGAAAAATCTATCTTTGATGCTTCTTGGCGCGACCGCCATGGGTTTGACAATTTCCGCAACCGAAACGACAGCAGCCGAAACTCTTATATACAACAATTTTGTTCCGCCTACCCATCCCATTACCTTGATGGCCAAGCGTTGGTCTGGGGAGGCTTCCAAGGCAAGTGGCGGAAAAGTAAAATTCCGCTTTCCGGCAAAATCATTGGCGCCCCCTCCGCGTCAGTGGAGCATGGTTACCAGCGGTGTCGCTGATCTTTCGATGTTGGCAAATTTCTTTGAAGGCAGACGCCTGACGTTAACTGAGTTGGCGGCGCTGCCTTTCGGCACCTCGACCGCTCAAAAAACATCTGTTGCTCTTTGGAAAACCTATAAAAAATATTTCGAGAGTGCCAATGAATTTAAGGGTGTAAAACTTCTCGGCCTATTTGTTCATGGTGGTGGTGATTTGAATATAGTAAGAAAACCCATAACGCAGGCTTCAGATTTGAAGAACCTTAAAATCCGGGTTGCGCGGGGAATATCATCAAAAGGAATGAAGGCAGTGGGTGCTGTTTTGGTACCAACACCGGGCGCCAAAGTATTCCAAGTTGTCTCAAAAGGTATCGTCGATGGTGCCATCTTACCAATGTCCGATATCCACAAGATGAAGATGATTCCCTATATCAAATACATCTATACGATTCCGGGAAAATTCTATAACACGGCTTTTTCCATCATTCTGAACCAGAAAAAATGGGATGGACTTTCGAAAGACATCCAAGCCGCGATTACCAGCAAGACTGGCATCAACCTCGCAAACCACGCAAAAGCCTGGGATGATGGTTTGACCGCCGCACTGCCGGCATTCAAAAAGGCAGGTATTAAAGTTGAGCAGGCATCTCCAAAGATGATCTCTGAGTTGAAATCAAAGTTTGCCTCCTTTGATGCGGATTGGATTGCATCTGCAGCCAAAAAAGGTGTCGACGGCAAAGCGGCCCTCGCCTTTTACCGCAAAAATGCGATGTAGTTGATGTTATTAATGCTCGCAAAAACAACGCGTAAAACGAATGTCGCCGAGTGAAAATGATATGAGTGTGGGAGCGGCAACGCCTCCCACACTCTATTTTTTAGATGTTCTGGACAAATGTCTGATGGCGATTATCGCCGTTGTCATGTTTGCCATGATGACGGTAACTTTTGTCGACGTCACCGGTCGCTATGTCTTTAACGCGCCGATCCCGGGTGGTTTTGAAATAATTCAATTTTTGCTGCCGATGGCAATGTTTGGCGCTTTGCCGGTAATTACCCGTGCTGAAGAGCATATTGTAATATCTATTTTGGAGAGGGTTTTAAATTCTGGCGGCGCCTGGATTCAGCGCTTTCTTGTGTTGATCGGCTGTTGCGTCGTTAATGCGGGTATCACCTACCTGATGTGGCTACAAGGCGTTGAGCTTACTGAAGCCGACCAGGTATCAGGTTTTCTGGAATGGTCTTTTGCGCCGCCTGCCTACATCATCAGTGGGCTCAGTGCGATCACCGTGGTCATCATATTTCTAATGCTGATACTGCATGTTTTCTGGCCGTCCAGCCAAACTGCCGGCGGCAAGAAGGATGGGATCTAAGTGCTAATATCAGTCATTGGGTTTGTAATCCTACTTTTACTTTGTTTCAGTGGATTTCCGCTCGGCTGGGCCATGGTTCTGGTTGGTTTCGGAGGCTTTGGTATCGTTCGAGGCTTCGAACCTGCATTGGCGACACTGGGCCAACTCATCCTCGACTTCTCGATGAGTTATAGTTTTTCAACCTTGCCGCTGTTCATCTTAATGGGCGCCTTTGTGTATAGAGCAGCCTTGGCAGAAGACATGTATGACTGTGCCAATGCCTGGCTCGGGCATTTTAGAGGCGGTCTGGCAATGGCCACTGTTGCTGCTTGTGGTGGTTTTGCAGCAGTTTCTGGAAGTTCGGCAGCCACTGCCGCAACGATGGCCAAGGTCGCAATACCGTCCATGCGCCGCTTTAATTATGACGATCGTCTGGCCGCCGGTTCGGTGGCCGCGGGCGGCACCATTGGCATCCTCATACCGCCGAGTATCGCGCTCATAATTTACGGCATCCTCGTCGAAGAAGACATCGGCAAACTATTTATGGCGGGTATTATTCCCGGAATTTTGACGATCCTCCTCTATATCACGACTATTCGCATTGTCACGGTCGTGAAAAAAGATTGGGGCCCGCGCGGGGACCGTACGCCATGGGCCGGTCGATTTAAGGCACTTGGCAAAGTCTGGGGCATCGTTCTCCTTTTTCTGTTTATTCTTGGCGGAATTTACGGCGGCATTTTTACACCAAGCGAAGCCGGCGGTATCGGCGCGGTTGGCGCGCTTGCCTTCGCCATCGCGCGTAAAAAAATGACCTGGCCGGAGTTTTATAAATCGCTCGTTGAAGCTGGAAAAACCACGGTTTTCGTGTTCACGGTCGCCTATGGTGCAATAATTTTCTCTAATTTCATCAACATTGCAGGCATGCCCGACGACATCCTTGAATTTGTGAATGATTTGAATGTGCCGCCGATGGGCGTCATTTTTGCGGTCATGGTGATCTATGTGCTGCTCGGCGCGGTCTTTGAAGGCATCGGCATGATCCTGTTAACCGTACCGATTTTCTTCCCCGTTGTTCAGTCTTTGGGTTTTGATCTCATTTGGTTCGGCATTGTCGTCATCATGGTGACGGAAATAAGTTTAATTACACCGCCCGTTGGGATGAATGTATTCGTCCTAAAATCAATGCTGCCCGACGTCTCGTTATGGACAATATTCATCGGTATTGGACCTTTCTTTGTCGCCGATTTGGTTCGCCTTGCCCTCGTTGTGTTGTTTCCACCGATCGCCTTGTGGCTGCCGTCGGTTATGGTCTCTACGGGATAGGCCTTTGGATCGTCGACCGGGTAAGGTCAGCGCGATAACGCCCTGCATAATTCTTTAATTTGAACGCACGATGCGTTGGAACGCCGGACCGTAGCCGGTATCAAATTGTATGGATTTTAAACTGGATCGCCCACGCGAATGCCTACCCCAAACTAAAAGCGGACATTATATGGAACGGAGTAGCACTCATGTGCGCGCGTGAGTACTCGGCCCCCAATCCAGATTCTCATCCTCCGCCTTGTCCCAACCATCTGGTAACCGTGCGGTCGAATACTGGTTTAAACCGAGTTCCTCGCGAAGATCTTCCGTCATTCTAGCTTTTGCTTTTTCGATAGGAATACCGGTGCCATTTGCTATGCGATCCAAACCTTGGAATGCACCCGCGACCGCCGCCGCATCAACGACGGCCTCTGGTCCGATAGAAGCAATGATCTCGTCTCGTGCCAAAGACAGTGACGCGGTATCCCTCGTCACAATTGCTTCTGCAAATTTTATAAGCAGCTCCCCTCCGTCGATCCCGCTCTCTCCCTCAAGATCCCCAACTACGACCGAAAGATCGTATTCAATCTCTTCATGATTTAAGCCCGCACGGAGCTTTTCGACGTGACCGGCAGTTCAATAAAAACACTCGTTCATTGCCGAGACGCGGGCAGCAACCAACTCAATCTGTGAATTAGAAATCGCACGCAGCTGTTTATCGAACTTCCACATATCGGCCGTCGGAAGATAGTGGTAGTCAGTTAAATCAAAGAAGCCGACGACTTCGGCTGGGACAAGGCTCAACGCTCGCCGAATATTCGGTGCTTTGTGTCCACCCGGAAATATTTCAAGCTCCGCGCCCTCCGCGTCCTCCGGCGCAAGAGTGGGCATCCAGGCTAGACCTGGCTTGGCGCCCAGTGGCCGCTTGCGACTTGGCTTGCCTGGTTGTGGGGTTGGTAGAGGAATAGGATCACAAGCGATGCCAAGGCCCACCGTATCTATTGCCATTACGGTGGCGATCAAACCGACAATCTCGACATATTCTCCGTCGGTTAAGCCATTATCGATGGCCTGTTGGTATGTTTTCTCCGTTACGCGAGCGGGGTCTGTTACCAAGCGATGTACCAAGTCCACAACATCCGATTCCAACGCGTTGACCGTATCGTGTGAGCCGTCGATAGCAGTTGGTGACAGTGCGGTTTTGCGATTTCGACATAATTGGCACGACGTTGCGTCTCTAATTTCCTTCGCAATCTCGATCCGGGATTTGCCATCGAACCAAGTCCCCGGAGAAGAAATTCTGATAAGCGCCCGTTCATGCGCAGCTTCAAGGTCTGAGCGTACTTGTATCGATGCGTGTTCGTAGAGACTACCCATGTGCATTCGCCTCAAATACCGGTCTCTAGCTTAAAATAAGCATACTAACCGGTTGTCTGTTGGTAAATCGCTACCCAGTAACTATCTCAATTCGCTCTTGGTGTCGAGAGCCGGCCTAGTGTCTCCTTTTGGCTAAAAGCGGACGTTTCAGCCCTACCCAGATAGAGTCTGCTTTGCACCCGAAAGCGGACATTATCCAGATTAGGGGAATGAGTCTGCTAATGACCCAGAGGAGACATTTTGTAGATCGAGAGGTCTCGCTGGCAATTCGTACCTTTACCCAATCTTGATCACCGAACATTACAGTTGACCTGCACAATTTTTTCAAAAAAGATAATATGTAATCGAAACGCATTCACTCTGACGGATCGTGTACGCTCGCTATTCAAAAGGACATAGGTTTCGGGATGCAATTCAAAGCACTGATTTTGATTTATAACTTTTTGGCGCTCATTGTGATCAGCCACAGCATCCCGGCGACGGCGAAGCCAAATGTCGTGGTGTTATTTGCCGATGATCTCGGTTACCAAGACATTGGCGCTTATGGTGGACCCGTACTAACGCCCACCCTGGATCGCATGGCGAGAAAAGGCGTGCAGTTTATGGATTTCCATTCGCCGAGCGGGGTATGCTCGTCATCCCGGGCGGCAACGCTCACCGGCCGCCACCATATACGCGCGGGCGTCTATACAGTGATCAGGCGTTGGCACAAGATGCATCTTCTGGAAAGTGAGGTTACTTTGGCCGAACTGTTGAAAGCCCACGGCTACGCCACCGTGCATATTGGCAAGTGGCATCTTGGATTAACCTATAAAGACCGGCAAAAACCAGCGCCGGACAAACACGGGTTTGATTACTGGTTCGCCACCAGAAGCGGCGCCTTTCCTAGCCACAAGAACCCACTCAACTTCATTCGCAATGGCCGAAAAGTCGGCAAGCTGATCGGCTATTCGGCACAAATTCTGGCCGATGAAGCGATTTCCTGGCTCGACACCAAGCGTAATCCCAATCAGCCGTTCTTCTTAAATGTTTGGTTTCATGAGCCCCATGCCACCCTCGCCGCACCCGATGACATCGTCGCTAAGTACGGCAAGCTAAAGGACCCGGCGGCGAAATATTCCGGCACCATCGACAACACCGACCGCGCCATTGCGCGGCTGCTGGCGAAACTAAAGGACATGGGCGTCGAGAAAAATACCTTAGTTGTCTATTCCTCCGATAACGGCAGCTATCGCAAAGAACGTAACGGCCCGTTGCGCGGCAAAAAAGGTTCACTCTTTGAAGGCGGTCACCGGGTGCCGGGAATTTTTTACTGGCCCGACAAGATTACCGCAGGCCGCAAAGAACACGAACCCGCCGGCATGATCGACCTGCTGCCGACCGTCGCCGGTTTGATCGGCATAGACCCACCGAAAGGCATTCATCTGGACGGCAGTGATCTGACACCGCTCTTGACCGGCCGCCAGGAAGCGTTCACCCGCGACCAATTGATGTTTTGGTTTGCCCCGGGAGGCTACCCGACAGCCGCCGTGCGTGACGGCAAGTATTCCCTGGTCGCCTATCGTAATTACCAAATGCCGAGAGACAAAAAAGCCATGGCGGCGATGCTCAAGAGGATTAATGGCATCCTGCGCGAGGCCAATGACCCGATGGTCGCCAGCGGCGATCTCCGCAACCTGAATTTCAGCGGCAAATTCAAAAATAAGCGGGCGGAAAAGCTGCGGGCGCAATACCACCAATTAAGCCGGTTTCGGGAAAATTGGATACCAACCATCAAAGCTGGCGGTTTTAAACGCTACCAATTGTTCGATCTGGAGAAGGACTTCGGGCAGAAAATCGATATCTCGCGCGAGCATCCGGAAATCGTCGCTAGGCTTAAGAACAAATTGCTCAAAATTCACGCCAGCGTTATGGCAGATGGACCGGACTGGGATTTGAAGGAGAAATAGAACCGTCCTCGCCCGCAGATTGAGAAAAATCGAAACTTCCGAATTCGGCGATTCGCGACTGCGCATCGCCTAAATCTAAAACACCAATCCATATCGGCTCTGCACCCGAAAGCATCGTTAGAATTTTGCCGGCAGCGAATTCACATTGTGCACCAGCCGTATATGGAAACGCTTCTCGAAGGGCTCCGCAAGGCTGGTCTGCCAGAAGGGTAATGTCCGCTTTTGGCTAATAGCAGACATTGACCTAGCAATAATTTATGTCTGCTTTACCCCCGAAAGCAGACATTCGCCGATCTGAGAAATTTGCCACCCAATTACAGAAAACTCGTCATAACTAGGCGCAATGGTGAATACAGGATGTATTAACTTCGCACGCTTAAACCAAACGTGAAATTGTATAGAAATCAATAATTATTAATAAAAGCCCGGGAAATACGCTGACTTTCAAGAAATTTAGAGATCTTCGCCGAGTTCCTTATCGCTCACATTATCATCAAAGCTTGGCGCTTTTTCAGCTGGAGCTTCGCCGGTGGCGGCAATATTCGGCGTGTAATTTTCAGAAAATTCATCACCTGCCGACAACAGATCCATTTCTTCTTCGTCCGGCTCATCGGGCTCAACATATTTTTGCAAACCTTTGACCAGACTTTCTTCGATCTCTTCAAGATCAAGGGTTTCTTCGGCGATTTCACGTAAGGCGATTACCGGATTTTTATCATTATCGCGTTCTACGGTCAGTTCGGCACCGGAAGACAATGTGCGGGCGCGCTGCGCCGCCAACATGACGAGTTCAAAGCGATTGTCGATTTTTTCAATGCAATCTTCGACGGTAACACGAGCCATTATGGTTCTCCTTGACGTTCCGGCGGCGTCAAAATGGAAGGCGCCGGTCCGATGAAACGCGTATTTTGATGTGAGGTCCGGCATATATAAGCTGGAATTTAGAAAACGCAAGCAATTAACGACGCAATTCAGGCTGAAATGCGGGTAATATCCTGGTCGGTAAGCGTGGCTAGAATTTCAGTAATTACCTGACCGGAAAAAGGATGCCGCCAATCTGGCGCAATTTCAGCGATTGGCTGGACGACAAACGCTCGCTCTGCAAGCCGCGGGTGAGGCAGGGTCAGATGCTCGCTTTCAATTGTCTCAGTATTAAAACTCAACAGATCAAGATCAATAATTCGCGCTGCATTGGGCACTGATCTTTGCCGTCCCATGTCGATTTCTATGGCTAACAAAACATTGAGAAGTTGCGAACTATCCAATTTTGTTTCAACGGCAATAACCCCGTTAACGAAATTAGGTTGTGCCGATGCTGGTATCGGCGCTGTTTCATACCAACTTGATCGAGCTAAAATATCAACACGATTTCGGCTGATTATATCGACTGCCGCCTCACAGACCGAAATAGGCAGACCGTAGATATCTGATGAAAGGTTTGACCCAATGCCGATAAATATCATGAAATTAACTATTTCCGGGATTATTGATCAATGAAAATATTTATACACGAATACGTGTGATTTCTAGGGTATTTCACAATACTTATTGTGCATAGTGTAAGATAGTATAGTTACCAAGGTGAATAAATCACTGTTACTAGAAATACATACTTAATTTCGAATTATTTTATTCAAAAATGTTTATTCTAGGACCAAGGAATTTTATTATGAATTTTCATTCAAACGAAAGAATAGCACTATTTATTGATGGCTCAAATTTGTATGCCGCGGCCCGCGCTTTAGGTTTTGATATAGATTACAAACGCATGCTCGAAGTATTTGAAGAGCAGGCAATCATGGTTCGCGCGTTCTATTATACCGCATTGGTTGAAGATCAGGAATTCTCGCCGATCCGACCGCTCGTCGATTGGCTCGATTACAATGGTTACACAATGGTGACCAAACCGACCAAAGAGTTCACCGATCCTACCGGGCGCCGTAAAATCAAAGGCAATATGGATATCGAATTGGCGATCGACGTCATGGAGATGCTTGATCATCTGGATCATATTGTATTGTTCTCTGGTGATGGTGATTTCCGCCGTTTGGTTGAGGCCGCCCAACGCCAAGGCAAGCGTGTCACCGTCATCAGTACGGTGAAGTCTAAACCGCCGATGGTTGCCGATGAATTACGCCGCCAGTCTGATTACTTTATTGAATTGCAAGATTTGCAGGAAGAGATAGCCCGCAAAGCCGGACAATCTGATCATCCACAGCCGCATCACGACAACGAAGATATCGATGACGACGACGATGATGATCTGATGCCGTTACGCGATGATGACGAATATTTCGGCAACGCTTAAGACTATTTCAGAATATAATTGGTTGTGACTTCTAATTTACCGGCTCGACCAGATCGTGATTGTGCCGAGTGTCCTCGTCTCCGCGCTTTTCTGCTCGAAAATAGAGAAAAATATCCGGCCTGGCATAATGCGCCGGTTGATTCCTTTGGCGACATCAATGGTGAGATTCTGATAGTTGGTTTAGCTCCCGGTCTTAAAGGAGCTAACCGTACCGGACGTCCCTTCACCGGCGACTATGCGGGTGATCTGCTGTACGACACATTATTGAAATACGATTTGGCGGAGGGTGAATACAAAGCTGATCCCGAAGATGGGCTTAAGCTCAATAATTGCCGGATCACCAATGCCGTCCGTTGCCTGCCGCCGGAGAATAAACCAATCGGCGCTGAAGTGAAAAACTGTGCGCCCTTCCTGATCAGCGAAATTCAAACCATGCCGAATTTGAAAGTTGTGCTGGCGCTCGGCGGCTTGGCGCATGGCGCAATTTTGACCGTACTGGAAAAACGCAAAGCGCTTTATAAATTTGGCCACAACGTTTTCCATGAATTGGATGAGGTCGTACTGGCCAATAGTTATCACTGCTCGCGCTACAATACGAACACCGGGCGTCTCACTGAACAAATGTTTCATGACGTCTTTGACAAAATTCAGGCACACTTGAGACAATAACTCGCCGACTATATGTTTTTCCTTACCAATTCATGTGTTATATGCCACATCAATTAAAGTTTAGAATATTAACGGAGTCTCTTTGTGGAAATTGTTTGCCTTGATCTCGAAGGCGTCCTTATCCCTGAAATTTGGATCGGCGTTGCGGAAAAAACGGGTATTGACGCGTTGCGCGATACGACACGGGATATCCCGGATTATGATGAGCTGATGCAGCAACGCCTGCGCATCATGGATGAGAACGGGCTCGGCCTGCCGATCATTCAGGAGGTGATCGATAGTCTCGATCCGCTTGAGGGTGCGCCTGAATTTATGGCCTGGCTGCGCGCGCATTTTCAGGTCGTTATTCTGTCCGACACCTTTTATGAATTTGGCGAATCATTTATGCGCAAGCTCGATTGGCCAACGCTGTTTTGTCATCGCCTAGAGACGAATGCCGAAGGCAAGATCGTAAATTATCATTTACGGATAAAAGATCATAAACGCGAAGCGGTAAAATCATTGCATGATTTAAACTTTACCGTCTTTGCTGCCGGTGATTCTTATAATGATACCTCAATGCTCAACGAAGCGGATCAAGGTATCCTTTTTAAAGCCCCTGGCCATGTTATCGAAGAGTTTCCACAATTCCCGTCAGTCAACAGTTATGCGGAATTACGCGCTGAACTGGAAAAAGCCAGCCCGCGTTTTTAAGCTTCGTCTTCCAGCACTGGTTCCAACATTTTGTGGAGATGCACGATGACGTATTTATAATGGGCATCATCGACTTTGCTATGACTGGCGCCTTTCCAGGCCGCAAGCGCTGTCGCGTAGCTTGGATACATGCCAACACAGTCTATGTTGTCAATATCGACAAAGTCCGTTCCAGCGGGATCTGATACCACGCCACCAAAAACGAGATGGATTAGAGATTCGGACATATTTCACCAATTTTTCGTTTGCGATTAAAAAAAATTTGACTGTCGACTTGCGATATCTCTCGATACACTCAGGCCCAATTAAGGCGTCGCAGCTATTATGTGTATAGATAGTGCAATTTATCAGCGGGACAAGAAATTTTTGCGAATAGATCGCATTAACGTTTTAAAACTATAGGAAAAAATATGATTGATGTTTATTCGTGGCCAACGCCAAACGGCCGAAAAATCCATATCATGCTGGAAGAAACCGGTCTCGACTATATGGTCCATGCGGTTAATATTGGTAAAGGCGATCAATTTAAACCCGATTTTATGAAGCTTTCGCCAAATCACCGAATTCCCGCAATTCTTGATCATGATGGGCCGGATGGTAAACCGATTGGGCTTTTCGAATCCGGCGCAATTCTTATCTATCTTGCTGATAAAACCGGCCGGTTTCTGCCCGAAGAGCCACGCGCTAAATATGAGACCTTACAGTGGCTAATGTTCCAAATGGGCGGGGTCGGTCCAATGTTTGGCCAATCCAATCATTTTTCCCATTATGCCGTTGATAAAATTCCCTATGCGATAGATCGCTATCACAATGAATGTAAGCGTCTTTATGGGGTCATGGATAAACGGCTTGGTGAAGCTGAGTATCTCGCTGGTGACGGTTATACGATTGCTGATATAGCGACCCACCCCTGGGCCCAGGGCTTCGAACGCCGCGACGTCGACATTACTGAATATCCTAACGTAAAACGCTGGATTGAGGTTATTCATGAGCGCCCGGCCGTCATTCGCGGCAATGAGGTCCTGGCAAACGAACGCTCTTCCGGTAACTTTACGGCCGAAGAACGGGAAGTATTATTTGGCAAAACCCAGTTCGAAAAACACTAAATTCGTTATGGAGCAACCCGGATGGCATTAGAATTAAATTTGCGCGGTAAAAAAGCCGTTATCACCGGGGCATCGGAGGGTATCGGCCGGGCTATCGCCTACCAGTTCGCCGAGGAAGGTATTGATCTCGCGTTGTCGGCGCGGAGCGAGGACAGGCTGGCGGAAGTAAAATCAACTTGCCAACAAGAGCATGGCGTCAAGGTTGATATCTATCCCCTGGATCTCAGTCAGAGCGCTGACCAAAAAGAGCTGGCCCGGCAAACCGCAGAGGCTGATATCTTGGTCAATAATGCGGGCGCCATTCCCAAAGGAAAAATCCATGAAATCGATGAAGCGCAATGGCGCGAGGTCTGGGATTTGAAAGTCTTCGGCTATATCAATCTCAGCCGCGACTATTATGGCTTCATGAAAGCCCGGGGCGATGGTGTGATCATCAATATTATCGGCACCGGCGGTGAAAAGCCGGTATCCGATTACATCGCCGGCAGTACCGGTAATGCCGCCCTCATGGCCTTTACCCGGGCCCTTGGCGGCGATAGCCACATTGACGGCATCCGCGTCGTCGGCCTTAACCCCGGGCCGGTTTCAACTGATAAATTAGTCTCAATGATGAAAAAGGCCGCCCTCGACAAATGGGGCGATGAAAGCCGCTATCAGGAGTTCTATGAACCCTTTGCCTTTAACCGGGTGGCCACACCCGCAGAAATCGCCACCATGGCCGTTTTCTTGGCCTCTCCCTTATCCGCCTATACCAGTGGCACGATTGTAACTGTCGACGGCGGTATGGTGAACAAAGGGCCGTTGTTTTAATACCGCGTTAATTTGGCCCGTAAATGATTTCTTTGGTCCGGCCGCTATCGTTTAGCTTGATAAGAATTTTCTCCATTGCCGGAATAAGGCGCCGGTGTTTAACATTGAGAAAGTGATAGAGTGTTACGACCTCAATTGGCGGCCGCAAAACCGCAATCTTGCCAACTTCCGACACAAACCGGTTTGCATCTGATGTGACTATTATCCCAACATTAATCCGCCCAGCCTTCACCATTTTTGCGATCGTAACAGGGTCTTTTGCCGTCAACGCGTTCATATTTTTGGTTCTGACATCCAACAACCTGTAGCCGCGTGGGTAACCGATGCGATGTTTCGCTATTTCCTCCCACGAGCTCAACCAATGTTTTGATTTCGAATTGACGATGGCAGAAAAACTGAGTGCAAATATTGGTTCTTTGACACGAACGAGATTTGGATACTCGGTTTCAGCTCCCGTGACACGAGCCATCTCGGCATCAGACGTTCCGTTGTTGACCTCTATCAGGCTTCGTTTGGCAGGCCGGACAACGAGCTCAATATCGTGCCCAACCTGCCGGTAAACTTCTTTCAACAGGCGGAAAATTGCCGCGGATTCGGGAAATACCGGGGCTGAGATTTTAAGCGTTTTGGCATTGGCTGATTGGACCGATACCGAACACAAAACCAGAAGAGTAAAAATTAACCGCATGCTGCCACCAATTCTTTGATCCCAATTACTGTCGCGACAATAACTTAGTAGCAGACTTGGAGAAAATAAAATGGGAATTGCTCATTTCAACATATAAAAGAAAGAATAATATGTCTATGCTCGTATTAATTAAAATAATCAATTTTTCCCAGTTTTCTGGTCATTTAAACTGTCTAAATTAGTGATATTTTTAGACTGTCCATTTTTATATGTACAAATACGTATATAGACAGTATAAATGCTTGATAGAGAAGAATTCTTTATGACAATTGGACTATTGTACACACGTTTGGGGGGCCAGAAAGGAATGTTAAGCAGTAAGGAATTATTAGAAAAAGCCGGGGTGTCGCGGGCGACACTTAATAACTATATCGGCATGGGATTGATCCCGAAACCGGTGGTTAAAAACCCCGACTCCGCAGATGATAAAGCAAGACGTTTGGGTTATTTCCCGGCTGAGTCACTCGACCGTCTCCGTGAAATAGACGAAATGAAAAAGCGCGGCATGCGCATGGCCGATATCGTCGCGGTATTGACCAAGGGTAATCGCGAAATTCCCCCAAGTAAAAAGGCAACCGCCAGCGCAAACTTACCCGAACCGCCCTCCTCTACTACCGTGAAGGACAGCGGTCTCCAATTAACCATCGATAAGCTCGAACAGCCGGCCTATCTGGTTAACAATAAATTTGAGATCGAATGGTCCAACATCGATGCGGAAACAGAAATCTTCAGCCAATATGGCGGTCTCTCGAGTGATATTGTCGACCGCAACATTTTTCGTCTGCTTTTTGAAGGTGACCAGGTAGCCGTTGCCGAAAGCCGCGATGAAATTCTAAAATTTCACCTCTCCATCGCCAAGACAAGATTGTCAAAATCGGCGCTTTTAATGGCTAATCCCCAATTGGATACGGCCGAGTTTGAAGAACTCTCCGGTCTGTACGAGGAAGTCGAGCCGATCGAAAGCCGGGCGCTGCGCGATACTGAAATTAACTTTGCGCCCCGTGGCGAGGAACATCGTCTCTACCGGCTCTATGCCAGTTTCTTCCGCGAAGGCATTTTCTTTACCTATGTCCCGGTTGGGTTGGAAGATCAATCGATCATCACCTTATTATCGCGGCGCGATCTGGTTATTCGTGATCTGCTGAAAAGCCGTAAACCCTATATGACGCCGCTGGCGGTGCTGGTCGCCGACCTTCAGGATTCGGTCAAAATTTGCGCCGAGCTGCCGCCGGAAGAATATTTTGAGCTGATCAATCAAGTGTGGGGCACGATGGAGCCGATCTTCCGTCAGTTCTACGCCACCCACGGCAAACACGTTGGCGATGGCATGGTCTACTATTTCTTTCCGCAGCCGGACTGCAATTACATCTTTAACGCCATTCAGTGTTCCTATCAGATGAAAGAGGCAATGAAGGCGATCAGTCATGAGTGGCGGAGTAAGAAAAATTGGGCTAATGAGCTGAGATTAAATACTGGCCTGGATGAGGGGCAAGAATGGTTTGGCGCCTATCAAACCCCTACTCACCTTGAGTTTACGGTCCTTGGCGACACCATTAACCGGGCCGCCCGCTTGAGTGATTTCGCCCGTGACAGCTCGATCTGGGTAACCAAGAATTTGATCGCGACAATGGCCGGTGATGACCGGGAAAAAATAACCTATGGCATTCGCCGGAAAAGTGCCGATGGGCAGGAAGTCCTTGTGCCCTCCACTTTTGGCCGGGTATCGAATTTGATCGACCTCACTGATCCGCGCAATCTCAAGCTCAATGATATCGGTGTGCTGCCGGTGACGGAGATTATTGATCTGGCGGATTAATTTTGGTGTTTTTTGGGGACATTTTTTTGGCTTGATCTATCGGTCCCTGAGACGGTGACCAAAGTGTCCCCTTTGGGCAGCCTTATCATTGATGGTTTTTGAGGCCTGGAACTTCGGTATCTGGTTTGTTGAAACATCGTGCCAACATATTCGGCTCTCGGGTATTATTATCGAGTTAGAATTAAATTGGGTATTGTGTCCCCGGAGAATAATTAGTTGTTCCTTCCGGACAATCTATTCATTTTATTCAGCCTATATCAGCCTGATACATATATTCTAACAAGATTATTTGTAATTTTGAGCAACTAGGTAAAAACAATATAAATGACCTCTAACTAAGGTGAAGGCAGGAACGTGGTGACATGAGAAAAAACGCTAAACCAATCGTTCGCTACCCTCTTTCAGGAAGCGGACCATTGATCAGCTTAATTGCTTGGATGGCTGAGCAACATTTTAGTGTTCTGGTAGGTGTTTGGTGGACGAAAATACCCTGGGGGTGGCTCACTTTGATTTTAGCCTCCTTTTTTGTTGGTCAATTGTTGGCGGACTGGGTAAATAAAAATTCATGGCTTCGCCAGAAAATCGAACACCATCGTCGAATTTTTGAAATTGAACAGATGTGGACCCCTCGTATTATAATAGATGAAGCAGGATATATTGGTGCGAAGGCTCGGCTTCGATTTGTTAAATCTGTCGAGAACGTGACAATTCTAGTTCAAGTTTTTGCCCTTTTGACAAATGGAAAGCCCAAGGAGCAAATAACTTGGGTTGTTGAAAAGAATATCTCATTGTCTGCCGGCGAACAGCGCGATATTTGTTTGGCGGTCGTTCCCCAAAAGTGGGGACAATACTATAGTGGATGGGGTGACAAGCCAAATCATTACGGGCATGTAGTACAAGGCTCAGAAAACTTGGTTTCTATTGAGGTAGAGTCAGGCAAATGGCGGCAAAATTTTAGGCTGAGACTTGATGCACCTTCACAAAATAGTGGAGCTAATGGATTATTGAATTTGCTCAGTGAAAACGACAATCCATTCGACATAAGTGAATTGCATTAGGAGTGGGTTATCTACAGACATGGTCTTATGGCCTTGGCAGCAATCTCGCAATCTCGGGACATGGTACTTAACTTGCTTCCAACTTGGTAATATTTATCAAGATTTAGGTGTATCAGCACGATGTATCATCAAACCAGATATCGATGTTCCGACCCGCAAAATCTACTGATGATAAGGCTACCTGGAGGGGACACTTTGGTCACCGCCTCAGGCACCGCTGGATCGTGCCAAAAAAATGTCCCCAAGCATAATTTCGTAGGCTTTTCTCCAACCATCACCTTGGTCGAGAGTTTGGCAGCAGATAAAACGTGCCAAAAAAATGTCCCCAAAAATAATTCCTCAACCATTCCTACCCTTCATGATGCGGGCTTGGTCGCGTTTCCAGTCCCGGGCTTTATCGGTCTGGCGTTTATCGTATTGGCGTTTGCCTTTGGCCATGCCGAGATCGACTTTGAGCATGCCGCGCTTATTGAAATAGAGCGACAATGGGACGATGGTCATGCCTTCCCGGTTGACCGCATTGAACATTTTCGCCAGCTCTTTTTTGTGCAGCAGCAGCTTGCGGGGCCGTCTGGTTTCATGCTGATCGCGCCCACCGGCCTGATATTCAGGGATATAGGCATTGATCAGAAATAGCTCGCCGCCCTCTTCCGACGCATAAGCCTCTTCGATACTGGCACGGCCGGCACGGATAGATTTAATCTCGGTGCCTTGCAGGGCAATGCCGGCCTCGACATTATCCTCGATAAAATAGTTGTGGCGTGCCTTACGGTTCCGCGCCGCTATATTCTCGCTGGATTTTTTCTTTTTTGCCATCGCATTAAAGATTAAGACAGAATGCCGGCGCCTTTGAGGGCGTTTTTGACGGTTTCTTTGCTGCTATCAGCAATTTCGCAAATCGGCAGGCGCGCATCGGCTGCAGCAAGACCGAGCAATTCAGCCGCATATTTCACCGGTCCCGGACTGGTTTCGCAGAACATCGCCGAATGAACCGGCATTAAGAGGTCTTGCAATTCCATCGCGCGTGCAACGTTACCGTCAAGCCAAGCAGCCTGCATTTCCGCACATAATTTTGGCGCAATATTGCCGGTCACCGAAATGCAGCCATGCCCGCCCCCGGCGTTAAACGGAATGGCCGTGCCATCTTCGCCAGAAAGCTGAACAAAGTCCTTGCCGCACGCCGCCGCGGTTAAAATCGGCCGGTTAAGGTCGCTGGTTGCGTCTTTGACACCAGCTATATTCGGCAATTCAGCCAGCCGCGCCATTGTCGCAACACTCATATCGACGATGCTGCGCGCCGGTATGTTGTAAATGATAACAGGAATGTCGGCCTGTGACTGAATGGCATCATAGTGGCGATACAACCCCTCTTGGGTCGGTTTGTTGTAATAAGGGGTAACCACCAAGGCAGCATCCGCGCCGGCAGACTTCGCGTGTTTGGAGAGCATGATCGCTTCTTCGGTCGAGTTAGAGCCGGCTCCAGCGATCACCGGCACCCGGCCCGCTGCCACTTCGATGCAAATTTCAACCACCCGCATATGTTCTTCATGGTTGAGGGTCGGCGATTCGCCGGTTGTGCCTACCGGTACCAAGCCATTCGTTCCCTCGGTAATCTGCCATTCGACAAAATTACGGAAAGCTTCCTCGTCGACCTGACCGTCTTTGAACGGTGTGATGAGGGCGACGAACGATCCTTTAAACATACTCTCTCTCCTAAAATTCGTGGCAGAACATAGCCCTAGCAGTTGTTGGCGGCAAGATGAGATGTATTTTTATTTTGATATTTCTTGGTTCCTTGATTGGTTCGGTTTCTACCACTAGACTCATTCTAACGATAAATTAATGATTTCAGGGAAGATTGGGGTACGAGGAGACTGATGCGTTATTCCTTCATCATTGGGATAAGTATTTTACTGCTAGCCGGTTTTTCCAGCGGTGATGTGGCGTGGGCTAACGATGCAGCAAAACCTGTCACTCTCGCCAAAAAAGATATCCACGCGGCTGCTGGTATTCAAAAACTGGTGAAGCGCAATAAATGGCAGGACGTCAAGAAGCGCACCAAGCAAATCAAGAACAAGATATTAAGACGCGCTTTAACCTGGCAGCGCTACACCGAGCCCAATTCCGGCGCCTCCTTTCATGAAATTGTGCAGTTTATGGCCGAGCGGCCCAATTGGCCGTCACAACGCCGTCTGCGTCAACGCGCCGAAGAGGCGATGACGGAAAATATGGACCCGGATCGTGTTGTCGAGTGGTTCAAAGACCATGAGCCGATGACGCCCGATGGCGGTATCCGGTTGGGTGCTGCTCTTTTGAAGCTAAACCGCAAACCCGAAGCGGAAAAAGTCCTGCAAAATACCTGGGTCCATGGCAATTTCGGGGCCCGCCAGGAACGTCAATTTTATAAACGCTATCGCCGCTATCTGACCCGGGAAAACCATATCGAACGGTTAGAACGGTTGCTCTGGAAGGGCCGCTTTTATCCGGTGCGCCGGATGCTGATGAAAGTAAACAAAGATTATCGCGCGCTCGCTTTTGCCCGCATTACCCTCCGGCGGTATCGCGGCGCTGTTGACCGGGCCATCGCTAAAGTGCCGAAAAAGCTGATTAATCACCAAGGCCTGGTATTTGAGCGATTACGGTGGCGCCGCCGTAAAGGGCGCGATCTTGATGCCAGAAAACTATTGGAAAATCTGCCGGATGACCTTAGTCATCCCGAGCGTTGGTGGCGGGAGAAAGCGTTGCTTGCCCGCCGGGCCTTGCACGCCGGCCACATTTCTGAAGCCTATAAATTGGCGCAAGATCATGGTTTGCAAAAAGGCCAGGGGTTTGTCGAAGGCGAATGGCTGGCCGGTTGGATATCTTTGCGGTTCTTAAAAGAAAGTAAGGCGGCCTTTAAACATTTTATCGCTTTATTTGAAGCGGCCAAATATCCCATCAGCCGCGCTCGCGGGGCCTATTGGGCGGGCCGCGCGGCCGCAGCAATGGATAAGCCCGAACTGTCCAAAACCTGGTTCGATAAAGCGGCTGCTTACCCGATGACCTATTACGGTCAACTTGCGGTGGCTAAAAAAACGACTGAAGAACAGATTGTTTTCCCGCCTTCACCGGTAAATGGCAACAACGAAACTAAAGAATTTGAAGCCGATGAATTGGTCGGCGTCGTTCGCGTTCTCGGCAAAGCGGAGCTATTTGATCTTTTGCGGCCCTTTATACGCACGCTCAATAAAGATGATGCCTCACCGGCGTGGCGGGTCAATGTTGCTAAATTAGCACGGCAAAGCGGCCGTCCCGACCTTGCTATCTATACTGCTAAGCAAGCTTACCGCGATGGAATTAACCTCATCGAGGAAGGCTATCCGATCCTGCCGATATCGGGTAAATCAAATATAGATGTGGCGTTCCTCCATGCTCTCATTCGCCAGGAAAGCGCTTTTAACATTAAAGCAATCAGTCATGCCGGCGCGCGTGGTCTCATGCAAATTATGCCGGCGACAGCAAAGCGGGTCGCCAAAAAGCACAAACTGCCCTATCGCAGACGTAATTTAACGACCGACACAGATTACAATCTGCGTCTTGGTCAAGCTTATCTATCCGGACTTCTTGAACAATATAACGGCTCCTATGTGCTGTCGTTAGCGGCGTATAATGCCGGGCCTAAGCGGGCTAATCGCTGGATTAAACGCAATGGCGATCCACGCGACAAGAATGTAGATGCGATTGATTGGGTCGAAATGATTCCGTTCCGCGAAACGCGCAATTATGTTCAGCGCGTCATCGAAAATCTTCATGTCTATCGCCAGCGTCTCAATCAAACGGAAATCGCTTTTAACCCTGAAGGCGATTTACGGCGCTAGGAGTCCAAAGTATTGCTGCCGATCCCTACTATCACTGATGTTGAAGCGGCGGCAGAGCGCCTGTCCGGTTATGCCGTCCAAACACCTGTCTTGGAATCCGAACAGATCAATGACCAGCTTGGTTGCCGCCTGCTGATTAAAGCGGAATGTTTGCAACGAACGGGTTCGTTTAAATTCCGCGGCGCCTTTAATATGATATCCGGGCTTTCGGAGGCGGAAAAATCGAAGGGAGTTGTGGCTTTTTCATCTGGCAACCATGCCCAGGGTGTGGCCGCGGCGGCCAAAATATTAGGTATCAAGGCGACCATCGTGATGCCGGCAGATGCGCCGCAAATTAAGATCGACAACACGCGTAGCGATGGTGCGGAGGTTGTGCTCTATAACCGGGCAGACGGCAATCGGGTAGCAATTGCCGAGGAAATCATCAAAGAAACCGGCGCGACCTTAGTGCCACCCTACAATGCGCCTGAAATAATGGCCGGTCAGGGCACGCTTGGCTTAGAATTTTATGATCAAACCTATGCTATCAATGCAACTTTGGATTATTTGCTCGGCCCCTGTAGCGGCGGCGGTATGATTGGCGGCTCTGCCATCGCTTTTAGCGCCCGTTCTCCCAAAACCAAAGTCTACGCCGTCGAACCTGAAGGCTATGATGATACGGCCCTGTCTCTGGCCAAGGGTAGGCGCGTGAAAATAGAAACGGGTACCCCGTCCTTCTGTGATGCCTTGTTGTTGGAAACGCCGGGTGAGTTAACTTTCGCCGTTAACCGGGAACTGCTGGCTGGCGGATTGGTCGTAAGTCAGGCCGAGACTGCCAAGGCGATAAAAACCGCTTTTCAGGAATATAAAATTGTCGTGGAGCCCGGTGGCGCTGTTGCTCTGGCAGCCGTTTTGGCCGGAAAAATATCGGCTCAAGGAACAGCTATTGGCGTGATTTGCACTGGTGGCAATGTCGATGCCACCACCTTCAAAGACGTATTAAACGGAAAATATGATTAGGCTTTGGCTGGTTCCGCGACTGGTTTTTTCGGTGGGTGTTCAGTTTTACTCTTCACCCCGCCCTTAACCAGCAGATTTATCGGCCCATCACTTGACTTTTTGTCGCTCTCAATGCGGCGGCAATGACCCTCGAGGAAAGCACCCTGCTCGATCGCCAAATTGCCATGCAGGATATCGCCAAGCACATGCGCCGTTTTTGCCAACGAAACGGAAGTCGCCTTGATCTGACCAGTGACATGGCCATGAACACGCACACTTTCAGCAGTAATTTCACCGTTTACCTGGGCGGTTTCACCAACAATTAAGACGTCCGATTGGATATCGCCTTCGACTCTGCCATCGATTTGGATTTCACCATCGCTATGGAGATTACCTGTGATGGTAAGATCTGGGCTCAGAAGTGACGGTGGTGAAGGGACTTTAGGAACGAGATTATTCTCGTCTTCTTTACTGCCTTTTGTAAACATATCTACCGGCCTTAATGAATCGCCAAGGATTTTTGTGTTTACCTTGCGCTATGACTTCATAGTGCAGGTGAGGCCCAGTGCTTCGACCGGTACTCCCCATCAATCCTATCTTGGTGCGATAATCCACTTTTTGACCGCGTTTAACAAGAATCTTATGCAAATGACCGTATCTCGTTCTAAATCCGAGACCATGATCAATTTCGACTAATTTACCGTATTTACCTTTACGTCCGGCATATCTCACCGTACCAGGGGCCGTTACATAAACCGAAGTCCGCTTCGAGCCGCCGAAATCCATACCATAATGGACCGCCCATCTTTTATTGATTGGGTCACGACGTTTGCCATAATGGCTCGAAATACTGAAGTAATCTAACGGCGCGGCCAATGGCAGGCGTTTCATCAGCGCTTGCAATTCGCCATATTGCTGAAGGTGAGAATTGAGATTGCCAAGGCTTGCCTTCAACCGCAGAGCCGGTTCTGTATCCGGCGTAAGTGTGATGAACGGACCACCCTGCCCTAATTTCTTCTTTGACTTGCTTTGGTTAGCTTTCAATAGCCGCGCGACTTTCAAGCCGGTACGCTTTAACACATAACGAATATCATCAATGTTTTCTTTGGTGCGCTCGGTCAGGTTTAGCAGTATGTCTTTTTCCGATTTATGGAGCGTTTCAAGATCGTTTTCTAACTTTGCCACCGTCCGTGAAAGCTTTTTGCTTTGAGAACGAGCAAAATTTCTTTGTGATAAGGCGCTTTCAAGGTCTGTTGTAACGGAGTTGAGATTACCTTTGAGATTGAAGTTATGGCTATTTAATTGCTTCATCTCATTCTCAATGCCAGACAGCTTTATTTTCAACGCCGCGCGCGCAGTTACGATCCTGTTGTGGCGGGTGTTGGAAGTCTCAAGTCTATCTTCTACCGAACGCAAATTCTGCTGCAACGCAGCATTTTTTTCCACCAGATCAAGCATCAGACCATGATTTTTGCCCAGTTCCTGGGTTAAATTCGAAAACTTGCTCTGATACTCAGACACCTCGGAAAGCAGGCTACGATAGACCATGCGCGCGTCAAGAATCTCTTTATTCTTCGAGACGACGACTTGATTGTGAACAAAGAAACTAAATGAAGCAAATATTGCCCAGCCCGTAAATCCAACGACGACGCCAAGCACAGATATTTGTAATGTTTTGGAAATTTTAAGGAAGCGGACTTTACCATCCGTCCGGAGCATGAGTTCCCGGTTCGGAAAAAATCGCATTACAGCTCTTGCCCACCTATGGGTGAGATTTCCGTGTTGCGTTTCGGTCATAGATTCCCTCTTCGACGCCTTATCCAGTTATCCCAAGCATTTTCTGCTTTGATTTCACCGCCCCCGAGCGCCAGAAACTGTCAATTCAAGAGCCCTTAGACCGTATCCGCTCGAGGTTTTTGATGCAAGCTCTATCACGTTGTAAACCGTAATTTTTAACGATTTTTTACACTCAGTATTGGTGAGCCGAAAAAATTGCTAAAAAATTCTATTATTTTGAAAGGGTTATTCAAAACTTACTATGGATTTTCTGATTCAGCGCCTGTAGGAACAACTGGAAATCATAATATTAATAGTAAGCTCACATCGACGCCACACAGGTAAGAATGAGAATGAACCGAATCGCCTATCTTATCGCCATCTGGTTTGGCGCCGGCTTATTGCCAAAAGCGCCGGGTACGTGGGGCTCTATCGCCGCATTGCCAATCGCCTACGGCATCGTGTTATGGGGAGGCTTAGAAGCCTTAGCCGGTGCAACGATCGTGGTTTTTATTATCGGCGTCTGGGCGTCGGCTATCGCGGCCAAAGAAATGAGCGGCGACGATCCTTCAGAAATTGTTGTTGATGAAGTCGCCGGGCAATGGCTCACGCTTCTCGTCGTGCCACCTGATATTATTCTATATGCCTGCGGATTTGCCTTGTTTCGTCTGTTTGATATTTGGAAACCCTGGCCGATTTCCTGGGCTGATCAAAAAATCAAAGGTGGTATGGGTATCATGTTAGACGATGTGATCGCTGGCGTTTATGCTGGCGTTCTGCTCTGGCTTGGGCAGATCGTGTATTTTGACGTTTTAGCAGGCTAATTAAGATGTTTCCAAACGAGCTAACTGAACTGACTTCCGAACTTATTGGCAAATGCCGTGAAGCCGGGATAAAAATTGCCACAGCAGAATCCTGCACCGGTGGATTGATTGCCGGCTGTCTGACCTCGGTTTCAGGATCCTCCGATGTATTTGAGCGGGGTTTCAACACTTATTCGAACGAAGCTAAAAACGAAATGCTTGGTGTGCCAATGGACGAGATCAGTGTTCATGGCGCCGTCAGTGAGCCGGTTGCGAAAGCTATGTGCGAAGGAGCGTTAAAAAATGCTCCGGTCCAATTGACCGTCGCTGTCACGGGTATCGCTGGTCCTGGCGGCGGCACACCAGATAAGCCAGTTGGCACTGTTCAAATAGCTTCCGCCTGCACCGGCAGACCAACTATCAACGAGCGTTTTTTATTTACAGGTGATCGCGATGCAGTACGGTTATCCACAGTTAAAGCGGCTATTGAGATGATGCTATACCAACTCGAATAAAGATCGAATATTGATTACAAATTTGATTTTTAACACAAAAAAATTGATTTTTTTTATTACGGTTATTATTTTTTATAGGGGATTATTTTTAACTTGAACGAAATTACCGGCCCGGAATTGGACGGCTGCATTGTAGAATCTTCAACGGTTTTCGAACGCCCCTCAACTCTAAAACTTTATAATTATTGGTTAGAACGCTGTGAAATGACGCCCGATATCGGGCCTCAGCATGAAAATATTGAGCTAACCGATATAATCGAGTGTGCGCCTTTTATAATGTATAAAGACGTTGTCGACTCCGGATATGATTTCAAAAACCGGTATTGGGGAACTGAAATTGCTAAAGCTTTTTCAGTCGAAGCGACCGGTAAAACATTCCGCGACTATTACGAAGGCAAAGTTTTGGAACAGGTTTTAGAAGTGTCGAACTTTGTTATCTCACAAATTCATGCCATTAGAATTTCAGGTAGACTCAAATTTGTTCCTGGTGTCAAAAACAGACGATTCGATGCCGTCTACCTCCCTCTATTTGACGACACTGGCGTGCCATCACGCTACATAGCGGCCTACGATTTCTTTTAATTTTAACAATATTGTTCAGTCCGGCTTGTAAACCACAGCCGCACGTTTTTCGAAGGCATGTACCATAATTTTGACCGCTTCATTGAACACCACGCCGATCATTTTCTGTAACAGCTTTGAGTGGAATTCAAAATCGACATAAAAATCGACGGTACATGAGCCATCTTCTTCGGCAAGAAATATCCAGTGATTGTTAAGATATCTGAAGGGGCCGTTTTCATAGATGACGTCGATGCGATCTGGTGCTGATAATTTGACTCGTGAGGTAAATTTTTCGCGAAACATTTTATAACCGATCACCATATCGGCAACGATCTCGTCATTTTCATGACTTTTAACGCGGGTGCCGACGCACCAGGGCAGAAACTCCGGATACTGCGCAACATCAGATACCAAATCAAACATCTGCTGGGGCGAGTGAGGCAAATGCCGTTTTTCGGCGTGGGTGGGCATGTCTATTCTTACGTCGTCTGTTGATGTTTTTTTCTGGCCTTGCGCAAGGCCGCGAAATCTTCATCCGCGTGATAGGACGAACGCGTGAAAGGTGAGGAAGAGACTTTCAGAAACCCTTTGGCATAAGCGATTGCCTCATATTCGGCGAATTCTTCAGGCGTGACATAGCGGTCAATCGTCGCGTGGCGCAGGGTTGGCTGCAGATATTGGCCGATGGTCAAAAAATCGACATTGGCAGAACGCAAATCCTCCATCACCTGCAGAACCTCTTCGCGGGTTTCGCCGAGCCCCACCATAATACCGGATTTGGTAAAAACTTCCGGGTCCAGCTCTTTGGCTTTTTGCAGCAACCGCAAAGAATGAAAATAGCGTGAGCCCGGCCGAATGCTTTGATAGAGCCGCGGTACGGTTTCGAGGTTGTGGTTAAAAACGTCGGGCCCAGCCGCAATAACAATTTCCTGGGCACCGGCTTTGTCCCGAAAATCCGGTGTCAGCACTTCGACCGTGGTATCCGGCGCCATCTCATGAACTTTAGCGATGCATTGAGCAAACTGGTCCGCCCCGCCATCATCGAGATCGTCCCGGTCAACCGATGTAATCACCATGTGCCGCAAACCCGTCTTCAGCGCCATGATGCCGACATTCTCGGGTTCCAGCATATCAACCGGACCAGGCTTGCCGGTGATCACATTGCAAAAGGCGCAGGCGCGGGTACAGGTATCGCCTAAAATCATCACCGTGGCGTGCTTTTGAGTCCAGCACTCGCCGATATTGGGGCACGCCGCCTCTTCACAGACGGTGTTGAGTTTAAGATCCTTCATCAACCGTTTGGTTTCACCATAAACCGGCGAGTTTGGCGCTTTCACCCTGATCCAGTCAGGCTTGCGGCCACTCGGCCGTTCCGGCGTGTTCTTAAACTGCGGATGTCTTAATTTTTCTACCTTGCTCATAGCTATTACTTAGTACTTTTCTACGACTTAGCCAAATTTAGCTTTAAAGATTAATGTCATAGCGGACCCATTGGGTCTCGGTGGCGAGCTTGTCATAAAGCGTGCGGGCCGTTGTATTATCTTTCGCCGTCATCCAGTAAATCCGGTGCCAACCTTCTTCTTTACCGGTTTCTTCCAGCGATTCGATCAAGGCGCGACCGGCACCCTGCCCTCGAACATTTGGATCAGTGAATAAATCTTCGAGATAACATACCGGCTTCGTTGTCCATAGATTGAGATGCAAGACGTAGTTCATGATTGCAATGACCCCATGATCCGGATGCTCAGCGACGCGTCCAAAGGCCGGCTCATTACCATCGAGCAATCTAGCCCAGGTCGTTTCAGAAACCTCGTCGGCGACGGAGGCCTGATAAAATTCGATGTAGCCTTGCCACAATTCCCACCAGCGATCGCGGTCGGTGTCTTTCAGCGGTCGGATAATTAGATTGGACATTAGAAATGCCCCCTAAAAATGAATGGTCCGGCCGTAGGCATCGAGCACAGCTTCATGCATCATCTCGGATAGTGTCGGATGCGGGAAGACGGTCTCCATCAGCTCGGCTTCAGTGGTTTCAAGCGTCATGCCGACGGCATAGCCTTGAATAAGCTCCGTCACCTCAGCGCCAATCATGTGAGCGCCCAGCATTTCACCGGTTTTGGCATCAAACACGGTTTTGACCAGGCCTTCCGGCTCACCCAAAGCAATCGCCTTGCCGTTACCGATAAAGGGAAACTTGCCGATTTTAACGTCATAGCCCTGTTCTTTGGCCGCAGCTTCGGAGAGACCAACGCTGGCGACTTGCGGATGACAATAGGTACAGCCGGGAATTCTTAAGGTATTCAAGGGGTGTACGCCTTTCTCGCCGGCGATTTTTTCAACACAAATAATGCCTTCGTGACTGGCTTTATGAGCCAACCAAGGCGGTCCTGCCAGATCGCCGATGGCATAAACGCCTTTTTCACCGGTTTCGCACCATTCATTGATCACCACATGGGTACGATCCACCTCTACTTTGGTGTCTTCGAGGCCAAGATCTTCGACATTGCCGACAATACCGACCGCCATGATCACCCGGTCCACCGTAAGTTCGCTGGTCTCTTTATTTTTTTGGCCATCTTGCTCAATAGTGGCAGTGACGTTATCAGCGCCTTTGTCCAAAGCTGTCACCGTTGCCGAGGTCATGATTTTCATGCCGTCTTTCTCGAACGCTTTATGAGCAAGCTCGGAAATTTCCTCGTCCTCGACCGGCAACACCCGCGGCAGCACTTCAACGACGGTCACATCAACACCGAGGGTGTGATAGAAGCTCGCGAACTCGATCCCAATGGCGCCCGAGCCAACCACCAGCATCGACTTCGGCATAACGTCCGGTACCATCGCTTCTTTGTAGGTCCAAATAAGCTTGCCATCGGGCTCTAATCCAGGTAGCGCCCGCGCCCTGGCACCAGTTGCCAGAATGATATGTTTGGCCGTCAGATCGGCGACATTTTTACCATCTTTTTCGACCACCAATTTCCCTTTACCCGCTAGCTTGCCGTGGCCATCAATCACATCGACTTTGTTCTTTTTCAGGAGGTATCCGACACCACTGGAAAGCTGCTTGGAGATGCCCCGAGAGCGCTCAACAATTTTCTGAAGATTAATCTCTATACCTTTGATACTTAAGCCATATTCATCAGCGTTCTTGGCATTTCGATAGATATCTGCGGTGCGCAACAAAGCCTTGGTCGGGATGCACCCCCAGTTGAGGCAAATACCCCCTAAATGCTCGCGCTCAACGACTGCCGTTTTCATCCCCAATTGCGCCGCACGGATGGCGGTAACGTAGCCACCTGGCCCACCGCCAACGACGATTATGTCATAAGAATTTTCATTATCTTTCTCTGGCATATTCGCCTCCTACAACAGCATCGTTAGTGGGTCTTCGACCATCACTTTAAAAGCCTGCAGGAATTGCGCCGAAAGCGCGCCGTCAACGGTCCGATGATCGGATGCCAAGGTGCAGGTCATGACAGTCGCGATACCGAGCGCACCATCTTTAACGACCGGGCGCATCTCACCCGCGCCAACCGACAAGATGCAAGATTGCGGCGGGTTGATGATCGAGGTGAATTCCTTCACCCCATACATACCCAAATTAGAGACCGTAAAGCCGCCGCCTTGAAACTCTTCCGGCATCAGTTTGTTGTCGCGCGCACGCAGCGCCAAATCCTTCATCTCAATCGAGATTTCCGCCAGGCCTTTTTGATCAGCACTCCGGATAATCGGCGTGATCAATCCGTCAGCCGTCGCAACGGCAACAGAAACATCAATATTGTCATATTGCAGGATCGCCGCATCGGTCCAGGACGTGTTAACGCCCGGTACTTTCCGCATGGCGAGGGCAATGGCCAGAATAATGAAGTCATTAACCGAGATTTTATAAGCTCCGTCGCCTTCCGGAGAGCGCTCATTGAGGTCTTTCCGCATTGACAACAGCTTATCGATCTCACAATCGACTGTCACCATATAGCTTGGAATATCGCAGGAACTGGCGGTTAAACGCTCGGCTATGATCTTGCGGACGCCGGAATTTGGAATTTCGGTATAACTGCCCATAGATGGGATGGTTGCCGGTAATGCTGGCGCCGAGGTAGCTGCTGCAGGCGCTGCCTGAACACCACCCGCCATTGCCGCTTCGACATCACTTTTGACGATGCGGCCATGGGGCCCACTACCGGGAATTACCGAGATTTCAATGCCGGCATCGGCGGCCATCCGTTTGGCCAGCGGACTGGCGAAAACCCGCTCACCTTTGTCATTGGTTTTTGCTGGGGGTTCAGCTTGAGGCTCGGGTTGCGCTGCTGGAGCCTTGGCGGTTTCTGGGGCG
This sequence comes from uncultured Rhodospirillaceae bacterium, assembly GCA_913020445.1. GTDB lineage: Bacteria > Pseudomonadota > Alphaproteobacteria > Rhodospirillales > UBA2165 > TMED23. The sequence continues at coordinate 29,967 of CAJWAR010000007.1, forward strand.
GATTCCGGTGTCGCGGCTTCAACCGGCGCTGCTTGAGGGACTGGCGTCGGTTTTGGCGCAGCACTCACCGCGTCGGCTGCCGAAGCATCTTCGCCCTCTTCCAGCATGACGGCGATCAAGGAATTAACCTCCACGCCTTCGGTGCCTTCTGCAACAACGATTTTACCCAGCACACCGTCATCAATAGCTTCCATTTCCATGGTTGCTTTGTCAGTTTCAATCTCAGCCAATATATCGCCGGCAGAGACTTCATCCCCTTCAGCTTTATGCCATTTCGCTAGTTTGCCGTCGGTCATTGTCGGTGAAAGCGCCGGCATCAGGATTTCTACAGTCATCTCATATCCTCCCGCTACCGGTAACAAACGGCTTTTGCCGCCGTTACAACCTTGTCAACATTCGGCAATGTCGCTGCCTCTAAATTCCGCGCATAAGGCATCGGCACATCCTCACCACAGACCCGATTCACCGGCGCATCAAGGTAATCGAATGCATGCTCCATGGTGATGGCGGCGATTTCAGAACCCATGCCGGCAACCGGCCAGCCTTCTTCGACACTGACCACCCGGTTGGTTTTCTTAATCGAAGTGACGATCGTATCGATATCCAACGGCCGCAGTGAACGGAGATTAATCACTTCGGCATCAATACCCTCGGAAGCCAAGGTTTCTGCGGCTTCCAGCGCAACGCCGACCATAATGGAATAGGCTATTATGGTGATATCCGAGCCGCTGCGTTCGATCTTGGCCTTGCCGATTGGCACCGTGAAATCATCATCGTCCGGCACCTCAAAGCTTTGGCCGTATAGAATTTCATTTTCGAGGAATATGATCGGATTGGGATCGCGGATGGCTGATTTTAGCAGTCCTTTGGCATCTTCACCCGAGTAAGGCGAGACGACTTTCAAGCCCGGCACGTGAGCAAACCAGCTGGCGTAACATTGTGAGTGCTGCGCGGCGACACCGGCAGCCGCACCATTGGCGCCCCGGAATACAGCCGGACAGCCCATCTGGCCGCCGGACATATAAAGCGTCTTGGCGGCTGAGTTAATCAAGTGATCCATCGCCTGCATGGCAAAGTTAAAGGTCATGAACTCGACAATTGGTTTGAGGCCACCGAAGGCTGCACCAACGCCAAGACCGGTAAAGCCATGCTCGGTAATCGGTGTATCAATCACGCGCTTGCCGCCGAATTCCTCCAACAGGCCTTGGGAAATTTTATAGGCGCCTTGATATTCGGCAACTTCTTCGCCCATCAGGAATATCGTATCATCGCTGCGCATTTCTTCAGCCATGGCATCGCGTAGCGCTTCACGGACGGTTAGTGAAATGGTTGCGCCGGTATAGGCATCTTCGGATACGATAGCGGGTTTTGGCGCGGCGGGTTGTGCCGGCGCAGCTTGAACTTCCGGTTCTGGATCTGGGCTCGGTTCGGGTGGTGGTGGCGCACTAATTTCGACACTAGTGGCATCTTCACCTTCATCGACAATCACCGCAATTGGCGTGTTGACGGCGACCCCCTCACTACCTTCAGCGACAATAATTTTACCGAGAATGCCGTCATCAACAGCTTCCAGCTCCATTGTCGCCTTATCAGTTTCAATCTCAGCCAGCACGTCGCCGGATTGCACGGCGTCGCCTTCTTTCTTGAGCCATTTAGCCAGCGTGCCTTCGGTCATGGTTGGCGAAAGCGCGGGCATAAGTACTTGATTAGCCATTATTTTTACCCTTTTACGCTTCGACCAAGATGTCGGTATAAAGCTCGGACATTTCCGGTTCGGGACTTTGCTGAGCGAAATCAGCGGCGTCGGAAACGATTGCCTTCACATCAGCATCGACTTGTTTGAGACCCTCTTCATCGGTAGCTTTGGCGTCGAGCACATACTGCCGGGCGCGGTCAATTGGATCACGCTCGGAGCGGACTTTGCTAACCTCCTCACGGCTGCGATATTTTGCCGGATCAGACATCGAATGACCCCGATAGCGGTAGGTTTGCATACCCAAAATAAACGGCCCCTTACCGGAACGCGCATGGTCGAGCGCTTTTTCGCCGGCTTCCTTGACCGCCAGTACATCCATGCCATCAACACTGACACCGGGGATGCCAAAGGCAGCGCCGCGTGAATACAATTCTTTGACAGCAGAAGCGCGGCTTACCGCAGTGCCCATGCCATAGCGGTTGTTTTCGATCACATAGACGACCGGTAATTTCCATAGTGCCGCCATATTAAAGGATTCGAAGACCTGGCCCTGGTTGGAAGCGCCATCGCCGAAATAGGCCATGGCGACACCGCCGTCTTCTTTGTATTTGTGGGCAAAACCTAAGCCCGTACCAATCGGCACTTGAGCGCCGACAATACCGTGGCCGCCAAAGAAGTTCTTTTCCCGGCTGAACATATGCATCGAGCCGCCCTTGCCTTTGGAGTAGCCGCCGCTGCGGCCGGTTAATTCAGCCATCACGCCTTTGGGGTCCATATCGCTGGCCAGCATATGCCCATGATCGCGGTAACTGGTGATGACTGTATCAACTTCCGAGTTGGCCGCCGCCTGCATGCCGACCACAACCGCTTCCTGGCCGATATACAGATGGCAGAAACCAGCGATCAGACCCATGCCGTAGAGCTGCCCGGCTTTTTCTTCAAAGCGGCGGATCAGGAGCATGTCGGTATAATATTGGAGGAGTTCTTCGGGGCTGGATTTGGCTGTTGATGATTTTTTAGTGGCTTTACGTTTACTGGTTTCTTTTGCCATCGATTTTCCCCTCTGAATGGACCGGTGCGAGCCCCTGGATTAACGCTCTACGCTACTAATTTATATAGTGTTTTTATCCTTAAAAACGAGATATTTTTATTAAAATAGAGGAATAAGCTGCACCCGAACCCATTGTTTTGCAACAATAAAAATGTGATTAACTTTATTATAATTAATTTAGCAAAATTTCTGTAATTTTTGACAACTACACAGGTATTTTGCCGCAATAAATTTGCTCTCGCCTGTGGATAAAACAGCCCGATTGGCAAATGACCTCTTCGTTGTTGGCAAATTGCTGCGTTGGCTTTAACAATGCGGCAGTAATTTTACTGGGAGAATTTAATGCGCATTTTGTATGGCCGAAATACATCCATCAATGTTCAAAAAGCTGTTTGGACGTTAGGCGAATTAGGTCTGGATTTTGATTGGATCGACAAAGACGGTACAGTTGGCTCGATCAATTCGGCTGATTATCGAGAGCTAAATCCGGCCGCACAAATCCCAACCATAGATGACAACGGCATTATCCTCCGTCAATCCAACGCGATCGTGCGCTATCTCGCTCATACGTATCCCGAAGGCAATCTCTGCCCCACTGAGCAGCCAAGCTATGCCGAAGCGGAGCGTTGGATGGAATGGCAGGCGACCGATTGCTGGAGCTGTATGCGGCCGGTTTTTTGGGGGCTCATCCGCACCAAGCCTGAAGATCAAAATATGGCGGAGATCAACAAGAATATCGAGACCTGCCACAAGGAATTTACGTTCCTGAACGATTTTTTGGCTGACCGTCCGTATATTGCGGGGGATCAATTTTCGATGGGCGACATTCCTGCCGGCTGCGCCGTCCAACGCTATTTCAACTTGCCAGCCGAACACATGCAATGGCCGGACTTTCCGCATCTTAAAGCCTGGTTCAACCGTTTGAGCGAACGCCCTGCTTTTAAGCAATATGTTATGTTGCCCTTGGAGTAGCGACTCACCAATAAACCGCCTGCCCTAATGCCTGGTTATTAGCCTATCTTTTCATACTATTATATGTTTAGATAGTATTGTACGACATTCTTTAACTCATTAGGGGCGGAAAAATGTTGTTTATCACCAGTTATAATATCAAAGAAGACAAAGACTGGTCGCCAAGTCAAAACAAGAAAACGCGAAAAATCTCCTTAAACTCCGATAACCCTGAACCCGGTCGGTCAATCTATTTTTGTCAGCGTCAAGGCGCTAATAAATACGTCATGAATGGGAATAAGGCGTTTTTTGGAAAAATGAAAGGTAGTCCAGGGGTCGTCTTCAAACACATCTTCGAGACAACAGTCACCGGCCGCGTACCTGCGGATCAGGCAACGCGGCGCGCGGTTTTGAAGGGGTAGAGATTAAATTTTAGCGGTTAGTCGCAAAGCAAGTTTAATGTAATTTCCGGGGAGGGAGAATTATGTCAGATCAAGATATACCTGAAGATGAGGAAAATAATGGCAACGACGACGATGGTGACGCGACTGATGACCAGCTAAGTTGTGTAATAGAATTACAAATAAAGAAAATTTGGGAAAAAGAAAAGTCGAATATTGAGGATCGTCGCCATCGATTGATTACAAACTATATAGCAGTAGCAGGAGTAATAAGCGTCATCGTAATAGCAGTAGCGGGAACTATCACCAAAATCCTAATTGATTCAGCATCTCTCCAAGCAAAAAACGCCGCAATAGAGGAAATTAAAAAACCTGCGATAGTCGGACTTTTACAAAAACAAAGCATCCTAGGAATTGAAGCTGCTAATGAGACGATTGCTAAGGCAAAAAATCTAGATAAGCAACGAATTGAGGCGGAAAAAAAATTGGTAGAACTGGTAAATTCTGCCGAACAAAAGTTTGCAAGAGTGGAGAAAATCGAAAACGCTTTAGCTAATTCAAATCTTTTGGAAAAGTTAAAGGATATCTCTAATATTTCGGAAGAATTTGTGCTAACGGCGATTAACGACATAAGTTTTCGACAATCAATTGCGGCTAAAGTCGGAATATTCCCAAACGGTACAATTATACTCTCGACTGTTTCTTGTAGCCAAATACAGCAGGGAAATTGGGAAATATATGAAAAGGCAAAGGGTCGTTTTTTGGTTGGCACAGGAACTGGAAAGGATGTCAATAAGGTGTCTCAAACTTTTACTCTCGGGCCTGGAAAAAAACAGGAGTATGAACACAAATTGATCGAAAAAGACCTACCCGAGCACACTCACAGTTTAATCTCCCATCCAAATAGGCCGCAAAATGAATATTTGACACGCCGTGGTAAATATCCTGCTCACGAAGTGTCAGATTCCAGGCATAAAGATAGCGGCATGGATCAAACTTCAGGTTTAGCGAACCAATTCAATCTCAAAAAATGGGGGGCCGAGGCTGGAACGCAGTTGCCGATAAGCAACATCCCACCCTACATAGCCCTGCATTTTTGTATCAAAACCGGATGATCGCTGGTCTGAGCTCTGGCGTTGCTGGCAACGTGCTAAATCGGTGCTAGAATATGCGCTATGAGCAACCTGCCCAAAATAGAGATTGAGTATTGCCGCCAATGCAAGTGGCTGTTGCGCTCGGCATGGATGGCGCAGGAGCTTTTGAACACCTTTGAAGAGGAAATTGGCGGCGTTACCTTGATCCCGGGAACCGGCGGTATATTTGAAGTCAAAATAAACGGCGAATTGGTGTGGTCACGCAAAAAACGTGACGGTTTTCCGGATATCAAGCAATTGAAGCAAATCGTTCGTGATGTTGTCTCACCGGACCGCGATCTTGGCCAAACGGATCGCGATTAATCGCGCTCAAACTCATAGGCTTTTTCGACCTTGGCAATTCGTAGCGCGTAGCGTTTATACCACACCTCTTTACCAAGCTTTTGGGCGACTTTGTGATCGGCCTGGTCGCGCCAGGCTTCAATTGTTTCGAGGCTTTGCCAATAGGATACTGTAATGCCCTCGCCCAATTCATTGGCCACCGTCTCGACACCGAGATAACCTGGTTGGTTAGCGGCGAGATCAAGCATTTGCGAGGCCATGATGTCGTAAGCGTCGTTCTTTGCCGTCACTTCAACTTTTTCGGACGCAAAAATAACGCTGTAATAAGGTGGTTTAGGAGTATTGGCTAGCATAGGTAAAATGCACTTTCCGTTAGCGCCTGAAAATTACAACTTCGTCGGGCAGGCTGTAGCCCAACATAAAGCGGGCACGCTCCTCGAGCATGTCCCGGTCCAGACTGCGGGGATTTAGGAGATTGACGCGGTTTTGAATAAGCTCTCGGCGCCGGTCGAGACGCAGTTGAACGCGTTCGGCCTGAGCCACTTGTTTGGTCAGTTGCCAATAGGCAATAAGGCCCCGATCGCCCTGAACCGCGTGGTAGGCAATGTAGACAATTAAGCATGCGCCCAATACCGGCCCAATGATGTGGCCTGAGCGCAATCGTATTTCACTAAGGACTTTCATGGTCCCCCAATTGGCATTCTGCCAATCTCTATGCAAAGCCCCTGCCATAAATAGATTCCGGGCAGAGATTCCAATTTCTATTGGAAAATCAATGCATTAATATAATGAGGGAAGGATTATTCTCCCTGGTGAACATGTGTGGAGAAATAATTGCCGTCCCGTTTACTCACAGCCGGTCATTAATTGCCGGTCTGTTTATGGGAATCGACTATGATTCTGAAATCTTAAGAAAAAGTTAATTCTTCTTTTTGATTAAAAAATTCTTAGACCGCTTGCTTTTGAAGCTGCGTTTTACCACCACCCGGCCCCACTGCTGATTGATCTTACCGTGGCAATCCCACATATGAACATTGGCAAGCTTCGCCGTCGCATTGTACTTTGAGACGTCAATGCATTTGCCGTTGAGGGCGCTTTTGATGAGACCATCAGCATTGATCTCCCAGCGTTGATTGGTTCCCTGATTACAGGGCCACAATACGACGCGGGCGCCGTTGGCCCGGTTGGAATTAGAAACTGCCAAGCAGAGGTCACGCCGAGCATGCTTTATTTGACCGGATTCTGGATTAATGCTCCACCGTTGCGCCTTAAAGGGCGTGCGGCACCGTGCGGCATTGATGTCCCGGCCCCTCTTGTAGCCATCAAGACACAAGCCGTTAGAGGAACTTTTGAGCAAGATGTCATCAATCGCCAAGGCCGGGCTGGCTGGTACGAAACCAATACCAACGAGCGTTAAAAACAGCGCTATTTTAGTATAGAAGTTCATTTTGTTCCCATTACGCTTATTGTTGCTAGGACATAGAGTACCGGAGATCGTTTATCAATGTCATAAAAACATCAAAATTTGGTGAATTTGGGGCAATTCACACGATAAATATAACGAAATCTAAAAAACAACGATATGACTGCCGTCACAGGGGCCAGATGTTATCGTAAAATCGACCTGCCGGCGAATTCGGCAGCAGCACCCAGTTTTTCTTCGATGCGAATGAGTTGATTGTACTTGGCCAGCCGGTCAGAGCGCGATAACGAGCCCGTCTTAATTTGTCCGGCATTGGTCGCCACCGCAATATCAGCAATCGTGGCGTCTTCGGTTTCACCGGAACGGTGCGAAATAACTGAGGTATAGCCGGCTTTATGGGCCATTTCGACGGCTTCCAGGGTTTCCGTCAATGTGCCGATCTGGTTCACTTTGATCAGGATCGAATTAGCGACACCTTGGGCAATGCCATCGGCCAGACGTTTCGGGTTGGTGACAAACAAATCATCGCCGACCAATTGGCATTTATCGCCAATTTCATCGGTTAATGCCTTCCAGCCCTCCCAATCGTCCTCATCCATGCCGTCCTCAATCGAGATAATCGGATATTTACCAACCAGATCAGCGTAATATTTGGCCATTTCACCGGCATCAAGGCTTTTACCCTCGCCCGCCAGCTCATATTTGCCTTTTTCATAGAACTCACTGGAGGCCGCATCTAGCGCCAACATAACGTCGTCACCCGGCTTATAGCCCGCCGCTTCGATGGATTTCATAATAAAACCAAGGGCTTCGTCGGTGCTCGACAGTCCCGGCGCAAAGCCGCCCTCATCACCGACATTGGTATTGTGACCCGCATCTTTGAGACCGGATTTAAGCGCTTGAAACACCTCGGCGCCAATCCGGATCGCTTCGGCGCAGGAGCTGGCCCCAACCGGCATGATCATAAATTCCTGAATATCGATTGGATTATCGGCATGGGCGCCACCATTGATGATGTTCATCATCGGCACCGGCAGCAGTTTCGCTTGCGTGCCACCGATATACCGATAGAGCGGTAAGGCGGCTTCGTCGGCCGCCGCCTTGGCAATCGCCAGACTGACTCCCAACATCGCATTGGCACCAAGCCGGGATTTATTTTCCGTGCCGTCGAGCTCAATCAACGTCTGATCGATGTGCACTTGATCGTCAGCTTCCATGCCAACCAGGGTTTCAAAGATCTCGGTGTTGACGTTTTCGCACGCCTGCAAAACACCCTTGCCACCAAAGCGCGCTTTGTCATCGTCCCGCAATTCAACCGCTTCATGAACGCCGGTCGATGCACCCGATGGCACACCCGCTCGGCCAATCGCGCCACTTTCCAGCACGACGTCTACTTCAACCGTAGGGTTACCACGGGAGTCCATAATTTCGCGGCCATGAATATCAATAATTGCGGTCATTCCAACTTTCCTTTAAAGGTATTTTTTCTCAATTTAACTGAAGCTTACAGGATTTTCCTTAGAAACTGCATCAATTTCTAAAAGCATCTCAATAATACCCGCTAACTGGTTCAAATAAATCATATTTGGGCCGTCGCTGGGTGCATTATCCGGGTCTTGATGGGTTTCCATGAAAACGCCGGCGACGCCAACCGCGACGGCGGCGCGTGCCAGTACCGGCGCCATCTCTCTATCTCCACCTGAGGTAGAACCCTCACCGCCCGGTTGCTGCACGGAATGGGTCGCATCGTAAATGATCGGATAACCGGTTTGCGCCATAATCGGCAGCGATCTCATATCCGAAACCAGCGTGTTGTAGCCGAAGCTGGCACCGCGTTCGCACAACATGATATTGGTGTTGCCGGTGCTCTCAACTTTCTTAACAACATTGGCCATATCCCACGGCGCCAGGAATTGCCCCTTCTTAATATTAAGCGCTTTGCCGGTACTGCCGGCGGCAATTAACAGATCAGTTTGACGGCAGAGGAATGCTGGTATCTGCAAAACATCGACGACTTCGCCGACCGGTGCGCAATCTTCCGCACTATGAACATCGGTTACGACGGGTAGGCCGATGGTTTCTTGAATTTCGGCAAAGATCGGCAACGCCTCGTCCCGGCCGATGCCGCGCTCGCTCGCCACACTCGTCCGATTGGCTTTGTCGTAAGACGACTTATAAATCATGCCAATATCGAATTTCTCGGCGATTTCCTTAAGCGCTGTCGCCATTTCCAGCGCGTGATCGTGGCTTTCCATGGCACACGGACCGGCAATAATCGTTATTTTCCGGTCATTTCCGACCGTATACGGGCCGATATTTACGATTTTTGAAGTGCTCAAAATAAGCCCCCCCACCCTAACCCTCCCCCTCGTAGGAGGGAGGGGATTAGATCGAATGCGTTGCAACAATAGCTCCTCCCCCCTTGAGGGGGAGGATTGAGGAGGGGGGTCATAGAAATGCAAATCATCATTTATTTTACACCAATCTGGATTGCTCAACCGCGGCCCGGATAAAGTCCGTAAACAGCGGATGTGGCTCAAACGGCCGAGATTTTAACTCAGGATGAAACTGTACGCCAATAAACCACGGATGCTCGGGAATTTCGACTATTTCCGGCAATATTCCGTCCGGTGACTTACCGGAAAAGATCATACCCTGATCAGCAAGCTGAGCTTCGTAGGCCATATTGACCTCGTAGCGGTGCCGGTGACGCTCACTAATATCCGTTTGATCGTAGATTTGTTTGACCCGGCTGTTATCGCCGAGCGTACAAGGATACGCGCCGAGCCGCATGGTGCCGCCTTTGTCACTGGCTTCATCGCGTTGCTCGACAATACCGTCTTTTTCCCACTCGGTCATGAGACCAACGACTGCCTCATCACACGGACCGAACTCAGTCGTGCCGGCTTTTTCGAGCCCGGCCAGATTGCGCGCCGCTTCGACAACGGCCATCTGCATGCCAAAGCAAATACCGAAATAAGGAACAGCTCGTTCACGGGCGAATTTAGCTGCTTGAATTTTACCCTCAGCGCCCCGCTCACCAAAGCCGCCCGGCACCAATATGCCATGGCAATCTTCCAATTGATGAATGGTGTCATCCGCTTCAAAAATCTCTGATTCCAGCCATTTCAGGTTCACTTTGACATTGTTGGCGATGCCGCCATGGGCGAGCGCTTCGGCTAATGATTTGTAGGCATCCAAGAGACCGGTATATTTACCAACAACGGCAATGTTTACGTCACCTTCCGGTGCGGTTGCGCGTTGGACGACTTCCTGCCAGGCGTCTAAATTAGGTGCGCTCGAATCCAATCCAAAGTGGCGGCACACTTCGGTGTCGAGCCCTTGCTCATGATAACTGATCGGTACTTGATAGATTGAATTCACATCCAACGCCGGCACGACAGCTTCTTCCCGCACATTACAGAAGGAAGCCACTTTGCGCCGCTCAGCCTCCGGAATTTGACGGTCCGCCCGGCACAGCAGCAAATCCGCCTGAATACCGACATTTAACAGCTCTTTGACTGAGTGCTGGGTCGGCTTGGTTTTAAGCTCACCCGCCGCAGCAATATAGGGCAACAGCGTCAAATGGATATACATCGTATTTTCCCGGCCCAATTCATTGCCGAGTTGCCGGATGGCTTCCAAGAACGGCAGGCCTTCGATATCACCGACCGTACCGCCGATCTCAACCAGGACAAAATCTTCATCATCCAGATCAGAAACCGTAAATTCTTTAATCGCATCCGTAATATGGGGAATGACTTGAATGGTGGCGCCGAGATATTCACCCCGGCGCTCCTTTGCAATCACATCAGAATAAATCCGCCCCGTTGTCACATTGTCGCTTTGCTTAGCATCAACGCAGGTAAAGCGTTCGTAATGGCCAAGATCAAGATCGGTCTCAGCGCCGTCATCAGTAACGAAAACTTCGCCATGCTGATACGGGCTCATCGTGCCGGGATCGACATTAATATAGGGGTCTAATTTACGGATACGAACCTTGAAGCCGCGGGCTTGAAGGAGTGAAGCGAGGGCCGCCGAAGCCAAGCCTTTTCCTAAAGAGGAAACCACGCCGCCAGTGATAAAGATAAAACGCGTCATGGACCGATACTCTATATCATCGTCTCAGTGGGTTAAAACAAAAGAGGCGGCACTTCTGCCGCCTCTTCGTAACTGTTTGTATTTAAAGTATTTTTTATCACTTGCCCGGCACAGTCGGAACTGTTGGAACAGACGGTGTCGCCGGAGTCTGAGTTTGATTCGCCGGTTTGGCCGGTTGATCCAGAATTGACCCCTTTTCACGGCCTTGATCTGCTAAAATTGCGAGCGTCAGTGAGGTAACAAAAAATGCTGTTGCCAGAACGCCGGTTGACCGGGTGAGCAAATTTGCCGTCGCCCGGCCGGTCATAAATCCACCCATGCCACCGCCCGACGATGAACCGCCGCCCATGCCGCCAAGCCCGCCTTCGCTCTGCTGGATCAACACCAACAAAATCATGGCAATCGCCAGCAACAAGTGAATAACGATAATTACCGTTTCCATTACTATATTCCGTTTCCGCTAATAGACTGCTCTCATATAAGCTCAAAAGCCTGAGAGGCAATCTTTATCTCTAAAATTTAGGCGCCTTGTATACGTTCCGGCGGGTTTTGGCAAATTAGATTTACACTATTTAAGGACAACTTTCGGCAATTGCCCAAAAATCATCATGCGACAGACTTGCCCCGCCAACCAAAGCGCCATCAACGTCGGCCAGGCCCATCAGTTCGACGGCATTGCTTGGTTTAACCGAGCCGCCATACAACAACCTGATTTTATCCGCTTCATCAGTACCCAGCAGCTCTGATAATTTACCGCGCATCATGGCGTGAACTTCCTGGACTTCGTCACCGGTCGGCGTGCGGCCGGTGCCGATCGCCCACACCGGCTCGTAAGCAACAACCGTGTTTTCAGATGTTGAAGCTGCCGGAACGGAGCCGGCAATTTGCGCGGCAACCACATCGATGGTGATGCCCTTATCGCGTTCTAATTCGGTTTCACCGACACAGACGATGGCGATCAATCCTGCAGCTTGAGCTGCTATCGCTTTGGCCTGTACAACATCGTCCATTTCGCCATGATCAGCGCGCCGTTCAGAGTGACCAACGATGACGTAGCTGCAGCCCAAATCCTTCAGCATTGCGGCACTGATATCGCCGGTATGTGCCCCGTTTTCCGCCATGTGGCAATCCTGACCACCGACAGCGAGATCGGTCTCATAGGCAACATCCTGGACAGCGTCGATCAAAGTCGCCGGCGGACAGACCAGCATATCGAAGCTCGCTGGAGCGGCATTTTTCATCTTAGTTGCCAGTTCCCCGGCAAGTGGCATAGCGGTTTCACGCAGGCCGTTCATTTTCCAATTACCCGCAATTAACGGACGTCGTTGAGCGCTCATTATAATATCCTGTAGTTAACTGATAGTTGGCCGCCTATTTATCATAGCAGGTTGGACCTGACTACTGCTCAGGTGGCCAAATTATTTCATAATGCGTGGAAAAATGGCTGAAGACGTTGGCAATGTATGATTCCACAGCTTTCCTTTTGGTCAAATCACAATCCGCAACAGCCAAAGTAACTGTGGTGCCAAATCGTTTATCAGCTTCGACCGAGACCTCAATTTTAACGTTTTCTTCCTTTATTAACGGAACCAGCAACTCGGTAAAAACCCGCTCAGTTGCATCATGCCATAAAGTCAGTTTGGAAATTTTGCCGACACCCGTCAAAGGTATGCTGTCGATGACAAATATATCAACCGGGTTGGCGGCGCGCTCGAGTATATTCTCGCGGCAATAAGTTGCTAAATCTGCATCGGTTACCTTCGCCTCAGGATTAAGCTGGACATAGGCTACCGGCAATTCGCCGGCATAGGCATCCGGCTTGCCAACGGCTGCAACCGAAACTACATCCGGATGCTTGTAAAGCGCATCTTCGATGATGCCGGGATCAATGTTGTGGCCACCACGGATGATAAGGTCTTTGGCGCGACCGGTGACCCAGAGATAGCCGTCCTCATCAAGCCGCCCAAGATCGCCCGAGTTTACCCACCTTGGCTCATAGTTTTTAACAAATAAGGCTTCATCGTAACTGCTATCAACATAGCCTGGAATAACCCCAGGACTTGTCATTATTATATGGCCGATTTCATTGGTTCTACAGTCGCTGATGAAACAACCTTCACTATCTAAATTGACAATCCGAATACGGAAATCCGGCATCGGAATACCGCTTGAGCCAAAACGTGGATCGCCATCCCGCGGCGCCATGGTGGAGGCACCGCTAACTTCCGTCATCCCGTAGGTACTTAGAACTTTGACGCCGATTTTTCGCATTAAGGCGTTGCCAATTTCTTCCGGCATCCCCATGCCACCGGTCGAAGATGTTTTTAATCGGCTGACATCAATCCCTTCAATCGGTTGGTCCAGCAGCGCGCCATAAGTTGTCACCACGCCAGACATCCGGGTGGTGCTAAATTTCTCAGCTATGGACCAATAATTCTCAACCACGTTTGGATTACGAAAGCCAAGCGGGCTGGGTATCAATATCGTTGCGCCGAGAGATAGTGGGTTAAGAGTATCGGCGGCTAAAGCGCCAATATGAAATAACACGCCTCCGCCAAAAACAATATCACCGGTTTGAAACCCGCTCATCAGCACCAGATCCGTGACTTCATGAAGCAGCCCCAGATGAGTTATTTTAGCGAGTTTTGGGCTTCCGGTGGTGCCGCCGGTATGAATATATGCCACCACATAATCCCAACCGACACTCGGTTCAAAAATGAGTTTGTCCTTATCAGCGTTTTCCAATAGATCGTCGAAAGACTGCACTCGACTGTCTTTTATCTTCGTTGGTGAGATTTTTTGGCCTGGCGGCGTAACATAGAGAACGTGTTCGAGTTCGGGTAAGTCAGGCAGAATAGCGATAACTTTATCCCAAATTTCATAGCCCGGTGTCGGCCCCAAGGCGATCAATATTTTTACCCCGGCGGCGCGGATAATTTCGGCGATGAGAAGTGGTTCCAGCATCCAGTTTACCGGCGAAAACACAGTGGCCGGTAAACTGCCGACGAGACACATAAATTTTTGCGGCACATTGGGCATCAAGACGGTGACCGGATCGCCCTGCTCAGCCCCAAGTGAGTGCAATAAATTGGCGACCTGAATACCTTTCGCTGCAAGCTCCCCATGAGTAATGGTCAACGGCGTCTCGTCTGGATTTCCATCCGTCAAAAAATGAAAGGCCGGATGAGCCGGATCTAACGCCATCCCTGCTGCGATAGCCGCATAACAACTATCGTATTTCATCCGCTCTTTGAGCGGGATTTGTTCAACAGCAGCGACATCCGCGATGTTAGCAATCCGCCGCGGTTCGCTCATGGACGGGTTCCCATGCTGGGTGGACCGACGGTTCGTAAGGGCGCTGCTGTATTAGCAAAATCACACAGCAAAGACCGGGTGTCGCGAGGGTCGATAATTTCTTCGATGCCGAAGGCTTCTGCGGTTCGATAGGGCGAGCGAATTTTATCGAGCCGGGCTTCGATCTTGGCCAATTCGGCGTCATAATCTTCTGCGGCTTCCAATTGCGCCCGGTAGGCAGCCTCAATGCCACCTTCAATCGGCAGTGGCCCCCAATTTCCCGATGGCCAGCCATAACGATGACCAAGCCGGTCTGCCGGGCTATTGGCGGCACCGGCGAGGCCAAACGCCCGGCGTACGATGATCGTACACCACGGTACCGTTGACTGTTCAATCGCCGCCACTGCCCGCATGCCTTCCCGTACCGTACCTTCTTGTTCAGATTTGGTGCCGATAACGAAACCGGGGCAATCCACCAGATAAACAATTGGCAGATGAAAGGTTTGGGCGAGATCCACTGCCCGGGCGGCTTTGCGGCATGATTGGGCGGTCCAGCCTCCGGCATCATGCATTGAATCATTGGCTAAAACCATCACCGGCCAGCCGTCCAGTCTTGCCAACCCAGCGATCAACGATCGTCCCCAATTGCAACCAATTTCAAAAAAAGAATCCTGATCAACGACAGTTTCGACGATTGGATGCATTTTGAAAACCCGGCGGCGATTTTCCGGCACGGCATCGATTAACCATTCGTCGCGGCGTTCGGGATTGTCATTATTTGGGCCGCGTGGAGGTAATTCATATACTGAAGATGGCAAATAAGACAAAAACTGGCGGGTTCGCTGGAATGCCTCTTCTTCCGTCTCAACAGCATCATCAATGACACCATTGCCGGTATGGATGTCGCTGCCGCCAAGTTCTTCTCGGGTGACATCTTCACCAATGTGCGCGACCAAAGGTGGTCCGGCGACAAACATTGCGGCAATGTCTTTGACAATTAAAGAATAATGACTGGCTGCGACCTGCCCGGCTCCGAGGCCGGCTACCGAGCCAAGCGCCAAGGACGTCACCGGCACCATCGACAGATTCTTGGTCAGCCAGGATAGTATTTCCAGGTTACCGGGCAGCAGAGAATAGCCCATATCTTCAACCATTTTGACCGAACCGCCGCCGCCGCTGCCTTCAACCAAACGGATAATCGGCAGCCGGTTTTCATAAGCCATGCGCTCGGCGGCCAGTCTTTTATCCATTATCGAAGCGTCTGAAGAACCTCCCCGCACGGTGAAATCATCGCCACCAACGATAACCCGCCTGCCATCTACTTTGCCGCGTCCAAAGACAAAATTGCTAGCCGTAAAGCCGGTTAATTCACTATCTTCATCATATTGCGCTTTACCAGCAATCGCGCCAATTTCATGAAAAGTACCATCATCAATCAGGCTCGCTATGCGTTCGCGGATGGTAAGTTTGCCATGCTCGCGCTGGCGCGCAACTTTATCGGCACCGCCTAATTCCTTGGCCAGCGCTTCGCGGTGCCGGAGTTCATCGATGGATTTTTCCCAGCTCATGATGGTAGAGCTTTAGCATGGCTGATTACGGCTGGCCACCGGGAGAATACGAATCCGCTTGAGACGGGAATTTAGGCTGTGGCTAATTCAAAAAAGAATGTCGTGCCTTTACCAAGACCCGACTCAAAATCTATTTTTCCATCATGCTGATCAATGATGGATTTTGAGATACTTAGCCCGAGACCGGTGCCTTGGATGGCTCGTTCATCCGTTGAATCGGCTTGGCTGAAGCGATCAAATATCTTTTCTCTAAATGCTTCGGCGATGCCGGGACCGGAATCTGACACTTCTACCCGCACACTGTCTTTTTTGCCGATGACGGATATTTCAACCACGCTACCTTCTTCCGAAAATTTTGCTGCATTGGATAACAAATTTGAGACGACCTGTCCGATCCGCGCCTCATCCGCTTTCACGCAAGCTGAATTACCTTGATGTTTAAAATCAAATGAGACGCCAAATTGATCAGCGTAACTTTGATTTATTTCTATGGCCTGTTTAACCAAGGCAGCCAAATCCACTTTGACCATATTGTATTCCATGGCGCCGGATTGGAGTTTTTCAAAATCCAAAATATCATTGATCAGCCCAATTAACTTCTCCGAATTCAACTTAGCCATCGTCAACATTTCTGTAACTTTTTCCGGCAGTTCGCCCAATGCTCCGCCCAAACTAAGCCCGAGAGCTCCCATAATGGACGTCAGCGGCGTTCTCAATTCGTGGCTTACCAAAGCGATAAATTCGGATTTAAGGCGGTCCACTTCGCGCTGTTTGGTAACGTCACGCCCGACGGATTGGATTTCCGTAATATTGCCGTTTTCATCAAATGAGGCGGAATTGGACCATTCATAATCGTGAATTTCGCCATCTGCAGAGCGAATTTGATTTTCGATGGTCAAATATTGTTGCTCAGGTGTAAATGAAGCGAAATAAATTTTTAGCTCCTCTATTTCGTCTTCCGGCACCGGATCATACAGCGAGCTACCCAGAAGGTCTTCCCGCGTCCGGCCGGTAAACAGGCAGTAAGCATCATTTACGAGCGTAAATTTACCATCGGGGGTAAAAACGGTAATAAGCTCCGATTGGCTGTTAATGACATTTTCATATCGATCTTCGCTGCGTTTCAGCGCGTGTTCCGCCGCTCGACGTTCAGTAACATCCCGGCTTAAAATCATAAAAGCCGGCTGATTGTCATATTGAATACCAACCGATGCATTCTCAGCGAAAAAAGTGGTGCCATCCAAACGTACGCGTTGAGTGACTTGAGGTAACCCTTTACCACCCGGCTTCGAAGTTGTTTTTCGACGCTCTCTCAACCACTCAAGCTGGTTAGGATGAACCAAATTATCTGGCGGCTCACCAATGAGCGTATCAATGTCCTTCGCCCGGTACATTTTTACCGCTGCCGGGTTACAGAATAGTATTTTCTTGCCATCATGGATGATGACGGCATCCGGTATGATGTCGAAAAGGCGGTTGGCAGTTTCGGAATCCACCAAAGAGAAAACTGATTTATTTTTTGTTTTTTTAATCATATTTCCTAATAGATCGAGGAATTTTTACCAGTATTTAAAAGTACTCAATTTAAATGTCATTCAAACACTTAAAAGAAAATCTTGAAGGCCTTTTATACTAGCAGTATCGCTATATAGAAGATATTTTTGTTCAATTATTAAATCCTTGTATTCCTGACGTTCGTCCGGCTTTGCACCCAGTTCAACAGCCAGTTGGATATAATTTTCGACATCTTTGGCGATATACTTTTCCAGCTTCATCATGCGCAGCATGCCAGCTGATTGCAAACCACGTATATCACCTCCTGCCATGGTGATGACCGGTAAACTGCAATCAATCGCTTCCAAGGTGGTCATCGCCCCGGTCCACAGCAAAGTGTCCAAAAACAAATCACAAACCGTGTTTAATTTGAGATATTCACCAAAGCTAAGCTGCGGTAGAAATACTATCTGTGTATCCGGATTTAGACCGGCGGCGTTAAATTTTTCTGCCAAACGCGTTTTGAGACTGTCGGTAATTACCGGCATATGCCGATCCAGAAAGACAAACTGTGAGTCCGGCAATTCGCTCGCAATTCGAACTAAAACATCGTCATAGCGGGGTAGATATTTGTAATGGGTTTGTGCGCAAAGAAAGAGAATTTTCTCTTCACCAAGACCAAATTGCTGCCGATTTGCCGGCTGTGGCGGCTCTAATGCGGGCTCATAATAAATTGAAACATTTGGCAGTCTGACCAATGTTTCGGTGTACTTGCTCTCAGCATCCTCCGGTTCGATAAAGTCGCCTGAAATAAAATAATCGATAGACTCATAGCCGGAGGTTAAAACGTGCCCCCAAGCGGCGGCCTGCACCGGTGCCAAACGCAATGAGGCGAGCGCATTAACGACATGATTTTGGCCAATTTCCAAATAAATCAACACGTCGCAGGCAGCGTCGCGGACGGTCTCAACTTGGGCGATCCAATCGGCAGGTAGCACGCGGTAGTCATCGGCAAATTTCTGGCTTTCTTTCGCCAATGGATCAGTGCCGGGATCAGCATCGAGAATAACGATTTCAAATATTGATTTATCGAGATTTTTCCACCAGCCACGGAACAATTTGGTGATGGTGTGAGATTTAAAACCACCAGATATAAAGCCAATGCGTTTCTTGGCTGCATTTGGTTGGCGTGGCGGGAGAACCAAAAGTTCAGGAGGCGTGGCGGCCCGGTTTATGGTGCTGGCGATCCTGCCATAGATTTCCTGAAGCTCAGTATCATTGGCCATGTGGCACGACAAAAAGTAGGGCGTCGTCGAGGTCAAACAAGGCTGCCACGATTTCCGTTGATCGACGTCAGCTTTCTCAACCAAAGCCGCAATTTCAGTCAGCTCGCGCGCATAAAATTCTCGCTGCTGGATAATTTCTGTTTCCGAATTGTAGATTTTCCACAGTGCGCTGAAACAACGCGCCCACCGGACTTCAAAGCTATCCGGAGCCATTTCAAAGGCGCGCTTGAAATAAGGCGCCGCTTCAAAATGACGAGCCTCGGCGTGTAGTATTCTAGCAAGACCTAAAGGAAAGATTTCATTCTCGGGTTCTAAATCAATCAATGCCTGCCAGGCATCTTTCTCCCGTTCAATTTCGTCTGCCGCGCGCGCGCATTGAGATAGCTGCTGCCAGGCGATTACACTGTCCGGTATCTGTAAAACGCTGTGTTCGGCCAGCGCGAAGGCTTTTTCCACATCGTCCAAATTTGTGGCGCATTGGGTTTGATGGATAAGGGCTTCAGCTCGATTTTGGCGGTCTGAAGCAATCGCTTCATAATAGCCTGCGGCAAGTGACCATTGCTCAGATTCAAATGCCAGTCTTGCCAATTTTAGATTGGTATCTGATTGGGCCAATTTTAAGTCCTAAAATTGTGCTAACTGGCTTGATACGGTAGTATTCAAACTTCTCGGATCATACTAAAGAGTATCGGGTATTGTGAAAATATTATTCTGCAATCCACCCTGGTGGATCGGTGAACATGATGTTCAGATCGACGCTCGCACGACTCCGAAATGGACCTCTGGAATTCGTGCTGGATCGCGCTGGCCACATACCAATCTCGTTAATTCATCACCCGATAATTATGTCTTTGGGGATTACACGCCCTACCCCTTTTTCATGGGGTATGCTGCCTCGACTTTGCAGCAATTTCCCGAACTTGACGTGCATTTCCGCGACTCGATTGCGATTCGCGAAAGTTATGACAGTTTTTTTGAGTATCTAATGGCGGAAAAGTTTGATCTCATCTTCATCGAATCCGCCTCGCCAAGCTGGCAGCATGACAGCTGGCTCCTGTTCCAAATTAAAAAGGCTCATCTAGGTTGCGAGATCATCGTCACCGGCCCGATCGCCACCAAAGCCGAAGAAATTATGAAGGATCATCCGATCGCTGCGTGTATCAAGGGCGAATATGAAAAAGGCGCAATCCGTGTGATCAACGGCGAACGCGGTGTTATCGATTTTGATTTACTGACCCTTGAGGAAATGAACGCCGCCCCGTTTCCTTATTTTGATGAGCAAATTGCGCACCGGTATTTCGATGGTGAACCCCATGGCCAGCAGGCACCACAACTCCAGGTCTGGTCGAGCCGGGGCTGTCCGTTTAAATGCATTTTCTGCGTTTGGCCTGCCGTAATGACGGGTAACGATCCACGCGGCGACGCTGCCCGCAAAGTGCGGCACTATTCCGCCGATTATATGGAGGCCATGCTGACTGAGCTAATCGGGCGTTATGGCTATAAAACTGTTTATTTCGATGACGACACATTCAATCTCGGCAATCATCATGTCGAGGCGATGTGTGAGGTTATGAGCCGTATTGGTCTACCTTGGTCGGCGATGTGCCGGGCAGATACGATCCGCAAAGATACCTGGCGGATCATGCACGAGGCTGGCTGTTTTGGGGTGAAGCTTGGCTTTGAAAGTGGTGATCAATGGGTGTTAAACAATATCGTCAACAAACATCTGGATTTGGGCGTCGCCCGTGAAACAGTCGACGAGATTAAACGTCTCGGCATGAGCATACACGGAACTTTTACGCTCGGGCTGCCAGGGGAAACACAGGAGCAAATGCAGACAACCCGCACCTTTATCGATGAGCTGGCATTGGATAGTTATCAGCTCTCCGGTACGGCGGAAATTGAGGGTACGCCGTTGGCTAATCTATCAACTGAAGGGGGCCTGGCGGAATATGCCGGCGCCACTAAAGATGAAGACTATATCAGCGAGACCGACGGCAGCATTAAATATCTCGAACTGGTTAGGCAGCTTCAGGAAAATTGAGCTTAAGTTGACTGCGCGTCGATGATTTCTTCAAGCATGGATTTGATTGTTTGGCGAGGCTGCCAGGCGGGATAATCCGTCTGAAATTTCCGCAAATCAGATACGTACCACATATGATCACCCGTCCGACTACTGTCATCGAGCGTCCAAGCCAACGGCCTGCCGGTAATTTCTTCGCACAGCGTAATCGCTTCAATCACGGAACAATTGGCATAAATACCGCCACCCATATTATAGACCTCACCAGGCTTGGGAGCTCGATAGGCCTGCCAAAGTGCCGCGGCCAAATCAACGCCGGTGATATTGTCGCGGACTTGCTTACCTTTATAACCAAAGATCGTATAGGGCTGCTGACGGACGGCGCACTGCGCCAAATAGCTTAGAAAGCCATGTTGGACTGCGCCTGCATGAGCAGGGCCAGTAATACAGCTACAGCGAAAACCGACCGTCTTGAGGCCAAGGTTTCTGCCATATTCCTGGACCATTAAATCTGCAGCGGCTTTGGAGACACCAAAAAAACTGTGTGTGCTGGCATCAATTGACATCGTTTCATCAATACCAAATTGAGCAAATGGATGTATATCCTCGACAGTCCAGCGGGTCCCGCCTTCGATCAACGGCAAATTATTTGGTTGATCGCCATAGACTTTATTTGTGCTCAGAAAGAGGAACACTGCCTCGGGGCAATGCCGCCGCGTTGCCTCTAATAGTGTCAGTGTGCCGGAGGCGTTAATGCTGAAATCTGTTTTCGGGTCTTGGGCCGCCCAATCATGGGAGGGCTGTGCGGCAGCATGAACAATCACAGATATATCGCTACCGAGATCTGCGAATAACGCATTGATAGCTGCTTCATCGCGAATATCTAGATCGAGATGCTTGTAGGATTTAATTTCAGCGCAGATATTTGCCTTATTGTGAGCCGTGCTGGCTGCCGGGCCAAAAAACTCTGCCCGCATATCATTATCGATACCGATAACATCCAAGCCCTTATCTGCAAACAGCCGAACGGCTTCACTGCCGACCAGACCAGATGATCCAGTAATGATCGCTATGCTCATTTTAATTCCCCGGTAAATAGCGATTCAAGTGTTGCCTGATGTTCAACCAGCCAGTGATGAATATCGGTCAATATCGCCTTGGTGCCACGTTGCGGCGACCAACCTCCGGTTTGCAGAATTTTACTATTATCCGTGACATACCACGGGATGTCGTTAGGACGCTCTTTTATAACTGATCCAATATCTAACTGATTGCCTGATATATCCTGGCATAATTGCGTCAATTCGCCCAAGGAGACAGCATTTTTTGCTCCACCACCAACATTGAAAATATATCCTTTGTGATTACCAATATCAGTTAACCGTGATGCCACCAAATCGGCCAGATCATCTATGTGCAATATATCTCTAACCTGCCGGCCGGTACCGCCATAACCGATGTAGTTCAACGCGCCACCGAAGACATGACGGGCCATCCAAAATGTAAAGACGCCCTGCTCCACTTTGCCCATCTGCCACGGGCCGGCAATGACGCCACTGCGGTATATGACGGCCTCAATACCGTACATTTCAGCATATTCTTCTATCATCATCTCGGCGGCGAGTTTACTGGCGCCATAAAGAGTGCGCGAACCTGCGGCTGAAAAATTCTCGTTAACGCCCGCCTCAGACCAGCCAGGCCCGACAGCTCCAGTATCGGGATTGAAGCGCCCATTTTTATCTGGTAGCGGGATTTCCCGGAGCGCCGCCATACTGTAGACGCGGCTGCTCGACAAAAATATTATCCGGCCGCCGAAATTTCGTAAATGCTCTAAGCAATTCACGGTGCCGAGAAAGTTGGTGTCAATCACGTAGCGTGCTTTGTCGTCCCGGTCTGAACCATGGCCGGCAAGCACGCTGGGTTCAGCGGCACAATCCAGCAAAACATCGACCTCTCCCAATTTGGCAATATCGCTTGGGTTTCGAACATCGCCTTTAATAAAAGTTATTCCCTGCTCATCAAGCCTGGGCAGATTCAACTCGGAGCCAGGACGGTAGAGATTGTCCAAGGCGATAATTTCGGCTGCAGGGTGGTCTTGTTTGAATCGAATGGCCAAATTGGACCCAACGAATCCGGCACCTCCGGTAATCGCAATTTTCATGACTGTCTCAGATCAATCGGTTTTTTCTCGGCTTTCATCGACCATATCCTGCCGATGGTTTAAATTACCCTAAAAAAGGACCGCGGCAACGATAGTTTACGGCAATGAAAATTTGATCATAATTGCGTGTTGCGGCGGGGCAATCACGCTCTTATGATGCCGCGCCTTAAAGCTACGCTCTATAGTGGCGCAAACGTGACGAAATTTAACTGGGTAAATTATGTCTGAGACCAAGAAAAAGAAATCCTTTCGCGAAACCATGCTCTCCTGGGGAGCGAAAACTCTGCTCGCCCTGCTCGTTCTGAGTTTTATGGTTTGGGGTGTTGGTGATTATATCGCGCCACAGCACGATCAAAGCGCGGTCGCGACGATCGGTGAGATTGAAATTACCAGCCATGAATTCCAAGGCGAATTACGCCAGCAAATTAATCGCCTGCAGGGGATTTTCGGCGGCAACTTCACCACCGAGCAGGCGAAAGCCATGGGAATTGGCGACAATGTATTGCAATCTCTCATTCAACAGAGATTATTCGCTGAGGGTGCCAGGTCGATGGGGCTGTTGGTCAGCAACGATCTGGTGTCGCGGGAAATTCGCGACGATGCCCGTTTTAAATCACCAGGCGGAGACTTTAATCGTCTGACATTTAACGAAACGATCCAGCGCGCCGGTTTAAGCGAAGCCGGCTATATCGACTTATTCCGCAAAAGTCTGCTGCAAAATCAATTTTTAAGCGGCATCCAAAATGGCCGCTCGGCGCCAAGCTCGCTCGCTGACTTGATGTATCGTTACCGCAATGAGAAACGCTCAGCTAATTATATTGAGATCAAACACAGCTCGATCAATACCGTTCCGGCTGCTGACGATGAGGCGCTCAAGAAGTTCCATAAAGACAATGCTGCCCAGTTCACTGCTCCTGAATACCGCGCGATTACGCTGGTGCAATTGCAAATTAAGGATATCGTCGACGAAATTGATGTCTCGGAAGAGCAGATCAAAGAAGCCTATGACGACCGCATCAATGAGTTCCAAACACCGGAAACCCGTAAAATCAAGCAAATATTGCTGTCAGACGAAACCAAAGCCAAAGAGGCTTATATTAGAATTACGGCTGGCGAAGATTATGTCAAAGTCGCTAAAGAGGTCGCTAATCTCGATGCCGCGTCACTTGATCTCGGCACATTAACTAAAGCTCAACTGCCACTTAAAGAACTTGCTGATGCCGCCTTTTCTCAGGCCGCCGACACTGTCAGCGCCCCGGTCAAAAGCCCGCTTGGCTGGCACATTTTAAAGGTCACTGAAATTAAAGGCGCGACGCAAAAAACTATAGCTGACGTCAGAGCTGATCTTAAAAAGGGTATCGCCGCGGAAAAAGCCGTCGACAGTCTTTATGCGCTTTCGAATAAATTCGAAGACGAATTGGGAGGTGGTGCCAGCATTACCGAAGCCGCCAAACGACTGAACTTCAAAGTTCGTAAAATCGCTACTGTTAATGCAGCCGGTGTTGATGCGGCAGGTAAGAAAATCGCTGACCTCGATGCCAATATCATTCGCGTCGCCTTTGGTACCGAGCAGGATCAGGACAGTGCCCTCACAGATTTTGGTGATTCGGGATATTTCATTCTTCATGTTGATGGTGTCACCGCCCCGGCGCTACGACCCTTTGCCAAAATCCGGTCTGATATTGAGCTTGCCTGGAAAACCGAACAACGAGCCTCCGCTGCTGACAAAAAAGTCAAAGCGCTGGTTGACCGCATGAAAGGTGCCACGACCCTCGCCGATATTGCGAAAGAGCTGAAAGTCTCTGTCAAAACGACTGCAGAATTTATCCGCACCGGCGCTGGCCTCAAGGTACAACTGCCTGGTTCTGTGGTGAGCAGCTTATTTAAAGTAAAAGGCAAAAAGGCTGTCTTTGGAGCCACCAACAACACCCATTTCATCGCCCAAGTTAAAGACATCAAGCAGGCTAATCCGGTGGCAGATAAAAAAGGTCTGGATCAGTTGAAAAACCAGCTGAGCAGCAATATCAGCAACGATATTACGCTCCAGCTTGCCAACGCTTTACGGGGGAAATTAGGAGTGACGATCAACCGTTCCGCGGTTGATGCTGCTTTTTAAAGCTAATGCAGGTAACGCCTGAGCTAACCGACTTCGCGACTGTTTATGAAGCGGGCCAAACACAGATCGTCTCAACGACGTTAATCGCCGATCTGGAAACACCGGTTTCCGCCATGATGAAGCTCGCCAAAGGGCAACCTAACAGCTTTCTGTTGGAATCTGTTGAAGGCGGCTCAATACGGGGACGTTATTCCTTTATCGGCTTGAACCCGGATTTAATCTGGCGCTGCCACGGCAATGACGCCGAGATCAATCGATCAGCGCTGGCCGACCCAGCTAGTTTCGAGCCTTGCCCAGTTGCCGCAAAAGACGGCGCCCTCGCCTCGTTCCGCTCGTTGCTGGAAGAATCTAAGTTTGAGCTGCCGGACAACATGCCGCCGATGGCGTCCGGGCTGTTTGGCTATATGGGCTACGATATGGTGCGTTTGGCCGAGAACGTGCCCGACAACAATCCCTGCACCATCGATGTGCCGGATGGACAATATATCCGCCCGACCATCATTGCGATCTTTGATACCATCGAAGACCGGGTAACCGTTGTGACACCGATCTGGCCCACTACCGATCTGTCTGCTGAGCAGGCATATGAGCAGGCTTTGGCGCGTCTTGGCACAATACTGGATGATTTCGCCTCGAACCTGCCGCGCCAGCTTGACGATATCGATTTGGCCAGGCTGCCAGAACCTACTTCGAATATGTCCCAAGACGAGTATCATGAGATTGTTGCCAAGGGGAAAGAGTACATTTTGGCCGGCGATGTTTTCCAAGTCGTCTTATCGCAACGCTTTTCGGTGCCGTTTGATTTACCACCGCTGGCTTTTTATCGGGCGCTGCGCCGGGTCAACCCGTCACCGTTCCTGTTTTTCCTCGATTTTGGTGATTTCTCGATCATTGGTTCAAGCCCGGAGCTGTTGGTGCGGTTGCGGGATGGCCGCATCACCATCCGACCCCTCGCCGGTACGCGGCCACGCGGTAATACGGTCGCCGAAGACCATGCATTGGCCGAAGACTTGCTGGCTGATCCGAAGGAACTGGCAGAACATTTGATGCTGCTGGATCTTGGCCGCAACGATGTCGGCCGGGTCGCTAAAGTGGGCACCGTTGAAGTCACCGACCGTAATGGTATCGAGCTTTATTCCCACGTCATGCATATTGTTTCCAATGTTGAGGGCGATATCGATGGTGATAAATTTGATGAGATCGACGCCCTGCTCTCAGGCTTTCCCGCCGGCACGGTATCGGGTGCGCCGAAAGTCCGGGCGATGGAAATCATTGATGAATTAGAGACACTGCGGCGCGGTATTTATGCCGGCTGTATCGGCTATTTCGGCGCCAATGGCGATATGGACACCTGCATCGCGTTGCGTACTGCTGTCTTGAAAGATGGCCAGTTGCACGCCCAAGCCGGCGCTGGCATTGTCGCCGATAGTGATCCTGAATCTGAATACCAGGAATGCCGCAACAAGGCCAAAGCCCTCATCCGCGCCGCTGAAGAAGCAGTGATCTACGCAGGCAGCGAAAACTAACCCATTGTTTTTATTAAATAATTAAAGTGACCCGGGTCGATTTATTACAATGTTAACTATTTGAGTTGGCCGAGATGAAGCGGTGACAGGCCGCGTTCTTTGGCCACAATTGCACTAATTGGCACCTGCACAAAGCCCTTCTCCGCCATCACCGCCAGCCATTGCGACAGCGCCATAATCGTGGCATCGCGGGGATGAGCGATCGCTACCGCATAGCCGTTGCGCTTAGCGAAAATCTCCATCCGGCGGAGCTGTTTGTTGACGGCCTCAACGGTCGGCTCATTATCCAAGAAAATATTGCGCTGGGTGAACGGCACATCATAGGCGAGAGCCACCGAGGCGCCAACGGTTTGGCCTGAGGTGCGGGAATCGACAAACAGCAAACCCCGGCGTTTAAGCTCCCGCATGACCACGTTCATGCCGACCGGATCAGCGGTAAAGCGGCTGCCCATGTGATTGTTGATACCAACATAGCCGGTAAAGCGCTCCAGGCCCCAGGTGAGACGTTTCAATATGTCCGCGGCTTCAATATCGCTCTGCAGCACGTTCGGTCCTGGATCGACCGATTTGTTGAGCGGCTCCATCGCCATATGCACCATGATTTCATGGCCAGCTGCGCGTGCTGCACTGACTTGTTTCGGCAACGCACCGGCATAGGTGAGAAACGCGATGGTCAACGGGCCCGGCAAATTGATCGCGGCGGCAGTGCGTTTGCGATCGATGCCGGCGTCATCGATGACAATGGCGATTCGCGGCCCGGGCGGCAGCTCGGCGAGCTGGACAGCATTTTTACGCCAGGTACCGGCAAATTCGGGGGCGACAACAACGGGGTCACTTTTTTTGATAATTTCCGGTGGCGGTTCGACCGGAGCTGTTGGCTCAAACACCTGCTCCGGCAAGGCTTCTTCATAAGCCTTGCTATGATTTTCAGCCGGCACCGCATCGGGTTCCGGCAGGATGGGTTTCGAAACTTCTGGTTTTGGCGTCTCGATGGGCACAGACCGCGCAACTATTTCTTTTTTCTTATGCCCATTAATCGACTTTTTAAGCGTCAATGCCCCCGTTGTGCCGACAATGACAGCAACAATGATAATGCCGGAAAATATCCAGACATGTACCGGAATGCTTTTTTGAGCAAACTCGATCAGCCGCATAATTAGATTATTCGAATTAGTCGGCACCAAAGCCTCGTCCCCATAACACTATAATGGCCAAGATAGTGGAGAGAACCTACGTCAAAAACCTTTACGGTCAATTACCGATATTGAGCGCCGCGAGATCTTCCAGGATCGGGCAGTCGGGCCGGTCGTCACCATGACACTTCTCGGCGAGTGTGACCAATGTGTGCCGCATGCTTTCCAATTCTTTGATTTTAATCTCGATCTCATTGATATGCCGCTGGGTGAGCGATTTCACTTGCGCACTGGCCCGGTGCTGGTCATGCCACAAATCGATGAGCTCGCAGACGTCTTTAATGGTAAAGCCGAGATTCCGCGCCCGCTGGATAAACCGCATGGTTTCTATTTCGGGGTGGCTGTAATCCCGGTAACCACTATCGGTGCGCGCAGGTGCC
Source organism: uncultured Rhodospirillaceae bacterium (assembly GCA_913020445.1). Taxonomy (GTDB): domain Bacteria; phylum Pseudomonadota; class Alphaproteobacteria; order Rhodospirillales; family UBA2165; genus TMED23. The sequence continues at coordinate 58,067 of CAJWAR010000007.1, forward strand.
GGGATCAATCCGATGCTTTCATAGTAGCGGATGGTCTTTGAGGAGATACCGCTTAATTCAGATGCTTGTCCAATATTCATTACGTTTCTCCAACAAAAAAACTGCTATGGTGTTTAAATCTTCGCATTTCGAAGCCGTAAGGCATTACCGATGACCGAAACTGAACTTAAACTCATCGCTGCACTGGCGATCATCGGGCTCAGCAAAATGCCAAAGAACGGGAACAGAATTCCAGCCGCAACAGGTACGCCTAAACTATTATAAACAAAGGCGAAAAATAGATTTTGCCGAATGTTCCTCATCGTCATTTTACTTAGATTACGGGCCCGTAAAACACCACGTAAATCACCTTTGACGAGGGTTACTTCGGCGCTTTGCATGGCGATGTCGGTGCCCGTGCCCATGGCAATGCCGACATTGGCTTGAGCCAGTGCCGGGGCATCATTGATACCATCACCGGCCATCGCCACGATGCGGCCTTCTTCTTGATATTCTTTGACCAAATTGTTTTTGTCTTGCGGCAGCACACCTGCGCGGAACTCGCTGATCCCCAATTCTTTCGCCACCGCCTCTGCGGTTGCTAGAGCATCACCGGTCGCCATAATGATTTTAATACCATTAGCTTGAAGATTCTTAATAGCCTCTCGCGATGATTCTTTGATCGGATCAGTGACGATCAGCAAGCCGGCTAATGTGTCACCGATTGAAACGGTGATAACCGTGCTGCCGGATTGTTGCGCTGCTGTTGCCTGATCGATAAGGGGGCCATAGTCGATGATGTGGTTACCAATTTCGACTCTCTGATCCTTGACGACCCCGCGAACGCCCTGCCCGGTGGTTGATTGAAAATAAGCGACGCTGCTTAAAGCTATATTTTTTTCTCTGGCCGCAGCCACAATAGCGGCCGCCAAGGGATGCTCACTTGATTGTTCAATACTGGCAGCATGTTCCAGCAGGGTGTTTTCATCGAACCCGGGCGCCGGATGAATAGCAGTCAGCGTTGGTTTACCCTCGGTCAACGTGCCGGTTTTATCGACAATCAGGGTATCAACCTGCTCCATTTGCTCGAGCGCTTGTGCATCTTTTATCAAGACGCCGAGCTGAGCCCCTTTGCCCATACCGACCATGATCGACATTGGTGTCGCCAATCCAAGCGCACAGGGGCAGGCAATAATCAGCACCGCGACCGCATTAACGAGGGCAAAGGCAAAAGCCGGCGCCGGGCCAAAGATCGACCACAATATAAAGGTTAAGACAGCCGAACCGACAACCGCTGGCACGAAATAGCCCGACACCCGGTCAGCAACACGCTGCACCGGGGCACGGCTGCGTTGCGACTCACCGACCATGCGCACGATTTGTGAAAGCAATGTCTCCGCACCGACATGTTCTGCCTCGATAATCAGGCTGCCGGTTTGATTGAGAGTCGCACCTGTCACCTGATCGCCGATATTTTTAGACAATGGAATCGCCTCGCCGGTAATCATCGATTCATCAACCGAGCTGGAACCATCAACAACTACGCCATCCACCGGTATGGCACTGCCCGGTTTAACGCGCAGCTGGTCACCGACGCTGACCTCATCCAAGGGGATTTCCTGATCGTCTTTCCCAGCTTCAACCCGGAACGCTGTCTTAGGCGATAAATCCAGCAAGCCTCTAATCGCACTGCCAGTTTCAGCGCGGGCTTTAAGTTCCATCACCTGGCCGAGCTGGACCAAAACCGTGATCACGGCAGCGGCTTCGAAATAAACCGCGATGGCGCCATTATGCATAAAGGCCGCCGGGAATATGTCCGGTAACAAGGTTGCCACCACGCTATAGAGATAAGCCACACCCACACCGATGCCAATCAGCGTAAACATATTGAAGTTAAGCGTGACGATTGAGGACCAGGCGCGCTCAAAAAATGGCCTGCCGCCCCATAAAACTGCGGGAGTCGCTAACACGAACTGAATCCATATATTTATATTTAATGGGATGATTTGGCCGATGGGATCGTTCGGTATTAAATCGCCCATCGCCAGTATCAAAGTCGGCAGCGCCAACGCGCCAGTGAGCCAAAAACGGCGCCGCATATCATCAAGTTCGGGATTTTCGGTCTCAAGTATCGCGGCGATGGGGTCTTTAGGTTCTAATGCCATGCCACAGATTGGGCAGGCGCCAGGACCGATTTGCTCAATCTCGGGGTCCATCGGGCAAGTATAGATGGCGTCCGGATCACCTGCATCCTGCTGATTTCGATCAAGGTATTGCTCAGGAGAAGCACTAAATTTAGTGCGGCAACCATCCGCGCAGAAATAGTATCGATTGCCCTCATACTGATACTCACTGTCCCCTTTTAAACGGATGTCGACCTTCATGCCGCATACCGGGTCGATCTGAATCAAATAATTCTCAGGGTCTTTGCTGAATTTAGCCCGGCAGCCGTCACAACAAAAATGATAGTTATCTGCTTCAAATTCGTGGTGATGATCGGTTGTTTGAGGGTCCACCGACATGAAGCAAACCGGATCTTTTGCGGGGTCTTTGACAGCGTTTTTGGACATTTCGTTCATATTCTGGCTTTCAAACCTTCTAGTTAGATATAACCCTCACTATAAACCTTCCAGTATCTGGAAGGTCAAATACTATTATTGTTAATCGTGACGCTTGACGTTATTGGCCTCTGCTTGCATTGTGCGCCAAAATTTACACCGGGAATCAGGCGCTTACTGTTAAATAATATGTTTTTACTGATCGATAATTACGACAGTTTTACCTACAATCTTTGGCATTATTTGAGTGAGATTGGTGTCGACGTTGAGGTGCGCCGCAACGACGCCGTTAGCGCGGAGGACGCGCTGGCGCTCAATCCCGACGCCATCATCATTTCGCCCGGACCGTGTGATCCGGATAAAGCCGGCATTTGCTTGGAATTGGTCGAAAAAGCGGCTGGAAAACTGCCGATATTTGGTGTTTGTCTCGGCTATCAGGCCATCGGTCAGGTGTTCGGCGCGAAAGTCGTGCGCTCACCGCTGCCGATGCATGGCAAGTTGAGCAAAATCAGTCACAGCGGCAGTGGTATATTTGCTGATCTGCCGGATGAATTCGATGCCACGCGCTATCATTCGCTCATGCTGGAACAAAAAGATTGGCCAGAAGACCTTGAAATTACTGCAAAAAGTGAAGATGGCGTTATAATGGCGATTGCGCATAAAGAACATGCGATATCTGGTGTTCAGTTTCATCCGGAAAGTATTGCTTCGGAACACGGGCATAAGCTGCTGCAAAACTTTGTGGCGCTGGTTAACTAACAAAAATTGTTTGGGGAAAGCGTTTAAATATGAATGACGAAATAAAAGATATGAAATCCTTTATCGCTACGGTGGCCAATGGTAATTCGCTGAACCAAGCCGATGCCGAAATCGCTTTTAATATCATCATGTCAGGTGATGCGACGCCGTCTCAAATTGGCGGCTTTCTGATGGCGCTGAGAGTTCGGGGTGAAACAGTGGACGAGATCACGGGTGCCGCACGCGCCATGCGGGCGAAAGCGGTCTACGTCGAGGCGCCAGAAAACGCCATTGATGTGGTTGGTACCGGTGGTGATGGCTCAGGCACCTATAATATTTCAACCGGTGCGGCGTTAGTTGTCGCCGCTTGTGGCGTACCGGTGGCCAAACACGGTAACCGCGCCCTGTCGTCTAAATCCGGTGCGGCGGATACGTTATCTGCGCTCGGCGTCAACAATGATGCGGATTTCGAGTTGATTAAGCAGTCCATCAAGGAAGCCGGCATCGGTTTTCTGATGGCGCCCCGCCACCACAGCGCGATGCGTCACGTCGCCGGACCCCGGGTCGAGTTGGCGACCCGAACCGTTTTTAATTTACTTGGTCCGATCTGTAACCCATCCGGCGTAAAGCGCCAATTGACCGGTGTTTTTGCCAAGGAATGGGTTGAACCAATCGCGCAAACCTTGGGCCAACTTGGTAGTGAGCGTGCCTGGATTATGCACGGCTCGGACGGTACCGATGAATTGACCACAACCGGCCCCTCTTTCGTTGCCGAACTTAAAGATGGCAAAGTAACGAGCTTTGAGGTCAATCCGGAAGATGCCGGCTTGCCGATCGCCGCCGCGGAAGACCTTAAAGGTGGTGATGCCGGTTATAATGCCGGGGCCATCCATGTCATGCTCGATGGTGAGCCGTCGGCTTACCGTGATGTTGTCCTCTATAATGCGGCGGCGGCGCTGATGGTGGCGGATAAAGTTGATAACCTCAAAGATGGTGTCGCCATGGCCGCCGAAGCTGTCGACACGGGCAAGGCAAAACAAACTTTAGAAAAGTTAGTCGAAATCACCAATTCCGACGAAGATGGAGATGCAGCTTGAGCGACGTGCTGGTCGAAATATGTGACGTCAAAAGAGAGCATATCCTGAAACAAAAAAACACTGTTTCAGAAGCCATCTTACTCGACCAAGCCAAGCATTCAGACGCCCCGCGCGGTTTTATTAACGCACTAAAAAAAGCGCAAAATTCTGGTAATTTTGGGCTAATTGCGGAAATTAAAAAAGCCTCGCCGTCTAAAGGTCTGATCCGCGAAGATTTTGATCCGGCGAGCCTCGCAACGGCGTATAAAAACGGTGGGGCCACTTGTATGTCCGTGTTGACTGATGAACCATATTTTCAAGGCGCTGATGCTTTCCTTGAACAAGCCCAAGCAACCGTTGATCTGCCGGCAATTCGTAAAGACTTCATGCTCGACTCCTATCAAATTATCGAAGCGCGGGCGTTGGGCGCGGATTGTATCTTACTGATTATGGCTTGCCTGGATGACAGTACTGCAGCTGAGCTTAAAGCCGCGGCAGATGAACTCGGAATGGATGCGTTAGTTGAAGTGCACAACCAAACAGAAATGGAACGCGCGCTTAAGCTCGCCCCGGCTTTGCTCGGCATAAATAACCGCAATCTGAAAACGCTTGAGGTTGATCTCGCAACCACTGAAACTTTAGCACCGCTTGCAGGTGAAGATGTATTGCTGGTTAGCGAGTCCGGGTTATATAACCATGATGACCTGCAACGGATGAGCGATGCCGGGGTGAGTTGTTTCTTGGTTGGCGAGTCGTTAATGCGCGAGCCCGATGTCGAAGCGGCAACCCGGCGGTTGCTCGGCAACGAAACAAATTTAAAGTCAGCGAGTGCTTAAACGATGAACGACCTCACCCATTTAGATAAAGACGGCAATGCGATCATGGTCGATGTCGGTGATAAAGCCACTACCGAGCGCACAGCGACCGCAGCCGGATCAATTTATATGGAGCCTGCGACACTCAAATTAATCACTGACAAGGGTGTTAAAAAAGGTGATGTGCTATCGATCGCCCAGCTCGCCGGGATCATGGGGGCCAAACGCACGCCAGATCTCATTCCGCTCTGTCACCCGCTGACCTTAACTTCGGTGAAGGTCGAGCTGAGCTGTGATGCTACAAGGAACGCCGTCGATATATCGGCAACTTGTAAATTATCCGGCCAAACAGGTGTAGAGATGGAAGCTTTAACCGCTGTCTCGATTGCTGCCCTCACGGTCTACGACATGTGCAAAGCAGTTGATCGCGCGATGCAGATTGGCGATATCCGCCTGATCCATAAGGCGGGCGGCAAATCGGGTGAATTCAAAGGTAGTTAAAATATTTAGGAGAGAAACTTGCCGGAAATAACTGAAGGCATGATTGCGGTAGATGACGCGCTCGAAAACGTGCTCGCGGGCGTCTCACAATTAGGCAGCGAAGATATCAACATCGCCGATGCGCAAGGCCGTATATTGGCAGCCGACGTGGCTTCGCACCTGACCCAACCGCCAGTCGATGTGTCGGCAATGGATGGCTATGCAGTGCGCGCCCAAGATGTCGCGACGGTTCCGGCGACCTTGACGCAAATCGGTGAATCTGCCGCTGGCAGTGGCTTTGATGGCAAAATTGAGGCCGGCCAAACAACCAGGATTTTTACCGGTGCACCGGTTCCCGAAGGCGCTGACGCTATCGTCATCCAGGAAGATACCGATGTCGATGGTGATCAAATCACCATGAAAGAAGCCTCACCCGAGGGCAAATTTATCCGTCCTGCCGGGCTCGACTTTAAGAAAGATGAAGTTCTGCTGAAAGCCGGTATCCGGTTAAACTCCAGAAATACCGCGCTGGCCGCGGCGATGAACGTGCCGTGGTTGAAAGTTACCCGCCAGCCTCGGGTCGCCATTCTTTCAACCGGTGATGAATTGGTGATGCCCGGTGAACCCCTCGGCCCCGAGCAGATTATCAGCTCCAACAGTATTGGCCTGGCCGCATTTGTGCAGGCCAATGGCGGCGTGCCGATTAATCTCGGCATTGCCAAAGACGATCCGGATTCATTACGTGATATTTTAGCGACCATAACCGGCGCCGATATGCTGGTGACAATCGGTGGCGCATCGGTCGGTGATTATGATCTGGTCAAGACCGTGCTCGGCGAAGAAGGTCTCGATATCACTTTCAGCCGTGTCGCTATGCGTCCTGGGAAACCGCTCATATTCGGCAAGATTAATGGCATCCCGATGTTGGGTCTTCCCGGCAATCCGGTTTCAGCCGGCGTTACCGCTGCCCTCTTCCTGCGTCCTGCCATCAATAAAATGCTGGGTGCGGCCGATACCACGCACGTTACCGAAACCGCAGTGCTGGGGCGGGATTTAGCTGAAAATGACAAACGCCAGGACTATATCCGTGCCACGCTCTCTATTGGCAGTGACGGCGCCCTCACCGCCATGCCCTTCGGTCGCCAGGACAGCTCAATGCTGGCGCGATTCGCCGAAGCCGCGTGTTTGGTCATCCGCGCGCCCTTTGCGCCGCCGATAAAAGCAGGTGAGCGTGTCGAAATCATCAGATTGGATACCTGATAGTCGTTTTTTTGTCACTTCCGGCAAAAAAACACTCATTTTTACAATTTTCCCTCTTGACCTCAAAAAAGAACCAAACTAGAACATGTATGGACGTTTTGGTTTTGTTCTATATTTAGTAGGTAGCGCAACCTAGGCGGCTATATTGTGATTTTGCCATTAATATCGCCGCTAACGACAGAGTTGAATTGATGCAAAGCAAAAAAAATCAGGAGTTTAAAAATGCTCACTAAAAAACAATATGAATTGCTTATGTATATCGATCATAGTCTTCGCGAATCCGGAGTCTCACCTTCCTTCGATGAAATGAAAGATGCCCTTGATCTGAAATCTAAATCGGGCATTCATCGTCTTATCACCGGCCTCGAAGAGCGCGGATTTATCCGCCGCCTGCCGCATCGAGCCCGCGCTTTGGAAGTTATAAAGCTGCCTGAAAATGCGCAAAATTCAACCGCGCCAAGTTACGCACCCAATGTTATTAAAGCTGATTTTGGCAATGGCGAGGCCCTACCGGCTGCCGCCAGTGAAGCTGCCGAGTTGCCCTTATTGGGTAAAATCGCAGCCGGTACTCCGATTGAGGCCATCAGTGATCCAACCCGTTATATCGGCGTACCGCCAGATCTGATGGGGCGCGGCGAGCACTATGCCCTTGAAATTGATGGTGATTCCATGATTGATGCCGGCATTTATGATGGCGATACAGTTATTATAGAGAAAACTGATACGGCCGAAAATGGCACGATTGTCGTTGCTCTGGTTGATGACAGTGAGGCAACGCTTAAACGCATTCGCAAAAAAGGCGATACCATTGCACTGGAACCGGCGAACAAAGATTTTGAAACACGGATTTTTGGTCCCGACCGGGTTCAGGTGCAAGGCCGGCTTGTTGGTTTAATCCGCGCCTATCATTAACCTGAATTATTTTTTTCTGGAGGACGTAAGACCCAGGGTCTGCGTCCTCTTTTACTATTAACGTTCTCAACTACCGCGCCCTCTTTTTTCAACCAAATCGCATGCGCGCCGTGCCGCCACAAATCAAACCAGTCGATCACTAATTTCGCCGACGGACAGTGCCACGGCACCGGTACCGCACTGACAACAATGTCGGCGCTTTGGCAATCTTCCGGAACAGCCTGGGAATCGGTGATTAAGGCAACTTTATAATCTTTTTGCGAGAATATGCAGCCCAACCGGTCGCAGGTCAGCGATTTATCCTGAGAAAAGCCCTGTTTGGGCCAATCCTGGCTGGTTTGACTGCTTTGACCGACCCGCCGTAACCAGGTTTCGCCGGCAAATTTGGAGACGCGCTGAGAGGATAAATGCAGCGTTCCGGTAGAACCTTTGACTGCGAATAACTTGCCACGTTCCTCGACGACAATATCAGGTGTTGAGACGAAAAACACTGTGCTGAGTCCAACGACAACTAAACTGACCCCACCGAGGCGCCATTTTTGCCGCCACAGACAGAGCCACAGCCCGCCAAGACCGATCGCTACGAGCGCCGAGACCGGAAGTGCGGGTACAATAACGACGGCCCCTTTCCAACTGGCAATTGTTTGCGCAATGGCGATGATGAGCTCAACCCCCCAACCCATCGGAATAAGGCCAAACTCAGCGAGGCCAAGCGGCATAAGCATAAAGGACACAATAGCCCAGGGCATGACCCAAAGGGCTGTCACCGGCACGGCAAGAACATTGGCAAACAAACCGAACTGCGCCATTTGATTAAAGTGATAAATCGCGAAAGGTGACGTGGCGATAGTGGCTATGATTGTGGTGAGCGCAATGCCGGCAATGTAGCGCGCAGGGCGCCGCCACCAGACAGTTCGATCTTGTTCGATATTACGCTCTTTAAGAAACTCATAAGTGGCGATCAAGGCGATGACGGCGGCAAATGAAAGTTGAAAGCTGGCCCCTAACAGACTCTCCGGCCGCAAGATAAGAATTGCCAACGCCGCCCAGGCAACCAAACGTAGCGAGATGCCCTGACGATCAACAATAACCGCCAACAATACGAGGCTGATCATCAGAAAGGCGCGCTGTGTCGGCACTGTCGCACCAGCCATAACGGCATAACCAAAAGCGCCTAAAATAGCCAAAAAGGCCGCCCATTTTTTAATCGGCTGACGCAAAGCTACTTTAGGCAAAAGCGCAAAAATAGATCGAAATCCGCCAAAAAGCAGACCTGCAACCAAGCCTATGTGAAGGCCGGAGATGGCGAGCAGATGGGCCAAACCTGATTGCCGAAAAGCCTCCAGCACCGTTTTCGGAATACCACTTCGATCACCGGTCATGAGCGCTGCCGCAACGCCGCCGATAGCTCCAGGAATGGCGCGGCGTATTTTTTCGGCGATCGCATGACGCAACTCGGCAACGAATAAATTAATCGCCGTGGAGATATGAAGGTTAGCAGTCCCGGTAAACGAACTTTGTAATATTTCTGCCTTACCCATGCCGAAACCGGTGGCGCCGATTGCCATAAAATAAAAGCGCCGTTGAAAATCAAAACTCCCCGGCATGACCGGCGCCGGTGGAGGCGTCAACACGCCACGCACTTTAATCCATTGCCCGGGCGCTAAGTCAGGTTGTTGACCGCGTAATTTCAGGCGTACCTTTTGCGGCATCTCGTAGGGTGCCAAAAAGGCTAAGTGAATTTTCTCAACAGTTATACGTGGTCCGTTTTCAAAATTTTCAACATGTAGAATGCGGCCGCTGATACTGGTCGGCCCGATGCGTTTTTGCAGCACCGGATGAGCGACGCTCATCGTTCGCCATTGCGCCGCCGTAAAACCAAAGGCAATAGCGAGTATTGTCAGGCCACTGCAGAGGGTTAAAAAGTTATGCCGCCTAAAATACACAACGAGACCTGCCGCCAAGATCACAAGAACACCCGCCCAAGCAGGTGGCTCACTATTGAGAGTATAATAAGCGCCCACGCCGCCGCCAACGCACACTGGCAGCCAGAGCACCCAGCGGTCGCGGTCGGCGAGGAATTGATTTGTTAATATTCTTAGGTGTTGGGGCATATTAATTTACTAGCATTAATAATTATAGCCGTCGACCAATCTCCAGCAAGTGGAGTCCCCATGGTTTTCAGAGTGACAGAGCCATATCGAACCGCTAAACTGCCCGCCGTCTAATGATTTATCCAATATTTTCAATAGGTTGAGCTGTTTTGTCCAAAGTTGTTACCCGTTTCGCACCATCCCCTACTGGATTTCTTCATATCGGTGGTGCGCGTACCGCCTTGTTTAATTGGCTCTACGCCAAGCATCATGGTGGAGAGTTCCTACTGCGTATCGAGGACACTGACCGGAAACGCTCGACGGATGAAGCTGTCGCCGCCATTTACAGCAGCATGAAGTGGCTTGGCCTTGACTGGGACGGTGACGCCTATTCGCAATTTGAACGCCGTGATCGGCATTCAGAGGTTGCTCGCCAATTGCTTGAAAGCGGTAATGCCTATCACTGCTACTGCTCACCGGAAGAATTAACTGAAATGCGAGAATCTGCACGGGCGGCAGGCAGTACGCGGCTTTATGACGGTACCTGGCGCAACCGCGATCCATCTGACGCACCGGCCGGCATTGATCCGGTAATCCGGTTAAAAGCACCCGAAGATGGCGAAACCAGTATTTCAGATGCCATCCAAAGCGACGTCACGGTTGATAACAATCAAATGGATGACATGATCCTGTTGCGGGCCGACGGCACACCAACCTATATGCTGGCTGTTGTCGTTGATGATCATGATATGGGGATCACCCACGTTATCCGTGGCGACGACCATTTGACCAATACATTTCGCCAAATTCAGATCTATAACGCCCTCGGTTGGGAACTGCCAATATTTGCCCATATGCCCCTTCTGCACGGCAGCGACGGCGCTAAACTTTCAAAGCGCCACGGCGCCCTCGGGGTCGAAGCATATCGCGACATGGGCTTCTTACCGGAGGCGTTGAATAATTATTTATTGCGGCTTGGCTGGTCCCATGGCGATGATGAAATCATCAGCCAGGAACAGGCCATTGAGTGGTTCGAACTGGACGCCATCGGCAAAGGCGCCTCTCAATTTGACCTGGATAAGCTTTCGAGTTTGAACAGCCATTATATCAATCAAGCGGACACCGGCCGACTGGTTGAGTTGATCCTGCCGGAAGTGGCAAAATTGCTCGATGGTAATATTGCAGAGGAAGCGGAAACGCGCCTGACACGGGGCATGGATAGCCTAAAGGATCGCGCTAAAAATATCATAGAACTTGCTGAAAACGCGGCTTTTTATGCGGCAAATAGACCGATTGAAATTTCACCGAAAGCAGCTAAGAATTTAGCTCAAGATGGCCTCGAAATGCTGGCCAAGGCGCGTGCAGAATTGGCTAAAATTGACGCCTGGGACCATGACACGATCAACCAAATTGCCCGTCATGTGGCTGAAAATGAGGATGTCGGTTTGGGCAAAATTGCCCAGCCTTTGCGCTCTGCTCTAAGCGGTTCACATGCTTCTCCCGGTATTTTTGAGGTGATGGAAATACTGGGCAAAGACGAGACTTTGGCGCGTCTTGATGATGCTTTATTATAACGGCTTTAAAGTGGCGAGCTTGACATTCCGGCAAAAAAATTCATATTTCCGCCCGCAATCGGCACATACAAATTATCTTCCTTGGGGGTAAAAGACCATGAACGACAAGAATACAAACTCCTTTACATTAACCGATAATTCTTCTGGTAATTCTTGGGAATTGCCCGTTTTAGAAGGATCTGTTGGACCCAAGGTCATCGATGTACGGCGGCTCTATGCTGATACCGATTGCTTCACTTACGACCCCGGCTTTACCTCTACAGGCAGCTGTGAATCCAAAATTACCTATATTGATGGTGATGAAGGTATTTTGCTGTATCGAGGTTATCCGATCGATCAATTAGCTGAAAAATCGGACTATCTCGAAACCTGTTATTTGCTGCTCTATGGTGAACTGCCAAACGAAGAAGAAAAATCAAAATTCGTCTATGATATTACTCACCATACGATGCTGCATGAGCAGTTTAACTCCTTTTTCCATGGTTTCCGGCGCGATGCCCACCCGATGGCCGTTATGTGCGGCGTTGTCGGTGCCCTCTCTGCTTTTTATCATGACAGTTTAGATATTAATGATCCGTACCACCGCATGGTGTCTTCCTACCGCCTTATCGCCAAAGTTCCGACGATCGCCGCTCAAGCCTTTAAATATTCGGTTGGACAACCTTTTATTCAGCCCCGTAATGATCTCGGATTTGCTGAAAACTTCCTCCATATGATGTTTGCCACGCCAGCCGAAAATTATGAGGTAAGCCCGGTCATCGGCAAGGCGATGGATCGAATTCTTATTCTCCATGCTGATCATGAGCAGAACGCTTCAACGTCGACGGTTCGCCTGGCGGGATCGAGCGGCGCCAATCCGTTTGCCTGTATCGCGGCCGGCATCGCGTCCCTTTGGGGGCCAGCCCATGGCGGTGCCAACGAAGCCGTGCTGAACATGCTTAACGAAATTGGTGATGTCAGTAACATCAACGAATATATCAAAAAAGCCAAAGACAAGGATGATGCCTTCCGCCTGATGGGCTTCGGCCACCGCGTTTACAAAAATTTTGATCCGCGTGCCAAGGTTATGCGGGAATCATGTCACGAAGTGCTAGCTGAACTGGGCATTACCGATGAGCCAATGCTTGATCTCGCGATGGAGCTGGAGCGCATTGCTCTCGAAGATGAATATTTCGTTGAACGTAAGCTCTATCCAAATGTCGATTTCTATTCTGGTATTATCTTTAAAGCGATTGGTATTCCAATATCGATGTTCACCGTGCTGTTTGCGGTTGCCCGTACAGTCGGCTGGATTTCTCAGTGGAATGAAATGATCGAAGATCCAACGCAAAAAATCGGCCGGCCGCGCCAGCTTTATCTCGGCTCAGATTTCCGCGACTATGTGGAGTTGGGTAAGCGCTAATAGATTAATCCCGCTGCACCAACTCAATCATGTAGCCATCCGGGTCTTTGATAAAGGCAATCACCCGCGTGCCATGCTTCATCGGACCAGCAGGGCGTGGCACTTCAACCCCTTCTTTTTCCATTGCCTCACAGACCGCGTAAGCATCCGGCACCGCAATCGCCAGATGTCCGAAACCGTTACCAAGCTCATAAGGCTTTTCCTGATCCCAATTGTGCGTCAGCTCAACGACTGCATTAGTTTCTTCATCACCATACCCGACAAAGGCCAAGGTAAACCGGCCGCCTTCAAAGTCAGTTCGGCGTAATTCATTCATGCCCAACAAGCGGGTATAAAAATCAATTGATTTTTCCAAATCCCGCACGCGAATCATTGTATGTAACAGTCTGAAATTACTGGATAAATCGTTCATATTCCCCTCTATTCTTTTTTAGATTGGTCCGTTAGTTTTGCATGTTGGGCGATCACGTCAAGCACTACCTCGGCAGCTTTGTCACTTGGCTTGTGGTCGGCATCCTTCAACCGCGAGACCGCTTCTTCGAATTTGGCGATTTGAATTTCGGCGCTCTCATCGGCCGACAAAAACTTTGCTATATGTGATGCGATTAAGTCTCCACGGCAATCTTCCTGGATGAGTTCCGGCACCACCTCATGATCGAGCAGAATATTGATAATATTCGCGTAAGGCGTTTTGACCAGGCGGCGCGCTATAATCGCAGTCAACGCGTTAAACTTATAAATCGTCACATAGGGCACCCGCGCCATGGCCAATTCAAGTGCAACCGTGCCCGAGGCCGCAATCGCCGCATCAGAAGCCGCAAAGGCATCTATTTTGGCGTCTTCACCAGTGACGACTATAACTAATTTTGAAATCTCTTCCGGCCAGCTTGCGATTGTCTGCCTTATTTCTGTTTCAACAGTTTCAACAGTCGGTAAGACAATCCGCAATTCCGCATGATCGAGACGCCCAATCGCATCATAAATAGCCGGCAAAAGGAACTTAACCTCACTATGGCGGCTGCCGGGCAAAACACTCAACACTTTCGCCTCCCGGGCGATACCATGATGGGAGCGAAATGCAACGCCATCACCTTTTGCCGCCCCGCTTTCTAATATTGAATGGCCGACAAATGTACTCGCCAGACCTTCACGCTCAAAATAAGGCGGTTCAAACGGCAGCAGCGTCATCAAATGATTGAGGATCGGCGCAATTTTTTTGGCGCGGCCCGGCTTCCAGGCCCACACTGACGGCGCAACATAATGGACAATTGGTATCGATTTCCCATGAATTTTTCTGGCCACCCGCAGCGAGAAATCCGGTGCATCAATCGTCACCACGACGTCGGGTTTAGTTTTGAGAATATGGCGAGCCGTCTCGCCAATCCGTCGCAGCAGTTTCGGCAGCCTTGGCAACACTTCTGCTAAGCCCATGACCGTGAGCTCTGACATTGGGAAATGACTGGTAAGCCCTTGCTTTTCCATTTCGGGACCACCGATGCCGGTGAAGTTAACCTCACCGCCGGTTCGTGATTTTAACGCAGCCATTAGCCGAGCGCCTAAATGATCGCCGGAAGGTTCACCGGCGATAACGTAAATCTCGGTCGCAGTCGTTATCTTTTCCTCGTCTAAAGGAACAGCTTGGATGAAAATTCCCGCTGCATTGGCAACACTCACAACATCATCAAGATCGATAACAATGCTCTCCCCAGCCTGGATGATAATACCTTTTAAGCCGGCTTCCCGGGCTTGTTCAACTGTGTCGACGCCAATTGTCGGTAAATCCATGCGCCGGTCCTGGCCGGGCTTTTTAATTTTTACTAGAATACCACCAAGCCCATTAGGCTTACGATCGCGGCTCCGTCTAATCATTTCAGCCGTACCAGCATTGTCTTCGGTAATTATAATCTGGTTGGATTTTACGATAACCGCTTGGCCAATATCCCGCTTCCCTAATTCACGCGCTGCAGCTATGCCGAATTTGATATCCGCCTGATCCCCCTCACCAATGGCGACGCTCCCGAAAACCCCTTCCGGAGCCAACAGATCATCGAGTATTTCGTCAACACCAATGACTTTAAAGCCTTCGCTTTCAAGTTCCGCTGCGGCAGCCGACAATAAATCATTGTCCCCGAGGGCCTTCATGCCTAATTTGGCGAAGAACTTTGCCGTTCTTAAATCTGGGTGTAAATCTTTAAGCGACGGCATTTTGACATCGCCAATCATCACGATTTCTTTGACGTTCTCTTGCTTGAGAATATTCAAGCCACTGCCGGCCGTACCTATTCTAATCCAACTGTGAGGCGTGCCTTCTAGATGTTCCGGTAGAGCGTGACCTTCAATGGCGATAACATAATGATCGCGTTCCAACGCACGGCAAATATCGATTATCCGCCGCGGCAGACTTCCTCCGCCGGCAATGATGCCGAGCTTAGGCTGCATCCTCTAAAAGGGGCTGGCAAATGGCGCGGCTGGAGTCTTCATTCATAAAATCAAGGATTTCCATAACAGGTTCGATGCTGGGAAAAAGTTCCGCTACATCAGCCAGTCTTTCGGTCTGCGTGCCTTCGGGAGAGAAGATAAGCCGATAGGCGCGACGAAGATCATGGATGACATCGCGCGAGAATCCGCGGCGCTTGAGCCCGACCAAATTGAGCCCGGATAAATGCGCCCGATTGCCGACAACCGATCCATAGGGAATGACATCGTTTTCGACGCCCGACATGCCACCAATCATCGCGTGACGGCCAATTCTAACAAATTGATGGACCGCAGAAAGTCCACCGACAATGGCAAACTCTCCAATTTCCACATGACCGCCTAAGGTCGCATTGTTGACCATGATAACGTTGTCGCCGATCTGGCAGTCATGGGCGACATGAGACGCCATCATAAAAAGGCAATTGTCGCCAACTTTGGTTAACAGCCCGCCGCCCGCGGTACCTGGGTTCATGGTTACATGTTCACGGATGACATTGTTGGCGCCGATTTCAAGTTGAGAACGCTCGCCTTGATATTTGAGATCTTGTGGCTGCGTGCCAATTGAAGCAAAAGGAAAAATACGGGTTCCCTCACCAATTGCCGTTATCCCGGATATAACGACATGAGATTCGAGTTTAATACCATCCGACAGCGTAACCTCGCTGCCGACACAGCAATACGGGCCGATGACAACATCCTGACCGATTATAGCGCCATCCTCGATAATGGCTGTTTCATGAATATTGCTCATTGATCCATAATCATCGCGGTAAAAGTTGCTTCGGCAACAACATGATCATCCACTTTCGCGACTCCATCAAATTTCCAAACAGCTTTACGATGCTGCTTCGTGTTAACATGTACTTTCAGCACATCGCCCGGTTGAACCGGGTGCCGGAATTTGGCGTTTTCAACCGACATAAAATAAACCAGCTTACCTTTAGAATCGCCACCCAGGGAATGGACAACCAAAACGGCTGACGTCTGCGCCATGGCCTCAATTATCAGCACACCGGGCATTACTGGCTTGCTAGGGAAATGGCCTTGAAAATGCGGTTCATTAATCGTCACATTTTTGTGTCCAATTGCACTTTCTTCGGCAACTAGATCACTCACCCGGTCGATCATCAAAAACGGATATCGATGGGGGATCATCTCAACAATTTTTTCAATGTCGATAATGGTATCTTCGGTTGGATTCGCCTCGCTATCCATTACTTACCTCTTTTTTCCTTAACCAATCTTCTTAGCATAGCCAGTCCTTTCCAGTGATCCCGGGCATTTTGCGCCGGAATGCCGGCAACGGTGACACCAGGAGCTACATCAATCGATACACCGCTTTTTGCCGCCACTTTTGCACCATCGCCAATCGTTAAGTGCCCCGCAATCCCTACTTGTCCGCCCAAGGCGACAAAATTTCCAACAACCGTGCTGCCGGACAGGCCAGTTTGCGCAACTATAAAGCACCCTTCGCCGATTTGCACATTATGGCCGATTTGCACCAGATTATCTATTTTAGTGCCATCGCCGACGATCGTATCCGGCCCAGCTCCCCGGTCAATCGTAGTGTTGGCGCCAATCTCAACCTCATTTCCAATCAAAACCCGGCCCAATTGAAGCACTTTTGTATGGCGCGGCATGCCCGGCGCAAAACCGAAACCATCCTGGCCAATGCGAACACCAGTATGAATAATAGTGTCACTACCGATGATGCAATGGATGAGTGTGACGTTTGCCGCAATTAGGCAGTTATTGCCAATAATCACCCCCACTCCAATGACAGTATTGGCGCCGATTTGGGTATTATCGCCAATTTCAACTTCAGCCTCAATTACAACCCCAGCATCTATCGAGACGTTTTTACCCGTCTTAGCTGAAGGATCGACAATTGCGTGGGCATTTATTTTCCCATCCGTAAACGCATTTTGCGGATAGAACGCCTGGGTTAATTTGGCATAACCGGTATAAGGATTATCGGTGATTAAAAGCGCCGCACTTTCGGGTGCTTGATCAACCAATTCGGGCGCGACAACAACAGCGCCGGCATTGGTGTTGCGAAAAGCTTCGATATAGCGACGATTGTCGATAAAGCTAACATCATTTTGAGAAGCGGAATCGAGTGGTAAAATATCCGAGAACATTCGCGTTTCCCGGCTTTTATCTCCAATCTCAGAACCACTAATTTCAGCTAATTGTTCTAAACTAAATGGTCCCGCAACCTTAAAAAAGCGGGGATCGGCCATAGATTACTGTCCCGTTTTTATGGGTGCAGAAGGAATCTGATATTTTTTGATATTTTTATTTAACTGCACCAACACAAAATTAGAAATATCTAAATAATCGGGCCGGACTAAAATAGATTGCGGGGAATAA
Source organism: uncultured Rhodospirillaceae bacterium (assembly GCA_913020445.1). GTDB lineage: Bacteria > Pseudomonadota > Alphaproteobacteria > Rhodospirillales > UBA2165 > TMED23. The sequence goes on from CAJWAR010000007.1 coordinate 75,805, forward strand.
CGCAACACCAAATTATAACCTTGCCTTTTAGTGACCTGGGTTAACGCTTTTTGAATGGCTTGTTGTAGGGCGCGATTAGCACTCGAGCGAAGCTGGATGAATTCCTGATTCCGCAATTGAACCTTTTTTTGCAATGCTGTTGTTTTTAAGCGAAATTTACGCGCCTCTTCGGCAAAAGCTTCCGGCGACAAGATAACCCGCTGTTTTTGGAGTTCATCATTGGCCTTCCGTAAAGCTTCCTCCTCTTTTTTAATCTCATCACGAAATTTTCGCCGTTTGGCATCTATTTGACGAGCAATATCTTTAGCCATCAAAGACTGTTGCATAACCTGTTGGATATCGAGAATGCCCATTTTAATTTCACGCGTTTGCTGAGATTGAGCATTACCATCGCTGATCAAGGCAAATGACAAAATCAAAAAGAAAATTAAAATCTTAAAACTTGCGTTCATTTGTTAGAACCTCGTTCCGAAGTTTAATCTAAATAGCTCGGTCTGATCAAAGCTCTCTTTAGCGATTGGAAAGCCAAAGTCCATATTGATCGGACCAAACGGCGACACCCAGCCTAAGCCGGCGCCGGCGGATGCTCTGATACTGCCGGTATCCTGGATGTTGGAATTTGACGGATTAACTTCACCGACACTACCAAAATCAGTAAATAGCCGGCCGGAAACGCCAAATTCAGTGGGCAATCCCAGAGGGAATGTCAATTGTACAGAACCATTGTACTTCCATTCACCGCCTAATGAATCTTCCGTTGTTTTATCACGCGGACCGACGCCTGCAGTTTGAAAACCGCGCAAAGTATTGCCGCCTAAGAAAAATCTGTCGGCAATCTCAACATCCTCACCGAGCCCTAAGATATGGCCGACACCTCCCGTTACGGCAACCACCCACTTATCGAAAATTTCATGATATTGTCCCGCATTTAAACGGTTGCGCAAATAGCGTACATTGCCGCCAAATCCGGCCAAATCATTGGTCAACTTGACAATATAACCATCGGTCGGAGTAATCCGGCTATCTCTTTTATCAAAGGTTAGCGTATGCCCAACTTCAGACAAAAATCTATCTCCCGCCTGGGATTTAATGAGGCTTGATGCCGAACTATCGACATTTTCGATCGATGACGCTTCAATCGAATATCGCCAGTTCTGCCGTAAAAAAGGTGCAATAGGAAAACCAGCTCTTAAACCCAAACCGGTTTTCTTAAAATCATAAGATCGGGTATCCTGCAAATCCTGATTGGAATGATAAATATCAAAACCTGCTGCGATATCACGATCCAAGAAATAGGGTTCTGTGAAGGAGATATTTGCGGTGCTTTTCTCGGCGGCGATGGAAAGACTAAAGCCAAGCTTCTGTCCCTTACCTAAAAGATTTGACTCATTAATACCAAGATCAAAAAGCGGTCCGTTATCTGTTGAATAACCAACGCCAAAACTCAGCGAACCAGTAGATTTCTCCTCAACCTCAACCTTAACAATTGTTTTATCAGTCGAGGTTCCTGGTAGGCGTTCGATTTCAACTTTATCAAAAAAGTTCAAATCTCTGATGCGTTGGCGGGAACGTCTTAACTTGGCGGCATTAAAAGCATCACCTTCAACAACTTGAAATTCCCGCCGGATAACTTTATCGATCGTTCGAATATTGCCGGAAATATCAATCCGCTCAACAAACACGCGCGGACCTTCTCTCACATCAAAAGTCAAATTGACAATTTTATCTTTACGATTGCGGTTAACACGCGGTCTAACTTCAACGAACGCGTATCCTAAATTGCCAACCGCATCGGTAATTTTATCAATCGCGTCATCGACTTTAGTGTTGTCGTACTGATCGCCTTTTTTGAACTCGATCAACGCACGGAGTGTCTTCGCATCGAGGCCACGCAGACCGGCAGCAACATCAATATTACCAAATTTGTAGCGCTGACCTTCATTTACGCTGAAAGTGATAAAAAAAGCTTTGCCGTCTGGCGTTAATTCCGCAACAGCTGATTCAACTCTGAAATCGGCAAAACCTTCGGCCAAATAATGGCGGCGCAATAATTCGCGATCTAAAGTTAAACGATCAGGATCGTAAGTGTCATCGGAGGATAAGAAACGATACCAAATGGATTCTTTAGTCCGTATAACTTCCCGCAGATCGGAGTCGCTTTCAAATTTATTGCCGACAAATCTGATCCGCTCGACCGTCGTCAACGGCCCTTCTTCAATTTCAAAAACCAAATCCGCGCGGTTTTGAGGAAGTTGAATAATTTTAGGCACCACAGTAGCTGCAAAACGTCCATTAACCCGGTAAACATCCATTATCCGTTTAACATCGGCCTGAACTTTAGTACGGGTGAATACAACACGCGGACGCAGGACGACTTCTTTTCGCAACATGTCGTCTTCGATGCGTTTGTTGCCTTCGAAGGCTATTCGGTTAATCACCGGATTCTCGACAACTTTGATAACAATAGCCCTACCCTCGCGGGTAATCGCAACATCGGCAAATAAACCGGTCGCAAATAGGCTTTTCAATGATTGATTGATCCGACGCTCGTCAAATCTGTCGCCCTCCTGCAGCAGGAGGTATGATCGCACAGTACTTTGCTCGATCCGGTGCGTACCTTGAACGACGATTTCTTCGACGATGTTGGATTTTTGCGCTTGGGCCCCGAATGGCAAAGCAACAGCCACGCTAATGGCTGCGCACAACGCAAACATTCTAATCCAGTACAAGTAGCAACTCCCTAAATGATAGTTATCGAGTTTTATACGATTCTTACGGAAATTCCAAATGAATCCTAAAAGATTCAATGACTTATGTCAAAAGTCCCGATAAGTAAGTTGGTATTCCCATAATCCACTCGAAAAATTTTAAATGCACAAGATCATTCCACGTCACAAACAAAAATAAGGCAATAACGAACGTTAACCCGAGCCGAAACCCATATTCTTGAGCTTTCGGCCCCAAAGGACGCCCGCGTATTGCCTCGATTGTATAGAACGCTAAATGACCACCGTCTAACAGCGGTATAGGGAAGAGGTTAATTAATCCTAAATTTACCGAAAGAATGGCCAAAAAGGACACAAAGCTTGCGACCCCCAGCTCAGCGACCTGCCCCGAAATCTGTGCAATTCTAAGGATACCGCCCAATTCATCGGCAGATTGCCTGCCAACAAATATATCTTTGATGTATTCCAGTATTCGGACAGTAAATATGTAAGTTCGCTCAACCCCCATCCACAAAGCCATTGCCGGGTTTTGACGGGTATATTTCACTTCGCCCGGATGTGCAGAAACACCTAGCAATCCAATCTTAACTGGTTTTCCCGCCTTGTTTTTTCCGGTGCGAAAACCCGTTTTTAATTTTATGGTTAAATTTTTGCCGTCACGGATGATTCCTAAAACCAGGTTTTTTTCGGGATTAGCGCCAATTATTCTTTGTAAATCTACAAAGTAGGTAACATTACTGCCGTCTATATTGGTGATTTGATCACCCGATTTCAATCCGCCGGCATCCGCTGCGCTATTAGGTGATACGGCGCCAACCACGGCTAAGGGCTTATCTGAAACTTGTTCCGGTACGCCGAGCGTCATAAACAAGGCGGCAAAGGCTAACACGGCGAATATAAAATTAATAAAAGGTCCGGCGAAAACAACGGCGGCGCGTTGCGACAATGATTTGTGATGGAAAGAAACGGCTTCTTCTTCCGGCGTCATCGGACGCTCTTTTTCGTCCTCGCCCTCACCTTCAAGTATGGTTGCACTTTCGCCGAACATTTTGACATAACCACCAAGTGGAACAGCGCTTATTTTCCAACGCGTGCCGTGGCTATCGTCCCAGCCTTTAATTTCCGGTCCAAAGCCAATGGAAAACACTTCAATTTTCACGTTGCACCAGCGCGCAACGGCGTAATGACCAAGCTCGTGTACGAAAACCAATATGGTCAAGGCAACGAGAAAGGGAATGCCGATTTCCCAGATAAAACTAAGTTTTGCCAAAAAAAGGCTTAATATTTCCATTTTATATTCCGTTTAATTATCGATAAATCGCTCGACAAATTCTTAATTCAGAGAACGAACCACTTCTTCGGCTAGTACTCGGGCCACCTCATCGCAGTGGGAAATTTCATCAAGCGTTTTAGGCTCGCTCTTCGGCGTCCTATTTAAAACCTCTTCCGTCACCCGCGTGATATCAAGAAAGCCAATTCTTTCTTCCAAAAAACACCTGACGGCGACTTCGTTAGCTGCATTTAATATAGTAGGTAGCGAGCCGCCTGCTTTCAAGGTATCTCGCGCTATTGTTAGAGCCGGAAAACGTTTTAAATCCGGCGCTTCAAACGTAAGTTCGGCAATACTGGCAAGATTAAGCCGCCGGCCCGGTATTTCTAAGCGATTAGGCCACGCAAGCGCATACGAAATTGGCGTACGCATATCCGGCGTACCCAGTTGAGCCAATACCGATCCATCTTTATAGGTCACCATGCTGTGAATAACGGATTGTGGATGGACGAGAATCTCGATCTGATTTTCTTCTACTGGAAACAGATAATAGGCCTCAATTAGCTCCAACCCTTTATTCATCATGGTGGCAGAATCCACCGAGATTTTTGCCCCCATATCCCAATTGGGATGAGCGACTGCCTGGGCCGGTGTTATGTTTTTCATTTCGCTTAATGAAGTGCTGCGAAAGGGCCCACCCGACGCAGTTAAAGTCAGGTGGTCAACATTTCCAGCTTGGTTAAAATCAAAGACTTGAAAAATTGCGTTGTGTTCAGAATCGATTGGTAAAAGGGTGGCGCCGCTACGGTCAATTTCATTGAGAAAAAAATCACCTGCACAAACCAGACATTCTTTATTGGCGAGCGCAACGACGGTGCCTCTTTTTGCTGCTACTAAAGTGGGTGCCAGTCCGGCGACGCCGACGATACCAGCAATGACGATGTCAGATGGCTGGTCAGCTGCTTCTGCCATTGCCTCAGAGCCTGCGGCCACTTTGATATCAGTGTCGCTTAATCCTGCTTTGAGTTCGTCGTAAAGAGTTTCATCTCCAATCACCGCAAGATCCGGCGAAAATTCCCTCGCTTGCTGGATCAGCAGATCGACATTTTTATTGCCTGTAAGCGCAATTATATTAAATTTTTCGGCATTGTTCCGAACCAGGTCCAAGGTATTACAGCCAATAGATCCCGTGGCGCCCAAAATGGATACGCAGCGATAATCGAGGTTATTTTCAGGCGTCGCGGAAGGTGAAACCTTCATTTCCATGGAACTTCACCAATTTCATAGAACAGAACAATTAGCCCGGTTACGGGAGTGGCCAGGAGAATAGCATCTATTCTGTCTAAAACACCACCATGACCGGGTATCAACGCGCCAGAATCCTTCACTTCAAATCTTCTTTTAACCCAAGATTCCAATAGATCACCAAACTGACCAATTATTGATAAACCTGCACAGGCAATGATTATTTCTGCAGTGGCAAAAGACGGTTCGGCATAAATGTTTAAAACCAAACCTGTTACGCAGGCAAAAATTAAACCGCCAAAAAATCCGGCCCAAGTTTTATTCGGACTTATAATTGGAGCCAGCTTCGGGCCACCAAATGTTCTGCCGGAAAAATAGGCGCCGATATCAGTGGCCCAAATTACGCTAAACAACCAGATGATAATTTGCCGGCCTTGGCTATCAATGTCACGCAGCCAGATCAATATTACGCACGGCACTAAAATGTATAACAAGCCGACGATCAACCAAACAATTTGTTGCGGCTGCGGTCCATTGCTTCCAATAAGCCGCAGCCATTCCCACGCCGCCAAAACACCAACGACACCGACCATGAGTTCAAAATATGGGAAGCCAAACCACAATGCAGCAAGAGCGAGCGGCGCCATGACTAAAGCTGAAATGATGCGGGTTATCATGGATTAATAAAACCGGGCTACTAACATTTAATCAGTTGCGCCAAACCGTCTTTCCCGACGGCCAAATTCTGAAATGGCGGAGACGAAATCTTCTTCCTTAAAATCCGGCCAAAGGATATCAAGAAAAATAAATTCAGCATAAGCCAACTGCCAGAGTAAAAAATTACTAATTCTTATTTCACCGCTGGTGCGAATGAGTAAATCAGGATCAGGAATACTGGATGTTTCGAGATAGTTCCCGAGTAATTTCTCATCAATTTGCTCCGGTGCAATTTCGCCGGCTACGGTTTTCTCAGCGATCACCTTTGCCGCATTGGCAATTTCTGTGCGCCCGCCATAACTAAGTGCGATTATTAGATCTAGACGCGTATTACCAGCCGTTCGTTTTTCACACTCCTCGATTAGATCAACGATGTCAGAACTCAAATCAGAACGCTCACCAATTACCCTTAATCGAACGCCATTACTAAGTAGCTCAGCAATTTCACTTCGGAGATACCGTCTCAGCAGCCCCATCAAATCACTAACTTCATCCGCCGGCCGTTTCCAATTTTCGGAGGAGAAACTGTAGAGCGTTAAATAACGCACACCATATTTGATCGCGCTTTCAATAGCAGCCCGCACTGAATCGGCGCCGCGCTGATGGCCGGCCAGCCGAGGCAGGCCACGCGCTTTAGCCCACCGCCCGTTGCCATCCATAATAATGGCAACATGTGTTGGCACGATTAAATCGCCGTAATTTGGGGTCGGTTCAGCTTTCATAGTCACGTATCATATACAATCTGGCCGGCTAGACCTGCATGATTTCCTGTTCTTTATTGTGAAACGCATCGTCAATTTTTTTGACGTATTCGTCCGTAAGTTCTTGGGTTTCAACATCATAGTCATGATGTGCATCTTTAGAAATTTCGCCGTCTTTTTCCGCTTTCTTGAGTTCATCCATGGCATGCCGGCGTACATTGCGGACAGCGATCCGCGTTTCTTCAGCATATTTACCGGCAATTTTAGCAATTTCCGCCCGCCGCTCCTCATTAAGCGCTGGTATGGGAATGCGCACTAATTGGCCATCAGACGCCGGGTTGAGACCAAGATCTGAATCACGAATTGCTTTCTCGACACTGGCAACCAGCCCTTTGTCCCAAACCTGCACCGTCAGCATGCGCGGTTCCGGAACTCCGACCGTACCAACCTGGTTCATCGGCATTTGCTGGCCATAAGCGTCGACAGTGATCGGGTCTAATAAGCTGGTCGCGGCCCGTCCGGTGCGTAATCCGCCAAATTCCCGGTGCAACACCTCCAAGGCGCCTTCCATACGTCGCTGGATATCTTTCTTTTGCACTTCGAAATCCATTTATTCCTCCCCTTCGCCAATTACTGTCGACTTACCTTTGCCCGTCATAACATCGGCAAACGCACCTGTCGAATGAATTGAGAAAACAATAATAGGAATATTGTTTTCCCGGCATAACGAGATTGCCGATGCATCCATGACTTTCAGATCACGGGTTAAAACATCCCGGTAAGATAACCTATCGTACCGTTCGGCATCTACAACCAATTTTGGATCATCGCTATAAACACCGTCCACTTGAGTGCCTTTTAACAAAGCATCGCAATTCATCTCTGCGGCGCGTAACGCAGCTGCAGTGTCAGTGGTAAAAAAAGGATTGCCGGTGCCGGCGGCAAAGATAACAACCCGGCCTTTTTCCATGTGTCGCATGGCGCGACGGCGAATATAGGGTTCACACACGGCGGTCATCGGGATTGCTGATAACACCCGCGTTGAAACATCCATTTTCTCAAGAACGGATTGCACGCCTAAGGCGTTCATAACTGTCGCCAACATGCCCATATGATCAGCGCTTGAGCGCTCTAGCCCTGATGCAACACCCTTAAGCCCACGAAAGATATTTCCGCCGCCAATGACAAGGCAGACCTGAACCCCCATATCGCAAACGGATTTGACTTCATTGGCAATGCGCTCCATCGCCGCCGGCTCGAAGCCAAACTCCTGCTCGCCCATTAAGCCCTCACCGGACAGTTTTAATAAAACTCGCTTATAGATTGGGGATTTGGGCATGAGGCACTGAATTCCTTTAACGTTTAATTTTTGGCACAACTATGGCCCGCTGTAACGGTTGAATTGCAGCAGATCATACACCAGCAAAACGTGGCAAACTATGGCAGAAGTGTGAAAAGTTTTGGTTACTCGGGAATTCACAAATATCCCCGAGTTTCTCTTGAGTTTTAACCTTAAGAGCCACCAGCGACGGCTGCCACTTCGGCAGCAAAGTCTTCTTCTTCTTTTTCAACACCTTCACCGAGGGCGAATCGAACAAAGCCTTTAATACTTACGGGCGCGCCAATTTCCTTAGCTGCCGCTTCAACTGCCTTTTCGACATTGTTGTCGGTGTCGATGACATAGGTTTGTTCCAGCAGGCAAATTTCCTCGTAATATTTACGCAGGCGGCCTTCGACCATTTTTTCAATAATTTCTTCAGGTTTACCAGAATCTCTGGCCTGTTCCATCAGAATGTTTCTTTCGCGTTCAAGTTCGCCAGCGTCAACATCGTCGCGCGACAAGGCCAACGGGCTGGCAGCTGCGACATGCATGGCGAGTTGTTTACCTAAAGCATCAAGCGCTGCCGCTTCGCCGGTTGATTCAAGCGCGACCAGAACACCGATTTTACCGAGGCCCGGTTTCATCGCATTGTGCATGTAGCTTGAAACCACGCCGTTTTCAACTTCCAAGACGGCACTACGGCGCAAATCCATGTTCTCACCGATGGTCGAAATAAGCTGAGTAAGGTGCTCGGCAACACTTTCTCCGTCAGAATGCTTAGCGGCTTTTAAAGCTTCAACGTCGCCATCGCCTGCTAATGCAATCTGGGCCAAGGATGCGGCAAAATCCTGGAAGGTTTCGTTGCGCGCCACGAAATCGGTTTCGGCATTGAGTTCAACAACCGCACCTTTGGTGCCGTTCGTCGTCACGCCAACCAGCCCTTCCGAGGCAGCCCGGCCAGCTTTTTTAGCCGCCGCCGCAAGACCTTGCGAACGCAGCCAATCGACCGATGCTTCCAAATCGCCATCATTTTCAGTCAGCGCTTTTTTGCAATCCATCATGCCGGCGCCGGTTTTATCTCTCAGCTCTTTAACGAGAGCAGCAGTAATCTCTGCCATGGTATACCTCTATTTTAAAATCGTATCTCTATGGAGACCTTCAGCAATTAAGATGCTGCCGGTTGCTCCGGTTTTTCCGCCGCCGCTTCAGGAGCAGCTTCTTCGGCTGGAGCATCCTCCGTTGGAGTTTCCTCTACAGGGGCTTCTTCTGCTTTAGCGTCGGGTGCAGCTTCTTCGGATGGCGCTTCCTCAGCTGGTGCTTCCGTTGGCAGTTCCTCGTCAGGCGCAACTTCTTGTTCGCCCAAATCACCACCGCTAGCCGCCATCTCAGTTTGAATACCCGACAAAACGGAGCCGGCAATCATCTCGCAATAGAAATTAATCGCCCGGATAGAATCATCATTGCCCGGGATGGGATAATCGATGCCTTTGGGATCGGAGTTACTATCAATAACGCCAACAACCGGAATGCCGAGTTTATTGGCTTCGGCAACTGCAATGCCTTCTTTGTTGGTATCGATAACAAAGACGATATCCGGCAAACCGCCCATATCTTTGATGCCACCCAAAGAACGATCCAATTTGTCGCGTTCGCGAGTGAGTTTAAGCAACTCTTTTTTAGTTAGACCGGCAACTTCTTCGTTATCTTCGGCAAGCTGTTCTTCCAGCGTTTTCAAACGGCGGATAGAATTGGAAATGGTCTTCCAATTGGTCATCATGCCGCCGAGCCAGCGGTGATTGACATAATATTGACCGCATCGCTTGGCCGCTTCAGAAATCGGCTCACTGGCCTGGCGCTTGGTGCCAACCCAAAGAACTCGACCGCCGCCAGCGACAATTTCGCCAACAGCCTGCATGGCGCGATACATCAGCGGCACGGTTTGTTGTAAATCTAAGATGTGAATGCCTTGGCGTGTACCAAAGATGTATTCGTCCATCTTTGGGTTCCAGCGGCGTGTTACGTGACCAAAATGAACACCAGATTCAAGCATCTGGCGCATGGTAAAAGTTGGCAAAGCCATGTTTTCTTTCCTTTTCCGGTTAGACCTCCACGGACGCTATTTCGAACAATTCGAAACACCGGAGCGATACATCGACGAATTTGCGCCGCGACCGCTAAGCCCGTGTGTGGATTTAAGCGCGCGTTTTAGGCGTTTTACCCAGCGATTGCAAGAACAAAAGGCGAAAAACTTTCTCCTTTTTTGGGACGCCAAAATGTGATTTGAGATTGTGTCCGGCCAATGCTTCAATAGCAGATGAATTGGCTGTTAAAAATATCGCTTTGTGCGGCCGCGACTTTGGTTTTTTTGCCGACTTTCGACAATTCAGCCGATGCGCAAACACGCCGATCCTGCCCGGCTTTGCAAAGCAAAATCGAGTTTACGGTCCAGACAATTCCGAAAAACATCGATTACAATCTCAATCTCACCCAACAGCAATTATCGCGTTTAGCCAATAATTTTAATAGATCGCGCGTTAATTCGAATGCAAATACCATTGGGCTAACGCACACAAGCCAAGAAGTCTCTTACAGCATGCGCAGTGAAATCGTACAAATTTCCCCCAACAGGTACTGCGGACGCATATTGTCGGTTGATGTAACGATTACAGTTACCAAACTAAAAGTATATGTTTTACGAAAGTACCGGAGAGGAAGTTGTCAGTACGCGGCCATCATCGATCATGAACACGAACATGTTGCGACCTACCAAAATGGCATTGAAACTTTAGAGCGTGCTTTTTTGAATCGCTTGTGGCGGACAATAAAAAATTTACGGCCAGGCATTGCGTCCTCACCCCAACGCGCTCAGCAGATTGCATTTAGAAATATGGATACCGCGTTAGCTAGAATATTGACACCTATTGAAAGACAAATGAGGGTCCGTGACCGGCAAATTGACACGCCGCTGAGTTATCAATTAATCAGACAGCAGTGTCGAACGTGGTGAAGACTCTAAATTAGACTTCTCTAACTTCGACGATACCAGGGATGGCTTTGACGGCTTGCGCCATGGCGGGAGAGACCGCGTATTTTTCCGGCAAACTGGTTTCCACCTCGGTCTGCATATCTATTCTTGAGACCAGCATAACATCGCCTTTGCCGCGCCCTTCGCGTTCCAAAATTTCCTTGATCGAGCCAAGCGGCGCTGCGTCATCGACATAAATTTTAAGTCCGGCACTGGTCTTGGCGGTCGCTTCATCCAGCGAGGCAACTCTGTTAGCCACCAGTTTAATCTGATCTTTGTTGTCGGCTGATGCATTGATAATCACTTTATTGCCGGTTTCCAATAATTCCCGGCTTGCCGTCAAAACATCGGCAAACACCGTAATTTCGAAAGACCCGGAAGAATCCGACAATTGAACAAAGGCGTATTTATTACCTTTGGCCGAAATACGTTCTTTCTTGGAAATTACCATGCCGGCAAGTTTAACCAGCCCGGATACATTGGCTGCCTCTAGCTGTGCATAGGATGAGATTTTAAGCCGCACCAAGGCCTTGCTATAGCTGTCCAAAGGATGGGCCGAAAGGTAAAAACCGATGGCATCGAACTCTTCTTTCAACCGGTCTGTCTCCAGCCAGTCCGAAATTTCCGGCAAGGCGATATTGGTAACGACACTTTCTTCGGCGCCAAACAAGCCGATCTGATCGCTTTCCCGTTCTTGTTGGGCAGCACCCGCATGACTGACAATGGCGCCCACGCCTTCCAGCATTTGCTTACGGTTGGGGTTGAGCACATCCAGCGCACCGGAGCGGATCAGATTTTCAATCTGGCGCTTATTGATCGACTTGGTATCGAGCCGATTGGCGAGATCACTGACATCGATATAATCGCCATCTTTATGCCGATTATCGATAATTGTTTTCATCGCCCCTTCACCGACATTTTTGATCGCCGCCAGGGCATAGCGCACAGCACCGCCTTTGGCGGTTTCTTCGACGGTGAACATGACATCGGATTTGTTGATGTTCGGCGGCAGCAAATCAATATCAAGACGTTCGAGCTCCTGCTTAAAAGTATAAAGCTTGTCGGTGTTCTGCATATCAAGCGTCATCGACGCCGCCATGAACTCAACCGGATAATTGGCCTTAAGATAAGCCGTCTGGTAAGCAACCAAGGCATAAGCGGCAGCGTGTGATTTATTAAAACCGTAACCGGCGAACTTCGCCACCTGATCAAAAATATTTGAAGCTTTTTGTTCCGGCACGCTTTTGGCGACCGAGCCTTCGACAAAAGTTTTGCGCTGAGCATCCATCTCCGCTTTGATTTTCTTACCCATGGCGCGCCGCAACAAATCAGCACCGCCCAAAGAATAGCCCGCTAATTCCTGAGCGATTTGCATGACCTGCTCCTGGTAGATCATGATGCCGTAGGTTTCTTTTAAGATCGGCTCAAGGTTAGGATAAAGATAATCCGGCTCCTCCTCACCGTGTTTGCGGCGGATGTAGCTGGGGATATTGTCCATCGGCCCCGGCCGGTAGAGCGCGACGATAGCGATGATGTCTTCGAAGCTATCGGGTTTCATATTGCGCAGGATATCGCGCATGCCGGAACTCTCCAGCTGGAACACACCGGTAGTGTCCCCCTTACCCAGCATCTCAAACGTCGCCGGATCATCGAACGGCAGATTATTGATATCGATTTCAATGCCCCGCGCTTTAAGGTGCTCAAGTGACTTGGCCAGCACGGTGAGAGTTTTGAGACCAAGAAAATCAAACTTCACCAGCCCCGCCGGCTCGACCCATTTCATCGAGAATTGCGTCACCGGCATATCGGAGCGCGGATCACGATACAGCGGCACCAGCTCGTCCAATGGCCGGTCACCGATCACCACGCCGGCGGCATGGGTCGATGCATGGCGGTAGAGCCCTTCGAGGCGCTTGGCGATATCAACCAGCTTGGAGACCCGGTCATCATCGGCGATTTCTTCTTGCAAGGCCGGCTCGCCGTCAATGGCTTGCTGCAGCGTTACCGGGGCAGCCGGATTATTTGGCACCAGCTTACAAATGCGGTCGACTTGCGGATACGGCATTTGCAAAACCCGGCCAACATCGCGAAGCGCGGCGCGGGGCTGGAGCGTTCCAAAGGTAATGATTTGCGCCACCCGATCATCGCCGTATTTTTCCTGTACGTAGCGGATAACTTCATCCCGCCGGTCTTGGCAAAAGTCGATATCAAAGTCAGGCATGGACACCCGTTCCGGATTCAAGAACCGTTCAAACAGCAGGCCAAACCTCAATGGGTCTAAATCTGTGATCGTCAGCGCCCAGGCGACAACCGAACCCGCGCCGGAGCCACGGCCAGGCCCGACCGGAATCTCATGCTGTTTTGACCATTTAATAAAATCGGCCACGATCAGGAAGTAACCGGGAAAGCCCATCTCCTCGATAATGCCGAGCTCATACTCCAGGCGCTCAATATAAGGCTTACCGGCAGCTTCTTTTGCGGCTTTGTCCATGCCATCTTGATAGACTTGAACTTCGAGACGCTCGTCCAGGCCAATTTTGGCGAGTTCCGCTAAAACGTCTGCATCTGACTTTCCTTCGTTCTCAACTTCTTTTGGCGCCGGTGGCAGCAACGGATCATGTGGCTCCGACATCACAGCGCAGCGCTCGGCAACAACCAGCGTATTATCAACGGCCTCGGGCAGGTCAGCAAACAGGGCGCGCATTTCCTGGGGTGATTTAAAGCGGTGATCGACAGTTAAGCGCCGCCGAGCCGATTGATCAACATAGGCGCCAGCCGCAATACAGATCAGTGCATCATGGGCTTCGTAAAGATCCTCGGTATCGAAAAAGCATTCATTGGTGGCGATGAGCGGCAGATCGTGTTTGTAGGCAAGATCGATCAGCGCGTCTTCGATTTTAATCTCCACCGGCAGATTATGACGCTGGATTTCAACATAGAGGCGATCCTGATAAATTTCCTTAAGGCGGGTCAGGAGCTCCTCTGCCGCGTCATTTTGCCCTTCCGCCAGCAAGCGCCCAACACCGCCTTTTGAGCCGCCGGTGAAAACAATCACGCCTTCACCGTGTGCTGCCAGATCATCAACTGAAATGCGCGGCTCGCCCTCACCGTCCGGGGCCAGATGATACTGACTAACTAGTTTAAGAATATTGCGATAGCCGGTCTCGTTCTGCGCCAGTAGAACTATTTGATCCGGCTCCTGCACGATGCTCGCATTCGTATTGTTCATGCGGTTTTCATCGTCACCACTCAACCGGTACGGCGTCACATCAAGCTGACCGCCAATGATCGGTTGGATACCTTCTTTGCGGCAGGTTTCAGAAAACTCCAAGGCACCGAACAGATTGCCGGTATCGGTGATGGCGACGGCCGGCATGTTGAGCTCTTTGGTGCGCTGGACGAGGTCTTTGACCTTCAGAGCGCCTTCCAACAATGAATAGGCGGAGTGAACCCGGAGATGAACAAAATCAGCGTGTGACATGAAAGAAGAGTTTCATGATTCGCAGAGTGATGTCATCACTTAAAATGACGTTATCCACAGGAAAGTTACCCCCCACCCTAACCCTCCCCCGCAAGGAGGGAGGGGATTAGATTGGATGCGTTGCAACAATAGCCCCTTCCCTCCCCAATTTATTGGGCGGGGGAAGGTTGGGATGGGGAGGGTCTAAGAGGAAAAAAGTCTCAACAGTCATTTAAAACCCCTTCACCCGACCCTCTCCCACGGAGGGGAGAGGGTGTAATGACGGCACGAACTTACATTTCCTCTCCCTTGATGGGAGGGGATTAAGGTGTGGGTGAAATTAAGTTAAACCAACACCCCATCTTCTAAACGCACGATGCGGTCCATGCGGTTGGCGAGGTCGGGATTGTGAGTGGCGATCAGGGCGCCGACGCCGGATTGCTTAACCATATCGGTGAGCAGGGCAAAGACCCCATCGGCGGTGGCTTGATCGAGATTGCCGGTCGGTTCATCGGCCAGCAAAACATTTGGTTTATTGGCGAGCGCCCGGGCAATGGCGACCCGCTGTTGCTCGCCACCGGAGAGCCGGGCCGGCCGGTGCGTCGCGCGGTCCGTCAGTCCCATGGTTTCAAGCAGCTCGTCGGCACGCGTTCCAGCTGTCTTTTTATCGGTTTGAGCAATCATCTGTGGGATGACGATATTTTCCCGCGCTGAAAACTCCGCCAGCAAGTGATGATACTGATAGACAAAGCCTAATTCCTGACGACGGATGCCCGTGCGTCGATCATCACCGAGATCACTCGCACTTTCGCCTTTGACAATCACGTCACCACTTAGTGGTTTTTCCAGCAGGCCTGCAATCTGCAGCAGCGTCGATTTACCAGAACCGGAGGGGCCGACCAGCGCCACGATCTCACCGGCTTCGACTTTTAAATCAGCACCCCGGAGTACCTCTAACGGCGTTTCCCCTTGATGAAAGGTCTGGACAATTTCCTTGAGCTCAAGCGCCACACTATTCATATCTGAGCGCCTCAACCGGATCGAGCCGCGCCGCCCGCCAGGATGGATAGATGGTGGCTAAGAACGACAGGCCCAGCCCCATCAACACAACTGTCGTCACTTCAGTTGGATCGACAACCGCCGGCAAGCGTGACAGGAAGTATATTTCGGCGGCAAAGAGATCGGTGCCGGTCAGACCTTGCAGCCATTGGCGGATGGTCTCGATATTTTCCGCGAACGCTATGCCAAGCGCAAAACCGGCAAACGTGCCAATGACGCCCACACTCGCGCCGGAAATCAGGAACACCCGCATGATCATCCCCCGCGTCGCCCCCATGGTGCGCAAGATCGCAATATCGCGCCCCTTGTCTTTCACCAGCATAATCAAACTCGAAATAATATTGAAGGCGGCGACGACGATGATCAGCGTCAGGATTAGGAACATCACGTTGCGCTCAACCTGGATGGCATTGAAGAAGCTTGAATTGGTGTGCTGCCAATCATAGACGCGGCCCTTATTGCCAAGCTTGATCCACACGTCGCGCGCCATGCTTTGCGCCTGGTCCGGGTCTTTGATCACGACATCGAGATAGCTGACGGCGCCCTTTAGTTTGAAATAGACCTGCGCGGCGTCCAGCGGCATGAAGATAAAACTACTGTCGTATTCATGCATGCCGACATTGAAGATTGCCGCCACCTTATAGGCTTTCATGCGCGGCACGGTGCCAAAAGCAGTGACATTGCCTTTAGGCGATATCAGCGTGATTTTATCGCCAATGCGCAAGCCCATATTACGCGCCATTCTAGAGCCCAGCATAACCGCATTGTTGCCGGTCAAATTATCAATTGAGCCCTGCCGGATATTGTCAGCCAGGATAGCGCGCTGCTGCACATCGGCTTGACGCAGGCCCCGAACAATAGCGCCTTTGGCCTGACCGTTAGCGCTCGCCATCACCTGGCCCTCGATCATCGGCGTGACTTTGACAACGCCATCGATCTTGCCGACGCGTAGCGCCACCGCATCATAATTTGTGAGCTGAGCGGAATCGCTATAAACACTTAAGTGGCCATTGACGCCGAGGATGCGGGTCAGCAGTTCCTGGCGAAAGCCGTTCATCACCGACATGACAATGATGAGCGTCGCCACACCCAACATAATGCCGAGCAATGAGAACCATGCAATAACGGAGATAAAGCCTTCCTGGCGGCGGGCTCGCAAGTAGCGAAGAGCCATCATCCATTCGAAGGCGGAAAACATATTAAGCGCCCTACCCTGTTAGCTTGGTTAGCGCCGCATCGAGAGAAAGCTCCTCTTTCTCTCCGGAGGCGCGATTTTTAACTTCGACCTTACCATCTTTCAGACCCCGCGGTCCGATCACCAACTGCCACGGCAGGCCAATCAAATCCATGTTGGCGAATTTAGCGCCGCCGCGTTCGTCGCGATCGTCATAAAGCACTTCGACATCATCGCCGAGCAATTTGGCATAAGCCTCTTCGCAGGCCGCATCACAGGCTTCATCACCAGCGCGCAGATTGATGATACCGACTTTGAACGGCGCAACCGCTTCCGGCCAGATGATACCGTCATCGTCGTGGGAGGCTTCAATGATGGCGCCGACCAGACGCGAGACACCGATACCGTAAGACCCCATCTCAATCTCAACATCTTTGCCGTCGGGCCCAGCAACGGTCGCACCCATGGCTTTCGAATATTTGTCGCCGAAATAGAAGATGTGACCTACTTCGATGCCGCGGGCTGTTACCAGATCATCGCCGAGCTCAGCATGTTGCGCTTCATCGGCCTTTTCATCTGTCGCCGCATAGAGCGCTGTCCATTTGTCGACAATCGGCTGCAGGTCAGCGGCGTAGTCGACATCGTCGGCTGGTATTTCAATTTCAAGGACATCTTTATGGCAGTAGACTTCGGACTCGCCGGTATCAGCGAGTACCATAAACTCATGGCTCATGTCACCGCCGATGGCGCCAGAATCGGCCTGCATCGGGATCGCTTTGAGACCCATCCGGGCAAAAGTCCGTAAATAGGCGACGAACATTTTGTTATAGGAAATTCTGGCGCCCGCCTGATCGAGATCGAAAGAATAGCTGTCCTTCATCAGAAATTCACGGCCCCGCATAATGCCGAACCGGGGGCGCACTTCGTCACGAAACTTCCACTGCTGGTGATAAAGAATTTTCGGCAAATCCTTATAGCTGTGGATAGAGTTGCGCACGATATCAGTGATCATTTCCTCATTGGTCGGCCCATAGAGATTTTCCCGGTCGTGACGATCGGTAATGCGCAGCATTTCCTTGCCGTAATCATCATAGCGGCCGCTTTCCTGCCAAATCTCCGCCGGTTGGATGGTCGGCATCAGAAGTTCCTGACAACCGGCGCGGTCCTGCTCTTCGCGCACGATTTGCTCGATCTTTTTCAAGACCTTAAAGCCCAAAGGCAGCCAGGAATATATCCCGGCACTGGATTGGCGGATCATGCCGGCGCGCAGCATATATAAATGAGAGGCGATTTGAGCCTCTTTGGGGTTTTCTTTTAAAGTCGGCAGAAAGAATTCAGACAGGCGCATGGTTAACCTTAATTATGCTTATTAAACGTTCGCCGGACTGTAGGGAATGGCCCCGAGAAAGTCCACCACGCTTATCGTTTTGACGCTATTTACCAGCTAATAATTTCCGGCACTTTGCTGCCAGAGTAGCCTGCTCATTTGACGTCATCGGCTTGCCGTTCATATAGACCCGGCTGCCCCTTACCGTAATCTTTCCGGTCGTCATTTTCGCCGTAATATTTTTGGCGTCGAGACCATATTTTTCGGCAATATCAACGCCGATATCAAACGAAAATTCTTTCGGTAATTTATAGGTAGAGCCGCCCCCGGCATCGGCCGAACGCACTTTTTTGCCGCGCACATCAACGCCAGGTTTGTATTCTGCGCTACCTTGATGACGCACAAGACGCTGGCAGTCACGCGACGTTATCTTCGCTGATGCCGCCTCTGCGGAGCTTTGCCAACCAAGAAGAGGTAGCACAATTATTGAAACAATCACTGATAATTTGAGCATGCCGCATTCTCCACACAAGGCGTTAAGAAAGCGTTGTAATTCTAGCGAAAAATGAGCGGGTCTGTCTAATAGACTATGCGGCTTTAGTAGTTTTGGCTTGCGCTTTCATCCAGGCCGGTTTTTTTGCCGCAATTTTTTTAAATATCGGACAGTTTTCCTGATGCGCCCCTTGCAGGTAGCCAATGCTCATCAAAAACTCACCGACTATTTCACCACCGGTAAATTTGAAAGTCTTTTTAAATAACTTGCACCATTCGTTTTTGGTGAGCGGATGATGATCGGCTAGCCAACTGGCAAAACTATCATGGGAGCGGCGAATTTCCTGGATGGCTTTTGCATTATAGATGGTTGCTTCAATTTTAAGACGATTACGAATGATCGAAGAATCTTCCCGCAATCGCGCGATATCGTGGTCGTCAAAATCAGCCACCTGATCGACATCGAAATTCTCAAAAGCAATTTTAAAACCGGGCCGTTTCTTTAAGACAATCAGCCAAGATAAGCCGGCTTGAAAAATCTCCAGCGTTAAACGTTCGAACAACACTGATTCATCTTTGATGGGGAAACCGTACTCTTTATCATGATACGGACCATGGACCGGATGGTCGGGGGCAACATCGCAGTAGGTGGTCATAATGTTGTTCTACTTCCTGGCAGTTGTAAGGCTACTCGTCTCTTCGAAGTTCGCGATTGATAGCGCATGAATTCCGGAATGAACAGGCAATTTTTCAGCAAAATTAGGTAATCTGATAACAATTTTAGGAGCGGTGTTTGGCACCAACCAGCGCTGGGCTTGCTTGGTCCAATTTAACGGGTTAGCGTTTGCGTCTTGTAATATTAAGGGCGGGGGCGACATGGCCAAAGCAGCATCCAGTAAACGCACGAAAAACAAAAAAGGACCGGGCGCAAATCAGCCGAGCCTTCGTACCTGGATTGAGACACTCACTCGCCAGAAAAAGCTCAAAAGGGTCAAAGCCGAAGTTGATTGGGACGAGGAGATCGGCGCTATCACCCGGATCAATATGGGTCTCGAGGGCCCTGCCCTGTTGTTCGAAAATATCAAGGATTACAAAAATACCCGCAGCACGAAATTTATGACGTGCGGTCTATCAAACACCCAACAAGTGGCCTTGCTGCTCGGCCTGCCTAAAAACACCCCGGACAAAGATATGGTCCGGCATCTGAAAGACACCTATCAGAAACCAGTTAAGCCGAAAACAATCGGTACGGGTCCGGTTAAAGATCACATCCTCAAAGGCGATGATATTAATCTGTTGGAATTTCCGGCCCTCAAATACCACGCCTCCGATGGTGGGCGTTATATTGATACTTTTTGCGGGGTTGTCACCAATGATCCGGCGACAGGCCGCCCTAATGTCGGGCTTTACCGTGGGCAAATCCTCGGGCCAGATAAAATTGGTAAGCTCATTGTGCCGACCCAGGGGTATGGCGGTCATCTGGCCAAGCGCCATGAAGCCGGTGACAAGATGCCGGTTGCCATCGTTCACGGCTGGCACGATGCTATGCCATTTTGCGCCGGCAGTCCGTTTCCCAAACAGATTTGCGAATGGGATATGATCGGCGCCATTCATCAGCAGCCGGTTGAAATGGTCAAATGCGAAACTGTCGATATTAAAGTGCCGGCGACGGCCGAAATTGTTGTTGAGGGTTTTATTGATCCTGACCCCGAGACCTTTGAACTGGAAGGACCGTTTGCTGATTACCCGGGCTATGAAGCCAAACGCGCGACGCCAAAACCAGTGCTGAAAGTCACCTGCATTACCCACCGGGATAAGCCGATATTGCGCGGTGCTTTAGAAGGCAGCCGACCCGGCTTGCCATCGGAAGACGGCCCGCTTTGCGCCTTTAGCTGGTCGGCAATCGCTTGGAATTTATTAGAGGATGCCGGTGTATCGGGTGTTACCGATGTTTGGATGCCGCCAGTTTCAACCGGTATCAACATTGTCGTGCAAATTCACAAACAATATCGCAATCAGGCGATGCAGATTGGCAACGTGCTCTGGGGCTCTTCCAGCGGCCAATGGTTTTTTAAAAATGTCATGGTGGTTGAAGAAGATATCGATATTCGTGACCCCATCGCCCTCGATTGGGCCTTCGCGTTTCGGGTTGATCCGGGCGCTGGTGATATCGCCCTCGTTGGCCCGACTTTCGGCTCGCTGCTGGACCCGTCAACTCCTGCCGCCGACCGGGATGTCCTAAAATATGGCACCGGCCGCTGGACCCGCTCATTGATTGATGCTACCCGAAGCTGGGCGTTTGAACCTAATCCCGACTTCGAGGGCCGCCGTTATCCGCCGCTTAATAAGATTGATGCAAAGTTAGAGCGCAAGATCAAACGGCGCTGGCAGGAATATGGCATCGGCATCGACTACATGACCGATGATCAACGCGAAAACTTGACGATGGAAAAATTGTCAAAAATCTTCTCTGAGGTTTAACCCATATGAATAAAGTACTGCTGGCAAAATTTCTTGCCGCCTTTTCAGCGCTGAGCGCTGGCGTCGCCATTGTCGCTACCCGGCTCATCATCACTGAGACCGATCCGGTATCCTTAGCTTTTTTCAGGTTCGGCATTGGCGCCGTCTGCTTAATACCTTTTTTAGTCGCCGGCTTTCGCCGTAACCCAATTGCACGCGCGGATTGGCTGCCCGTGCTGGCGTTAGGTGTTACTTTGTTTGGCATATTTTCCTGGTTGTTTAGCAGTTCCCTCAAATACACCACTGCTGCCCATGGCGCCGTCGGCTTGGCATCACTGCCAATCGTCACCTTGATACTGGCCTGGCTATTTGGCCGGGAAAAAATGTCGGGCATGAAATTACTCAGTGTCGTCATGGCTTTCCTCGGCGTTACAGTTGCGGTCGGCGATTCGCTATTTGCTGAAGCCGCCGGCAAAGATCTATTGCGAGGCGATATATTAATGTTGCTGGCAACCCTGACAGTTGCCGTCTACACCGTTTTCGCCAAACCCTATATTGCTCGCTATGGACCAATCTTCTTTACCGCATTGGCAATGCTTATCGGCGCCACTTCATTGGCTTTCGTGGTTGGTTACAATGGCGGCCTATCGGTATGGCCTCAATTCTCGCCTGTTGGCTGGTGGCTGTTGCTTTTCTTAGGCGTAATTGGCGGGGCTATTCAGTTTACCGCTTATATTTGGGCGCTCCGGTATATTCCACCTTCTCAAGCCGGTATTGCGTTGACCTTATCGCCAATTTCCGCCTTCATTATAGCGTGGCCGGTGCTCGGAGAACCGATAACGGTTCAGGCGGTGATAGGCCTCGTCCTGGTGCTGACCGCTATATTTTTGATCAACCGCACACCGCCGGCGGCGAACCAAAATTGAATTTGATCCAGGTTAAGTCGCTTCTCCTTGCTTTCTGATATTATTAGTTTCAATTGCAACCATTTTGAATTATGGTGCAGCCATGATGAAATTTATGTGCAGGGAAGGAAGTAGTTTTGGGAAAAATTGATGTCTATCCAACAGTTGCCTGGTCGGCCGGCGCCGGTTGTCATGGAGGTTGCGGCCAGAAGCTTTTCGTTGAAGACGGTAAAATGGTTAAAATTGAGGGCGACGAAAATCACCCCTTTAACCAAGGCCGGTCCTGCCCGCGCGTGCTGGCACTCACCCAGTACATGTATCACGAGGATCGCATCACCCAGCCGATGAAGCGCGTTGGTGAACGCGGCTCCGGTAAGTTCGAGCCTATTTCCTGGGATGACGCCTTCGATTACTGCGAAACCGAGATGAGCAAAATTAAGGATCAATACGGTCCCGAATCAATCGTCTTTGCCCAAGGTACCGGGCGCGATATCGGCGGGCCAATCTCGTTCCTGGCCTACAGTTTTGGCAGCCCTAACTGGGTCCAGCTCGGCCTCTCTGGCCAATCCTGCTACACGCCGCGCCTCGGCGCCATGAAAGCTGTCCAAGGTGATTTTGGCGTGTCCGATTGCTCACAGTTTCTAGAAGACCGCTACGACGATCCCGAGTGGGAAGTGCCGGAAGTCATCATCGTTTGGGGCCAGCATCCACCAAACGGCTGCCCCGACGCCTTCTTCGGTCATTGGATCGTCGATTGCATGAAACGCGGCACCAAGATCATCTCGATGGATCCGCGCAATACCTGGATGACCGGCCGCGCCGAGCATCATTTAAAACTCCGTCCCGGCACCGATGGCGCCATGGCGCTGGGTATGCTCAATGTTATTTTGGGTGAAGGCCTGGAAGACAAAAAGTTTTGCGACAAATGGGTTCACGGCATGGATGAACTGCGTGAACGCGCAGCAGAGTATCCGGTCGAGCGCGTTGCTCAAATTACTGGCGTACCGGCCGAAGAGATTGCCGAGGCGGCGCGCTTTTTTGCCAACGCTAAACGTGGCTCTATTCATTGGGGTGTACCGATCGATATGTGCCCGGATGGAACCTCAGTGGCGCATGGCATTATCTGCCTTTGGGCAATCACCGGTAATATCGATATCCCCGGCGGCCAAGTCATTGCCCGGCCGTCTCATGAGGTCAGTTCCTACCCCTATTCAACCGAAGCTCTCGTTGATCTCTATGGCGAAGAGCTGGTCAAAACCCTAACCGAGAAACGCATCGGTGCGGACGCCTACAAGATGGTTAAAAACTTCCGGGGCTGGGCTCAGCCCGACATGGTGATCGACCAGATCATGACGGGAGAGCCCTACCCCATCAAAGGTGCCTGGATACAAACCGCCAATGTTCTGGGTGGTCAGGCAGCCCGCGCTAATTTCCATTACGAAGCGCTAAAAAAACTTGAGTTCGTCGCCGTCGTTGATCTGTTTCACAATCCAACGACGATGGCGCTGGCTGATATCGTGCTGCCGTCTTCGACGTTCCCGGAAAAGGATAGCTTTAGATCGTGGTGGGCGCCGCTCAGCATCATCAAAAAGCGCGTTCAGGTCGGTGACTGTAAAACCGATTGGGAAATTAACTTCGAGCTGGCCAAGCGCTTTAATCCGGAGGGCACTCAGCGTTGGGGCTCACCTATGGATTATTTCAACGAGCGTCTGGCGCCATCGGGCAAAACTTTCGAAGACATGGAAGAAGCCGGCGGTTGGCTGATGCCGGAAGATGGGCCCGCCAAACCATACCGCCGCCATGAACGCGGCCTGCTGCGTCAAGACGGTGAGCCCGGCTTTAACACCCGGTCCGGTAAGATCGAGGTTTATTGCACGGCTTATGAAGATTGGGACCTTGACCCGCTGCCGTTTTATACCGAGCCGCCGCAAAGCCCGATCTCCACCCCGGAACTACACAAGAAATATCCGTTGATCATGATCACTGGCGCCCGCAGCCAACTGTATTTCCATTCAGAACTGCGCGGCATTCCATGGCTGCGTGAGAAAGAGCCGGACCCTTACGTCGAAGTACATCCCGAAACGGCCAAAGAATATGACGTCTATGACGGTGAATGGATTTACCTCAAAAACGATCTTGGCAAAGTGAAACGCAAAGTCATGATCACCGAGCGGGTCAAGCCGACCGAAATTCAGACCTTGCATGGCTGGTGGATGCCGGAGCAAGAAGGCGCCGAGCCCAATCTATTTGGCGTCTGGGACTACCAGATCAACCAACTGGTGCCGGGACCGCAGGAAAGCCAATCCGGCTTCGGCGGCGGACAATATAAGACCACATTGGTCACGCTTGAAAAATTTGAACAAGGAGCAGCGGCCAATGGCTAAGTATGGAATGTTAATAGATTATGACTTTTGCACCGGTTGCCATTCTTGCGAGGTCGCCTGCCAGCAGGAGCACAATTATCCGGTCGGTAAAAACGGTATCCGCGTCACCGAGCACGAGTATGACACCGGCGAGAAAATCAAGATCGACTTCATGCCGTTTCTGACTGATCTCTGCGATCTCTGTATGCCGCGCGTCGCCGAGGGCGAGAAACCGGCCTGCGTCAAACACTGCCAGTCAGCCTGTATGGAGTTTGGTCTGACCAAAGATTTGGCGAAGACACTCGGCGATAAGTCCAAGGTCGTGCTCTACACAGTTCAGCCGGGGTAGCTGAACAACGGTTTTTCATCCAGCAAATTCAATCTCCTCCCTCGCAAGGAGGGAGGGGATTACCTCAAATCTTTTAAATAATGCTTGCCGGAGCCTGTACTTGCCGGAATCTCATTGTGTGCCACCCGAGGAAGACGATGGCAGCAGCGGTTACACTCCAATGGACAAACGGATCGGTAAGGAGGATCAACAGTCCCATTATTAACCGGACGACAATTTCCCATACTGGCAACCGACGTTGGTCAAAGCCGATCACCGCGCTCGAGACGAGATAAATCACCACGAGCAGACGTGATATAATTGATAAAAACGGCAACCATTCAAATTGTGTTCCGGACTCCTCAACCAGGAGAATGACCGGATAGAAGGCAAAGACAAAGGGCACCACGAACTTCACCAGGCCGATGCGCATCGCGTAGACAGCCGTCATCATCGGCGGCCCACCGGCAATTGACGCCGCCGCATAGGCCGCGATCGCTACCGGCGGAGTGATCGACGAGGCAACGCTGTAATAGAGCACAAAGAGATGGGCGACCAGCACGGGTATACCCAGCTTGGTAATAGCCGGACCCAAAATAAGGATCACGGTTAAGTAAGCGGGCAATGTCGGAACGCCCATGCTCAGCATTAGTGCCGCCAGGGCGGCGATCATCAAGGTGATCACAATGCTTGTTCCCGTTCCCTCGCCAACCAGCAAGGTAAAATCATTTGGCAATCCGGTTGCTGCCAAAACGGCAACAATAATGCCGACGACTGCCACCGACATCAGCAGCTCGCTAAATTGCCGGCCACCATTCGCGAGTGCATTTAATATTAACAACGGTTTTTTCCTGACTTCCGGATTGAGAAAGCTGAGCGGGATGAGAATTGTCAACGCGATATTGCCAGCGCCGGCCGGTGAAAATCCGGACACCAAGGCCAACACCACGGTCACGATCGGAACGACCACCAGGATCAGATTGTAATAGTCTTGCCGGTGAACGACGAGATCCTCGTCGGTATCGGATAAATCGGCAACCGCTTCAATGCCGAGCCGCCGAGATTCAAAAACAACGCTGGCGAATAGGCTGGCGTAATAGGCCAAGGCCGGAAGGAGCGCTGCAATAAGGATATTGAGGTAGGGAATTTCGGTGAGGTCGGCCATTACAAACGCTGCCGCGCCCATGACCGGCGGCATGATCTGTCCTGCGCTGGAAGCCGTCGCTTCAACACCGCCGGCAAATGCCCGATGAAATCCGCGCCGTATAATCATCGGTATGGTGATCACGCCGGTGGCTAGCACATTCGTCACGGCGCCTCCCGACATGGTACCGAACAAGCCAGACGCAACGATTGCTGCGTGGGCCGGGCCACCACGCAGCCGGCGGGTGAAAAGGAACGCTATTTTAATGAGCGAACGGGCACCGCCCGTACGTTCCAGCATGGCGCCTAAAAGAACAAAGGGAAAAGCGGTGAATATAAGAATGGCGGTGATGCCGCCGACAACGCCCTCGCCGAGATTAAACCACAGGTCTTCGGCTAAACTGCTCAATATTTCGAAGGGCGCCGTCTCAAAAATACCGGGCCAATAGGGTCCGGTGAAATAATAAAACAATGCAACAAGGCCGACGATGGCCAGCGCCGCCCCCCAGACGCGCCAACAAAGTATGATGAACGCGCTCGATGCGAGGAGCGCTATCGCAGCGTGAGACTCGTCGAAGATGACCATCGAGTCTATCATTTCCAGCATATCGACGGAAAAACGCCACAAGGCAAATGTTAGCACGGCGAGAATCAAGAGATCGAGCGCCAAGCCGGTGTTTTTTAGGCTGGGCCGGGTCTTCGCCCACCCGACCGCAAAGGAAAATTTCAAAATAACGACGAGCACGGCGGCACCGAGCATTAGCGGTCTAACAATTTCGGGCGCGAACGGACCCATCCTCGGCACAATCCAGTAGCTCGGATAGGAATTGATCAGTCCGACAAAGGCGACAACCAGGCTTACCAGGTAAATCGAGTTTTGACGCCAGTCCGCTTTTACATCAGCCTGCGTGTCGTTATTCATTCTTATTAGTCCATTTGGAATTAATGATCAGGACTGGCCAGACCAAACGCGCCAGCCCTGATCAACTAATGATTAGCCCTTATGGAATAAGATGGGCAGGAATGTTAAAGCCGACTTCCTTATAGTATTTCACGGCACCGGGGTGCAGCGGAATGTTAACACCTGCTAATGGATTGGACTTGCTCAGCGTTTTTAATACCGCGGCGCTATTATGAATTTCAGCCAAATTTGCCCACATTGCCTTAAGCATTTTGTAGACGAGATCGTTATCCATTTTCTTGGGCACCAGGATAAAGCTGTTGGCGGCCGTGGTCCGGACATCGCCGCCGACCTGATTGTTATACGTACCGGCCGGAATGGTGGCGTTCTCATTTATCAACTTCTCGATCATGATTTTCTGCCATTTTTTGCTGTCGGCTGCTTTGCCGGCGCCAAGCAGGACAAACTTTTTCTTCGCCCCAATTTGATTGATGACCGCAGAGCCTACAGATGTGGCCCTCATAAACACATCAATCTGTCCGTCGAGCATGGCTTGCATACCTTGCCCCCAGGGCAGCCGGATGACCTCAAAATCCTTTTTCGGCGTATATCCTGTCACAACGGTCAAATAGGAACTGACTTGGGCGTAAAAACCACCTGCAGGCGGGCCCATATAGACCCGTTTACCCTTAATATCGGCGAGGGTTTTGATACCGGAATCCTGCCAGGCAATAATATGAATGGCGCTGGCTGGAAAACCGAATATCGAGGCCACTGAATTGTAGGCTTTATTGGCTTTCTTTGGCAGCTTCTTGTACATGCGTTTGCCGTTTTTAAGCCATCCCGAGATCTGGGGAACGAAATGAATCATTTCCAGGTCACCCGTGCCAAATTTGAGGACCGACCGGGTTAAGGTTTGGCCGGTGTTGATTTGCAGTGAAACGCCAATTTCTCTCGGAAAAATTTTTCCCAGAACGGTCAGCAAAATGGCCGGCGATCCAGCCGGGCTGGTCGCATCAACCCGCAGTATTTTGGATTGAGCATTGGCGCCCGAAGCTGCCAGGCTCATGCCGAGAGCGACGATAAGACTAAGTGACAAAGTTCTAAAGGATTTCATAACAATTCCTCCCAGTTACGAATATCTATGACTGTACTGTCATTACACTAGCTAGCGCTAGCAATTTAAAGCTCAAGTACATTAACCCCTCAGCGAAGGGGAGCAGTTTTGCGTATTCGACAAATTTCAAATTCACCGATGGAGATAAGAATAGATAATCTTTTACGTTTACAGCCAATTCAAAATTGGCCTTAGGCTATAACTCAGGTTAATAGCCTCTTAGCTTTAATCAGAAACCGAGCTTTTCAGTATTGCTCTAAAACCCTGAAATGCAGGGCCGGGCGGGCTTGAACGGCGTCTGGCGATACCACCTTCAAAATCCCAAAAAGTGCCTTCATGCGATATTGGGGTTAATCCAAAAGCCTCAATCTCAGATTTACTGCTCTCAGCAAAGGTGGACAAATAGTCAGTGGATCGGGCAATTGTTATGGCGCCCAGGTAGCTCGTTTCAACGGCCACATTGGGGGGCTCCAGGCTGTTGGCCGCAAAATAGGCGCCAATCGTGCTCCCACTGGCGCGATCATCAGCCAATACAATCCACGGATATTTACTCAGTTCTTCGGCACTGACCTTCTTTTTTGATGCCAGCGGATGCCCTGTTCGACCGAAAACAGTGTGGCGTAACCTCAGGATAGGCTCTTTTACGATGTCGGCGTGATCGGGGAAATCAAGGCCGCCGCAAATCATATCCAAATCGCCATCGAGCAGCTGTTGGATGCTGGCATCGAACCCGGGGCCGGTTACAGAGACCCGAACATCGGGAAATTGTTTGTGAAACTCGTTAATCACGGGCGGTAGAATAGAGAGCAGCCAAACGGGTCCGGCAGCAATGCGAAGACGACCACTTACTCCCCGGTTCTGGTCGGCCAGTTCGGCAAGCGCATGCTTGTATTCCAGGGTCATCAGCTTAACTCTGCGAGCCAGAATTTGTCCCTCAGCCGTTAAAACAACCCCGGTAGGCAAACGATCAAAAAGCGTGACTCCAAGAATATCTTCGAGTTGTTTTAAACTGCGCGTTACCGCGGGTTGGGTTATGCCAATTGTTTTGGCAGCAGCAGAAAGAGTTCCCGCCTTAGCTACTTCGGAGAAATAGTACAGGAGCTTAGAATGTCTCATTGTCTGCCGCTACCTCCAGTCCCCTCCTATAAATAGAACTGATAGCCACCGGTCAAGTTCTCATATTACAGATCAAACGTTGATATTTAGAATATAAAGCATCCAAGCCCGGTTTTGACTGGCAAGTATCGCTTTGCATCACAACCGGCGGAAAATAATCGTAAGAGGAAGAAGTTGCCATGGGGAAATTGACGACAGGTGCCGGAGCACTAGCCAAATCAATTATGAATCACGGCGTGGATACGGTTTTCGCCTTGCCGGGCGCCCAGCTTGATCCGCTATTTGACGCTTTTCATGCGGAACGCGAAACTCTCAGGGTCATCCATACGCGCCATGAACAGGGCGCCGCCTATATGGCGCTCGGCTATGCCCAATCGACGGGCCGCGAAAGCGTGTGCGCGGT
>CAJWAR010000008.1 GCA_913020445.1 uncultured Rhodospirillaceae bacterium
ACCACCGGTGCCAGAAACTCTACATCAAACTGGTACATAACATGGGGGCTAGACAGCCGATGATGAGAGTTGTTTTGCTGACAAATTTCATGGCATCATTTTCAGTTGATGAAATTACTTCGGATTTTGATCAACCTAACCCTTCCAGCAACTGGAAGGTCAATCCTAAAAAAATTATTTCGCTGACCCTAATTTGAAGAATGAAGATAGTTACAGGTTACAAATCGCCCGCTATACTCCGTCAAAATCTAACTTAAGAATGTGCTAGGAACTCAAAATAGATGGCGAATTATGATTATGACCTGATCACGATTGGGGCCGGGTCCGGTGGCGTTCGTGCTTCCCGATTGGCTGGCGGATATGGTGCGAAAGTTGCGATTTGTGAAGAGGACCGGGTTGGCGGCACCTGCGTATTGCGCGGCTGCATTCCGAAAAAACTGCTGATTTATGGCGCCCATTATGCCGATTACATGGAAGACGCGGTTAATTATGGCTGGACCATCGAGGGCGCCAGCCATGATTGGGCTAAGCTGATTGCCAACAAAAATACCGAGCTCGACCGGTTGAACGGCATCTATCTTCGCATCTTGCGCGACAACAATGTCGATCTAAAAGAGGGCCACGGCGTGCTGGTGGATGACCATACGGTCGAAATTGCTGGTGAGCGTTTGACGGCGGAAAATATTCTTATTGCCGTTGGTGGCTGGCCGACCATGCCGGATATTCCCGGCATCGAGCATGTTATTACTTCCAACGAAGCGTTGGAATTGCCGGCCTTGCCGAAACGCATGGTGATTGTCGGTGGTGGTTATATTGCCGTCGAGTTTGCCGGCGTTTTCTCGAGCCTCGGTGTTGAAGTTACTGAAATTATCCGCGCCGACAATATCCTCCGCGGCTTTGATATCGATATGCGGACGTCGCTGTTCGAGGAAATGGAAAAGCGCGGTATTAAAATCCTCGCTGAAACCGTGGTCGAAAGCATCGAAAAGCAGGGTGACGTGCTCAGCCTGCGACTTGGTAATGACGAAATATTGGAAACCGATTGCGTCATGTATGCGACCGGCAGGCGGGCGAATACCGATGGCCTTGGTCTTGAAGCTGCCGGCGTGGAACTGCGTGACAACGGCTCGATCATTGTTGATGAAATGAACCGCACGACGCAATCTCATATTTACGCGGTTGGCGATGTGACGGATCGCATCCAGCTGACACCTGTCGCCATTCAGGAAGGCCACGCCTTGGCCGATATGTTGTTCAACAAAGATACGCGGACAACCGATTATTCGAATGTGCCGTCAGCCGTGTTTTCAACCCCGCCCATTGCGACCGTCGGCCTGACCGAAGAACAAGCCCGCGCTGAATTCGGTGATGTCGATATTTATGATTCCAACTTTAAACCCCTGGTGCATACCTTGTCAGGCCGGGACGAGAGATCGGTCATGAAGCTCATCGTCGAGCCCAAATCCGATCGGGTCGTTGGCTGTCATATGATGGGTTTGGATGCGCCGGAAATTATCCAAGGGGTGGCGATTGCAATGAAGTGTGGAGCGACCAAAGCGCAGTTCGATGCAACGACGGGCATTCATCCGTCTTCGGCGGAAGAATTCGTCACCATGCGCTCCAAACGGCCTGATCCGGAGTGAGTGATTTACACTGTGAAATTCAAAAACGCAGCGTAGCCCAAACCTGAAGCTATGGCGCCAATGATGGCAATTGATAGATAGCTGAAAAAGACTGGTTTTTTAACCAGCGCGTAGACGGCGACGGCGGCTGGAATACAACTGATACCGCCGCCAATCATAAATGCCATGCCGGCTGCCGGGTTCATACCTTGCTCGATCAATCCACCAATCAATGGCAGCGCCGCAAAGCCATTGAGATAGGCCGGCACGGCGACGATGGCTGAGATAATGATTGGTGCTAAGCCCTCGCCGCCAACCAATTTAGTGATCAAATCGGCCGGCACATATGTCAGCATTAAATTTTCCAGCATGAACGCCAAGGTTAGCCATTTGGCCAGAAAGATGAAGTTGTTCACAGCTTCGCCCGTGAATACTTCTCGACGTTCCGTGTCCTGCCAAAATTTCCAGTTAACATTGCCGCCGGATGTAATGGCAGAGGTGCCGCAGGCTGACGGCGCCGCCGTTTTAAGCGGGTCTTCAAAGAGGCCAAAGCGCTGCACCAAATAAATGCTCGCACCGCCTAATAGGCCAACGCCGATGGCCGCCACTGTTTTAGCGATGGCGAATTGGCTGCCTAAGATGCTTGCTGTCAGTAAAAACATCGAGGGGTCCATGAGCGGTGACGATAGCCAAAACGCCATGACGGCAGCGAGTGGAACACCAACGGCAAGCAAGGCGGCGATCAACGGGATAACGCCGCAGGAACAAAACGGTGATAAGGCGCCAAAGGCCGCTGCGAGGAAGATCATGGCCGCTAGATTGCCGCTAAAAACCCGGCCGACCACCGTCTCACCGCCACTTGCCTTGACGTACGCGACTGTCCCGACAGCGAGCGCCAGGAAGGGTAAGATTTCGATGAAGTTATTTAGGGTGAAAAGGATGGTCTCAAATGCTTGATCTTTTGATATGCCTAACAGTCCCAGTGGCAGTGCGACGACCAACACCCACGCCCAGTCGACGTTCTTTTTGAACGATGCCGGGGTAACGTTTTGCAAAGCGGCGACGAGTTGGTTCATATTAAGCCGTTTTCATTTTAGCTAACTCTTCGTGACCAAGGCAGCAATTATCCGTGACGAAAGAAAGCAAACTGTTCATGCGGTCGTAATTGGCCCGGCAGATAATCTCACGGCCTTTTTTTTCTTGGCTAATTAAGCCGACTTTGACCAGCTTGGCGATATGGTGATGCAGCGTCGAGCCCGGTACGTCTAAATGCGATTGAATGGCCCCGATGATGGCGCCGTCAGGACCCGCCTGCACCAGATAGCGAAACAAATGGAGACGAGTGACATTGCCGAGGGCGGCCAAACCGTTTGCGGCATCAACTTGATGTAATATAGCATCCATAAATAACTATATATCTAGAAATATAGAAATGTCAAGAGATCGGGCTATTCAACGGGCAGTGTTCCCGGTTATCATTGAGCCAATCGGTGAATAGGGAAAACCTGAATGGATTTATTAGCTCTCACAGAGAATGAAGAAACAGTTCTTATCGTTGGCTTCTTCGACATCAGGGGCTTTTCTAAATGGAGTGAAGGCCGGGTGCCGCGTGAAATGTATGATTTTGCGACCGAGCTGTTCGAGCGCACGGGTGCTCACATTAGCGAAGCTGGCGGGTATTTGATCAAATCCATCGGTGATGCGGGGCTTTTTATTTTTCCAGCTGGTGAACCCGATAAAGCCGTACAGGCGCTGCTCGAAATGAAAAATAACTGTGACGCGTGGCTCAAACAAATTGACTATCCGGAAGTTATGTCAGTTAAAGTTCAAATCGGTCCCGTGGCGTGTGGCTATATGCTGATCGAAGGTGAAAAACGCTTCGATATTTATGGCAAGACGGTAAATCGTGCTGCCATGATGAAAGGACACGTTTTTGCTCTGAGTGCAGACTTATTTGACGAACTGAGTGAAAACGTTCAGCAAAACTTTTCCCAATTCAATACGCCGGATGACAGCCAGATATTTATCTTTGAATACTGATAAAATTTCCCTAATTTCTATTTGACCTGCAACACGATTTTGCCACGGACATGTTGGGTATCGATCAGGTCATGGGCGCGGCCGGCTTCGGTCAAAGGCATTTCCTGAAGGCTAGGAATTTTAATGGCGCCCACCTCATAAAGCTCAACTATGCGCTCAAGATGTTTGCGATCCCGTTGGACATTTGGCCGCATTATTTCAACATCGTCGCGGGCCGGAGTGGCGTCTTTTAACAACGGCGCAATGTAAGCCATGCGGCCGCCGGGTTTTAAAACCTCAAAGCTCCGTTGATGGACGTCGCCGCCAATTAGATCAAAAATAACATCGATGCCGCTAAGAACTTCGGTAAAATCCTGGCTGTTGTAATCGATCACTTCATCTGCACCCAAGCCCTGTAAATAATCATGATTGACCGGGCTCGCTGTCGTGATCACATGCGCGCCGATATGATGCGCCAATTGCACGGCAAAACTGCCGACGCCTCCGGCGCCACCGTGAATGAGAATTTTCTCGCCAGTTTGAAGTTCAAGTGTATCTTCAATCGAGACCAATGAGGTTAAGCCCGTCAGCACGATTGCCGCGGCGGCGGAATGAGACAATGCATCCGGCTTTTTCGCCACCAGCGCAGCATCGATTGTCAGCGCTTCACAATACGTGCCCTCACTGCCCATCGGCAGGACGCCAAACACCGCATCACCCGGCGTAAACTCTGTAACATTTTCGCCGAGAGCTTTGACAACGCCGGAAAAATCGCGGCCGATGATGTAGGGAAACGTCACATTGCCGACACCGGGACCGGTGCCCTGCCGTACTTTACTATCGGCGGGATTGACGCTTGCGGTGTGGATTTCGACCAAGATTTCCCCGGAAGTAGGGATGGGTTCTGCGATATCCGCTATCCGGAGGACTTCAGGACCGCCGAATTCATCGATTAAAATAGCTTTCATCAGATTTTCGTTTTGCCTCTTTACCTGCCTTTTTACTGGAATTAAAGACCATATGGGCGTATAGAGTGCGCCACTTTTAAAAGATTATCTACACCTGGGAATAAAGAGTAAAGACAATGGCAAACAAATGGTCGCCCGATAGCTGGCGCGGAAAACCGATCTTGCAGGTGCCGGAATATCCGGACCAGGCTAAACTCGAAGAAGCTGAGAATACGCTTTCGGGGTATCCGCCGCTGGTCTTTGCCGGTGAAGCCCGCGAACTGAAACGCCAATTGGCTAAAGTGGCCGAGGGTGAGGCTTTCCTGCTGCAAGGTGGTGATTGCGCGGAAAGTTTCCGCGAGTTTCATCCTGATAATATCCGCGACACCTTTCGTGTTTTATTACAAATGGCCGTTGTGCTTACCTTTGGCGCAGCTTGTCCGGTGGTTAAAGTCGGCCGCCTGGCCGGCCAGTTCGCTAAGCCGCGTTCCGGCGATACTGAAACCATTGATGGCGTCGAGCTGCCAAGTTACCGCGGTGACATTATCAATGGCATCGATTTCACGGCAGAAAAGCGTGTGCCTGATCCGGAGCGCATGGTACGAGCTTATAATCAGTCAGCCTCGACGCTCAATCTCCTGCGCGCTTTTGCGCAAGGCGGTTTCGCTGATTTGCATCGCGTTCATCAATGGAATATGGGTTTCGTTGCCGATGATGCAATTGGTGAGCGTTATAAAGATATGGCCGAGCGGTTGGATGAGTCGCTCAACTTCATGGCGGCCTGTGGCTTAACGTCCGAAACCGCGCCGCAGTTGAAAGAGACCGATTTCTATACCTCACATGAAGCCTTGCTGCTGCGCTACGAAGAAGCGATGACCCGCGTCGATTCCCTTACCGGCGAATGGTATGACACTTCAGCTCATATGCTGTGGGTTGGTGAACGCACCCGCCAATTGGATAACGCGCATCTCGAATACCTCAGCGGCATCGGCAATCCGATCGGCGCCAAGATCGGACCGACGACCGAGCCCGATTATCTGATCCAACTCATCGATCGCCTAAATCCTGAGAATGAACCGGGTCGTCTAACGTTGATATCCCGCATGGGCGCTGACAAAGTCGAAGACGCTTTGCCGGCTTTGGTGCGCAAAGTAAAATCAGAAGGGCGGAGCGTCGTTTGGTCCTCTGATCCGATGCACGGCAACACGGTTAAAGCCAGCTCCGGCTATAAGACGCGGCACTTTGATCAGATCATTCGTGAAGTTGAAGGTTTCTTCGCTGTTCATAATGCTGAAGGCACATATCCCGGCGGTGTTCATTTCGAGTTGACCGGTCAGGATGTAACCGAATGTGTCGGTGGCGCTCAAGCGATTACCGAGGCCGATCTGTCGAGCCGCTATCACACCCATTGTGATCCGCGATTGAACGGCCGCCAGGCTTTGGAACTCGCTTTTGCTTTTGCTGATCGTCTGAAAGAAGAGCGCGCCGGCAATAAAGCGACTGTTATGAAGCAGGTTGTTGGTGGCATTTAGGCTCGGCTAGCGATGTTCGAAGACTTCCGTCAATCTGATATTGAAACGGATGGGGCTGTTATTCGTACCCTCGTTGGCGGCAAAGGACCGCCGTTGCTGCTGCTGCATGGCTATCCGCAAACCCATGTAATGTGGCATAAAATTGCGCCACGCTTGGCGGAAGATTTTACCGTAATCGCAACCGATCTTCGCGGCTATGGCGATTCTTCGAAACCCGATTCCACGCCTGATCACGCACCCTATTCCTTTCGCGCCATGGCCAACGATCAAGTGCAGGTGATGCAACAATTAGGCTTTGATGAATTTACCGTTGCCGGCCATGACCGAGGTGCCCGGACGGCGCACCGCATGGCACTTGATCACCAAGATGCCATTTCTCGGCTCGTGCTGCTGGATATCGTGCCGACATTGACGCTCTATGAGACGGCTGATCAAAAAGTCGCCACAAGCTATTACCATTGGTATTTTTTAATCCAGGATTTTGATCTGCCGGAGCGCCTGATCGGGGCTGATCCGGAATATTATCTCCGCAAAAAAACCGGCCATTGGTCAGCAGGTGATTGTTTCACTGAAGACGCGATGGCGGAATATATCCGCTGCTTTTCCAACCCGGAAACAATTCACGCTTCTTGTGAGGATTATCGGGCGGCAGCTTCCATTGATCTTGAGCTTGACCGAGCTGACCGGGATGCGGGTCGAACAATCAATTGCCCAACTCTCGTTCTTTGGGGTGAAAAGGGCGCGATGGGTCAATGCTATGATATGCTGGAAACCTGGCAGGACAGATGTGTGGATGTTGCCGGTAACGCACTACCCGGCGGGCATTTTCTCGCCGAAGAGGCACCCGATGAAACCTTTCGGTCGTTGAAAATTTTTTTAAAATTTAAGTGAAACTAACTTTTATCGATTTTCTCAAAAACGCGGTCAAGTTCGAAACAAGTTAAGCCGCTATAGTAATCTTCAAGATTTATTCGTGATTCCGGATCGGCCAAGGCGTCACGTAAATCAGAAAACATCATTTCGACCAGATTGCGAAAGCCATCATCACTGAGCTCCCAATCATCATCTACTGTGAGTTTATTGTTGACCAGCGGAAGAAACCACTCAGCTCGCTTTTTAAGATCTTCAAAGTAAGGTGCAAACGTCACCAAAGCATCAAAACAGACTTTTTTTGCTTCCGGATCAACGTAGAGGGTTACCCAATCAAGATCGCTTTCGTCACCTTTGCTCAGACGATTGACAATGACGCGGCAGCGCGCCTGATATTGCTCCATCGCATCCGGTCCGATCATTTTATCCAACGCCATAAAAAAGCCAGGCAACACCAGGCGGGTGACGGCGTTGGTGCCATCTTCGGCGACGCGATCCTGACTAAATAGCTCGGCAAATGTGTTGACGATGACGCGGTCAAACGGAAACTTGCGGGCGTGATCGAAAGCCGCCCGTTCACGAACAAGGACATATTGTTCAAAACTTTGCTGGAAAACCGTTTCGAGCGCTTCTCTTTTGCGGTCAAACTCCCGGGACAATTGATCGATATCACCCACCGTTAAATAGCCGCCCCGTTTTTGCGCTTCCAATTTCAAGCGGTCGGTAAATGTTGAAATGACGGTCTGGGCGAGAGCCTTGCTTTGATTACTTGGCGCCACGCCATCAACAGGCGAAGGTTCCGGCTCTGATTCCTTCACCGGCTCGGGCGCTGGCGCAGGTGACGAAATTTCAGCGGAATTGGCTGGTTGCTGGGTTCGATCAATGTCTGATCCCATCCAAACGACCTGCTCAATCGGTTGCCCGCTTTTTGGAGTTTTATCCGCCATATTTCCTTCATAGCGATTTATCCCTCGGATTGCTAGGGCATTGTCTTGAACTTGTCCCGAACATGTATTGACTGGGTTATAGGCGTCCTCTAATGCTTACCCGCCCAATTGGTGGTGGCATTGTATTTTTTGTGTATTTCGGGAATGGCGGATGACCACTGAACTTTCAATCGCGCTCGCGCAAATTAACCCGACCGTCGGTGATGTCGATGGTAATATCGAGCTGTTGCGTAAGGCGCGCGCCAAGGCTGCGGCAGATGGCGCCGATTTGGTGGTTGCCGGCGAGCTAACGATCAGCGGCTATCCGCCAGAGGATTTGGTGCTTAAACCTGCTTTTCTGGACCGGGTGGAAGAACAAGTAAAAGCCCTTGCTGCCGAAACCAATGATGGCGGACCGGCGCTGATCATCGGCGCACCCTGGCGGGAAGACGGCAAGCTGTATAATGCCGTTATGCTGCTCAATCAGGGCGAGATTGAGACGCTCCGCTATAAACATCTTTTGCCGACTTACGGTGTATTTGATGAAGACCGGGTGTTTGATCGTGGCCCCGTGCCGGGACCGATTTCCTTTAAAGGTGTCCGGCTTGGCGTGATGATTTGCGAAGATATGTGGGATGTTGACGTTACCGAATGTTTGGACGAATCCGGCGCTGAAATTCTGATCGTCATCAATGGCTCACCTTTTGAAGTGGATAAACCGGATCAGCGCTTAAATTTAGCGGTCGCGCGGATTACCGAGTCAGGACTACCCGTGGTCTATGTCAATTTGGTCGGCGGCCAGGATGAACTGGTATTTGACGGCGGCTCTTTTGTGTTATCGGCGGATCGCGAGCTGCAAATTCAGATGCCCACTTTTAGCGCCTCTCAGATAACCACCCAGTGGTCGAAATCAGACCAGGGCTGGGTCTGTGCGCCGGGCGAAATAGAACCGGTGCTCGAAAAAACCGAGCAAATGCTGGCCGCCATTTATCAGGCCATGGTTTTGGGTTTACGCGACTATGTCACTAAAAACCGTTTCCCGGGCGTCATACTGGGCTTGTCAGGCGGCATCGATTCCGGTCTCTCGGCGGCTGTCGCAGTTGATGCGATTGGCGCCGACAAAGTTCATTGCGTCATGATGCCGTCACCTTATACCTCACAAGACAGCCTTGATGATGCCGCCGAGCAGGCGGCTATTTTGGGTATTGCCTATGATACAGTGCCAATCCTTGATGCGATGAAAGCGTTTGAAGGCATGTTGGCGCCCGTATTTGGCGATACCGAAGCCGATACGACGGAAGAAAACATTCAGGCCCGCGCCCGGGGTCTTATTGTCATGGCGATATCGAACAAGCTCGGCTATATGCCGCTCACCACCGGCAATAAGTCTGAAATGTCGGTTGGCTATGCGACGCTCTATGGCGATATGTGCGGCGGCTACTCGGTTTTGAAAGATGTCTATAAGACAACTGTCTTTAATGTCTCCCATTGGCGTAACGAAAATTTCATCACAGGTTTTCTGGGCCCGGATGGCCGCGCTATCCCGGAGCGGGTGATCACCAAAAAACCATCCGCTGAGTTAAAGCCCGACCAGTTCGATGAGGACAGTTTGCCGCCCTATGACGTGCTCGATGACATTTTGATGAGCCTGATCGAGGGCGAACGGGCAGTCGTCGATATTGTCGCCAAAGGCCATGATCCGGCGGTGGTTCGCCGGGTCTGGCATATGCTGGACCGGGCTGAATATAAACGCCGCCAAGCGCCACCCGGGGTTAAAATCTCATCCCGCGCTTTTGGCCGCGACCGCCGCTACCCGATCACCAACGGCTTCACCAATCTGATGTGGGAGATCGAGGGGGAATGAGCCTCCATCTCTATAACACCCTCGCTCGGGAGAAGCAGGAATTTACGCCGCTGAAAGAAGATTCCGTTGGCATGTATGTCTGTGGGCCGACGGTTTATGATTATGCTCATATCGGCAATGCGCGGCCGGTCATTGTCTTCGATGTCTTGTTTCGCCTGCTGAAAAAGTTATACGGCGAAGATAGCGTGACCTACGTCCGCAACATCACCGATGTCGATGACAAAATTATCGCCGCCCATCAGGAAAGCGGTGAGGATATCGGCTCAATCACTTCCCGCACCACCGATGCCTTTCTTGCCGATATGGCGGCGCTCGGTAATCTTGAACCTTCTGTCGAGCCCCGCGCAACTGATCACATTCCGCAAATGATCGGCATCATCGAAAAATTGATCGAGGATGGCCATGCTTACGAAGAGCAGGGTCATGTTTGTTTTAACGTGCCGTCGATGCCGGATTATGGCCGCTTGGCGCGGCTTAACCGGGAGGAGCTGATCGCCGGCGCGCGCGTCGATATCGCGCCTTACAAAAAAGATGCTGCCGATTTTGTCCTCTGGAAGCCGTCCGATGACGATCAGCCGGGCTGGGACAGCCCTTGGGGCCGCGGCCGTCCCGGCTGGCATATCGAATGCTCGGCGATGTCGAGCGAATATCTCGGCCTCACCTTTGATATTCACGGCGGCGGTCAGGATTTGATTTTTCCCCATCATGAAAACGAGATTGCCCAAAGCTGCTGTGCCCATGGCGCGGGTACGTTTGCTCAAACCTGGATGCATAACGGCTATCTCATGGTCGAGGGCGAGAAGATGTCAAAAAGCCTCGGCAACTTCATCACCGTGCATGATTTGTTGAAAGACCATCACGGTGAGGCGGCCAGGCTGTGCATGTTGATGACCCATTACCGCCAGCCGCTGAACTGGACCGCTGATGGTTTAGCCCAGGCAAAAAGCAATCTTGATAGTTTTTACGGGGCGTTACGCGCGACCGCTGAGATTGTTCCAGCGACCGTCGCGTCTGCCGACAATTTTGTTGCCGCACTTGCCGATGATCTCAATACCCCGCAGGCGATTACTGTGCTTCATGAATTGGTCGGTGAGTTAAATAAAGCTGATAGTGATGAAGCCAAGGCAGTCGCCAAAAATAATCTGCTGGCGGCCGGTAATTTGATGGGCCTGCTGCAGCTTGATCCTGAAGATTGGTTTAAATGGACACCTGAAGGCGCCGGTGGTGGTCTCAGTGACGCCGCTATCGACGCCTTAATCGAGCAGCGCCGGGAGGCCCGGGCCAATAAAGATTTCGCCACCTCAGACCAAATCCGTGACGACCTCGCCGCGCAAGGGATTGTGCTTGAAGACAGCGCCGACGGCACGACCTGGAAACGGGGCTAGGCCTCAAAAATTGACTTTCCTGCCAAGAGTGTATACATTGTATACATTGTAAACAATCTGGAGGTATTGTCCTATGACTGCCACCAAGCCCCTATCATTCAGAATATCTGCTGACCAAGAGCAGCTGCTGGATCAATTGTCCGAGGCGACTGATCGAAACCGTTCCTGGCATCTCGAAAAAGCTTTGGATACTTATTTGGCAACACAGGCCTGGCAAATTGATCATATCAGTGCTGGTATCGATCAGCTCGATCATGGTGAAACGATTGGCCACGACAAAGTTGAAAATTGGCTCACCAGTTGGGGCGTTAAAAATGAATTAGATCATCCTGAATGAAAATTGAATGGGCCCGGCAAGCGGTCGATGACTTGGGTCAAATCCGAAATTATATTGCCGAGACAGAACCAAAGTCTGCCGCCAACGTCGCCAACAAAATTTTGGCTAGTGTACGAATGCTGGAGGAATTACCTCATCGTGGGAGGCCGGGCCGGGTTTCGGGGACGCGTGAATTAAATCTACCCGGAACGCCCTACATAATTATTTACCGGGTTTCGTCTGAAACGCTGCAAATTATTGCCGTTCTGCATTCTTCACTAAATTGGCCTTAAGTCTTCTCCGCCTCAATTTCATGCCGCCGTTTTCTCAACGATAAACCGACCGGTAAAAAGATTGCGATCGATAGGATGGCCGGCCCGGCGACAGCCAATTGCAGGCCATAAATTTCGGCTAAGCCACCGATGATGAGAGCCGAAAAGGCCGGTGCGCCGACCGCCAAAGAGACATTGATGCTGATCACGCGCGCGCGGTAATTATCATCTACGCTATGTTGGATAAGCGACTGGGCGCTGGTCGCCGCAGAAACTAAAAAACCGCCCACCAAAACCAAGGCGAATAATCCGAGATAAAAATTTCCCGTCTGTGTGAAAGCGATGAGCGATAAAGCAGCGCCAGTTTGGCCAATCACCAAAAAAGTTGTCAGCCCCTTGGTGCGGCCACGGAAAGCAAGAATGGAAGCAAATATCATCGCCCCAATGCCTGCCGCGGATGTCATTGCCGCCAGACCTTCTTCACCTCGATCAAAAATTTCGCCGGCAAAGCCGGGCAAGAAATCTAGATAATGTCTGATCAGCAAAGCCGCGGTGACCGACAGTAATATCAGCAGGCGGATATCGATATGGGCTTTGGTGTATTTGAGACCGGCCTTAAGGTCATTGACGATACCGGAGGCTTTCTTGGCGGCGAGGCGGTCGCCTAAATTTGACGGTGACGGGATCAGATAGATCGCCCCCATCATCCACAGCAAACAAAATGCATTGGCGGCAAAGGCCGCTCCCGCACCGCTGACTGACAGCAATACGCCACCAATCAAAGGCCCGATAAAGGCGCTTGAATGAAAGGTCGTTGAATTTAGCGCAACCGCTGCCGGCATATCTTTGCGCGCCACCAAATTGGGAAATAAGGCTTGGCGGGCAGGAAATTCAAAGGCAAACAGAAATCCTTGAACCAAGGTCAAAAAAACCAGCAACAAAGGTGTGATTAGTCCCTGCCCAACCAATGTAGCCGTAACCAGCGCCATTACTGCGCCCGATCCCACCATCACCATAGAACAGCGCCGGTAGCCAAACCGGTCCGCAACAGCGCCTCCGAATGGCCCGAGGAATAGAATAGGCAGCATATAGGCCGAGCCTAGTGCACCGAGCCAGGCCGGTGAATGGGTGAGCTCAAACATCAGCCATCCTGAGGCGATTTTATAGATCCAAAAACCCTGCACCATCACCACTTGTCCGGTCCAGTAGACGCGGTAATTGCGGGTTGAGAGGGCGCGGCCGATACCGCCGAAATGAGATAGTAGAGTGGCTGGGTTGAACATGGCGCCAATTTAGACCGCTATCATGGGTGGGTAAAACAATCTGATTGGCAAAGCGGTCTTTTTTGAATTAATCTGCCGCTACAGATTTTATAAATTAAGGAAAAAATAGTGAAACCAGAAGATTACAATTACAGTACCTGGAATCCGGGCAGTGAGAGTTTCGAAGACTTTGCCAGTGAGGCGCCCCAGGTCACTAGCCGGGCACCTTCCTTTCCGGTCGAAGATTTAGCCACCGGCGAGACCGTGCAATTAAAAGACATTTGGCGTAAAGGCGTTACCATCGTTGAATTTGGGTCATTCACCTGACCTTACTGTGACATGGCGTCCGAAGCGATGGAAGACCTCGCTGACCGCTATGCCGACCAAGCCGTGCGCTCGGTTTTTCTCTATACTCGTGAAGCCCATCCGGGCGAAAATTATCGCCACCATACTTCAATGGATGACAAACGCGCCAATGCGCGGGCTTTTAAAGAACACTCAAATATCAACCGTGAAATATTGCTCGATGATCTGATCGGCTCCGCTCATCGGACTTACGGCACGCTGCCCAATATGACCTGGATTATGGGACGCGGTGGTTTCATCCATTATAAATCCGCCTGGACGGGGGTCGCTGATGTTGAAGATGCGCTGAAAGGCATCATCGATTTTCAGGAGAATCGGATTAAAAATAAGTGGGTGCCGTTTTATAGTGAACGCAGTGCCTGGAGTACGCGGGACCCGGCATTGTTCCAAGCCGGACTGGCGCGAACCGGTCCGCAAGCCGTCGATGACTTTGCCAAAGTTGCCGCTTTTCGCAAGGCCGAAAAACCTTCGGAAGATATACCGCCCAAAATTCCAGGTAGCTTCTTTGAACCGGAAAACCCGGATAAAAAAGAATAGAGACCCGGTTAAGTTATCTCCACGCGGCTGATTGGGGTTTGAAATTGGCGGAATTGGGCTAAATTAGTCCCATGAGTAATTTTTTAAGGAACGCCAAATTTAGATGGATTATAGGGCTGGGTGTTGCCGCGGTATTGTTGGCGCTACTGCTTTCTTTCACCTATCAGCCGCGCAACGTTCTCGGCAACAATTCTGCAACCATGAGCCTGGTGCATAACCTGATCTGGCTGGTGGTGCTGGTCGGCGCGCTGGTCGTTCATTGGCGGACTAAGCCGGGCGAGGCAATTAAATATGCGGCCTTGTGGATTGCCA
Source organism: uncultured Rhodospirillaceae bacterium (assembly GCA_913020445.1). Lineage (GTDB taxonomy): Bacteria > Pseudomonadota > Alphaproteobacteria > Rhodospirillales > UBA2165 > TMED23. The sequence continues at coordinate 14,231 of CAJWAR010000008.1, forward strand.
TCGGTTCGGTTCTCTTTATCGGCTACAGTCTGCGCGATGAAGCCGTCGATTTCGGGCGCAAATTAAAGGCAGAGTTGTTGCCACATCAAGGATTTGTCGGTGAGCAGCGCATCACCTATCGGGCGCAGTCCGGCGGGCACTTTGTCGTCGAAGCAAAAGTTGACGGAATAGCGATTCGGTTCTTAGTTGATACCGGCGCGACCAGCGTCGTTCTCAGTCCGCAGGACGCCGAAAGGCTGGGTTTTGATCTCAAACGCTTGTCTTTTGACCGATTATTTCAAACTGCCAGTGGCACTATTCGCGCGGCGCCGGTAAAGCTTGGGCGGGTTTCAGTAGGACCGATTGAACTTATGGATGTGCGGGCGTCGGTAAATGGTGCGGCGATGAACACCTCTCTATTGGGCATGAGTTTTCTGTCCCGTCTCGGCGGCTACGAAGTAGTCGGGGACAAGCTCATTTTAAAGCGTTAAATTGACCTATGGCTGATCCAATATTCAAAGCTCTTGAGGTTCTAAACGATGCGCTCATACGAGACCCGGCGGCGATAACCCAATTGGTTAATCTACGGGTCGACTGTAATGCGCAATTGATTGATCATCCGCTCATCCAGTCGGCGGAGTATCATGGCGTCGCCAAAGTCGGTGTTTTAGGTTTGATCAACGGCATTGTCGGCAATTCGCCGAGCGGTGTCATTGGCGCTGAAGGAACCATTGATCGGGATACCGGTCTCTTTATTAAAATCCGGAAATTCGTTGATATGCGCAGCGACAAAACTGACGTTATTGCTTAATCTTTCAGCAGGTGATCAATCTCATTCTGATCCATGGTATTTTCGCTGCCATGGATGATACCGGAAGCGAAATCCATCAGTCGTTGGATATTGCGCGAGTAATCAGAAGACGTAATCCGTAAATGTTCGGCATCACCCGATGCGCTAATTTCATCCAATCGTCTAACCGCCGCTTCGATCAAACGGTCAATTTGTCCGATCGTTTGTTCAAAAGGCCTTTTGAAGCGCTCTGGCACGTGATTGTAGGCTTCAACCGCTAAATCCTTCTCGGTGAAGGTACTGTTGCGAAAATGTTCTTGATAGGATTTAGGCGCCCAGGCTTTTGCTTCTTCGATAATTTCCGGCATATCCGGCACCATCTCGAGAAGCATCACAATTTCATTGAAATGATTGAGGTAATCGGTCGCAAGCAGAGTCTGCTCAATAATATTAGTGCCCTGAATCTGCCCCTTAAATGACAGGTATTCCGGCGTTTCATCGCCAATAATGTCGGCCGTATCTGGCATCGGGTCTCTATTTTTTATTGTATGAAATATTGATTTATCAACTACCGTAATCAACCATATTTTATTAATTTAGGGTTGGCGATCACTGTTTCCAAGGTCAGGGGGAAAATATATATATTTTTACGAGTATAGGTAAAATAACTAATTTGATCAGAAAACCTTGAGATTTTGTGCAAATTTGTGCATTCTCCCGCGCTTTCCAGCGGTTCCGGCAAATTTCTTAGGTGGCCGCCATAAATGAACGAGATTATGTGACAATGAGCGATAAACGAGTTTACCTGTTTGATAGTACGCTGCGCGATGGTGCGCAGACGCAAGGTGTGGATTTTAATGTCGCTGATAAAACAGCGATTGCGCAGGATCTCGACTCGCTCGGTATTGATTATATTGAAGGCGGATGGCCGGGTGCAAACCCAACCGATGACACGTTTTTCGCCACTCCGCCTAAATTGGAACAAAGTAAATTTACGGCTTTTGGCATGACCCGCCGTCCGGGCCGCAGCACCGACAATGATCCGGGTTTAAGCGCTTTGTTGGATGTCAAAACGCCGTGCGTTTGCATCGTCGGCAAAACCTGGGACTTTCAGGTCAAGGTCGCGCTCGAAATCGATATGGATGAGAACGTGGCAATGATCGGTGATTCTATCAAACATGCCGCTGAAAAAACCGAAGAAGCATTGTTCGATGCCGAGCACTTCTTCGACGGCTATAAAGCCAACCCGGAATATTCGATCAAATGTCTGAAAGCCGCTTATGAAGCTGGGGCCCGCTGGGTGGTGCTCTGTGACACCAATGGCGGCACTTTACCGGATGAAATAGAGCGGATTGTCAGAGAAGTGATTGAGCATATCCCGGGTGATCATCTCGGCATCCATTGTCATGACGATACCGGTAATGCGGTGGCAAATTCCTTGGCGGCAGTGCGCGCCGGTGTGCGGCAGGTTCAAGGCACTCTTAATGGTCTTGGCGAGCGTTGTGGCAACGCCAATCTAATTTCACTGATCCCATCACTGATGCTTAAAATGGGCTTCGAGACTGGTGTCTCCAAAGACGATTTGACCAAACTTACCCATGTCTCCCATACGCTTGATGAACGTCTCAACCGGGCGCCGGATCGCGGCGCACCTTATGTCGGCGAATCGGCTTTTGCCCATAAAGGCGGTTTACATGTCTCGGCGGTCGAAAAGGATCCAAAATGCTACGAGCATGTCGAGCCGGAAGTGATTGGTAATCATCGCCATATTGTGGTTTCCGACCAGTCGGGTAAATCAAATATTCTCGCCATGTTCCGCGATATCGGGCTCGAAGTAGATGCTAAAGATCCGAAAGTTACGCGCCTGGTCGAACAGGTGAAGGAGCTTGAGTTTGCCGGTTATGCTTATGATGGGGCGGAAGCGAGTTTTGAGTTGCTGGCCAGGCGCGCGCTGCATACGGTGCCGGATTATTTTCGTCTCAGCAGCTTTCGGGTCATCGATGAACGCCGCTGGAATGCCCGCGATGAATTAATCACGTTGTCCGAAGCGACCATCAAAGCTGAGGTTAACGGAGAGCATTTCATGACCGTGGCTGAGGGTAATGGTCCGGTGAACGCGTTGGATACAGCGCTCCGGGAAGTCCTGTTGCCGATCTATCCGGAACTCGAAGATATCCGCCTGGTTGACTATAAGGTGCGAATATTGACCCCCTCTGATGCCACCGGCGCGGTCACTCGCGTGATGATCGAAAGTGCGGATGAGCAGGGTATGCGGTGGTCGACAGTAGGCGTTTCGTCAAACATCATCGATGCCTCCTATGGTGCGCTGCGTGATGCAATTGTCTACAAGCTCTACCGTGATGGCGCCAAGGCCGGCGGCAGCCTGAACGGTGAGTCCTAAATTCGATGGCGGGCACCAACCGCAAACTAGCAGCATCCAAATCTGGTGCCGGGGCCGCGGCGGAAAATACGCCGGCAATTATTCTTATTGAGCCGCAATTAGGCGAAAATATCGGCATGGTCGCGCGCGCCATGTTGAATTGCGGGCTCACTGATCTGCGTTTAGTGCGGCCCCGTGACGGCTGGCCAAATTCGCGTGCCACTAGTACCGCCTCAGGTGCTGACATGGTGCTGAAAAACGCCAAAATATATGAAACGACTGAAGCAGCAATTGGCGATCTCAATCTTGTCTATGCGGCGACGGCACGCGATCGGGATATCACCAAGGAAGTTGTCACGCCGGCTCAAGCGGCAACGGAATTTCGCCGCTCCGGAAGCACAATTTGCGGTATCTTGTTTGGCGGCGAAGCCATGGGGTTAAACAATGATGATATTGCCCTCACCAATAAAATTGTTATGGTGCCGCTCAATCCCGGCTTTACGTCGCTTAACCTGTCGCAAGCTGTGTTATTGCTGGCGTATGAATGGTTCAAACTGGCCGATCAAACACCAGCGGCTGAATTGCGGATGAAAGACTCTCAACTGGCCGACAAGGCAGAACTGATAGGGCTATTTGAGCATCTTGAAAGCGAATTGGATGCGCGTGGCTTCTTGCGGGTAAAAGAAAAGCGCCCGGTGATGGTGCAGAACATTCGCAATGCTTTTCAGCGTGCCAATATGACCGAACAAGAGGTGCGGACTTTCCGCGGTATTATAAAAAGTCTGACGACATTTCCCAGAACGGAAGATTAACGCACTAAATCAACACCCTGTCGCGCCAGTTCATCGGCGCGCTCATTTTCCGGATGCCCGGCATGACCTTTGACCCATTGCCAGGAAATCTGATGGGATTGGTTGAAGCTATCCAGTTCCCGCCAGAGATCATGATTGACCCGTAAGCCGCCACCCTTAACTTTAAAATCTTTGGCCTTCCAGCCTTCGAGCCACTCGGTCATGCCTTTTTGAACATATTGACTGTCGGTGTAGACGGTAACGGCACAAGGTTTTTTAAGCGCCTTCAGACCTTCGATGACTGCTTGCAGCTCCATGCGGTTGTTGGTGGTTTCTTCTTCGCCACCATAAATTTCTTTATCCCTATCCCGCCAGCGCAGGATCACCCCCCAGCCGCCCGGGCCCGGGTTGCCGCTACAAGCCCCATCAGTATAAAGCTCAACTCGAGTGTCATTGTTCTTTTCCGACATGCTCGCCTTCTAGCTTACGGGCCTTCATCTGAAAAGTGTTAATATGGATAATTAATCGACAGTCGATTAATTATGGCGATTAATTATGACGAAATTATTTCTTGTAATTGCCGTGATAATGATCACTTAACCAAGCAAGGTAAAACTGTATTCTTTAGTCATTCTAAGATTTGCAGTATAATATGTCAGCGAATCGTTTTATGGGTGGCCAATCGCCCAAAGGAATGTGATGCGACTTTTCATCTTCGGATTTATTATCAGCCTAGCCGTTACCGTGTTTGGTAGCCTCAATAACGTTGAGGCGGCGCGCATTATCGATTTCCTGGAGCAGGAAGAACGGGAACTTTCCAGTGAAAGCGAACTGATCGCGCGGATCCAGAAAATGCTCAAGAAGATGGACCATTTTTCGGGCCCTGCGGACGGCCGGATGACGGAAGATTTGCGCCAGGCAATCCGCGCTTATCAAAAAACACTGAGTAAGAAAGTTGATGGTTTGGTCACGGAAGAACTGGCCAAACACATGGAAACACAAAGCCGTGTCGGAGCGATGTTGTTGCGGCTCGATAAAATCAGGAAAACAGATATCAAGGCGGCACGCAAAGCCTTGGCTGGCAGTGCTGAAACCCGGGCGTTACTCAAGCACGGAGATATCGATGAAGTCGCCGATCCAACCCGTGATGCGAGCCCTTGCTTTCGCGATCCTAAAGAAAAATGTTTGTTGGAAGAAGCGATCGAGAGTGCCAAGGCCATCCACAAACGAGAACTCCGCGATTGGGCACTTGGTGAAATACTCGTTGCCCAAGCCAAGACCGGTTTTATCGATCAAGCTATCCGCACAGTTTCCAAGATCGGCGATGCGCGTTTGATAATAGTCGCGTTGCGCGATATTGCCCGGGCGCAAGCCAGGGCTGGCAGAATTGATGACGCTTGGCAGGCCGCGCACATCATTCCAAGCGCCTTCCAGCGGCTTGAAGCCTTTGCCTCAATCGCCGATATCCAGCTGAAAAATAAAGATCATGACGGCGCCCACGAAACGGCGGCCCAAATTATTCTCCAAGCCGATAGACTTAATAATCCGCTTCAACAGGTGACCCTGCTGGCGCAAATGGCCGTTGTTTTAGCCAAAATTGGTGATACCGGTGCGGCTGAAGATGCGCTCACGCGGGCGCAAGATCTGGCTCGATCCAAGGCCTTTGAAGACCAATTGAGCTCAATGGAACGCGGCGCTGCGTTGCGCCACGTTGCCTCGGCTTTTGCTGAAATCGGCCAACCACTTCGGGCCTTGTCGTTGATCGAAGAAGTATCTGGCGCTTACGATCGGACCGCCGTCCTGATGAGCGCGGCGACAGCCCAAGCCCAGTCCGGCGATACCAAGGCGGCTTTAGAGACAGCTCGGAAAATAATTAGCCGGCGCTATAGCTCAGTTATCCTGGGCCGGATTGCCGTCGCCTTGTCGGCAAAAGGGCAAAAGACGCAAGCCGCGGTAACCATCCGACTGGCGCTCACCAAAGCGGAAGATATTGAACTTGATTACGCCCGCTCCTATGCAATTGGCCAGCTGGCCTTGTCGCTGATAGATATTGGTATCCAAGACAAAGCCGCGACAATCGAAAATGCGGCTGAAACTGCTCTCGAGATCGAAAATGATCGTTTGCGCGCCTATGCTTTGTGGTCGGTTGCCGCTGCCCAAGCCAAAAAAGGCCTGACCGATGAAGTCAAAAAGACCGAAAAACTAGCCATTGATGCGACTGATGCAATTGGCAGTTCTTTAAGTCAAGTTTGGATGTTGGGCGATTTGGCAACGGAAAATATCCAAGCTGGACAGATGGTTCGAGCCGCCAGCGCTTTCAAACGGGGAATCGCCATTGCTGAATCAATTGATAACGCCTGGGGCCGAGCCCGTGCGCTCGCCAAAATGGCCGCGACCTTGCACGATTTCCGCTAAATTTATTTCTCCTCGACAGATAGTCTTGTAGCACCCGAATTGCTCAACTAAAGTCCCACCATAAAATCATTTATAGCAATCTCATTAGGGAGGAATTCAAATGAGTGATCCAGTTGTTGCCCAAACCAGCCCTTATCACGTTGACGTACAAGAAGGCGAGCAATACGCTTATTGCACTTGTGGTTTGAGCGATAATCAGCCGTTTTGCAATGGCGCCCATAAAGAAGCCGGTGAATTTAAACCGGAAATTTTTGTTGCCGAAAAAAGCGAAACCCTGCACCTCTGTGGCTGCAAACGGACCGGCAACGCGCCTCGCTGTGACGGTACCCATAAATCGCTCCAAGATTGAGCTGATTTAGACGGACGAAGATATGGTCGGGAGCGGCTTTAATGAAGTTTAAGTTTATTTTCAATTTAGCCGCTCTTGGCTGTCTGGGATTAATCCTCGCTGGCTGTGAAACGGCTGAAAGCCTCAATCCTTTTGCTAAAAAAAAGCCGTTGCCAGCCTGTCCTAAGGTTCAGCTATTGAAGGATACCGACATCATCACCGCCTATCGTGCGGGTCCGGGCCGTGATATTACCGACATTCGTTTTGAAGCCGAGCTCAGGGGGTTTACCGGTGAGTGTGAATATATTGGTGAAAAAGGTGTTTACTCGAAAGTTAATGTGACGATCAAAGTTGGCTTTGACATAACCCGGGGGCCGGCGGAAAAAAGCCGCGCAACAAATGTCAGTTATTTCGTCGCTATGCCGGAATTTTATCCCCGACCGCAAGGTCGCAAGGTTTTCACTACCAGAGTAAATTTTCCGGAAAATCGCAATTCTATGCGAGTTATTGATGAGGCCGTTGAAGTATCAATTCCGATTACGAAATCGCGTCCAGGACCGGGCTCGAAAATTTATATCGGCTTCCAGTTAACGCCGGAGCAAATAAAATTTAATCGGGAAAAGCGACGTGTGCCAAGCATTCGATAATTGGTATTCGATAACAGAGCAAGCAGATGAACGATACTTTACAGACAACCGTACTGCATAAGCTTCATGTAAGTTTGGGCGCAAAGATGGTGCCCTTTGCCGGCTATGATATGCCGGTACAATACCCAGACGGTATTTTGACCGAGCATCGTCATACCCGCGCCAAAGCCGGGTTGTTTGACGTTGGGCATATGGGCCAGGCTATCTTACGCGGAGATGATGTCGCAGCAGCGCTTGAAACGTTGGTGCCGGGTGATGTCGCCGGGCTTGAACAAGGCCAGATGCGCTACACCCAATTCACCAATGAGGCCGGTGGTATACTTGACGATTTAATGGCGACCAATCGAGGCAACCATATTTTTCTGGTGGTGAATGCCGGCTGCAAAGAAAATGATTTCGCTCATATCCAGGAACATATTGGTGATCGCGTGGAGCTTGAAATATTGGCAGATCGCGGTTTGATCGCTTTGCAAGGCCCGGAGGCTGCCGCCGTGTTGAGCCGTCATGCGCCAGGTGTTGAGGCGATGTCGTTCATGACCATGCAGGAAGTTGAAATCGCTGGTATCGATTGCTTGGTCTCGCGCTCCGGTTATACCGGAGAAGATGGCTATGAAATTTCGGTGCTGGGCGGAAAAAGTGTTGAGCTGGCCGAATTGTTGCTTGCCGAAGCTGCTGTTGAGCCCATTGGTCTCGGCGCCCGCGATACGCTGCGCCTTGAAGCCGGGCTTTGTCTATATGGCCATGACATCGACGAGACGACCTCGCCAATTGAAGCCGGTCTATTATGGTCGATCAGCAAACGCCGCCGCGAAGAAGGCGGTTTCTTAGGCGCCGAGCGAATCATCACTGAAATCGCCAATAAACCGTCACGCCGGCGGGTTGGTATTTTGCCGGATGGCCGGGCGCCGGCCCGGGAGGGCACTGAAATAACCGACCCATCCGGCAATAAAATTGGCGTTGTAACCAGTGGTGGCTTTGGCCCAACTGTTGATGGGCCCATCGCTATGGGTTATGTAAGCCGCGAAAATGCCGCTGTCGATACGACGCTTCAATTGACGGTTCGGGGTAAAAGTTTAAATTCAAAAGTAATTAAACTACCGTTCGTACAACAAAATTATTATCGTGGATGAGGAACAGGAAGACATAAGATGGCGACAGTGAAATTTACTGAAGAACATGAATGGATTGCCATGGATGGCGATATTGGCACGGTCGGAATTTCGGACTATGCGCAGGGTCAGCTTGGTGATGTGGTCTATGTTGAAGTGCCGGAAGCCGGCGCCAGCTTCAACAAGGGTGACGAAGCGGCGGTGGTCGAATCCGTCAAGGCGGCCTCCGAGGTTTATGCCCCGGCTGATGGCGAAATCGTCGAAGCCAACAAAGGTCTGGAAGACAATCCGGGCGCTGTTAATTCAGACGCCCAGGGCGAAGGCTGGTTTTATAAAATCAAACTCAATAATGTCGCCGATCTTGATGGCTTGATGGATGAGGATGCCTACAAGGCATATGTTGCGGAACTCGACTAATGCGCTACCTGCCGCTCACTGATCAGGATCGCCAAGATATGCTGGCGGCAATCGGCGCGCCCAATATGGCAGCGCTCTATAAGGATGTCGCCGCCGACGTCTTGCTCGATCAGCCGGTCGATTTGCCGGGCTTTAAGGGCGAGCTTGAGGTCGAGCAAATCATCGGTGGTTTGGCGGCCAATAATCTTGGCTCTGGGGCAGCGCCGTTTTTCCTCGGTGCCGGTAACTACTCCCATCATATTCCGGCCGCCGCCGATCATCTTATTCAACGCAGTGAATTTTTGACCTCTTACACGCCCTATCAGCCGGAAGTTTCGCAAGGCACGCTGCAGGCGTTGTTTGAGTTTCAAACCCAGGTCGCGATGATTACCGGTATGGAGATCGCCAACGCCTCGCTCTATGACGGCGCGACGGCAGCGGCTGAAGCGGCGATGATGGCGTGCCGGGTGACGCGGCGGAACAAAGTTATCTTGTCAGGCGGGTTGCATCCCCATTATGCGGAAGTCACCGCGACCAGTGCCAAGTTTCTCGATATCGAAATCGTCACCAAGACAGCCGATCCCTCTGCCGAAGAAGATTTAGCCCCGGACATCGATGATGAAACGGCTTGCGTGATTGTGCAAAACCCGGGCTTCTTTGGTCAGGTACGCGATCATTCCGCCTTGGCCGAGGCGTGTCATGACAAGGGCGCCTTGCTGGTCGTGGTCGTCACCGAGATTGTGTCGCTGGGCGCCGTATTGTCGCCAGGCGATATGGGGGCAGACATTGTCGCCGCCGAAGGCCAGTCATTGGGTAATGCACTTAATTTCGGCGGACCACATGTCGGGCTATTCGCCGTCCGGGAAAAGTATCTTCGCCAAATGCCGGGCCGCGTGGCCGGTGAAACCAAAGATATTGAAGGCAAGCGCGGCTGGGTGCTGACGCTGTCGACCCGGGAGCAGCATATCCGCCGGGAAAAAGCGACCAGTAATATCTGTACCAATTCCGGTCTCTGTGCCCTGGCGTTCTCAATCCATCTGACGCTCCTGGGCGAGGCCGGCTTTACCCGCTTGGCGCAACTAAATCATGCGACAGCGATTGCGCTCGCCAATAGGCTCGATGCGGTTACTGGTGTCGACGTAATCAACGACACTTTTTTTAACGAATTTACGGTAAAGCTGAGCAAGCCTGCGGCGGGCGTGGTCGATGCGCTGGCGGCCGCAGGAATTTTAGCTGGTGTACCAGCGTCGCGCCTCTATCCGGGCCAGCCGGAGCTTGAAAATCTATTGGTTGTGGCGGCGACGGAAACGGTGACGCCTGACGATATGGATCAATTGGCTGGTTCATTGGCGGAGGTCCTCTGATGAGCACAGCCACCGGAAATCGCGCCTTGCAGCTGGAAGAAAAGCTGATCTTTGAGCAAAACTCGCCCGGCATGACGGCGGTTGATCTGCCCAATCCGGCGGAACTTACCAATGTCGAAAGCCGCTTGGGAGATGCGGCGCGGAAAGACCCGATCGGTCTGCCGGGCTTGTCCGAGCCGCAAGTCGTGCGCCATTATCTCCGTCTCAGCCAGAAAAACTTCGCCATCGATGGCGGCCTTTATCCGCTCGGCTCCTGCACCATGAAGCATAACCCCCGGCTCAATGAAAAGATGGCGCGCTTGCCGGGCCTCGCTGATATTCATCCGCTGCAGCCGAAGGCAACCGTGCAGGGCGCCTATGAGCTGATCGATATGACCGCGCACTGGCTGAAAATCCTGACCGGCATGCCGGCGATCGCGATGTCACCGGCCGCCGGCGCTCATGGTGAGCTTTGTGGCCTGATGACCATCCGGGCGGCTTTGGAAGCGCGGGGTGATGCACGGGTCCGCGTGCTGGTGCCCGAATCAGCCCACGGCACCAATCCGGCGAGTGCCCATATGTGCGGCTATAAGGTTGAGGCAATCCCGGCGACCGAACAGGGCCGGGTCGATCTGGCGGCGCTTAAAGACAAGCTGGGTGATGATGTTGCCGCGATCATGGTGACCAACCCCAATACCTGTGGCCTGTTTGAAAATGAAATTATTGAGATGACCCAGGCGGTGCATGAGTGCGGCGGGCTGGTTTATTGCGATGGCGCTAATTTCAATGCGATTGTCGGCCGGGTCAGGCCGGGCGACCTCGGTATCGATGCGATGCATCTCAATTTGCATAAGACTTTTTCAACGCCCCATGGCGGCGGCGGGCCGGGGGCCGGACCGGTGGTGCTGTCAGAGGCGCTGGCGGCTTATGCGCCCTTGCCCTACGTTGTTCATGGGAAAGACGGTTTCGAATTGGTCGAGCAGGCAGAAGATGCTGGCGACAACAAACCTTACGGTCGCATGAAAGGTTTCCACGGCCAGTTCGGCGTGATGGTCCGTGCGCTCGCCTATATGCTGTCGATGGGCTCGGACGGCTTGCGCCAGGCCTCCAGCGATGCTGTGCTCAACGCCAATTATCTGATGGCCAAGCTCAGCGACATTCTAACAGCGTCCTATGACGGGCCCTGTATGCATGAAGTGCTGTTCGATGACCGTTTTTTAAAAGACACCGATGTGACGACGCTCGATTTCGCCAAAGCGATGATCGATGAGGGCTTCCATCCAATGACGATGTATTTCCCGCTGGTCGTCCATGGCGCTTTATTGATGGAGCCGACCGAGACCGAAGGCAAGGCGACCCTTGATGAGTTTGTCGGTGTGATCCGGGCGCTGGCTAAGAAAGCGCAAACCGGCAAGGCGGACGATTTCAAGGCAGCGCCGATCTATACGCCGCGCCGCCGCCTGGATGAAACCATGGCCGCCCGCAATCCGGTGCTGACCTGGTCGCCCGATCAAGCAGCCGCTGCAGAGTAGCGCTATTTGCTTTTTATTTTCGGCAGTTCTGCCGGCGTGTCCTCGGCTATAAACGGCCAGAGATAGATACCCATATCGGGACCGAAGGCCTTGGCTAAAAGAAACGCCGCCTCGGGTGTAATCAGATGCTTGAGATAGCTGCGCTCTTCGCCGGTGAGCCGCCCGAGCCCGGCCTGAAAGCTCGGCACGAACGCCTGATCGTAATTAGCAGTAAGCGGATTTGAATCTGGTGATGTCATTTTAGTTTCCTTTGGTGAAGTTTAGTAATTCAAGTTGTATCTATTTGCCCCCCACCTTAATCCTCCCCCTCCAGGGGGGAGGAAAAAATGGTGGCAGGCTCCATTAATAGATCCCCCTCCCCCTTGACGGGGGAGGGAGGGGTGGGGGTGACTAAATAATGTTCTACCTCTATGTCCTCGATGTTCTCTGTGGTTCATTTGTTAGGTGGTTGCAGTTTGAAGTGGTTTGGCTTTAATCCCCCACAGCAGGCGCACGAGAGGTGAGCCGTAGTCCATGGCGAGATGACCGAGAATATGGCCGTGGGGTTTACCGCCATAACGAAAGCCAAGTTCGGTGATCCAGGGGCGGATCGCGGCGGCCAGCATCCGGCCAAAGCTCATCGGCGCCTGGCGGCTTAGCGCAATTAAAGGCTTAGCAATGCAGCGGTAGGTGTGGCTGACGCTGTCCCAATTATCGCCCAAGCCCCGGAACGGATTTTCAAGCCGCGAATAGCGGCGCTCGATGTCCCATTCCTCGTCCGTGAGCCAGCCCTGGCGGTGCAACTCGGCACAGATGATGGTCGAATTATGCACCCGAAAGCCACCGGCGATAAAACAATCACCGCCATCGACTTCGAGATTGTAGACTTTGCTGGCGTGGCCGTCGGGATAGACGTTTTTGACCATATTGGTTGAGCCGTCCGATTTGACGAGTTCCAGGCCGGGTTCAATTTCCCGGGCAAAAATCCATTTGCCGTTGCTGCACAGGAAGGGGTGCGGCGGCGTTGCTTTAACACCATCGATATTGATCAGCCGGCGGCGGCCGGTAATCAAATTTTCCAATACGGTTTGCGATTTTAATTCGCCGAGCTTGGTGAAGGAGGCGACTTGCTCGCCCGCATGAACATCCATAATGGGCTTTTCCGTGCCGTCCGCCATCAGTATGAGCGTGTCACCAGAGAAGCATTCTCCATCGCCGCTATCATAATCATCAAGAATGTCCAAATCTGCCGGCGTTATACCGCCATCAGGCCCATCATTACTTCTGCCAGTGCCTCCCATACCTTCGCCGCCTTGGCCTATACCCATGCCGCCACCAATACCGCCAGTGCCACCACCAGTACCGTCGCCAGTCTGACCCCCGGTATAATAACCGCTCGTGGTATCATTGGCCCGGTCATATAATCCTCGGTTATCAAAACCTTCGTTGTTGTAGACGACACCGGTGTAAGGATCCTCATGATAGGTGAATGGGCCAGGAGAGCCACCTGCCGACGCGTTGGATTTATTTTGACTGGATTTACTGGTCCTGCCGCCGTAAACCGCGCTGTTGCCAGCTTCTTGATATAAACCGCCTGAATCGTTTTCAATATCGGCTGGGCTAAAACTGTACGCATCATCGTTATTCGGGCTTCCTACTGAACCTTGACTGTTATTGTTGCCACTTTGTTCCCCAACATCTGGGCCAGTACCAAAGGCGGCTTCCCAGCCCAAGCTCATGGCGCCAGCGAAGTCGTCCTGGTTGACGTCCAGCATGTCGTCCGGTGTATCCATGTTCCAATAGCTGTAAACCTCGGCCATATCCTGTTTGCTGCCGGGGGTGTCTTTGGCAGTGCTGGATTGTGGCGCGTCGCGGCCATAAAGATTATCCGAGCTGGGCGCATTGCCCGGCGTGAAGCTCTCTACCGACGGTGCTTTGCCATAGGTCGGGCTGCCGGGGGTATCGGTGCGAAAGGCAGCGCCGAGATCAGGTGAATATATCTCGGGCGAGGCGCTTTTGGCCGCTGTCTCAATCGCCGCCGCATGAGAGTTATATTGAGTTGGGCTGGATATAGAGCTGGGTGAAGGGCCAAGCGTGTCCCTGCCGGTATTGCCCATCAGTGATCCGGGATTGGTGCCCGGGCTGATGCCGAAAGGTGAGGCGGGGGCAGACGGCGCCGTTGGGGCACCGGATTTGCCGCTTGCCTGAGAGTTTGGCCCGCCGGGTCCGGCGAATTCCTCGGCGTGAGGGCTGCCGCTTGAGGGCGAGCCCAGCGCTTCCGCATTCCACTCATCTTCGAAATTTTCAACCGACATCTCAGAGATCGCTTCGGCAAACTCAGCGAGAGCGTCCATTGCTTCAGCTTCGGAGACGGAGGTGTCTGTGCTTCCCGAACTTGTCAGATCGGCAAATTCATCGGCGTGCTGAATGTTACCTGCAGGCGTTCCCGGTAATCCTGAATGCGGTGAATTCCACTCATCTTCAAACTGCTCTGGTGTCATACTAACGACGTCACGATCAAACGAATCATTAGCATCCATTTCAAATGGATCGGACCACCCCATGTATTCTGAGAATGAGCCTTTGGACCGGCCAATCGTTCGTCCAACCGGATCGGCAATTGTTCCAGCGATGTATCCCGTTCCTTTGCCGACCTGTTTACCGATTAGACCTCCAACGGCGCTGCCAATGGGTCCTCCTCTTTTACCAACTTGTAAACCAACAGCCTTTCCAATCCTTCCGCCAATTTTTGCACCTTTATTATCAAGATCATAGTCAGGTGCATTTCCGGGAAGACCGCTATAAGTGGTCGAAGTATATGTTTGTGCTGATCCGACAGATTTACCATTTTGATCAACCGTTGAAACCGATTGCTGCCACATCCCTGTTTCAGGATTGTAAGAGGCCGGCCCATATTGTGTAGAATATTCGATACTTGCCATTTAGTGTATTACCTTTCGTGTTTAGATTTGAAATTTTAATCATCAAATATGTTTGATAAATGAATGCTTCAATTAACAAAAATGAAGCAGCAAATATTATAAAAGAAATGATTTCACCATATTGATTAAAATAGGCGTCAACATCGATGAGATAGTAGATTATCGAGTAAACAATAATTAGACAGAAATATTGTTTACCGTTTATCGGCAATTTCCATTTTCGATTTACGATTAGTTGCACCATTTAAAAATTAAATACTCTTTTTATATTTAATTAAGTTTAGTAGTAAAAATATTACGTAAATAATAATTTCTACTAACATAAATAAAACAACGTAAATTATTACCTCTATTGTATCACCGTACTGCTCAAAGAAAGTATCAATGCCAATAACACTGTAAATAATTGAGTATATTATGAATATAATTAGATGTTGCTTCTTTGTAAGAGGCAGTTTCCATTTCGGGTTTATTTCGACAGGTATCATTGGAGGTCCCTCGAACTGGTTGTAAACATAAAAAGTTTTTCACCACCGGAATAGCGATAGCCACCCCAGTTGCCGTACTCACCAATCATTCCATCTACCAATTTTAGTATCCTTTCGTATTACATTCGTCCTGTTAATTTCAAATAAAAAGTAGTTATGTCGTGAAATATTCCACCGAAAAAATAACCCAAAACGGACAAAATAAATTCGAATAGCCACCAAATTACCGGTGCGAGAATGAGGAAAATCACGATTTTGATTATTAGCCGCTGCTTCCGGGTAAACCGTGGCGGTTTTGGCTGCGTGCGTAAATCCTTCGCCCCGGCATTAATAATTGCCCCGCATTTATTGCAGCTGTGCACATTGGCGTAAGTTTCTTTGCCGCAATTGGGACAGGCTATTATGTCATTTGTTTCAGTCATCTTTTCTTTCGTTCGCTATCTCTCTCATCCCTATGCCCGTATTAGAGGGGGTTTTTGCGTCAGCGGCTATTAAAATTGTCCCGGCTGCGCTTGACGCCGTCGAGAAAGCGTTGACGGCGGGCGCTGAGGGCCGGGCTCGCAGCTTGCGGCGTAAAACGTCTAGCGCGCTGCAAGCTGATGGGGCCGAGTTCTGCCATAGCGTGGGGGGCGCTGGCCGGCCGGTAGCGGTCTTCGGTTCTGATGGTGCGGCCCGTGGCATCCACATTGAGCGGTCCCGGATAGGTTAGCTCAAACCAGCGGCTGACGGCGTCGCGCACCCGCTCTGAGTTGGGATGATGCCAAGTGCGATAGGCGTCGGTGCGCATCAAGGCGCTGATCTCATCAGCGGATAAATATTTGGGCGCGAGGGGGATCGGATCGCTGGTCTCCCCGGCATCGGTGTCAAATCCGGTACCGGTCTCGGCTTGAAGGATTGCCGCCAACAAATCGCGGCCAGAAAGGGGGGGAATGGCAGGGACCAGATTATCTTCGCGATCGTTTTGGAGAACGTTTTGGTCTGGGTTATGATCTTGGTTTAAACCTCCCTTCGTGTCTGTATCGGGACCCCTGCCATTAGGGGGAGAAATGCTGTCGGTACTCACTTAAATTTCCTAATTTAGATGTATTTGATGATATTTATAGTAAATAAATTCCACTTATGCAAGAACAAAATGCGAACTTTTTTATTATTATCTCATTAGGGGTAAAATAGTGTTACCACAACGGGCATAAATTGCCCCTCAAACGCCGGGCGCCAAAAAATATATTTCCGGCGCAAGCTTGGCTTACGCCGCATTAGCGGCGACCCGCAGTCGCGGGCGTTAGGAAATATAGATGACGGCGTGTAGGACAGTCATTGATTTTTGAGAAGGAGAATACGCCTACAACAGCGCTTCGAGCTTCTCCAAGCAGGCGTTCCGGTCAGCGTGGCAGCCCTCGGCCAGCCACCAGTCTTCGACCTGGCCGAGTAAATCCGACACCTGCGGGCCAGGGGCGACACCCTGATCCAGCACGTCCTGACCTTTGAGCGGGAAGGCAATATCAGGTTCCGACATTGCCTGATCGGCGAATTCAATAATACGCACCCAGCTGTCCTGCACCTCACCGAGCCCGGTTGGCGATGCAACCAGCATCTCGGCCCATTTGAGCAGCGCCAGATCAATCACTGTCGTCGCGCCGATCTGATAAAGGGTCGCGCGTAAATCATCATCACTGATCTGCCAATCCGCTTGCCACTCGGGCGCAATCATCGACGTCAGGCGTTGCTGCTCGGCGTTTGACAGTTTCAGGGCGTCCGTGATTTCTGCCGCGCCCTGCCCATCCGTCTCGACCAAGGCGGCCAGCCGGCGCAGTGGATCGGGACGCACACAATCAAATTTAATCGCGTTGGTTTCAAGCCAGGTGAGCTGGCGCAGGCATTCCGGGCTGGTGACATGAGGCAGAATAACTTTCAGGACACCATGGTTATACATCAGCGTCACGACATCCAACTGCATGTCGGAGGCTAATATTTTGAACAGCTCGGATTTAATACGCTCGGCGGAAAGCTCTTTCAGCGCCGGCGCCTTATCGATACAGGCCTGAAATTCCGTCTTGCTTTCGACCCGCATGCCCAGGGTGGCGATAAAACGAAAATAACGGAGAATTCTAAGCCGGTCTTCATCGATCCGATCAGGGGCAAGGCCGACGAATCGGATCACCCTGTCGGCCAAATCCTGAATGCCGTTAAAGTAGTCAAAGACCATGCCGTCGGGGGTTGCGCTCAGCGTATTAAAGGTGAAATCGCGTCTGGCCGCGTCCTGCTTCCAATCTTCGGTGAATTTAACCTCGGCATGACGGCCATCGGTCTTGATGTCCTTCCGGAGTGTCGTGATCTCAAAGCTTTGGTGGTTGATTACCGCCATCACTGTGCCGTGCTCAATACCCACGGGGACAGCCTTGATGCCGGCATTCTCCAACAGTGCGGTTATCTGATCAGGTGTTTCCGGGGTCGCGATATCGACATCGGTTACCGGATTTTTGAGCAAAGCATCGCGGACGCAGCCGCCGATAAATCGCGCTTCTTTGCCGTTTTTAGTGATGGCGGCGAACACGGCCTTAATCTCCGGTGTTGTCATCCAGGGCTCAACCGGTATTTGACCTCCCGGGCGTTTGCCCCAATTGAGGATGATGTCAGTTTGCTTGGCCGGTCCTTCGAATAGTTTCCGGCGCGACGATTTCCGCCGGGCAACGAGAAACAAAAAGACCAACAATGCCAACGCCGTTACGGTCCAACGCGCCGGGCCTTCGATAAATTCCAGCAGGTCTTCAATCATGTCTCATTCAATGGCCGCTGGCCTCTGTTGCGTTATTTGTCTTTAAAGTGCCCCGGCACTACCTGGCCATCTTCGATCCGGGGGGATTGATACAGACCGCCGATATCATCACCCAAGGTGGTCAGAAAAATCAGCGACGCAGCGGTCAATGCAAAACCAATGATCAGCACCCAGAACCAGTGGCCTTCTTCCCAATCCGGCAGGCCTTGACCCTTGCGGTTGGCATCAATTTTAGCCCAAATCGAATAGAGCACCAGCGGCGTGATCAGGGGCAGAAAAATATGAAGAAATATCCGCATCTATACCTCGTTACCAGGTTAACAGTCGTTGCGACAGATTGCGGAGCATGCCGGCGGTGGCACCCCAGATAAAATAGTCCTGCCAGGTGATGGCGAAATAATGCCGCTTGATGCCATCGAACTCGCGGGCACAGCGCTTCATATTTTCCGGCATGATCAGAAAATCGAGCGGCGCTTCGAACACCTCGGCAACTTCGCCTTCGTGGGGCGTCAGCTCGAAGGGCGGCTCAATCACGCCGATGATTGGGTTGACCAGATAGCCGGTACCAACGATATATTCATCCAATTCGCCGATAATCTCGATATGTTTAGCGTGCAGGCCAACCTCTTCTTCGGTTTCCCGCAACGCCGTGTGGAGTGCGTCGCGGTCGCTCGCATCGACCCGGCCACCAGGAAAGCTGATCTGACCGGCATGATTGTTGAGATGTTCGGTGCGTTTGGTCAGCATCACCTTGAGGCCGTCTTCGCGCACCACAAGGGGTACTAAAACGGCGGCTGGGATCAGCGGTTTGCCACCGCTAATCCACTCGTTGCGTTCCTCTTGTACAAGATATTCAGGTTCGGCTGCTTCGTTTGAGCGGCGGCCGATAGCGCAGGCGGTCGCCTCCAAGCGCGCCACGACTTCCGCTAAGGTCAGTCTTGTTCCGTTATTGAGCCGATCTGAAAAAATTGTCCGCCACTCCATACGCCATATACTGTTGCACTATATTTATCGTCTCCATGCGCTTTTTCCACCCCCAATTCAACACCCAGATCAACCAATTGGTAAAACACGGATCGGGTGAGCCGGGCCTCAAGACCATCCCGGACCATAACGTAAGGCGAGGGTTCGCCATTTTCAGGATTGGTCTCGATTCGGATCGGATGGGCATCATCGGCAATCACAATGTCGTCAACGTTGGTGCGAAATGTCAATTTTTGCTGCTCGTTTTCGCCTTCAACCGTCATCTCAACTGCCTGAAAAGGCACGTCTTCGACCGTAATTTCGCCCTTTTCAGCTGGTGTTATCAGCCAATATCTGCCGGCTTGGTCCCGTTCCAGGACAGAGGCAAATAATTTAACGAGTTCTTTGCGACCAATAGGGGAGCCGTGGTAAAACCATAGTCCGTCCTGGTCGATGCGAATGTCCAATTCACCGCATAGGGTTTGACCTTCGGCCAATTCGACGGAATCATGATGACCCGGCGTTTTTGTGTTGTCGGGCGAAGTACCAGTCTGGCCAAATAGGCCGGTGAGAGAATTTAATGCATCGAGATTTTTTTTGTTCATTTGACCCAACGCTTAAGCAAGACCCCAAATTTTGAGGAGAATTCAATTGACTGACGCTGCTGTACCAAACGAAGCTCCAGAAAATTCAAGTGGCAGTTCAAACACTAACGACGTTATCGACGAACTTGAAGGCATCAGTAAAACTTTAGCCGACGTTCAGGGTGCGATTGGCCGCATCATCTTCGGCCAGCAGCCGGTCGTCGAAGAAACTCTTATCACGTTGCTCGCCGGCGGTCACGTATTGCTGATCGGCGTACCCGGTCTTGGTAAAACAAGATTGGTTGAAACCTTAGGCACCGTCTTGGGGCTGGATGAGCGCCGCGTGCAGTTTACGCCGGATTTAATGCCGGCTGATATTTTGGGCTCGGAAGTGCTGGAAGAAGCCGACAGCGGCAAACGCTCTTTCAGGTTTATTCAAGGTCCGGTGTTTTGCCAGCTGCTGATGGCCGATGAGATCAACCGGGCCAGCCCGCGCACTCAGTCAGCGCTGTTGCAGGCCATGCAGGAACGCCGCGTCTCGGTCGCCGGCCATTATCATGAACTGCCGGCGCCATTCCACGTCTTGGCGACCCAGAATCCGCTTGAGCAGGAAGGCACTTATCCGCTGCCGGAAGCGCAGCTCGATCGCTTTTTGATGCAGGTCAACATTGATTATCCGCAATTGACGGCTGAGCGGGAAATTCTGACGGCGACGACGGGTGCTGAAGAAGAAAAGCCGGTCAAAGTTATCAACGCTGATGAGCTGCAACATGCCCAACGGATTGTCCGCCATGTGCCGGTTGGCGATAGTGTGATGTCGGCAATATTGGAAATGGTGCGTTCCGGCCGCCCAACCTCGTCCGATATCCCCGAAGTGATCGAACATGTCGCCTGGGGCCCGGGCCCGCGTGCCAGTCAGGCACTAATGCTGGCGGTGCGTGGCCGCGCCGTCATTCAGGGACGTTTGGCGCCGTCGATTGATGATGTGCTGGCACTGGCGCAACCGGTGCTGCGCCATCGCATGGCCTTGAATTTCGCCGCCCGCGCCGAGGGCGTTACCTTGGAGAAAGTCATCGATAAACTTGCCAGTAGAATTGGCTAAGTAGAATTGGATAAATGAACACACTATGACGACATCACTCGCCGAGCTACATCATCGCGCTGAATTACTAGCCGCCAAACTACCGCCGTTGATGGTGGCGGCTGAGCGGGTGGCGGCGACGGTGGCGCAAGGCGTGCATGGGCGCCGGCGGGTTGGTCAAGGGGAGGCGTTCTGGCAGTTCCGCCATTATGAGCGCGGCGATCCGATCCAGCACATTGACTGGCGGCGTTCGGCGCGTTCCGACAGCGTTTATTTGCGTGAAACCGAATGGGAGGCTGCCCAAAGCGTTTGGCTGTGGAGTGATGCTTCACCGTCGATGCAGTATCAATCGAGTAGAAAATTGCCGGCCAAAGTCGAACACGCCGATTTAATCACCCTGGCACTGGCCTCGCTATTGGTCAGAGGCGGCGAGCATATTGCGCCGTTGGGCCGGGGCACCATCCCCTCGACCGGCCGCATGGCGCTGAATATCTTAGCCGCTGCTCTGGATGACCGGGAGCACGATCCGAAAGAACATTCCAGTAGTTTGCCACCCTTTGAACAGGTGCCAAAGCATGGCCGGGTTGTGATGATCAGCGACTTTCTTGAACCCTTGGATGAGATCAACCGGGCCGTCGGTGTGTTCTCTGATCGCGGTGTTGATGGCTATATCTTGCAAATTCTTGATCCCGCCGAGCAAAGCCTGCCGTTTGGCGGCCGCACCCGCTTTGAAGGTACCGAAAACGAAGGCAATGCGTTAATTGGCCGGGTCGAAGGGGTGCGCGATGACTATAAAATTGAGATGGCGGCGCAGCGGCGCGGCCTGGAGGCGATCGCCAGAACTGCCGGCTGGGGCTTTGGTATTCACACGACAGATCAATCATTGGAAGCAACGTTGTTGAATTTGTATGTCGCTTTGACCGCAACCATCGAATGGACGGGGGTAAATTAGCCATGTTTACCCTTGGCGCCATATCCTTTGTTGCTCCGGTTGCTCTGTTGGGCCTGGCGGCGCTGCCGGTGCTGTGGTGGCTGTTGCGCGTCATTCCGCCGGCCCCAAGACGCGTGCGCTTTCCCGCCATTCGCCTGGTGATGCGGCTGGTCAATCCGGAGGAAAGCTCGGCCAAAACACCGCTGTGGCTGACGCTGCTGAGGCTCGCATTGCTGACTTTGGTTATCCTCGGTGCGGCGCATCCGATATTAAACGCCAATAATAAACTCGCCAAAGACGGCCCGCTGATTTTAATTGTCGATGATGGCTGGGCGTCGGCCCGGCACTGGACCAAGCGCCAAACAGCCTTTGGTAATTTGATGGATCAAGCCGAGCGCCAGAACCGCGCGGTTGCCGTTATTACGACGGCCCCCGGCAATGCCGATCAGACCCGCGCCATGGAATCGCTGCTGACGGCGGATGCGGCGCGTCAATTACTGGGCGCCTTGCAGCCCAAGCCCTGGCCGGTTAATCGCATCGCTACAATCTCAATTTTGAACGAGCTCAAAGTTGACGGCAGCCCGCAAATTATCTGGCTCAGCAATGGTCTCAATGACAAGCCGGATGGCAGCGATGTTGCCGAGTTTGTCGTCGCGTTGCAGAAAATTGGCCCGGTGACGGTGTTGGCGGAAACTGCCGGTGCCCTGCCGCCGCTATTGCTGCCGCCGGTATCCGAGCGTGATGGTCTAACGGTCTCGGCCAAGCGGGCGGTTAGCAATGTCGCCGCATCGCTGAGCGTCCGGGTGCGTGGTGAAGACGGCAATGTGTTGACCCGCCAGCCCTTGATATTCGCTGCCGGCGACTCGGATGGTAAATTAAAGCTGATCCTGCCGGCAGAAATTAGAAACAAAGTTACGGTTATAGAAATTGAGAATTTTAATTCCGCCGGCTCAACTGTGTTGGTTGATGAACGTTGGCGGCGGCGACCGGTTGGTCTGGTCTCGAGCCGCAAACGGAGCGCCAGCCAGCCTTTGCTCGACAATCTGTTTTATCTTGATAAAGCGCTCGACCCCTTTACCGAAGTACGGGTCGGCACGATGGCCGAATTGTTTAAACGCGACCTCGCCATGGTCGTGCTCGCCGATCCCGGTAAAATGACAAAAAAACAAAATAATCAATTGTTGCGCTGGATCAAATTAGGCGGCATTGCACTGCGTTTTGCCGGCCCACGATTGGCAGCGGAAAAAAATCCGGTGCTGCCGGTGCGCTTGCGTAAAGGCAATCGGGATTTAGGTGGCGCGCTGTCCTGGTCGAAGCCTGCAGCCCTGGCGGCCTTCACCGAGAACAGCCCGTTTGCCGGTCTGGTGATCCCGAAAGATGTCCGTATTCGCCGCCAGGTGCTGGCTCAGCCGACCGTTGATCTGCCGGAGAAAACCTGGGCGCGGTTGACGGATGGCACGCCGCTGGTAACAGCCGAGAAACGGGGCGATGGTTGGCTCGTATTTTTCCATATCACGGCCAGTCCCAGCTGGTCCAATTTGCCGCTGTCCGGTCTGTTTGTCGGCATGTTGCAAAATCTTGTCCAGTTAAGCCGCGGCGTAGTCGGTGAGGCCAGTAAGCGTCTGCTTAAACCGGTGCAATCGATCGACGGCTTTGGCCGCTTGACCGATCCTCGACCGGGGGCGCTGGCGATGAAAGGCAGTGATTTCTTGAGCGGTAAGGCTAGCCCTCGGCATCCACCAGGATTTTATGGTGATGAGACCGCCCGCCGCGCCTTTAATTTGTCACCCTCGATCACTCATCTGACGCCCTTGAGCGAATTGGGCGCAAGCGTAACCCGTGACAGCTATCAGGAAACCCGCGAACAGGATTTCCGGGGGGCTCTGCTGATCGCCGCTTTAACGCTGGCGCTGCTCGATATAATTGCCAGCTTTGCTCTGCGCGGGTATTTCACCTTTAATCGGGCAACCGCTGCCTTGCTGGTGTTGATGATTACACCGCTATTCATCACCTCGGTTGAGGCCCAGACCGTGGTGCCGGGCATTCCCAATCCAGCCAATGACAATCGTGATTTTGCACCGGTGCTGAACATCCGCATTGCCTATGTCAAAACTGGTGACAGCCAGATCGACAACACCAGCCGGGCTGGTCTCGAGGGTTTAGCTTTTATCGCCAATAGCCGGACAGCGGCTGACATGGGCAAACCCATAGCCATCGATCCGGCGACCGCCGAGCTTTCTTATTATCCAATGATTTATTGGCCGGTGACCGAAGATGCGCCGTTGATTGAGCAAGCGACGGCAGCAAAACTAAACCGCTACCTTAAAAGCGGCGGCACCATCTTTTTTGATACGCGGGATAGCTCGGGTGGTGGGGCAGGGGCTGACCGGCTGGAAGATATCGCGCGCCACCTAGATGTGCCGCCGATGACTGCGATCCCCTCTGATCATGTGCTGACCAAAGCCTATTATCTGCTGCGCGAATTTCCCGGCCGTTGGACCGGTGGTCGTGTCTGGGTGCAGCAATCCGCCAGCCAGGCAGCTGAACGCGCCAATGATGGCGTTTCTTCGATTATCGTCGGCGGCCACGATTGGGCGGCAGCTTGGGCGATGGATGATGCCCGCAAGCCCCTTTTCCCGGTGGTGCCCGGTGGCGAACGACAGCGCGAGATGGCCTACCGTTTTGGCATTAATCTGGTGATGTATGTGCTGACCGGTAATTACAAAGCGGATCAGGTTCACCTGCCAGCGATTTTAGAGAGGCTGGGCCAATGAGCATGTTCAGTGGCATCGGTCTCACCGGCATTGGATATTCACCGCTCGTTCCCTGGCAGCTTATTGCGGTGCTGGCTGGTTTGGCCTTTTTGTTGTTGGTGTTTGGTGTTTTTCGTGGTGCGCGCGGCTCGTTTATGCGCATGGCGGCGCTGGGCATTCTCGTTTTGGCGCTCTTCAACCCGCACCTTGAGAGTGAAAACCGGACGCCACAGCCTGATATCGCCATTGTCGCCGTGGATGAATCTTCCAGCCAAAATACCGGCGACCGGCGAGCCCAACTAAAAGCTGCTCTTAAGCACGTACAGGAAAAACTCGCTGCCTACAAAAACCTGCAGCTGCGTGTTGTGCGGGGTCAGGAAACTGATGACGGCACACAAGTGTTTGGTGAGCTTAACCGGGCGCTGGCAGATTTGCCTAAAGGACGCTTTGCCGGAGCTGTGGTGATCACTGATGGCCAGGTACATGATACGCCCCAGAAAAATAATGGCCTAGAGGACCAAAAATTTGAACGCCCACTCCATCTTTTATTGACCGGCAAACCGAATGAACGGGATCGCCGTTTGGTTGTTGAGCGGGCTCCGGCCTACGGCATTGTTGGTAAAACCGTCAAAATCCGTATTCGCGTCGACGACAATCCGAAAAAGTCAGCCACCTCCGGCAGTGCCGCGCTAAAACTTAAAATCGACGGCAAAAAAGTGATCAATACCACCGTGCCAATTGGCCGCAGCAAAACGATTACCGTGCCGGTGGATCATGGCGGTGCCACTATTATCGAAATGGAAGTTCAGAAAATGGCCCGCGAATTATCGCTCGCTAATAATCGAGCGGTAATCACAGTGAATGGCGTACGTGATCGCTTGCGGGTGCTGCTGGTTTCAGGTCAGCCGCATTTGGGTGAACGGACTTGGCGCAACCTATTGAAGTCTGATCCGTCGGTGGATCTGGTGCATTTTACGATTTTACGACCGCCCGAAAAAAATGACTTCACACCATTGAATGAATTGGCGCTGATCTCGTTCCCGATCCGCGAGCTGTTCGAGATCAAACTGCATGAATTTGATTTGATCGTGTTTGACCGCTATGTCATCCGCTTCGTGCTACCGCCTAATTATTTTCAAAACATTGAGCAATATGTGCAGAAAGGTGGCGCCATACTGGCGGCTGTCGGGCCGGACTTTGCCGGCGTACGCAGTCTTTACCACACTCCATTGGGTAAGATTTTGCCGGGAGAGCCATCCGGCCCCGTTATCGAAAGCGGTTTTCGCGCTAAATTAACCGCCAAGGGCCGCCGCCATCCGGTAACCGGTGGCCTGCCTGGTTCTAATGGTAAGAAGGTGAAGTGGGGCCGCTGGTTCCGTCAAATCGATGCAGTACCGCGTCAAGGTCATACTTTGATGAACGGGGCGGAAGATAAACCGCTATTGATTTTGGATCGGGTCGGCGAAGGTAGGGTGGCGCAATTTATGAGTGATCAAATCTGGCTTTGGGCACGCGGCTATGACGGCGGCGGCCCTCATGCCGAATTGTTGCGGCGGCTGGCTCATTGGCTGATGAAAGAGCCTGATCTTGAGGAAGAGGATCTGCGTGCCAAAGTCGATGGTAAGGAATTAACGATTGAGCGGCGCTCGCTGGACCCTGCACTGCCGCCGATCACGCTGACCGCACCTTCCGGTAAAAAGTCTGTTCTAAAACTTCAGGAAGGTAAAGCTGGCGCAGCGACGGCAACCGTGACAGCGGAAGAAACCGGGCTTTACAAAATTGAAGATGGCCGCCGCGACACTTTGGCGGCGGTTGGCAAACTAAATCCGCCGGAGCTCTCCGATCTTCGCGCCTCGCCGGAAAAAATCCAGCCCTTGGTAAAAGCCAGCGGTGGCGGTATTGCCTGGATATCTGAAGGTTTGCCTGATTTCCGGCGCACCAAGCCGGGTCGTAGTGGTGCCGGTAATGGCTGGTTCGGGATGGTTAATAATGGCGCCTATACGGTGACCGGCGTGCGCCAAGTGCCGGTCTTTCCAGCGCTTTTGCTCCTGCTTTTGGTTGCCGGTGGCGTCATGCTTTCCTGGTGGCGGGAGGGGCAGTAAATTCTGCTAGGGCCAAATTAGGGTATGCCCGCGTTTACCTCGGCGCGAAAATAGGTTTATAGTAAATCGGGAAAAACAATTAGGAATTGATCAGGCATGCCTTTTGTCAGACGCAACGCCGATGGCTTTATCGAAGCCGTCTTCGCCGGACCGGAAAGCGGCGCCAATGAAGAAGTCCCTGCCGGCAGCGATGAGCTCATGGAGTTTATGGGCGTCGATGTTCAGGAAATCATTAAAAATGATGAATGGCTGCAGGCCGATTTATCACTCGCCCGCGTTACCGAGGATTTAATCGAAGTGCTCATCGAAAAAGGTGTGATTGCCTTTACCGATTTGCCGCCAGGTGCGCAAACCAAACTGATCGGCCGCCAAGGATTGCGTACGGAGCTCTCCTATGTCGAAAAACTCTTCGGCAGCGACGACGAGAATTATTTGTAGTTTTGCTCCTCACACCCAACTCGCTCGAACGTGTTTAGCGTGATTTAAATCGAGACGTATAATCGCGCCATGAACTTTCATGCGCCTATATATTCTGATCCGCCGGCCTCCCGACAACAATCAGCGCTGCTCAACCTGGTTCAAGGTAAGCCAGTGCTGGCAATTTTTGAGTTTACCCTGATGTGCAATTCAGCCTGCGGCTATTGCGATCTGCCCTTGAACCAAAAACGCTATGAGCTGAGCCGGGCTGAGATTAAACGGATTTTCACTGGCCTCTTTCGGAGCGGAATTCGTCATCTCTTTATCCAAGGCGGTGAGCCGTTACTGCGCAAAGATTTACCAGACGTGCTGGAAGATTTGGCCGCAATTGGATTTGCTATGACGCTGGTCACCAATGGCACACGCTTGACCGCGGAGCTGGTCGCGCGCCTGGCCAGGCTACCGGTCTCGATCTCCGTTAGTCTCGATACCCTTAACCGGGAGCGCTATCGGCGTATCCGTGGACGCGATCAATTGCCGCAAGTTCTGGCTGGCTTGGAGCTGTTGGCGGACTATCCTCAGGCAAAACATCTCACTTGTATCGTCACCGAGCAAAATCGAACTGACGTTCGCGAAGTTACCAAGTTTGCCCGGATGCGGGGTTTTACGCCGATTATCGGCGCCTATCATTGGGATGTCTTGGCCTATGGTAAGGCGGAGGCTGAATTGATGTATGAGCGGGAAACAGCCATCGCGGTTTTTAACGATCTGGTGAATTCCAATACTGTGCCGCGCGGCTATTTCCGGGAATTTTTGAACGATAATTTGCGCTGGCTCAAAGGTAAAAAGCTAAGGCCCTGCGATGCCGGGAAATACAGCATTGCGATTGACGCCTCCGGGAACCTATCAGCCTGCCTCGCCATGCCGCATGTTGGTAATCTCCGGCAGCAGAGTTTGGCCGAAATTTTGGCGCAGCTTGATCGGACAGCGATCAAACAATGCTCTGATCAATCATCTTGTAATATATTGTGCAGCCGGGTGGTCGGCTCACAGCTGCGAAATCCGCTTGCCGGACTAACTCGGAAAGCCATCGGTCTGGCGCAGCGCTTCGCCTAAGACCATCGCCGCCGAAACAGCAATATTGAGACTGCGCATCTCCGGCGACATCGGCACTGCTACGCGGGCATCAACTGCATCGTGGACGTCGCCCGGCACGCCGGCGCTTTCCCGGCCCAACAATAAAATATCGGCCGGCTGAAATTCGAAATCCGTATAGGGTGTGTCGGCTTTGGTGGTGAGCAGAACGATTCGCGCTTTGGTATCGCGGGCTGCGTTATTTTCGATAAATTTAGCCCAGGAGCCATGCTTAGTGAGCTCGACTTGATCGAGATAATCCATACCGGCGCGCTTTAAACGGCGGTCACTGAAGACAAAGCCGCAGGGCTCAATAATGTCAACGCTGATGCCAAAACAGGCTGCTAAACGCAGGATTGTCCCGGTATTTTGAGGGATATCCGGCTCGAAGAGGGCTAATCGCATAAAAGTTACACCTTTTGTTTATTCTAAATCTAATAAAAACCTGCAAAAACCACACGAATTCGGGGACTTTTTCCCCAAAAAATCAGCATTTTATCGGGCATTTTGCCTTTTCTAATCAGATATTCTGCATTATACCTTGCCCCATTCAAAGACCTGGACACTGTGAATTCAAAAAATAATCCCCATTTATGCGTTAGTTACTTTTGCTAAGGACTGAACATCCGGAATTAGCCGGTGTGAAAGAGGAAATAGGTATGGCTGATACAGCTTCAACCGCAGAGGGCACGGCAAACGGTTCGTCAGACGACTCGCACGACGATACCAAGCGTGACTTTCTTTTATATTCAACGATAGCCGTCGGTGCTGCGGGCACGGTGATGGCCGCATGGCCCTTCATTGATATCATGAACCCGTCGAAAGACGTGCTCGCTTTGGCTTCGACCGAGCTTGATATTTCGTCAGTCGAGGAAGGCCAAAGCATTACCGCCATTTGGCGCGGCAAGCCGATATTTGTGCGCCGCCGGACGGCGAAGGAAATAGAAACCGCTCAGGCCACGGAATTGAAAGACCTCCCCGACCCTGAAGCCGATAAGGATCGGGTCAAAAAAAGTCAGTGGCTGGTCATGATCGGTGTTTGCACCCATCTCGGCTGTATACCGCTGGGCCAAAAAAGCGGCGATACCAAAGGTGAATTTGGTGGCTGGTTCTGCCCCTGTCACGGATCGCACTATGATACTTCCGGACGTATTCGCAAAGGTCCGGCACCGAAGAATTTGCCGATACCGCCGTATAAATTCATCGATGACACAAACATTCTTATAGGTTAGGGAGCCAAAACATGAGCACGCCAACCTGGAAAAATCCTATCGTTCAATGGGTCGATCACCGCTTACCGATCGTTACCTTTCTCGATCATGCGATTGTAAAATACCCGACACCGCGCAATCTGAACTACTGGTGGAATTTTGGCTCACTCGCCGGCCTTATTCTGGTCATTATGATCGGAACCGGGATCATTCTCGCGATGAGTTACACCCCTCATACGTCGATGGCTTTCGATTCCGTTGAACGCATTATGCGGGACGTTAATTATGGCTGGTTGATCCGCTATCTCCACATGAACGGCGGATCAATGTTCTTTATTGCTGTCTACATCCACATTTTCCGCGGTATGTATTACGGCTCCTATAAAGAGCCACGTGAATTGCTATGGATCATCGGTATTTTTATCTTCTTCGCCATGATGTCCACGGCCTTCTTAGGCTATGTGCTGCCCTGGGGCCAAATGAGCTTTTGGGGCGCAACGGTTATCACCAATTTATTCTCAATCATTCCGTTCTTTGGTGAGTCCATCGTGCAATGGCTGTGGGGTGGCTTCTCGATCGACAATCCGACTTTGAATAAATTCTATTCTTTGCATTATCTCATGCCGTTTGTGATTTTTGCTTTGGTGTTTGTCCATTTGTGGGCGCTGCACACGCATAAATCCAGCAACCCCTTGGGTATTGAGGTTAAAGGGGACGAAGATGAAATTCCTTTCCATCCCTATTACACGGCGAAAGATGCTTACGGTGTCGGCCTATTCCTAATTTTCTTCTTAGGCTTCACGTTCTTTGCACCGAACTTCTTTGGTGAGCCGGACAACTATATCGAAGCCAATCCATTGGTTACGCCAACGCATATTGTGCCGGAATGGTATTTCCTGCCGTTTTACGCGATCCTGCGTGCGGTGCCGGATAACTTTGTCGATGTCTGGGGCATCCTGCCAGTAATTATTTCGGCGAAAGCCGCCGGCGTGATTGCCATGTTCGCCTCGATCCTATTGTTGCTGGTGTTGCCTTGGCTGGACACTTCAAAAGTCAGAAGCGCAAAGTTCCGGCCGACCTATTTTTGGCTATTTTGGTTATTTGTCATCGATACGATTATCTTGGGCTTTATGGGCGCCAAGCCTGCCGAAGGAACCTTTTTGCTCATTGGACGATTGGCGACCGCCTATTATTTCCTCCATCTGGTGATTTTTATTCCACTGGTTGGTAAATTCGAGAAAACCAAACCATTGCCAGAAAGTATTAGCGCGGCAGTAACTGCCGGCGGATCTGATGCGAAGGAGGGCAGCTAATGTTTAAAAAAATCCTTATCGTTGCCTTCGTTTTTGCACTTTTTTCCAGCATCAACGCTGGCCCGCTACAAGCCGCCGAGGGGGCCGCGCATCCGGCATCCCAGGAATGGACGACCGACGGTCTGTTTGGTTTCTTTGATCGCAAACAACTCAAGCGCGGCTGGCAGGTTTACAGCGAAATCTGTGCGTCGTGCCATTCTGTGCGCCTGGTTTATTACCGCCATCTTGAGGAAATCGGATTTTCTCCGGATGAAGTAAAAAAGATCGCGGCTGAAGCGGAAGTGGCAGCCGGTCCCAACGAGGACGGTGAGACCCATAACGATGGCGAGCTTATTGTGCGCCCCGGTAAACCGTTCGATAAGATCGTCTCACCTTACCCGAACGATCTTGCCGCTCGGGCAGCAAATGCTGGTGCGTTGCCGCCTGATCTGTCTTTGATGACCAAAGCCCGGAAAAATGGCGCCAATTATTTGCATGCCTTGTTGACTGGCTATAAAGAGGCGCCAGCGGACTTTAAATTAACAGAAGACATGAACTACAACCCGTATTTCCCGGGATCACAAATCGCCATGGGCGAACCTTTGAGCGATGATGGTGTCGAATATGCCGACGGTACCAAAGCGACGGTTGATCAAATGTCGAAAGACATAACAGCCTTTTTAGTTTGGGCCGCCGAACCTGAATTGGAAGAGCGTAAGCGCATGGGCGTCAAGGTGATGCTGTTCCTGATTATCTTTACCGCCATGCTCTATGCGGTGAAACGTCAAGTTTGGGCCAAGCTGCATTAAAATATCTGTTTTCGAAGAATTTATTTGAAGTAGGGGCGTTTAGATAGTTTAAGCTATCTGAACGCCTTTATTTTTGGGAGTACAAGAATGAAAAATCTAATTGTGGCGCTATTGCCTTTTGTGGCGGCTTTTGCCATTGCCGGCACTCTAGAGGCCGCCGGTAAACCGAAAGTTCATTTCAAAACCAATGTTGGTGATTTCACCATCGAGCTGGAACCGGAGAAGGCGCCGCAAACCGTCGCTAACTTTCTGCAATATGTACGGGAGGGCCATTATGATGGCATGATTTTCCACCGCGTGATTAAGGCATTTATGATCCAGGGCGGTGGCTTTGATACAAAATACGATAAAAAACCAACCCGGGGACCAATCCCGAATGAAGCGGATAAAGGGATACCGAACGAACGCGGCACCATCGCGATGGCCAGGACCGGTGATCCCCATTCGGCGACCAATCAGTTTTTTATCAATGTAAAGTTTAACGGCTTTCTCAATTATCGTTCAAAGACTCAGCAGGGCTGGGGTTATACCGCCTTTGGCCGGGTGATTGATGGCATGAACATTGTCGGTCGAATATCCAGGATGGAAACGGGTCCGGGCGGACCTTTCCCAACCGATGTGCCGCAAAAACAAGTGGTAATCGAGAAAGCAAAAATTATTTCTGAGTAGGGGGAACTAAAATGTCTGGGACACCAATCATTGGTATCATTGGCGGCAGCGGTTTATATGAAATTGACGGGCTGACCAATACGCGCTGGGAGCGGGTCCAAAGCCCCTTCGGGCCGACTTCGGACGAGTTTCTGTTTGGTGAGTTGGATGGGCTGCAATTGGTGTTTCTGCCGCGTCATGGCCGCGGTCATAAAATTCCACCGTCTGAGCTAAATTTTCGCGCCAATATCGATGCCCTCAAACGCGCCGGCGTGACGGAGATTATATCCTTATCGGCTTGCGGATCGTTTAAGGAAGAACTTGACCCCGGCACCTTTGTCATTGCCGATCAATTCATCGACCGGACTTTCGCACGGGTTAAAAGTTTCTTTGGCACCGGTATGGTGGCCCATGTTGGCTTTGGCCACCCGGTTTGTTCCCGGCTTGGCGATGCGCTGGAAGCAGGTGCCAAGGTGCTTGATATTAAAACCCAACGCGGCGGCACCTATCTCGCCATGGAAGGACCACAGTTCTCGACCCTCGCCGAGTCTAAGCTTTATAAATCCTGGGATTGCGATGTCATCGGCATGACAAATATGCCGGAAGCCAAGCTCGCCCGTGAAGCTGAGATGTGCTACGCGACGGTTGCGATGGTGACCGATTTTGATTGCTGGCATCCGGATCATGATCACGTGACGGTCGATGCGATCATTAAAGTTTTGCTCGGCAACGCTGATAATGCGCGCTCTCTAGTTAAAGAAGTTGTGCCTAAATTGTCGGGCCGCACAGAGTTGTGCTCGGATGGCTGTCACACTGCCCTTGAAAATGCGCTGATCACGGCTCCGGAAGCCCGCGACCCGGATGTCTGCGCCAAGCTCGATGCGGTCGCCGGTAGGGTTCTGTAAGTTATGAAAGTTAACGGCACCCCTTATCGGACGATCTGGCTGGCCGAAGATGGTTGGGCGGCGGAGATCATTGATCAGACCAAACTGCCCCATGAGTTTATCACCGTGCGCCTTGAAACCATGCAGGATGCTGCCATTGCCATCAAAGATATGTGGGTGCGGGGTGCGCCCTTAATTGGCGCAACAGCAGCTTACGGTGTTGCTTTGGCAATGCGGCAAGATGTGTCAGATGCCAACCTAGCCGCCATGTATGATCATTTATTCGCGACCCGCCCGACAGCGGTTAATCTGCGCTGGGCCTTGGATGATATGAAATCGTTGTTAACCCCTCTACCGGAAAGTGAACGGCAAGCAGCGGCCTATAAACGAGCTGCCGAGATTTGCGATGAAGATGTTGAGATTTGCTCGAACATTGGTGAACATGGTGCGGCCATCATCAAGGCAATATCTGAAAAGAAAAACGGTGCAACGGTTAATATTCTAACCCATTGCAACGCCGGCTGGCTGGCGACGGTCGATTGGGGCACGGCCCTGGCGCCGATCTATAAAGCCTTTAACGCCGGCATTGATGTCCATGTCTGGGCCGATGAAACCCGGCCCCGTAATCAAGGGGCTAGTTTGACAGCCTGGGAACTTGGCCAGCACGGCGTTCCGCATACGGTCATTGTCGATAATGTCGGCGGCCATCTGATGCAGCATGGCGAAGTTGACTTGGTGATTACCGGCACCGACCGGACAACCTTTACCGGCGATGTCTGCAATAAGATCGGCACCTATCTCAAAGCCTTGGCAGCGCATGACAACGATGTGCCGTTTTATGTCGGCCTGCCATCACCGACCATCGATTGGACCGTCGAAGATGGTGTGCGTGATATTCCAATTGAGGAGCGTGACGCCACCGAAGTGACGGTGATGACCGGGCGCGACAGCTCCGGTGCGGTCTCGGATGTGCAAATAACCCCGGACGGCTCGCCGGCGGCTAATTACGCTTTTGATGTGACGCCGAGGCGTTTGGTTACGGGGCTGATTACTGAGCGCGGCGTCAGTGAAGCAAGTGCCGAGGGTTTAAAAAAACTTTTTCCAGAATTTGCCTAACGCGGTAGCCGGAGCTTATTGCCGCACGACAAATCCCAAGTGTCTATATATCGGACAACACGAAAAAAGTTATATTTTCAGTGATTCTAAGAATTTCTTTCAAGACTCGAAAAATCCCATATGCTAGGATTTTAAAGTAAGCACACAAAATAATGTGCAAAAAAATTATAATTTCAAACAGGAAGGAAAATTCATGAAACGGATTTTATTAGCCGGCGTCGCGACTCTTTTTGCGGCTAGCATCGCTTCAAATTCTACGGTAGCTCAAAGCTTAAAATTATCAATGGCCGCAGCACAGCCTGGCGGCGCAACCGATATATCGGCGAAGAATTTAGCTGAAGTTGCCGCAGCAAATAATATTGCCTCAATTCAGGTTCAAGTTGGCCAAGTTCTCACCAAAACGATGGTGCAGGTAGCTCAGGAAAAAACAGACCTTTCTGCCGGTGCATTTATTCTTAGTTTTTTGATGTCGAAAGGCCTTGGCCCCTATTCCGGTCTCGGAAAAGAAAAAGGGAAGGTGCTGGCAAGTAATTTGCGTCTGCTATATCCATTTCACCTGGCGGGATTTTATCTCATTGCCTACCAAAACACGGGCATTGATAGTTTTGATAAACTTAAGGGAAAAACCGTACACAATGGCCCACCCCGAGGCGGTGCCTTAATAACTGCGCGCCAGGTCATCCACCTGAGCGCAGGTCTGAAAGATGGCAAAGGCTATAAGGGTAAGCAAATTGCCTGGGGCCAGGCAAACTCAATATTTCTCGATCGTTCGGTAGATGCCGCCGTTCGCCCCGGCACTAATCCGGCGTCATATATACCGATCCTGATGGCAGCGGGGAAACTCAATATGGTCTCTGTTCCCAAAGCAAAGTATCAAAGTAAGACGTGGCAGAAATATCTGAATGCTCCGGGAAACGCGCCGTCGATCACGCCGATTAGCGATTTCAGTCATTATGGCAGCGGCGTCAAAATAATCTCAGAGGACGATAAGTTCCGGACGGTTGCGGCCACCGGTGGAAATTTTGTCAATAAGAATATGAATAAGAAGCTGGCCAAAGCATTAACCGCTGCGTTTATCAAAAATATACCTGGGCTGATGAGAAAAGCGCCTTTCACCAAAGGCCAATTATTTGGTGAGATTTCGACTAAGAAAATGGGCATTTGTAATGCCAAGGTTAAATTACACCCGGGCGCTGTTGAAGCATGGGAGGAAGCCGGTCATAAAGTGGATGCTTGCGCCAAACCTTAGCCCTTGCCGTTAGTTAATGGTACTATCAGAATGAGCCGGAGTGCATAGTGTGCTCCGGCTCTTGTTGATCATAGAGAAATACGAAAATCTGTGTTTAAGCAGATGAAGAGGCTGGGAAATCAATACGCGTTTTGTCAGAATTTCCGGTGGAAAAGAAAGATGATTTAGCTAATACCGAATTCAAATTTAAAAAATCAATGTCTACGGATTGGACAAAATAAAATAAGGTTAATTAGAGTTAAAAATAGCGGATTTCTTTCAAGACTTCCAAAATCCCCTATGCTAGGTTTTTAGAGTAAGCACATAAAATAACGTGCAAAAAAATTATAATTTTAAACAGGAAGGAACCAATCATGAAAAAGTTATTGTTAGCTGGCGCAGCCTTATTGTTTGCCGCCGGTTCTGCTCAAGCCCAAGGGGTTAAATTAACCAGTGCCGCTGCTCAGCCGGGCGGCGCATCACATATATCCGCTAGTTTCCTAGCGGAAGTCGCTGCCGCTGAAAAAATTGCCACAATTCAAGTGCAAGTCGGACAAGTTTTAACTAAAACCATGGTTCAGGTTGCACAAGGAAAGAACGACATCACGGCAAGTGCCTTTATCCTTAATTTCCTAATGTCCCGGGGTTTAGGACCGTATTCTGGTCTCGGCAAGGAAAAAGGCAAGGTATTGGCAGGTAATCTGCGATTGCTTTTCCCGTTCCATCTGGCCCACTTTGTTTTGGTCTCTTTTCAAACCTCGGGTATTGATAGCTATGCCAAGCTCAAAGGGAAAAGAGTACATAATGGTCCGCCACGTGGCGGTGCTCTTGTTACCGCCCGCAATGTCATCCGATTGAGTTCGGGAGGCTTATCAGAAGGCAAAGGTTATACCGGCAAGCAGATTGCTTGGGGACAAGCCAATTCAATTTTCTTGGACGGGTCGGTAGATGCAGTCGTACGCCCCGCCACAAATCCAGCCTCTTGGATGCCGATATTTTTGGCAGCCGGCAAACTTAATATGGTTTCGGTGCCGAAGAAATTATTTGAAGGCAAAGCTTGGCAGAAATATTCCCATGCGCCCGGTAATGTTCCCGTTTTATTTCCGATTAAGGATCTTGCTCACTATGGTCCAAATGTTCGTGTAATCTCAGCCGACAATATGTTCCGGTCGGTGGCAAATTCCGGTGGATCAATGGTTAATAAGAATATGAATAAAAAACTGGCCAAGGCGCTGACCGCTGCCTTTATTAAAAATGTGCCAGATTTATTCAGAAAAACGGCGTTTGCTAAAACCTCACATTTTGGCCACGTTGCTGATAAAAACTTTAATTTCTGCAAAGCCGGGATCAAATTTCATCCGGGTGCTGTCGAGGCTTGGGAAGAAGCTGGTCACAAGATCATCGCCTGCGCTAAGCCATAGAAGGCAAGATCAAGAAGATATTTGTCATGAGAGCCGGAGTGCAAAATGTACTCCGGCTCTTTTTTCCAATTTATATTTTTAGGCTGCATCCAAGCAGAGTGAATAGGCAGAGGATTAAAATTACCTAATGTCTGCGGATTGGACAGGTAAAAATAAAAGACATATGGGACACCAAAGAGGTATATGGGGCACAGGGTTTCTATCAAGACACATAATTTATAGTGTGCTACTTTGTCATCCAAATTACTAAGGTTTACATAGAAATAATTTTTAATCAGGAAGGAATTTTTCATGAAACGTATTTTAATGGCAGGTATTGCTGCGATTTTTGCCGTGAGCACTGCTCAGGCTCAAAGTGTAAAGTTAACCTTGGCGACGGCAACGGCAGGTGGTCCGGGCGATATCTCGGCAAAAGCCTTGTCGGAAATAGCGGCCAAGAACAACATCGCGTCCATTCAAGTACAAACGGGACAGGTTTTAACCAAAACCATCCAGCAGGTTGCGGAAGGTAAAACCGATATTTCAACGGCACCGTTCATTTTGAAGTTCTTGATGGCCAAGGGGTTGGGCCCCTATTCCGGCCTTGGCAAAGAAAAAGGTAAAAAGCTCGCAAACAATCTTCGCCTTCTGTATCCGTATCATTTGGGTGGATTTTATCTCACTGCATTCCAAACCACAGGCATCGACAGCTTTGCCAAACTTAAAGGGAAAACGGTTCATAATGGGCCGCCCCGTGGCGGCGCGCTCATCCTGGCTCGAAGCATCATCCAGCTTGCTGCCGGGTTGAAAGATGGCAAGGATTATACGGGCAAGCAGGTTGCTTGGGGCCAGGCCAATTCAATTTTCCTGGATCGCTCCGTTGACGCGGCTGTCCGTCCGGGCACCAATCCGGCTCCCCATATGCCGATCCTCATGTCAGCCGGTAAAATCAATCTTATTTCCGTGCCAAAGGCAAAGTTTGAATCACCCGCCATGCAGAAAATGGTGAATGCACCTGGGCGTGTAGCGGTTGTTTTTCCGGTAAGTGGCTTAGCCCATTATGGCCCAAAGGTGCGGGTCATTTCCGATGATAATATGTTCCGCACAGTTGCTGATGCCGCCGGCGATATTGTTCATAAAAACATGGACAAAGGACTCGCCAAGAAACTGACAGCTGCCTTCCTCAAGAATCTTCCCAATCTTTATAAAAAGGCAGCTTTTGCGAAAGCACAGGCTTTTGGCTCCATTGACAACAAAAAGATGGGTATTTGCAAAGCAGGTATAAAGCTGCATCCGGGCGCTGTCGAAGCCTGGGAAGAAGCCGGTCACAAAGTTGCCGCCTGCATGAAACCATAATCCCGCACCAACGGGTCTTGATGTATCTATCAGAAGAGCCGGAGTGGTGTGCTTCGGCTCTTTTGACTAATAACCGGAATGAATAATGCCTGATACGGTCATAAACGAAAAAGACGATTGGCAGCGGCGGCTGGCACTGGGCCTTGCTTTTTTACTTGTGCTCATGGGCATGGCCAATAATCTGCCGAATATTCCCGGCTTGCTGGAAGCCGTGCGCTCGATTCCCGGACTTGCAGAACTGCCACGTCTGAGTAAATATAATTCCGAATTCTTCTTCCCGCTCGCCTTTGCCTTTATGACGATTATTAGTCTCCTGACAGCTTCCTTTGCCCGGGATTGGAAAAGACAGGGGACGGGAAAATATGCTGCCGGAATCGCCCTCGATTTTCTAATGCTCAGCATCATTATTGGTGTTGCCATCGTTTACTTAATCGAAAATGAGCAAGTTTGCCTGATCGATACTCTCAATGGTGATCGAGCACGTTTTATGGCGGAAAATTTAGCCCGCGCAGCGGAATATGAGGCAATATTCGGCACCCCGCCTGATGAAGATTTTCCCGATTGTGTGAGCAATCTTGGCGCATGGATTTTGCCGTTTTTAGTTTTAACTATTGCTGTCTTTTTTATCTATATTATTAAGGTTTGGGGCTTCCCGATTGTCGCCGTGGCAATCGTCATCGCGCTTTATACTTTGATTTCATCCGCCGCCTGGTACTTTGATTGGACCGACAACAGGTATCTGACCACTTCAATCGGCACTGTCGTTGATGGAGTGCGAAGTTATTCCGCCGGTGTTGTGGGCGCGCGAAATTCGATAATTCTGGAATCAAACGGCATCCTTGGACAGTTTCTGAATATTACCGTTAACGTTGTTTTCCCATATGTTGTCTTAGGCTCCTTATTCGGCGCCTCCGCTGGTGGCCGATCCCTCATTAAAATGGCAGTGGTCATCACGCGTAAATTGCGAGGTGGTCCCGCCCATGCTGCGATTGTCGGCTCGGCGACTTTTGGCACCATCTCGGGTGGTCCGGTCGTCAATGTGTTAGGTACCGGTACACTCACTATTCCAATGATGATGAAAACGGGCTTTAGGCCGACTTTTGCCGGTGGCGTCGAAGCCGCAGCGTCAAGTGGCGGACAGATTATGCCGCCGGTTATGGGTATTGCGGCCTTTGTTTTGGCGGCACTTTCAACGGTGCCCTATTCAGAAGTTATCGTTGCCGCTTTTATCCCTGCACTTGCCTATTTCTTTAGCTTATTTTTGATGGTGGTTTTTGAATCGCGCCGGATGAAAATCGAGGCCGTCCGTGAGCTATCTGAAGACCAAAAGCTCACCCGCGAAGATAAAAAGAACTTGCTGATGATCGCCGGACCAATCCTGATTATCTTGGTCTTATTACTCAGCACCAAGGACAATGTTGGCACCGGTTTTTCGGCTTTTCTTTTTGGCTATGACCAAGCTTCAGGCGACCCATTACCGTGGCTGCTGCAAGTCTATCAAAACGCGGCGGGTGATCCGGACTCGGCTGGTTTTTGGGCGGTCTTCGTTCTGGTTATACTGCTGTTCCTTGATCCCGAAATTCGTCAGCGGCCACGAAAAGTTATTTCTGCGCTTGCGGATGCAGGAATCATCATCGGCGAGCTGTTCTTGCTGTTGGTCGCGGTATCGATCATCGATATCTGTATAAATTTCACTAATTTTACCGGCATTCTAACGATTGATGTATTGAACTGGCTCAAATCTGTTTCGACGTTCTCATTCTTCGGTAATGAATTTACCATCGGCGGGGCGCTCTATCTGATGCTGGCCCTCGTGGTGACAATGTTCGCCACTATCCTGCTGGGTATGGGCATGCCAACTTTGCCAGCCTATGTGAACGTCATTCTTATTATCGGGCCTTTGTTGGCCGCCCTGG
This sequence comes from uncultured Rhodospirillaceae bacterium, assembly GCA_913020445.1. Classification (GTDB taxonomy): domain Bacteria; phylum Pseudomonadota; class Alphaproteobacteria; order Rhodospirillales; family UBA2165; genus TMED23. The sequence goes on from CAJWAR010000008.1 coordinate 53,951, forward strand.
GAACGTCATTCTTCACCGCCCATATGTTTGTATTCTATTTTGCTGTCGCTTCGGCCATTACCCCGCCGGTGGCAATCGCCGCTTTTGCGGCGTCAACCATATCCAAGGCGGAACCACTGGCAACCGGTTTTGCTGCTGTTAGAGCCGGTATCGTGATGTTCACCATTCCGTTCGTCTTTGCTTTTTATCCCGAGATTTTGTTGATCGAGCAGGCCCAGATTATGCAGTCTCTAGAAGGTGGCGTTAGTGCTAAAAAGGAATATTTACCGGGTTACGACGGCACCGTTCATATGGGTGCTTTGAGCTGGCTGCTGTTTAGAATGGCAGTCGTCCTTTATCTGGTCGCCAGTGCGCTCAGCCGGCAGGATAAATATGGACTTTCAATGATCGACATCGCGTTGCGTTTTATATTAGGCTTGTTGATATTATTGAAAATGCCCTTCATCGCCAATTCAGCACTGGTAGTCGCGGCACTTTATCTTGCTTTCCACCACTTTGGCGGCGGCAAATTGCTGGCGCGAAAGCAAGCGCCCTAGGTCAAATCAAAATATCTCGAAATATTCTTTGTGTTCCCAATCGGTGACGGTTGAGAGGAAGCGGGTAATCTCGGCTTCCTTAATGTGTAGAATATAATCGATAAACTGATCACCTAATTTTTCGCGGAAATAAGTACCTTCCTTAAGCGCGAAGGCCGCATCCAGCAATGAGCGGGGCAGCGGTGTCGCCTCGGTGTCATAGGCTGCATCAACCGGGGTCGACGGCTCTAACTGATTATTGATACCATCAAGGCCGGAATAAATCTGTGAAGCGAGATAGAGATAAGGATTGGCTGCCGGTTCACCGACCCGGTTTTCAATCCGGGAGCCTGCATCACCGACGCCACCCACCACTCGCAGCATAGCGCCGCGATTATCCTTACCCCACAATGCGCGGTCCGGCGCCAGCGAATAAGGCTGGTAGCGTTTATAGCCGTTGATTGTCGGCGTCGAAAATAGTGCCGCCCCCCGCGCGTGTTTCAATAGCCCGGCAACAAAGTGGCGGCCAATGGCTGAAAGGGCATGCTCGTCGTCATCAGGTATAAACACATTCTCACCGGTTGATTTGTCGATAAGTGATTGATGGAGGTGCCAGCCGGAAGAAAACAAATTCGGCAGATTGGGGCGGCACATAAAAGTTGCAAGCAGTCCTTGCCGATGGGCAATCTGTTTCACCGCCGAGCGGAACAGCACCATCGCATCAGCGGTCGCCAGACCAATGCTGGGGTTAAAGGTAATCTCAACCTGGCTCGGACCGAACTCAACTTCAAGGGTTCTGAGCGGCAGGTCGATATCCAGCAGATGCCGCCGCAGGGTTTCGAGATGCGGATCAAGCTCATCCATGCGTTGTTCGGTCAAATATTGGAAGCCGTGGGCGAGCAAACTGACATCCGGCGGTTCGGCTGGCTGGCCGGCCTGTTCCGGGCGTAAGTTTGGGTCTTCAAGCTTAAACAGATGAAACTCCACCTCAAGACCGCTCATGTAATCATAGCCGGCTTCATCCAGTTCACTTAAAGCATCGCGTAAAATCTGGCGCGTTGAGAACGGTACGGGCTTGCCGTTGGGAAAATAAATATCAGCAAGCAGCCAGCCGGTTTTATGCGCCCACGGCAGCACTCTGAAAGTGGTTGGGTCCGGCACCATCAAGAAGTCACCGCCGCCGGTCATCTCCTCCATGCCGAAGCCACCACCTTCGGTGAACCACGGAAACACTGTCTTGTGAGAAGTATCCTTGGCCAGCAGGGTTGTTACCATACCGATGCCGTTGGTGAGCGCCGCAGAGATTTCATCGGCGACAATGGTCTTGCCCCTAAGAATGCCATGTTGATCCGGGAATGAAATACGCACGACTTCCAAATCAAGATCTTTGACTTGTTTCTCAACTTCTTTGGCGGCGGCTTTTTGCTCGGCACTCCAAACTTCAAAACGTTCGGTAAAATTGTCGCGGCCCATACTATTACGTTGGCCGCTATTACGTCCGCCTTCTGGATTATTCATGGTGAACCTCTTTATTCCCTGGTTAATGAGGTTAGTTTTTTATAGTGCTGCATCCCACGGACAGTTTGTCCGGCGGTCAGCGTCGCCTTTAAGCCAAATTTTATCCCATTCTTCCCTATCGCCAACTGCGTCAAGGGCGATCGGCCCTTTGATTGTTTTGGCAGTAGCCGCTGAGACGACGCCGATTAAATCCGTTTCACCACTCTCGATCTGGCTAATGGTTTGAAGCAGTAGCCGCCGATAGGCAGAGATGACTTTATCTGTTGTCCCGAGGTGTTCTTTGGTGCGGTCCTGGATCACCCCCATGGATTCGCAGGCCCATTGGTCATGGACGTTAATGTCCATACCCATGCCGGTATAGGTGAGCGAATTTTGCTCCTCTGGGTCATAGCCATATTGATTGCTTTTGTTCCGTATCGGCGCATAACCGGGGAGGGTGTGCTCGGCTAATCGCTGTGCGCGCATTTTTTCTTTGTCGACCGGTTCGGTAAAGCTCGTGAACATGGCATACCAATAACAATTTTCATCATCGATCGGCACATGCCATTGAGTGATGTTCATACTGCTCGACATCGGGATGGTGACGGCGCAGGGAAAAATTTGATTGGTCACGCGGACATGCGTTTTGCCGTTTTCCAAATGCCGCAAAGTTTTAATGCGGATACCGAAATCAGTCGCTTCCGCTATTATTTCCGGACGGTGATAGTCGCGCAGCACCTGGGTGATGGGGATATCGGTGTTAGCGGCAGTATCCCGAAACTGCTTGCCGTATTGATCATCCGGATTTTCATCTTCGAAAAAGCGATGCAGAAAGGAAGCATGCACCGGGTCAATGCCGACTTCGAGCGCTTGCAGCCAATTACACTGCCACAGCCCTTTAAAGGCAAAAACATGGCTATCAGGTGCGCGGAAGCAATCTAGTTCCGGCAGCGCCGGAGCTTCACCGTCGCCCATATAAGCGAAGATGATGCCGTTTTTTTCGATAACCGGATAAGCGGTGGTTTGAATTTGCTCATGGAGGTTAGAGCCTTCCGGTTCGCCCGGTTGCTCAAGACACTGGCCATCGGTGGCGAAATGCCAGCCGTGAAACGGGCAGCGCAGACCGCCATCTTCAAGCCGTCCGTAGCATAGATCAATACCCCGGTGCGGGCATTGCCGGTCAATCAGGCCCAATTCTCCCTTATCAGTTCTAAAAAGCACAAGGTCTTCACCCATCAGCCGGACCGGAACGATTGCACGGTTACCGGCCAATTCATCACTAAGGGCGGCTGGCATCCAATATTCGCGCAACACCTTGCCGGCCGGCTGGCCTGGGCCGGTTGCGGTCAATAATTCATTTCGATCCTGTTTCATTTTGTGGCTGTCTCCGCGGCATGTTCCCTTTGCCATTAAGTCTTATTATTAATTTAATTACAGCAACCATACAAAAAATGGTTTGATATTCCAACTATTATTTTACATTGTCTGTTATTGGATTGATTTTGTTGAGTTTATTGGAATGTTTTCGTACCAATTTACGCGTTGATTTATAGATCTAAACAGGTTCGAAGTGCCAAAATACAAAATGGCCGCTGAAACCATCGTCAACGACCACTTTTAAAGGTATTTCTGTTAGGGAGATTTAATCGATAACTGCGATCGCATTAACTTCCAGCAGACAGCGGGGATCAGTGGCAAGACGCACAATCTGTACCGTCGTCGAAGCCGGGCTGTGATCGGTGAAATACTCGTTCCAGACTTTATTTAATTCGTCTTGTTGTTCCATATCGGTTAGAAAACGGTCACATACAATGACGTCCGCGAAAGTAGCACCTGCTGCCTCCAAGCCTCTTTTAAGGTTTTCCATAACAGCGCGAGCTTGTCCCTCCATGTCATCGGGCATGGCATCAAATTCTTCCGGACGGTGGGGGTGATGGTGATAGACCGGCGCCGCGGTCACGCCGGCACAATAGATGGTCGAGCCGCCGGTGACTTTAATCGCCGGTGCATACGGCATCCACATATCCGGTGCATCCGGCCATTGCAGGTGTTCGATTTTCTTAGCCATTTCTAATTCTCCCCTTAATTAACTATTTGTTTTGTTGGCCCTTGGCCTGGGTTTTTGCTTGAGTTTTTGCCCACGTATCTCTGAGGCCGATGGTTTTATTAAAGATCATTTTCTCAGCTGTGGCGTCTTTGTCCAGGCAGAAATAACCGAGGCGCTCGAACTGCACAGTTTCACTCTCGCTGGCGTCCTGCAAAGCGGGTTCGAGTTTGCAATTCGCCAATACTGTTAAAGAGTCTGAATTAATATCATCCAGGAACTCTCCTTCCGCACCAGGAATCTCGGTCGTAAATAAATGCTCATATTCGCGGATTTGGGCATCGATGGCGTGGTTGGCTGAGACCCAGTGAAGGGTTGCTTTGACCTTGCGACCATCCGGTGCGTTGCCGCCTTTGGTTGCCGGATCATAAGTGCAGCGAAGCTCGATCACCTCACCATTGTCATCTTTGATAGCTTCGGTGCAGGTAATAAAATAAGCATAGCGCAGACGCACCTCACGGCCGGGTGCCAGACGGAAAAACTTTTTCGGCGGGTCTTCCATAAAGTCATCCCGCTCAATGTAGAACTCTTTCGAGAATGGCACTTTGCGGGAGCCGGCACTTTCATCATTCGGATTATTGAATGCATCAAGCTCTTCAGTTTGATCCTCAGGGTAATTCTCAATCACCACTTTCAACGGATTAAGCACAGCCATCCGCCGCTCAGCGTTTTCGTTTAAGTTTTCACGCACACAGGCCTCAAGGGACTGAACCTCAACCGTCGCATTGGCCTTCGATACGCCGATCCGGCCGGCAAAGTCGCGGATGGCGGCAGCGGGATAGCCACGCCGGCGGTAGCCGCTGATGGTCGGCATACGCGGGTCATCCCAGCCCGCCACATGCCCTTCGCTTACGAGTTCCATAAGACGGCGCTTTGATAAAACCGTATAGGTTAAATTGAGCCGCGCAAATTCATACTGATGGGGCTCTGAGGGTACCGTCAGATGTTCGATCAACCAGTCATAAAGCGGGCGATGGTCTTCAAACTCCAAAGTGCAAATTGAATGAGTGATGTTTTCAATCGCGTCCGATTGACCGTGCGCGAAATCGTAATTGGGATAGATGCACCACGCCGCACCAGTACGCGGGTGCTCGGCATGCATGATGCGATAAATTACCGGATCGCGCAAATTAATATTGCCGGATGCCATATCGATTTTGGCCCGCAATACTTTGGCGCCGTTGTCGAATTTACCGGCTCGCATCTGACGGAATAAATCCAGATTTTCTTCAATTGCGCGGTCGCGGTAAGGGCTGTTGGTGCCGGGCTCCGTTAAAGTGCCGCGGTGTTCACGAATTTCATCGGCGGTGAGATCATCTACATACGCCATGCCCTCATTGATCAAATGCTCGGCCCAGTCATAGAGTTGTTCGAAATAATCCGACGTATAATAAAGATGCTCGCCCCAATCGAAGCCGAGCCAGCGCACATCTTCCTGAATGGCGTCGATATATTCCTGCTCTTCTTTGGTTGGATTGGTGTCGTCAAAGCGTAGATGACACCGGCCGCCAAAGTCCTCGGCAATGCCGAAATTCAAGCAAATCGACTTGGCGTGACCGATATGAAGATAGCCGTTGGGCTCTGGTGGAAAGCGGGTAATAACCGATGGATAGCGTCCGGCGCTCATATCTTCATGAACGATGTCGCGGATAAAATCGCGCGGTGTGCTGTCTTCTTCTGTCTTATCTTCACTGTCGACAGGTGTGTTTGATGGGCTCATTTCGACGCTGACCAATCTCAAAATTAAGTTAGGAATTATTGTGGCGGAATTTATCCCTTATGTGCCAAAAAAAAGCTCATAGGCCAAGCATTCGATGATCAATCGAGGAGAATCTAGTGGCTTATTATTGCACCACTAGACTGCGTCGGAGCGCATCGGCTTGGGCGTTCTGGTGGGCAAGATCAATGAGGATGGCGCGGGGTTCAACTTTACCGCCGTAATATTCCGAATTCAGGTCGTTGCGCCGCACCATCGCTGAGCCTTCAAGCGATGCGCCGGCAAACAGACCCTTTGAATCGCTATAGGCGATAATATCCGGTCCGAAATTAGTCGTGACAGAAGCTTCGAGTCCGGTGCCAATTTTTCCCGCCGCAACGTTTGCATCAGCTGATACTTTACCTTGATGCTTCATCAACGCTTCAACCGCGCCCGGTCTTCGGATGATGAAAACGACACCTGATTTTTGACCACCGAATTGGAGGCCCCAACTGGCCGAAGCCAAAGTGTAAAATGCCGGATAGCCCCAATTGCCTTTTTCATCCCGGCCAATCATAAGCCCATTGCCACCCTCGGCGCCGACAAAAAACCCAGCCTTATAGACGGATGGGAAAATTGCCACACCAGCAGCTCTTTTTAGCTGCGCGTTAAAGCTCTCTAGATCGGCGCGATTTTTAAGAATGTTCAATGTCTCAACCGCCTCCGTCACCAGGGCTTCAGACGTCGGAACCTTTGGCCCGCTGGCGCAGGCAGCCAGGCCCAAACTTAATGCGGTGAGCAGCGTAACGAGTTTTATTCGATGGTTGAAAAATCCCAACATTGGTTAATTTCCCCTAAAAATTACCAGCTGCGCACGATCCCAGCTTATTCAATAAAGTCCAAATTCTGTGAGCGGCGTTTGGCCATTTCCATCTCGCGGCGGCGATTTTCCTCAGCAAGTAAATTCTCGATATGGCGGCCTTGGAACATGCTGATGCCAACCGACTGCCCAAACTCTACCGCCGTATCATTGTCGCAACGGCAGAGGATAAGGCGTGAACTGCCCATCTCCGAGACAATTTCAGAGGTTTTCTCCTTGCCGACAGTGTCGACCAGTTCCTGATCCCAAATCAGCTTCACCATATCGGCGCCCAGTTTCTCCCGATTAATAAAAGTAATCGTATCGTAGGTCAGGCCATCAATACAAATTCGATAACCTCGATCTTTGGCAAACTCGCGCGCAAATAAAAACGCATTGATATCAGAAAAGATATCGATCTTTTGCAATTCAATAACAACCGAGCCACGCATTGAAGCGATCACGGCGTCATCAAATTGCATGAATTCAGGTGACAATAGGGTCGAGACATTGAGGTTGATGCTGATCTCGCCGGTGATCGAATTATCGTTCGTTTTGCTCAGCATCGATAACATACGCCGGTCGAGGGTTTCTGTTAGATGTTGGAACAACCAGGGACTAGCGCTAACATTAACACCCGGCATCAGGGTTTCGCGGAGGTCGGCGATGGATATAAACAATTCGCTAAAAAGCGGTTGCGGTGCTGCCTGACCAATTAAGGCGCAGATGAACTGGCGGCGCACCATGTTAGATAAATCCGCCCGTTGGAGCGCCTGTTCGACACGTCCCAAGACTCGCGGTGTTAGCGGCTCACCCTCTGACTGCTTAGCCTGCAGTGCAGCTTTAGGATCAGCTGAATCTTCATCGACGGCTTTAACATTGCTTTCTTCATGAACAAGTTTACGCACCATAGCGAGGATTTTCTCGTAATCCTGCTCAATATCGTAAAAGGTGCGAAATTTCGAGTTGTCGCCCTCGTCAGCGCCTGACATTAACGGGTCGTCGCTAAATAAAAATCGTAGCTTAAGCATCGAAGTTTCGACGTCGTTTTGGGCATCACCTTTATAGATGAAAAATAGATCACTGTTATTTAATGTGAAAAGCTGGCCTTCCAGCATCTTAATTAGTGGGTCGAAGGTGTTGGCGGCTAGCCGAACGTGATGCTCCCGCCGATTTTGCGCCTTCAGCGCGGAAAGGTGGATATGGACCGCCCGCCGATCTTGCTTATGAGATTCGAGCCGGTGAACATAATCCAACAGCAGGTTTTCCTGGCTCGGTATGCGCTGCTGAGTTGTTGGAGGTGTCGCCATAATTTAATGCACCGTCTTACCCTGAGAGCCGGCTAACTGACCCTCTTTTTCAATCTGGCGCTGAACCAAATCGTCAATGAAGTAGCCTTGAAAACGCCGGATGCCTAATGTCAGCGCCCAGCGGACGGCGTCCTCGGTTTCCGTGCGTGCCAAAATAAAGCGCTCGGCGCCGATTTTGTCGACGACCTCGCCAATTTCGGCATGATCTTCGATCGATTCCGTTTCCGTAAATTCCAATCCCCAGCCGACCTTATAATAATCCGCGTCCAACAAACTAGGATCAAAGTAATGCAGCGACATCGGATTCAATCCGTCCAGCAATATGCGATAGCCGCGGTCTTTAAGCCAAGAGCGGGTATAGAGATAATTATCGAGATCAGAGAACACATCAATTTGCTGCATCTCAATAACGACTTTGCCGGTGAATTCAGCCACCGCTTCATCAAAGCGCTGAAAATCTTTCGACAATATGGTGCTGATGTTCAAATTAACGCTGATGGCATCTTCAAGTGAGGCATAGTCATCCCGGGCCAGCGTCGCCAATATACGGCGATCCACGGTTTGGGTTAAATGCTGAAACAGCCATTGGTTTGAGATCAGATTATAGCCGGGTGCGATGCGCCTTTGCAGCTCAGCGATGGAAAGATAATTTTCCTGAAACAATATCCGCTCCGTGCCATCGGCGCCGATAATGACCGCGGGTTGCTGCTGGATCATGTTTTCAACCCGGGTGCGGTTGAGGGAATCGTTAACTTTGGCCAGGCTAAACGGGTCAAGTGCTTCACCCATGAAGCCGGTGCCGAGCCCACGTCCGGCAGAAGCATCTTCGCCCGAGCCAATCATTACCTCCTGGTTCTGCGACATCTTCAAGACCATTTGGAGAAAGGAATCGTAATCGGCTTCAAAATCAAACCACGATGTAAATTTGTCGCGGGCTGCGCCTTTGCCGCCGGCTGCCAATGGATCATTGCGAAACAGCGAACGCAATTTATCAACGACGATGTCAATATCATCAATCCGGACATCTTTGCAGATGAGGACTAAATCATTTGACGTCATAACATAAAGATTTGATTCCGCAGAGTTTAAAACCGAGTCAAAACTCCGCGCTGCGATGCGGATGTGATGCGGCTGACGATTATGAGTGCGCAGCTGAGATAAATGAACCTGCACGGCAAAGCGCCCGCTCCTTGAATGAGCGACCCGTTCAACATGGTCAAGCAGCGAACTTTCAGGTGTTCGCCGTTCCGATACGGAAGTGATTACGGACGAAGTATCAGCCATTTCTCATCACTGGATTAATTTGCGGGCACAATCCGCCCAATTAAGCGATTTTTATACCGAAAAACACTTAACTAACTATAAACCGCTGGTCCTTAATATGACTATAAACTGAAATGGACGCGATAAGAATATTTTCTTACCAGATCGGATTTTCAATGGTAGTGTCCCCGGCAATAATTATAATGGGACGAAATCTCTGAAATTTAACCAATTTATGGAACTTCAATGCCACCCCGTAAACGAATTTTGATCACCGGCGGTGCCGGATTTATTGGCTCTCATTTAAGCGAAAATCTGGTCAATGCCGGACACGATGTTATTTGTCTGGATAATTACTTTACCGGCACGAAAGATAATATCGCATCGCTATTGGATCATACCAATTTTGAACTATTGCGCCATGACGTAACGTTTCCCCTCTATGTTGAAGTTGATGAGATTTATAATCTTGCCTGTCCCGCTTCGCCCATTCACTACCAATATGATCCCGTGCAGACGACCAAGACCAGTGTGCATGGGGCGATCAATATGCTCGGACTGGCTAAGCGCACGGGGGCAAAAATATTTCAGTCCTCCACCAGCGAAATCTATGGCGATCCCACTGTTCATCCGCAAAGCGAGGATTATCGCGGTAATGTTAATCCAATTGGCCCGCGTGCTTGTTACGACGAAGGTAAACGCTGTGCCGAAACTCTGTTTTTTGACTATTACCGTCAGCACAGTTTGAGAATTAAAGTCGCCCGTATTTTCAATACCTATGGACCGCGGATGCGCCCCGACGATGGCCGGGTGGTTTCCAACTTTATCGTGCAAGCGCTGCGAGGCGAGCCGATAACAATATATGGCGATGGCAGTCAGACCCGATCGTTTTGCTATGTCGATGATTTGGTGGCCGGGTTCGTGCGGCTGATGGCCACGCCGGACGAGGTAACCGGGCCGGTTAATCTTGGCAATCCCGGTGAATTTACGATTCTGCAATTGGCGGAACTCGTGATCAAAATGACCGGTGCCACATCCGAGCTAATCTACGAGCCATTGCCGGAAGATGATCCACTGCAACGCTGTCCGGACATCACTCTGGCTAAGGAAAAGCTCGACTGGCAGCCTACCGTTCAGTTGGAGCAGGGCCTTGAGAAAACCATCGCCTATTTTTCTCAATCTATATGATGGTCAATTTAATCCACCCGGGTTACCTGTAATAAATTAGCCTTTTCACAGCTCCTTAACATAATAAGGCCATTCTACCTCCCTATTTCTGCCAAATTTTGCGCCTAAAACCCATCTTTAGTCGAGGGATTGCTGAGGAATCATTGGGACCAAAATTGCGCCTGGAAAGACTTTGTTAACCCATAATCCGGCACCTTATCCCATTGACGCCCATTAAATCCCATGTTATCCCAAATAAGCCCATTGGGAGCAGTGTTTTGGGCGGGTGTTAAATTGACGGTTGATCAAGTTTTTTTTGGGTTTTCTAGGGGTCGGGACCTCATTTCGAAAGCTTAATTGACCAGCCGTCAAAAAGTGTTGAGGCGGGAAAAAATGGCTGCGTTAATCGGCAGGCATATCAATAAGATTGATAAAAAGGGGCGTGTATCGGTACCCAAACCGTTTCGCGACGCCCTTACTGCGCCCGCCGCCAAGACATCAGATTTTTCCGGCATCTATGTCTATCGTTCCTTCAAATATCCCGCCATTGAAGGCTGCGGTGAGGCTTTTATCCAACGCGTTATCGAAAGCCTTGACGATCTCGAGCTGTTTTCGGATGAGCAAGATGATCTCGCAACGACGTTGCTCGAAAATTCCCATCAGCTGGCTTACGACACCGAAGGCCGGGTCCAGTTCCCGCAAGAGCTTATCGACTATGCCGGTCTTTCCTCTGAAGCCGTCTTTGTCGGCCGCGGCACCCGCTTCCAAATTTGGCAGCCAGAGGCCTATGAAACCCATAACGCCGAGGCCTTTGAACGGGCACGGTCCCGGGGTGCAACGCTCCGCCTCCGCTCAAATAACGGGGGTGGCTCATGACCATCGCCAATAGCGAAAGCGGTCATATTCCGGTCATGATGCAAGAAGTCGTTGCTGCGCTTAATCCGCGTGACGGCGGTATTTATGTTGATGGCACGTTCGGTCGCGGCGGTTACAGCCAAGCCATATTAGAAGCCGCTGCAACGCAGGTGTTTGGCATTGATCGCGATCCCGCCGCGATTACTTTCGGTGCCGAGCTCAGCGATAAATATGATGGCCGCCTGACCGTATTAGAGGGCTGCTTTGGTGATATGGCGTCTTTGATGGCCGAGGCAGGTGTCGCCCGGGTCGATGGCGTGACACTCGATCTTGGTGTTTCTTCGCCGCAAATCGATGATCCGGTGCGTGGCTTTTCGTTCCGCTTTGACGGCCCGCTTGATATGCGCATGGGTGGTGACGGCCCAACCGCAGCCGATTTTGTCAACCAGGCACCCGAAGAAGAAATTGCTGATGTGATCTATCATTACGGCGAGGAACGCTATGCACGGAAAATTGCCCGCGCCATTGTAGCTGCCCGTGCTGAAGATCCAATTTTATCGACAACTCGATTGGTTGAAATCATCCATGGCATTGTGCGCCGGTCCAAGGACGGGATTGATCCTGCCACGCGGACTTTTATGGCGCTGCGTATTCAAGTCAATGACGAGCTCGGTGAGCTTGAACGTGGCTTGATAGGGGCCGAGAAAATTCTCGCTCCAGGCGGCCGTTTGGCCGTTGTTTCCTTCCACTCACTGGAAGACCGCAAAGTGAAATCCTTCCTCCACGAGCATAGCGGGGCTATCGGGCGCGGTTCCCGCCATTTGCCCGATAATCCCGATACGGCGCCGCTCCCGAGCTTCCAGTTAGTGAAGCGCGGCGCCATTAAACCTCAGAAGGATGAAGCGGCGCAAAATCCACGGGCTAGATCAGCCCGGCTTCGAGTGGCTGAGCGTAGTGATGCGCCCGCTTGGCCAGATACTTTAGGTGAATAGAGGAGAAGAGGAGAATGCGACAGACGACAGTACTCACACTTCTACTCGCAGCCGTTATGAGTGTTGCGCTATTTTTCTTGAAATATGAAGTCACCGATCTTGAAGAAGAACTAAATATTCTCAACAAGGCTATCGTTGCCGATCAAGAAGGTATCCATGTCCTCAAAGCCGAATGGAGCCATTTGAACGATGTTGCCCGGATCAAGGATTTGGCTTCGCGCTATCTCAAAATGAAACCAACTCAACCAACGCAAATTAAATCGGTTGAAGAATTATCCGATCAAGACGGTGATGAACAGGCGATCTCAGCTGACAAAATATCCGGCAAATCTTCAAGAAGGGGGTCGCGCCGGTGAATTTTGAACGTCTTCGTCATCCCTTCAGCCCGCCTGAATCTAATGTTTCGGTGAAGGAGACAGCTTCTGAAATTCCCACCCACATAAAATTTGAAGGTATCCGGCGTCAAGCTCTGGAGATCGGACGCAACCGGTTACTGGTGACCGGTGCGCTGTTTACGCTGGCCTTTGCCGTTGTCGCCGGCCGCCTGGTGGAATTAGCAGTTGTTGAGCAAGCCGGTGAGGAAGCGCGCAGCAGTCGGATCGCAGCAACTTCGAAAATGCGCAAGGTGCGTTCCGATATAACTGATCGCAACGGCATTTTACTGGCGACGAGTTTGCCGACCGCCTCGCTTTACGCCAACCCGCAACACATACTTGATCCCAAAGAAGCGGCCCGGAAACTGGCCCGGGTTTTTCCGAATATGGATCGATCAAAAATCCAGGCAAAGTTGGCGGCCAAAAAGACTTTTGTTTGGCTGCAGCGCAACCTCACACCAAAAACCCAATTCTCGGTAAATGCGTTGGGCATTCCCGGCCTCTACTTTCAGCGTACCGAACGGCGGGTCTATCCGCATGGCCGGATTGTTGCCCATGCCTTGGGCCTGACCAATATTGATGGCCAAGGCCTGTCCGGAATTGAGGGTTATTTCGATAAATCCCTGCGCGGTACTGACGAGCCGATCGCTCTTTCTCTCGACATCCGAGTGCAATCGATCCTGCGCGAAGAATTGCTGAAATCAATGGCCGAATTTCGGGCCATAGGTGCCGCTGGTGTCGTCATGGATGCCACCAACGGCGAGGTGCAGGCGATGATATCGCTGCCTGACTTCAATCCCAACAAGCCGGTAACAGCCGCCGGTATTGCCGGCTTCAACCGGGTCACCAAGGGCGTCTATGAGATGGGCTCGACCTTCAAGCTGTTCACTGCAGCGATGGCGCTTGATAGCGGCGTGGCGCGTTTGCGGGACCGCTATGATGCGACCAAGCCGATTAAAATCTCGCGCTTCAAGATATCGGACTACCACGCCAAGAACCGCTGGCTTTCGGTGCCGGAGATCATTGTCTATTCTTCTAATATCGGCGCCGCCAAGATGGCGCTTGAGGTTGGCACGGCGGGCCAAAAGAAATATCTCAAACGTTTTGGCATGCTGAAACCGGCAGCGATTGAACTGCCTGAGATCGGCTCACCGTTGACGCCCGATCATTGGCGTGAGATCAACACCATGACGATTTCCTACGGTCACGGCATTGCCGTAAGTCCGATCCAATTGGTCGCCGGGGTTGCCGCCTTGGTTAATGGCGGCGTGCTTTATAACCCGAGGATGATCAAGTTTTCGAACGATCAGAAAGCGGTTGGTTCCAAAGTTCTCTCGAAAGCAACGTCGAAAAAAATGCGTGGGCTGATGCGCCTGGTGGTGCGAAATGGCACCGGCCGGAATGCCGATGTGCCGGGCTATTTAATCGGTGGTAAGACCGGTACCGCGGATAAGCCGGGTCCCCGTGGCGGCTATGGCAGTCGCCGGGTCATCTCGTCATTTGTCGCGGCCTTCCCGATGGATAAACCACGCTACGTTATTTTGGCGCTGTTGGATGAGCCGAAAGGAACACAACGCACGCATGGCTATGCGACAGGCGGTTGGGTGGCCGCCCCGGTGGTCGCGCGCGTGGTAAAGCGTATGGCGTCTTTATTGGGGCTCAAGCCATCGCAACGAACGGAAAAACTGCCGAAGCCGGGGGATGATCTTTTCATCGCGGCCAGAGCAACAATACGCTGACGTACGGGGATTTTATATGAGGATAACCCGTTGCGATTAGCAGATTTATTGGTGGGATATGAATGGAAAAGCATGTCAGGTAGAGATTTTTTAGACACTGACATTTTAGGCATAACGGCTGATTCACGTCAGGTTGAACCGGGTTTTTTGTTCGCCGCATTATCCGGTGCCCAAGTTGATGGTACCACGTTTATTCCTGATGCGATCGCAGCAGGCGCCACTGCCCTTTTAGTTTCGCTTGAAGCTTATAAGGATGGCCTCGCCGGTGATATTGATCCGGCCATCAGTCTGGTGCCGGATCGCAACCCGCGCCGCCGCTATGCCAAAATGGTGGGCCGGTTCTATCAGCCCCAGCCAGACCATATAGCCGCGGTAACCGGTACCAATGGAAAATCCTCGGTGGTAGAATTTGCCCGTCAGCTTTGGCAGGCTTGTGGCCAGACGGCAGCGAGTTTCGGTACCTTGGGTCTGGTTGCCCCGGGACGTGAAGAGAGCGGCAATTTGACCACGCCCGATCCGGCTGATCTCCATAAGACGCTTAACGAACTTGCTGAAAAAGGCGTCAGCCATGTCGCCGTTGAGGCGTCCAGCCACGGGCTCGATCAGTTCCGCCTTGATGGTGTCGAAGTGAATATCGCGGCTTTCACCAATCTTAGCCGCGATCATCTTGATTATCACGCGACTATGGATGAGTATTTCCAAGCCAAGCAGAGATTGTTCACCGAAGTGCTCGACCGCGACGGCGTTGCGATTATCAACGCCGATGATGCGAAGGGTGACGAGCTTTCCGCTGAGGTGGCGAAACGCCGGACCCAGATCTTAAACTATGGGTACGGTGCCAGCGATATTGTGCTCAAAAAAGCTGAGCCGTTGCCGGATGGCCAACGCCTATCACTAACTGTGCTGGGTAAGCATGCCGAGCTGACCTTACCATTGATTGGCGGCTTCCAAAGTATGAATGCGCTGTGTGCCTTGGGCATTGTCCTGGCCGATGGTGCTGACCAAACTAAAGCGATCACTGGGCTTGAAGATCTTGCCGGTGTGCGCGGACGCCTTGAGCTGGCGGCCCGCCACACGAATGGCGCCGCCATCTATGTTGACTACGCTCATACCCCTGATGCTCTTGACCATGTTTTAACCGCGCTCAGACCTCATACTGATAATAAACTGAAAGTCGTGTTTGGTTGCGGTGGTGACCGGGATCAAGGCAAGCGACCAGAGATGGGAGAGATCGCTGCCCGCCTCGCCGATGACGTGATTGTAACCGATGACAATCCCAGGACCGAAGACGCCGCCTCCATTCGTGCCGAGATCATGCCTGCCTGCCCGGCGGCATTGGAAATTGGTGACCGCAAAGAAGCGATCTTTGCTGCAGTTAACGGGCTTGGCGAGGGCGATCTGTTGGTTATTGCCGGCAAAGGTCATGAGCAGGGTCAGATCATTGGTGAGGACGTGCTGCCGTTTGATGATGTTGAGATCGCGCGGCAAGCAGTTGAAGGG
Organism: uncultured Rhodospirillaceae bacterium; assembly: GCA_913020445.1. Taxonomy (GTDB): domain Bacteria; phylum Pseudomonadota; class Alphaproteobacteria; order Rhodospirillales; family UBA2165; genus TMED23. The sequence goes on from CAJWAR010000008.1 coordinate 69,822, forward strand.
GGTAGGGTATGACCGACCTTCAACAACCGAGCGCACATTGGCAATCAAGCGAAGCAATTAATGCGACCGGCGGTATTTCAGCCATGGATTGGAACGCGACTGGCGTCTCTATTGATAGCCGGACGGTCGAGCAGGGTGATCTCTTTATCGCTATTTCAGGGCCAAATTTTGACGGCCACGATTATGTCAAAAGCGCTTTGGAAAATGGTGCGGCAGCGGCGGTTGTTGCTCAAGAAATTGAAGCTGGTGCAGATGCGCCATTGCTGAAGGTGAAAGATACGTTCGCCGCGCTCAACGATTTGGGCCGGGCGGGCCGTGATCGCTCAGTTGCCAAAATCATTGCGGTGACGGGCAGCGTCGGCAAGACCGGTGTCAAAGAGGCGCTGGGGCAATTGCTGTCGGGGCAAGGTCGGACCTCTTACAGCCGCGGCAGTTTCAACAATCAATTTGGTGTGCCGTTATCGCTCGCGCGGTTACCCCAAAATGCTAATTATGCCGTGTTTGAGCTTGGCATGAACCATGCCGGTGAGCTGACGCCGCTATCACAGATGGTCAGACCTATCGTCGCCATCGTGACGACCGTAGAGCCGGCGCATATCGAGTTTTTCTCTACGGTCGATGACATTGCCCGCGCCAAAGCTGAAATCTTTAATGGCTTGGAGAAAGGCGGCACCGCCATTCTCAATCGGGACAATGAATATTTTGAACTGCTTGCAGATGCCGCCAATGCGGCAGGCGCCGGTAAAGTCATTGGCTTTGGGGCGCATGATGAGGCGCAATTTAAGCTTTTAGATTTTGTCTTGAAGTCAGGCGGCTCTACCGTCGAAGCTTCGTTCAACGGCTATCGCTTTACCTATCAGCTGGCGATGCCGGGGCGTCATTGGGTGATGAATAGTTTGGCGGTGCTGGCCGCTGTCGAGGCGGTGGGTGCCGATGTCTTCGCTGCAGCGCGCGCCTTTGCTCAAATCAAACCACCGAAAAGCCGGGGTGAGCGCCATATCATTCCAGTTGGGGACGGCACGATTGAGCTGATCGATGACAGCTACAATGCCAGTCCGGTTTCAATCGCGGCGGCGCTGGAGGTTCTGGCTCAGACCGAGCTGGGGCCTTCAGGCCGCCGGATTGCCGCGCTCGGCGACATGCGGGAACTCGGCGACAAATCAGCTGATCTTCATCGCGGATTGGCCGCGCATGTAATCGCCGCTGGTGTTGATCTGGTTTACGCCGCTGGACCTGAGATGAAACATTTGTGTGACGCACTGCCCGAGACAATCGGTGTCGTTCACACACCTGACTCTGACCAGCTTATTCAGCCGCTGCTGGACGAAATTCAACCAGGCGATGTCGTCCTGGTCAAAGGCTCGGCGGGCTCGCTCATGGGCAAAGTCGTCGACGCTCTCAAAAAAAATGTTGACCGCAGGGAGACCTTAAATGCTGTTTAACACCCTTGCACAATTTGCCGATCAATTCGCCTTTTTGAACCTGTTTCGCTATATCACGTTCAGGACCGGCGGCGCCATGATGACGGCCTTGGTTGTCAGTTTTATCTGCGGACCGATCATCATCAACTGGCTCAAAGTCCATCAGAAAAAAGGCCAGCCGATTCGCGAGGATGGACCGGAAGGCCATCTGATCTCCAAGGTCGGCACGCCAACCATGGGAGGTTTTATGATATTGTTGGCGCTGGTGGTTTCAACGCTGCTATGGGCTGATCTGCGTAACGGTTATATCTGGGCAGCACTTGGCGTGACCGTCGGCTATGGCATGATCGGTTTCATTGATGACTACATTAAGGTAACCCGGCAGAATTCAACCGGCCTGCCGGGTAAGTTTAAAATACTGCTGCAGATATTTATCGCCGTCGCAGCAACGCTTTATATCATGAGCCTGACCCGTGATCCGTTATCGACCTCGTTGGCTATTCCGTTTTTCAAAACTGTGCTGATTGATCTTGGCTGGTTCTTTGTAGCGTTCTCTTGTTTGGTGATTGTCGGTACCTCTAATGCCGTCAATTTAACCGATGGTCTGGATGGCTTGGCGATTGGCCCGGTGATGATTGCGACAGCGGTGTTCGCGTTGATCGCTTACGTTATTGGTAACTCGGTTTTTTCGAGCTATCTGCAACTCAACTATGTGCCGGGCGCAGGCGAGCTTTCCATTTTCTGTGGTGCGCTGATCGGCGCCGGCCTAGGCTTCCTCTGGTATAACGCGCCGCCGGCCATGGTTTTTATGGGTGATACGGGCTCTCTCGCGATGGGCGGAGCGCTGGGTTCAGTGGCCGTGATCACCAAACACGAATTGGTGCTGGCTATCGTTGGCGGCTTGTTCGTGTTGGAAACGGTGTCGGTCATTGTTCAAGTCATCTCCTTCAAGTTGACCGGTAAACGCGTTTTCGCCATGGCGCCACTGCATCATCATTTTGAGAAAAAAGGCTGGGCTGAGCCGACCATTGTTATTCGATTTTGGATCATTGCGGTAATCCTGGCTATTGCCGGGCTTGCAACCCTGAAACTGAGGTAAATAGACAAGTGATTAACGTAACCTCTTTTGACAACAAGCCAGTCGCCGTTATGGGGCTCGGCCGCTCCGGCCTCTCGGCTGTCCGCGCCTTGGCGGCAGGAGGAGCGGAGGTTTGGGCGTGGGATGATAGGGAGGCGACCCGCAGCAAAGCGGTTGAAGCGGGTGTTTCGCTGACCGATCTTTATCAAAGTGACTGGTCTCAGTTAGACACCTTGGTGTTAAGTCCCGGTATACCGGATCAATTTCCGGAGCCTCATGAAATCGCCAACCGCGCTCGAGACGCAGGCTGTGAAATTATTTGCGATGTAGATTTATTGGCGCGGGAAGTGGCGGCGGCTCGATTTGTCGGCGTGTCCGGTACTAATGGCAAGTCAACCACGACGGCGCTCATTGGTCATATCTTGAATCAAGCCGGGCGGTCAGTGGAAATTGGCGGCAATTACGGCGTCCCTGCCTTGGAATTAGCGCCCCTCGGTGAAGACGGCACTTATGTGCTGGAGCTGTCGTCTTATCAATTAGAGCGCATCCCCTCGGTCCGTCTGGATGTTGCGGTGCTGCTTAATATTTCACCGGATCATCTCGACCGTCACGGTGGTCTGGATGGCTATGTCGCCGCCAAGCGCATATTGTTCGAGCGCACTAAAGAGGGCGGCCAAACGATCATCGGCATGGAAGATTCTCATTGCCGCGGCATGTCGTTGGAATTGATGATTGACCGAGGCGGCAAAGGTATCGTGCCGATCTCGGGCAGCGCTCGCACTCCGGGCGGTGTGTATGTTGATAACGGAACGCTGATTGACGATCTCGAAAATCAGCAAAATTCGATTTTGGATTTGCGGTCGGTTTCGACCTTGCCGGGTGGGCATAATTGGCAAAACGCGGCGGCAGCCTATGCGGCGGCGCGGGCAGCCGAAATCGAGCCTGATAAAATCGCTCAAGCGATCCAATCGTTTGCCGGTCTGCCGCATCGTCAGGAATTGATCTGCGAGATCAATGGCGTTGCCTATATCAATGACAGTAAAGCTACTAATACGGAAGCCGCCGCCAAGGCGCTGTTGTGCTGCGACAATATTCACTGGATTGCCGGTGGTCAGTTTAAAGAAGAGAATCTCGGTGCCATCGAACAGATGTTGCCGCAAGTTAAACACGCTTATCTCATTGGCGAGGCGCAAGTTCAGCTGGCCGGACTTATCGGCTCCAATGTTCCTTCCAGCTCATGTGGTGATCTGGAAACAGCTCTTATGGCGGCTCATCAAGCTGCCCAAGAAGCGGGGAATGGTACGGTCCTGTTGTCACCGGCTTGTGCTTCTTTTGATCAATTCACCGATTTTGAACAACGCGGCGACACGTTCCGTGATCTCGTCAATAAGCTAGAGAGGGGCGATGCATGAATACGACATTCTCCCGCACCGATGAAAGTCTCTTTGGCCGTTGGTGGTGGACGATTGATCGTTGGATGATCGCGGCGATCATTGCCATATTGGCGATGGGGGCGATTTTAGCTCTTGCTGCCAGCCCGGCAGTTGCGGAACGCATCGGGCTTGATACTTTTTACTTCGCCCAACGTCAGTTTATTGTTCTGCCATTTGTCTTAATAGTCATGTTTGCGGTGTCACTGTTGAACCGCAGCGGTGTTCGCCAATTCGCTGTCATCTGTTTTGGCCTGGCAGTGTTGTTAATGATTTATACGCTGATGGACGGCACTGAGATCAAGGGCGCCACCCGCTGGGTGACATTCGCCGGTTTTTCCATCCAGCCATCCGAATTTGTCAAACCGAGTTTTGCCATTATTGCCGCCTGGATGTTTTCAGCTTGGCGGCTCAAAGAAGATTTCCCGGGCTATATGGTTGCAGTGGGCTTGTATCTTACGGTTGTTGCCTTGTTACTCATGCAGCCGGATGTCGGTATGGCAATTTTGGTCAGCGTCGTTTGGGGTGTTCAGTTTTTCCTGGCTGGCCTGCCAATGCTGCTGGTTTTGGCGATCGGCATCATTTTTATATCCGGTGGTTTTGCCGCCTATTTTAATTTTGAACATGTGCAAAGCCGTATCGACCGCTTTTTTGATCCGGCGAGCACCGAGGCCTATCAGGTCATGCGGTCGCTCGAAGCCTTTCGCAATGGCGGTGTTTTTGGCCGGGGGCCCGGTGAAGGACATGTTAAAGAAGTGCTGCCGGATGCCCATGCTGACTTTATCTTCGCCGTCGCCGGTGAAGAATTTGGCCTCGTCATGACACTGCTGATTGTTGGCCTGTTTTTGTTCGTTGTGCTTCGCGGTTTCGCTCGTGCGTTCAAGGAAACCGATCTTTTTGTTCAGCTCGCTGTTGCCGGATTGCTGGTTCAATTCGGCTTGCAGGCAATCATCAATATGGCCTCAACGCTGAACCTGATGCCGACCAAAGGCATGACGCTGCCGTTTATTTCCTATGGTGGGTCATCGATGCTGGCGCTGGCGATTGGTCTCGGCATGGTATTGGCGCTGACTCGCGAGCGGCCAGGACAGGAAAACGCCTGGCGTGATCTCGGTGGCAGGGATATGGGAGGGCGCCTGATATAATGGCCAATTCTCCCGCCAAACCTCTTATTGTGTTAGCTGCCGGCGGTACCGGTGGCCATGTTTTCCCCGCCGAAGCTTTAGCCGCTGAGCTCAACAGTCGAGGGTATCAACTGGCTCTCGTTACCGATCGGCGTGGTGGCGAATTGAGCGGCCGTTTAGGTGAGCTTGAAACGCATCGCGTGCGCGCCGGCGGCATTGCCGGCAAAGGTGTTTTTGCCCGCATTCTAAGCGCGTGTGAACTTTTAATTGGTACTGTGCAGGCGTGGTTCCTATTGCGCCGATTAAAGCCGGCCGTGGTCGTTGGCTTTGGCGGCTATGCATCGGTGCCGACAATGCTGGCGGCGGCTTATTCCGGCACCAAGGCCGCAATCCACGAACAAAACGCCGTGCTGGGACGGGCCAATCGCCTGCTCGCCAGTCGGGTTGAGACAATCGCCACATCATTCGAGAAAGTTTCCGCCATTCCGGAAGATGCCAAACCAAATGTTATTGTTACCGGTATGCCGGTGCGCCCAGCGGTCACGTCGGTTAGGGATCGCACCTATCCCGAACTGGCAGGAGAGGGCGAAATCAACTTAGCTGTTTTCGGTGGCAGTCAGGGCGCTCGTATTTTTAGTGAAGTGGTGCCGGAGGCGATGAAACGGCTTGATGAAAATCTCCGCCACCGTATCAGAATTACCCAGCAGAGCCGCCCGGAAGATATCGAGCAAGCAAAAGCGGCCTATAGCGCCATCGAAGTTGAAGCGGAATTATCGACTTTCTTTAATGACGTACCAATTCGTATAGCTGATGCTCATCTGGTGATTTGCCGGTCCGGCGCGTCTTCAATTGCTGAACTGACAACAATTGGGCGGCCGGCGATATTCGTGCCCTATCGCCATGCGGTCGACGATCATCAATCAAGAAACGCCCATGCAGTTGATGAGGTCGGCGGCGGCTGGCTTATCCCCGAAGATGCCTTTACCGACGTCGTGCTGGCGGAGCGTTTGGCCGCGCTTTTCGCCATCCCGCGCATGCTCGAAAACGCCGCCGCAGCAGCAAAATCCGCCGGCGTGCCGGATGCTGCTGCCCGTCTTGCCGATATGGTGGTTGATCTCATGCCCAATGGTAACGGCAAAAGTGATCCCGATACCCCCGATAGCAATGACCAAAGGGCGGCGGCATGAGGGGACTTCCACTTGATCTTGGCACCATTCATTTTGTCGGCATCGGCGGCATCGGTATGAGCGGTATCGCCGAAGTGCTGCATAATCTTGGTTATGCGGTGCAGGGCAGTGACATGGCGGAAGGGGCCAATGTTGTCCGCTTAAGAGAACTCGGCATTGATGTCAAAGTCGGCCATACCGAAGAAAATTTGGGTAAGGCGGAAGTTGTCGTAATTTCATCAGCTGTTAAAGCGGGTAATCCGGAATTGGAAGCTGCCCGCCAACGCCTCATGCCGGTGGTGCGCAGGGCCGAAATGCTGGGTGAGCTCATGCGTCTCAAATGGTCCATCGCGGTCGGCGGTACCCATGGCAAAACGACAACCACATCTTTGGTGGCTGCTCTGTTGGAAGCGGCTGAGATGGACCCGACCGTCATCAATGGCGGCATTATTAATGCCTGGGGAACCAATGCGCGGCTTGGTGATGGTGATTGGCTGGTCGCGGAGGCAGATGAATCGGATGGTACTTTTGTCAAATTGCCGTCGACCATCGCCGTTGTCACCAATATCGACAGCGAACACATGGATCATTATGGCTCGTTCGATGCGTTGCGCGATGCCTTTGTCACCTTTGTCGAGCAAATTCCGTTTTATGGTTTCGCCGCTCTCTGTATCGATGATGCCGAAGTACAGGCGTTGATTCCGCGTGTCTCTGATCGCAAAATAATCACTTATGGCGAGTCACCTCAGGCCGACATTCGCATCGCCAATATTGAGGCGTCCAGGGACGACTCCAGCTTCGATATCGTCATTGCGGATCGTAAATCAGGCGAAGAACGCGCCATCGAAAAACTGCAGCTGCCGATGGTGGGCGGGCACAATATTCTAAATGCTGCGGCTGCCATCAGTATTGCCCTGGAAATGGGTATTGCCGATGATCTGATCCGCGAAGGCCTGGCTAATTTTGGCGGGGTTAAGCGGCGTTTCACCAAAACCGGCGAGGTCGACGGCATTTCGATCATTGACGATTATGGCCATCATCCGGTGGAGATTTCCGCCGTGCTTGAAGCCGCCCGTACGGCAACACCGGAAGGCCGGGTCATGGCCGTCGTGCAGCCCCATCGCTACTCACGCCTGCAGGATTTGTTTGAGGATTTTTGCACCTGTTTCAACAATGCCGACATTGTTGTTGTCGCTGACATCTATGCTGCCGGTGAGACAGCCATTGAAGACGTAAGCCGGGATAGTTTGGTTGAAGGTTTGCGCTCCCATGGCCACCGTATGGTGATCCCTTTAGAACAAGCGGCAGACCTCGCCGGGCTCGCCAACGAACATATGAACTCCGGTGATATGGTGGTTTGCTTAGGCGCCGGTAATATCACGGCGTGGGCCAATAGCCTGCCGGATGAGCTTGCCGAATTGCGCGGACTTAACAAAGAGGTGGCTGGATGATGGCTGCTCTTAAGTTCACCGATGGATTGCTGGCCAGACTACCGGCCGTGAGAGGACGATTGAAGGAGAATGCCGAACTCGCCAAATCGACATGGTTCCGGGTAGGTGGGCCAGCCGAAGTGATGTTCCAGCCACGTGACCTCGATGATTTAGTCAATTTTCTGACCGTTAAGCCTGATGACGTGCCGATAACGGTGATTGGCATCGGCTCGAACTTGATGGTGCGCGACGGCGGTGTGCCGGGTGTTGTCATCAGGCTGGGTGAAGTGTTTACCGACATTTCGGTCGATGGGTTGGAGATTACCGCTGGCGGCGGCGTATCCAATCTCAGGCTTGCTAATGCAGCGCGAGATGCCGGTGTTAAAGGTTTTGAGTTCTTGACCGGTATTCCGGGCGCCGTCGGTGGTGCGCTGCGCATGAATGCCGGCGCCTATGGTGCTGAAACCAAGGACATTGTGCAAAGCGTTAAGGCGATTGATGAACGCGGTCAAATTATCGATCTTTCGCTCAAAGACATGAAATTTAGCTATCGTCACTCCGATGCGCCGAGCAATTTAATTTTTGTCGAAGGCCGGTTCAAAGGCGAAACCGGCACGCCGGCGGGTATCGGGGCAAGGATGAAATCCATCCGGACGCAGCGTGAGCAATCCCAGCCGATTAAAACACCGACCGGTGGCTCAACCTTCACCAATCCGCCAGATGCCAAAGCCTGGGAGCTCATTGATCAAGCGGGCTGCCGCGGCCTCATGCGGGGCGGCGCGGTGGTCTCTGAAAAACACTGCAATTTTTTGATTAATACCGGCTCAGCTACGGCGGCTGATCTTGAAGGTCTTGGTGAAGAAGTCCGCCGCCGGGTGTTCGAAAACAGTGGCGTAAAATTGGAATGGGAAATTCGCCGCATCGGCGTGTCCGGTAATCCAAGCGTAGAGGAGTTCTCCTCATGACGCGTCATGTTGCGGTTCTCATGGGCGGTTGGTCGGCTGAACGGGAAGTGTCGCTGGTCAGTGGCGCAGCGGTCAGTAATGCGTTGGCCGAAGCAAACTATCGCGTGACCTCGATTGATGTGCAGCGTGATGTTGGCGCGCTCTTGACCCGGCTCTATCCCAAACCGGATGCCGTCTTCAATGCCCTGCATGGCCGTTATGGTGAAGATGGCTGCGTGCAAGGACTGCTCAATATTCTTGATATTCCATATACCCATTCGGGTGTGCTGGCGTCGGCTTTGGCAATGGATAAGCCAATGGCGAAATCAATCTATGAAGCAGCAGGGATAAAAGTAGCCGAACATAAAATTGTCAGCCGTGAAGAGCTTATCGCCGGCGTCATGAAGCCGCCATTTGTCGTCAAACCGTACAACGAAGGCTCCAGCGTTGGTGTTCACATTGTCATGGAAGGCGATAATTACGAGCCAAGCGAAAAAGAATGGAGCTTTGGCCGAACCGTGATGGTCGAGAAATTTATCCCCGGGCGGGAACTCACCGTGTCCGTCATGGGTAACGAAGCCCTGGCGGTCACCGAAATCACCACCGGTCACAGCTTCTATGATTATGACGCTAAATATGCCGAAGGTGGCTCGCAGCACCAAGTGCCCGCCGATATTCCTCAAGATGCTTATGACGAAGCGATGCGAATCTCGGTGTTGGCCCATCAATGCCTAGGCTGCCGCGGTGTCTCGCGTGCGGATATCCGTTATGACGGCAGTGATCTTTATATGCTGGAAATTAATACTCAGCCTGGCATGACACCGACATCTCTGGTGCCGGAACAAGCGGCGCACGCAAATATTTCGTTTAACGAGTTGGTAAGTTGGTTAGTGGAGAATGCAACCACTGATGAATAATGGTGATACATAATGGCATGGTTTGGCAAATCCGATGCCGCCACTAAAAAGGCAAAAAAGGCGAGCTTGGGGCGCGGTCAAAAACGACGGCGCGTGAAGCCGCTGTGGCGTGGTCCACTATTTGTTGCCGGCTTTGTGCTGGCTCTTGCCGGCAGCGCGAGTGCAACTGGTTGGTGGGTCTGGCAAAGTGGCTGGGTGCAGACGACGTCCGAGCGTGCCAGATGGATGATTATCGCCGGTGCCGCAAAAACCGGCTTCTCGGTGCGCGAGATATTTGTTGAGGGCCGCTTCGAAACACCGCGGAAAAGCCTTTTGAAGGCCTTGCGACTTGAGCGCGGCGCGCCGATCCTGGCTTTTGATCCGCAAGCGGCGCGAGAGCGGGTTGAGGCGCTGCCTTGGGTGCGCCAAGCGGTGATCGAGCGGCAATTACCGGATGTTGTCCATCTGCAGTTGAATGAACGCCGGCCGATGGCACTGTGGCAGCGCGGTGGAAAATTCTCGCTCATCGATACCAATGGTGAGTTGATCCCACTGAAAGATGTCAGCAATTACACCAATCTAATAGTCGTGATTGGTAAAGATGCACCGCGTCACGCGGCGGTGCTGTTTGAAGTGCTGGCAACAGAACCAAAATTAGCGGGCCGGGTTAAGGCAGCGGTCCGGGTCGGCGCACGCCGCTGGAATCTTCATCTCAATAACAAGATTAAAATACAGCTGCCGGAAGATGATCCTGGCGCCGCCTGGAGCCATTTGGCCGAACTCGATCAAAAACATGCATTACTGGCCCGCAACTTAATCAGCGTGGATTTGCGCCTGGCCGACCGGATTGTCATCCGTAAAGTTAAAAAAGGCACGCCGGATGAAAAATTCGATATCGTGCCAAATTTACCAAAAAGAAAGCAGCAACCAAAAACCCGGCCGTTCAATCGCCCCAACCGGCACCCCGGCGGCAGGTTGATCAGCGAAAGAGATACGTAAAGTTTAATTAATGATACAGAAAACGACATCTAAAACAGCCAGCCGTACGGGCCTCATTACCGCCCTTGATATTGGCACGACCAAAGTTGCGTGTTTTATCGCGCGTCCTTTGGAAAATGGTGATGCTGAGGTTATCGGTGTCGGGCATCAGGTATCGAAAGGCATCAGAAACGGTAACATCGTTGATATGGCGGCGGTTGAAGATTCGATCCGGGCGACGGTCGAGACAGCCGAGCAAATGGCGGGCGAGAATGTCCACGAGGTTGTGCTGTGTGTATCGGGCTGTGTTCCTGATTCCAAACTTATTTCATTTGACGTCGCGATATCTGGTCACGAAATAAGTGATGTCGATCTCAAACGTGCGCTGGATCCAACCTGGCTTTACTCGCAGCAGGCCGAAGATCGTCAAATTATTCACACCGTCCCAGTCGCCTATAGCATCGACGGTAATCCCGGGGTCAAAGATCCGCGCGGCATGTATGGTGAGAAACTTGGCGTCAATATGCATGTCATTACCGCTTCCGCCGGTGCGCTCCGCAATATGACCGCCTGCATTAACCGCTGCCATTTGGATATCGAATCCCGGGTCGTTGCGCCCTATGCTGCTGGCTTGGCAAGTCTCGTTGAAGACGAGAAAGAACTCGGCGTGATCTGTATTGATATGGGCGGCGGGACCACCGACCTTTCGGTCTTCATCGATGGCGAAATTGTCTATACCGATTCAGTGCCGCTCGGCGGCAATCATGTCACCAATGATATCGCCCGCGGACTGTCGACGCCGGTTTCTTATGCCGAGCGGATGAAAACACTTTATGGCAGTGCTGTGCCGTCGCCTTCTGATGATCAGGAAGTCATCAAAGTACCCCTGGTCGGTGAGGAGGATGATGGCGAAAATCAAATTTCACGGTCAATGCTGGTTGGTATCATCCGTCCTCGGATTGAAGAAATTTATGAGTTGGTTCGCGAAAAACTGGAGCCAACCGGGTTTGAAAAGGCTGGCGCGCGCCGTGTTGTATTAACCGGTGGAGCCTCGCAATTGACCGGAGTGCGCGAATTAGCCGGTGAAATGCTGGACAAACAGGTCCGTTTAGGACGGCCAAATTACGTTAAGGGATTGGCTGAATCCGTTAATGGGCCTGCGTTTTCGGCCCCAGCGGGCCTTATTCAAGTGGTTTTAAAAGAACGGAGTGCGGCGGCGATGACGTCATCGCGCACGATAGAGGTGTCAGGCGGTAAATTCGGCCGTTTTGGACAATGGATAAAGGAAAACATTTAGTAACCTTTTGCCCGTAGAATTTTGGGCAATGTGATTTTGTTCTCAATTGGGGAAATTGGGGAAACGAACCGCTCCTCTGCTGGAGAAGCCAGCATATCCGGCGGGTGAGCAATTTGTTTTGGAGTTGGAGGCCATCATGAGCATCAATCTTACACTACCTTCGGGCTCGATCGAGTCGGAATTAAAGCCACGTATTACGGTTATTGGCGTCGGCGGCGCCGGCGGTAATGCGGTTAACAATATGATTTCATCAGGCCTGGAAGGTGTCGAATTCTTAGTCGCCAATTCAGATGCCCAAGCTTTGTCGCATTCGAAGTCTGAGCGGCGCATTCAGATGGGGATAAATATCACCCAAGGTCTAGGTGCCGGCGCCAATCCGGATATTGGCCGGGCGGCAGCTGAAGAATCGATGGAGGAAATAGTCTCCCATATGCGCGACGCCAATATGGTATTTATTACGGCCGGCCTCGGCGGTGGTACCGGCACCGGCGCAGCCCCGGTCATTGCTAAGGCAGCCCGGGAATATGGCATTCTGACGGTTGGTGTTGTTACTAAACCGTTCCAGTTTGAGGGCGCCAATCGGATGAAAATGGCCGAAGCCGGATTGGAAGAGCTGCAGCAATATGTCGATACGCTGCTGATTATTCCCAACCAAAATTTATTTCGCGTAGCGAATGAAAAAACCACCTTTGCAGATGCCTTTAAGATGGCTGATGACGTGTTGTATTCAGGTGTTCGCGGCGTTACCGATTTGATGGTTATGCCGGGTCTGATCAATCTCGATTTTGCCGACATTAAGTCGGTCATGAGTGAGATGGGTAAAGCCATGATGGGTACCGGTGAAGCCGAAGGCGAACGCCGGGCAACCGAAGCCGCTGAGCAGGCGATTGCCAATCCGTTGCTGGACGATACCTCGATGAGCGGGGCCAAAGGTGTGTTGATCAATATCACTGCCGGTACCGACATAACGTTATTTGAGGTCGATGAAGCGGCTAATCGCATCCGAGATGAAGTGGAAGGTGAATCGAACATTATTTTTGGCTCGACCTTTGACGAAGCGCTTGAAGGCCGGGTGCGGGTATCGGTTGTTGCTACCGGTATCGAATCTGTTGCTGGCGTTAGGCCGGAGCCGGTTGTTCATTCTGTTACGCAGGCAACGGCGACGCCAAAAGCGTTAACCGCACCGCTCCAAGCCGAACCGGAAAAAATAACACCGCCAGCCGCGGTATCTCCGGTTGCCATGATACCGCGTCCGGAAAAGGCGATAATTGAACCTGAAGTAAAGCCTGAACCGATACCGGAGCCAATTGCTGAAGAACCGGTCATTGAGGAAGCGCCGTTGCCGGAAGACGACAAAATTCCAGCGTTTCTTTCTAATATTAAGAAAGATGAAGATGTGTTCATCCCGGCCGAACCCGCGGTAACTACGGGTGCGTTGGAGGCAGAAACGCCAGCCGATCCGTTTGCAGCTGCGGATATGGTTAATGCCCACAAGGAACCGGAAGTCAAAGAAGCGCCGAAGAAAACCGGATTAAGCCTTTTCGAACGCGTTACCGGAGTAGCCCGAGGCGACAGAAAACGTGCTGAGGTGATGAAACCTGAACCTGAAGAGGCAATTGAGATAGTTGCTGAAACACCGCCGGAGCCGGAACCAATTCCTGAGCCAATTCCAGAACCGGTTGATGAACTCCAACCTGAACCGGCTCCAGAACCGATTCCTGAACCAGAACCTGCAATCGAAGAACCTGTTATCGAAGAGACTGCGATTGAACCGGTTATTGAAGCATTGCCCGATCCAATTCCAGAACCGCTGGTGGAAACCGCAGAAGAATCACCTGCAGAATCTGACAGCGAATCGATTGCGGAAATGGATGAAGAAGCGGTTGAAGAGGATGTGTCACCGCCACCAAGCTTACTCGGCGATCTTGATCCTGATGACCGTCTGACAGGGGCCCAGGATGAGGAGGATGTCCTTGATATTCCAGCGTTTTTACGGCGCCAGGCAAATTAGAAGTCGCCAGGAAGCAGCCTGGAATAAGGCGTAACATATTGCAATATTAGTTGATTTGAGTACTCACAAGGGCGTTGCTACAACACTCTTGGAGTACTCAAGCGTCCCAGGCGTTGCCAAGGTGCTGAAAGACTCCGGATTTTGAGGGCAACTTAGTTAGAAATGACAATATGAATCACATTGGCCAAGACACAATTTCCAGCGACTTAGATACCGCTACTTCTGTAGCGCCGGTGCTAAATTCGCTCAAGCAAAAAACACTTCTCAGAACAATGAATTGTGTTGGCATCGCTCTTCACAGCGGTGAAAAAGTTTCACTCACTCTTAGACCAGCAGAAGCAAATACCGGTATCATTTTCCGGCGTACGGATATTCCAGGTTCCAAAGAGATTGCCGCGCGTTGGGACAACGTTGTCGATACGCGCATGTGCACGACCATCGGCAATGGGGATGGTGTTACTATCTCGACCGTCGAACACCTTATGGCGGCGCTGGCGGGCTGTCATGTTGATAACGTCTATGTCGACGTGAATGGCCCGGAAGTTCCGGTGATGGATGGCAGCGCGCAGCCTTTTGTTTTCCTCATCGAATGTGCCGGCTTGCAGGAACAGGATGCGCCGCGTCAGGTGATAGAAATTCTTAAACCCATTCGGGTCGAAATTGGCGACAAAATGGCTGAACTTGTGCCCAGCGATACTTTCTCGGTTGGTTTTGAAATCGATTTCAATTGCGAAGTTGTCGCCAAGCAGAGCATTACGGTTACCATGGTTAACGGCACCTTTAAAAAAGAAGTGGCGCGCGCTCGGACATTTGGCTTCATGCATGAAGTAGAACAGCTTCGCGCCGCCGGTTTGGGTCTCGGCGGTTCATTGGATAACGCTGTTATTGTCGAGGATGACAAAGTCCTCAATGAAGATGGTTTGCGCTATGACGATGAATTCGTTCGCCATAAAGTGCTTGATGCGGTCGGCGATCTATATTTGTCCGGCGGCATGATAATGGGCAGCTTTAAAGGTGTTCGGTCTGGGCATGCTTTAACCAATCAGCTGTTGCGCGCACTTTTTGCCGATCAGTCAGCCTGGCGCTATGTTGGCTCTGATAACGATGATTCGCACGAAGGTCCTAATAGTGCGGCGAAAGCAGCAGAAGTTGTTGATTTGGCCGCGGCAACTGCCTAAAAAAATCCACCAATAGATTGAATTAAAACCGGTTTTTTAAAAGAGCCGGTTTTTTTTCGTCTTTTAATGATTACGCGCTCGATTTGGGCAGACAAATTGGCGGAAAATGGTATATTCAAGCCTGTTTGAAGCCAAATATTTGGCCATAAAATATTAGGATTAAATTTCTGATGGATCACACATTACGACCAGTTCAGGTGTTGATGGTATTTGCTGTTGCAGTGATGCTTGCTGCCTGTGCTGCGGAAGAGGACGTCTATAAAGAGGAACCTGTTGAGCGCTTATACAATCAGGCGGTTACTCAATTGGAAGAAGGCGAGTATGATATCGCAGCTGTGGCTTTTTCCGAAGTTGATCGTCAGCATCCTTACTCCGTGTGGGCCACCAAGGCGCAACTTATGGCCGCCTATAGCCACTATCAAGCCAATGATTATGACGATGCGATTATCGCCTTAGACCGGTTTATTCAAATCCATCCGTCAAACCGCGACGTGCCCTATGCCTATTATCTAAAATCGTTGTCCTATTATGAGCAGATTTCGGATGTTGGCCGGGATCAAAAAATGACCCAATTGGCATTGAAATCGCTGAGAGAAATTGTCACCCGCTTTCCCAACAGCAAGTATTCCCGGGATGCGGCGCTGAAAATTGATCTCACCCGTGATCATTTGGCGGGTAAAGAAATGGAAATTGGCCGCTATTATGAAAATCAGGGTCAGTATTTAGGCGCCATAAATCGCTATAAAAAAGTCATCGATCAATATCAGACAACGACCCATGTGCCGGAAGCGCTTCATCGCTTAACCGAATCTTATTTGTCCCTTGGGCTGGTTGCTGAGGCGAAGAAAACCGCTGCCGTATTAGGCCACAATTTTCCGGGCAGCGAGTGGTACATCGATTCATACGAAATTGTTGAAGGCAAATCAGTTCGGCCTAAGATTAAAGAGAAACCTTGGTATTGGCCCTTTGACTAATATCCATTAACCCCATTTCCAAACACGGAATTTACGCCACCCATGCTTCGCACCTTATCTATCCGCAATGTCGTATTGATTGAGCGTTTGGATTTGGGATTCGCCGGTGGCCTAGGTGTGCTTACCGGTGAAACCGGATCAGGAAAATCGATCTTACTGGATGCGCTTGGCTTGGCGATCGGAATACGCGCTGATAGTGATCTTATCCGCCAAGGCGCCGACCAAAGTGCTGTTACAGCAGAATTTGAACTGGTCGATAGCCGCCAGATTGATGCCATGCTCGACGAAAACGGTATCGAAGGCGGCAGCAATTTGGTGCTGCGCCGCCTGTTATCGGTTGATGGCCGCTCACGCGCCTTTATCAATGATCAGCCGGTAAGTGTTGCTTTGTTGCGCCAAATTGGTGAAGCCCTGGTTGAAGTCCACGGCCAATTGGAAACGCACGGTTTGCTCGATCCCGCGAGCCATCGACGCTTTGTCGATGCTTTCGGTGGATACGAGGATCTGTTGGCGCAGGTGGCCGTAAATTTTCGAAACTGGCGCAGTGCGGTTTCTGCGTACGACAAAGCCAAAGCCAATGTCGAAAAAGCCAAACGCGACGAAGAATTTCTCCGCCACGCTGTCGATGAATTGCTGGCCCTTGATCCGCAGGATGGTGAAGAGGCAGAACTGGCCGGCAAACGCAGCATATTAATGAACGCGGAGCAGCTGATCGAGAGCCTGCAGGATGCTTTCAGCGATTTAAACGATGGTAATGGTGTAGAAAGCACCTTGCGCTCAGCGCTGCAAAAAGTTGAACGCGTTGCGGATAAAGCCGGCGGGCAATTTGATGAAGCCGTTGCCTCGCTTGAGCGGGCACTTCTCGAAGCCACCGAAGGCATTGGCGAATTGGAACGCGTCTCCGGCGTGATGGAACTTGATCCGGCGGAGTTGGAGCGTATCGAAGAGCGCTTATTTGCAATGCGCGGGCTCGCCCGCAAGCACAATGTTGAAGTTGAGGCCTTATCTGAACTTTTGAAAGATATGCAGGAGCAGCTAACCGTATTAACCGATGGGGCGGGCAATCTTGATCAGTTGGCCAAACAAGTTGAAGCAACCAGATCAGAATATGTTGCGGCGGCTAAGAAACTGTCGGCGGCGCGCAAAAAAGTGGCCAAAAAATTGGATGCTGCGGTAACTGATGAATTGCCGCCGTTGAAACTGGAAGCGGCCAGTTTCAGAACGCGGCTTGATCCCCTGGATGAGCCCGATTGGAACGAATTTGGCTGCGAGTATGTTTCCTTCGAAGTTAAAACCAACCCCAACACAGCATCCGGACCGATCCATAAAGTGGCGTCCGGTGGCGAGCTAGCGCGGATTATGCTGGCACTCAAGGTGGTGCTGGCGGATGCTGATCCGGTGCCGACCCTGATCTTTGATGAAGTTGATGCCGGTATCGGTGGTGCGGCAGCGGCTGCCGTGGGCGATCGATTGGCGCGCCTCTCTGCTGATGTTCAGGTGCTGGTCGTCACTCATTCACCGCAAGTGGCGGCGCGTGGCAATGTCCACTGGCAGATCAGCAAAACCGGCAATGCCGACGGCAACGTCACCGAAGTTGGTGAGCTATCCGGCGACATTCGCACCGAAGAGATCGCTCGTATGTTGTCCGGCGCCAAAATCACCGAGGAAGCGCGGGCGGCGGCTGAGAGTTTGTTGGGGGCGGCTGAGAGCGTTGAGGCGGCCCAATGACCAAGAAAAAAACCAGCGATAAGATTCCGGTCGAGGAATTAACGGAACTGGAGGCGCTTGCTGAGCTTAAAGATTTAGCGGTGGAAATTCGTTCCCACGACAAAGCCTATTATCAAGAAGACGCACCTGCGGTGTCCGATGGTGAATATGATGCCCTTCGTCAACGAAACCTAGAGATCGAAGAGGTGTTTCCCGATCTCGTACGGGAAGACAGTCCTTCCAAGCGGGTCGGTGCCACACCAACCAGTGGATTTTCAAAAGTTACCCACGCCCGCCCGATGCTGTCCTTAGGCAATGTTTTTTCAGAAGAGGATTTGGCGGATTTTCTGAGCGGCATAAGGCGGTTTTTAAAAGAGCTGACCGATGATCTAAGCATCCCGCTCGAAATGGTTGCGGAACCTAAGATCGACGGTCTATCGATCTCACTCCGCTATGAAAAAGGTAAGTTTGTCTCCGCCGCTACCCGGGGCGATGGCTCGGTAGGTGAAGATGTCACGGCTAATCTGAAAACCTTTAAAGAATTACCCTTCGAGCTGACCGGTAACGTGCCGGATGTCGTTGAAGTCCGCGGTGAGGTCTATTTGTCCAAATCCGATTTTGCCGAGCTTAACCGCCGCCAGGAAGAAGCGGGTGAGAAAATCTTCGCCAATCCCCGGAATGCCGCCGCAGGCTCGCTGCGCCAGCTCGATGAAACAATTACCGCCTCCCGACCGCTTAAAATGTTTGCCTACGCCTGGGGCGAGTTAAGCGAGCAAATCGGTGGCACGCAATGGGCTTTTTTTGAACAGCTTAAAACCTGGGGGTTTCAGGTCAACGAGTTGACGCAAATTTGCGACGATCTTGATGAACTGATGGCCGTCTATAATGATATTTTTGAAAAACGCGCTCATCTTGATTACGACATTGATGGGGTTGTCTACAAAGTGAACCGGCTCGACTGGCAGGAAAGGCTGGGCTTTGTCAGCCGTGCCCCGCGTTGGGCGGTAGCGCATAAATTCCCGGCAGAGAAAGCGCAAACCATCATTAACGAAATCGATATCCAGGTCGGGCGGACAGGTTCGCTGACTCCAGTCGCCAAACTGGAGCCGGTTACGGTCGGCGGCGTGGTGGTTTCAAACGCGACTTTGCACAATGAAGATGAAATCGCGCGCAAAGATATCCGGATTGGCGATACCGTGGTGATCCAACGCGCTGGAGATGTCATCCCGCAAGTGGTTGAGGTCGTGCTTGATAAGCGTCCTAAGGGTTCAAAAGCCTTTAAATATCCCACCACATGCCCGATCTGCGGCTCGGACGCTGTGCGCGATGAGGGCGAGGCTGTGCGCCGCTGCACCGGTGGCGCAATTTGTGACGCGCAGGTGATTGAACGCTTCAAGCATTTTGTCTCCCGCGGCGCGTTTGATATTGAAGGGTTCGGCAGCAAACATGTCGAGGCGTTTTTCGATGAAGGTCTGGTAAAAACGCCGGCTGATATATTTCGCTTAGAGACCCATGAAGTTGATCTCAAAACCCGGGAAGGCTGGGGGGAGAAGTCCGTCGATAATCTTTTAGCGGCCATTAATGAGCGGCGCACGATACCGCTTGAGCGCTTTATCTATGCTTTAGGTATTCGCCAAATCGGTCAGGCCAATGCGCGGCTGCTGGCCAAGCAATATATTTCTATTGGCGCATTACGGCAGGCGATGAAAGATGCATCGGTTATTGGCTCCGACGCCTTGAACGATCTCAACAATATTGATGGTGTCGGCCCCTCCGTTGCCGGTGATCTGATCGCTTATTTTAACGAAAAAAATTATCAAGAGCTGTTAGATGATTTTGAAACCCAGCTCACTATCGAAGAATTTGAAGCCCCGGATGACAGCTCATCGCCGATTGTCGGTAAGACAATCGTCTTTACCGGCACACTCGAAACAGTGACCCGCGGTGAAGCCAAAGCCAGAGCCGAACAGCTGGGCGCCAAAGTGGCGGGCTCGGTCTCCAAAAAAACTGATTACGTCGTTGCCGGACCCGGTGCCGGTTCCAAGGCCAAGAAAGCTGCCGAGCTTGACGTCACAATTTTATCCGAGCAAGACTGGCTTGCGCTGATCGGCGAAGCTTGATTAGCTACTTACTGCTCAATTCGAAACTGCCATCCCAGTTTTCCGGCGGCACGGTGAGAAGGTTCAAGCAGCGTTCCGACATCACCGCCGATACCCGATCTCCAGCTATTAAGGTTTCAAAGGTGACGCGGGCCATTGAAAAATCACCCAGCCGGTAGAGCGCCAGCGCTTTTTCATATTCTTCTTTAAGTGTTTTTTTGTCGGCGGATACCTCCTCGGGTGCGCCAAGAGGTTCAAAAACCGAGATTGCAGACTCGCGGCCTATGACAACAATTGAATCCAATTCCCTGAATAAAATTGACGAGCCACAAAGTTCCACCGTGCGTTCGCCAACCATGATCTCCGAGCCATAAAACTTATTGGCGCCCTCAAGGCGAGAACCCAAATTGGCGGCATCCCCCATCGCCGCATAGGTAAAGCGGCGGTGCGAGCCGATATTTCCGACCAGCATTTCACCGCTGTTAACACCAGTCCGCGCTGCTAGTTTGCGGTCCGACGGCAGGCCAAACGCGCCCTGCATCTGATTGAGCCGCGCCTGACAGGCCAGCGCCGCTTGAACGGCATGTAGAGCATGGTCTGGATCATTCATCGGTGCGCCAAAGACCGCCGTGATTTCATCGGCGACGAACTTTTCAATAAAGGCGCCATGGGATTCGAGAATGTCCGACATTTCAGTGAGATAATCGTTTAAGAATGTGGCGACCTCACTGGCGCTTAGATTTTCTGAAAGGGCAGAGAAACCGGCAATGTCGGAAAACAAAATAGTCACCTCTTTGGCCTCGCCGCCCAGGGTCGGCAGAGTTTCACTGGCGGTCATTTTTTCAATAATGGCCGGCGGCAGATAATAAGAAAAAACCTTTCTGATGTAACGCTTGTCCCTATCAGATACTGTAAACCGATAACCCAGTAACAAAGCGAAAGTCAGAACAGCCGCGAGAATTGGGTCAAACAGCGTTACGGCAAATCCACTATCAAAAACCGCAGTCGCCAGCACCAGCCAAAGCAATCCCAAACCCGTTGCTAGAATTCCTGCTCTAATGGGTGGAAAACTCAAGGTGAAAAAGGCCACAAAAAGCGCCATGACAAAGATGATTGCTGCGTTGCTCGTGTTGGAAATTTCGTTCAAGGCGTCGTTGCGCAAGATATTGTTAACCGCTGTTGCATGAATGAAGACACCAGGAATCGAGTTCCGTACCAATTCAGGCCGATAAATTTCTTTTGCTATCGGATGGTGACAGCGTGTTCCATGGGTAAAGTTTTCCGGCCCGGTGATAAACCGCTTGGAAGTGAGGCGGCGGTCTTCCTCATCCAGCGCAGTGCCGATGAGCACGACTTTGTCTTTGAAAATTTTCGCCAGGAAGTCCGTATCACCTTTTTGGATGCAGGCAAAAATATCAGCGAAGGAATAGGCAGGTATCGCCTGACTGCCACCGGCGAAATTCAACGTCATTTGATTTTTAATAGTACCGCGCACCACCGTGTCACCAAGCTTTAAAGCGCCGGCAGGTATGATTGTCGGCGTTTGTTTTGAGGCTCGCGCGGCCAACTCAACCGCCATGACCGGCTCCAGGCGCCTGCCTTGCTTTAAATCATCCGCTTGAACCGTGAGCGGGAGGTGCCGGATAATACCATCACGATCTTCATCAATATTAACCACCCGGATGTTTTTCTGATGACCGACGGCAAAACTTTGACCTGGATGCGGGGCTATTGGTTTTGCCTGATGCTGGACTTTGCCGAGCACAAGTTTGTTCTGCTGACTGGTTCGGCGCATCGCGATCAAAAGGTCGCGGTCAAAGCCCCTGATATATTTTTCCACTGAGGTTGGTAGAATGATATCCAGGCCAATGACTTTCGCCTCAGATTTTGTCAGTGCAGTGATAATCTGGGCGAGTTGTTTACTCCACATCACTTTGGGGAGGTCACGAAACGGCTCCCGGCGATAGGTTTCTTCATCAATCACTATCACTGCAGTTGGGGATTTTGCTGCATCAATCTGGGGCTTAAATAACACCTGCCGCAGCCAATGCAGGCTATCGAGTGAAAGACCATGCAGGCGGTCGGTCGCCGGTGTCATTAACGCTGCTGTTGAAATGACAGCAGCTACCAGCCCGGCAAGAAAAGTTTTGTTGATCATGTATTAAAGTTGAATCAGTCTTTGTAAAAGCGAGATGCTCTTTTCTTCCGCTAAGGGATCAACCGAGAACACGATACTTTTACGGCCGGCCTTGAGACGGTACAGGCCGCCCGGACTCAGTTGAATATTAAGCTTCGCAAAGTCACTAACAGTGCCCTGGACTTTTACCGCCAAGGGCCTGCCCTTTTTATCGAGACGCACGACGTTGATCTCAGATACTTTGGTCGATAAGGAAACAAAAGGCGTCGTGCCATAAATCGTAATCTGAGACCGTGGTAAATTTGATGGTGCGCCCGGCTTGGCGCGGAAAACCGTTACGGCACTGCCCGATCCTTTGGCGGTCATATTCTGTAAATTACCGCCATCGCACTCAACCCGTTCGCGGGTAACTTTGCCGCCGAGGACCACGCTTTGTTTTTGGCCAATCGTAACTTTGCCGCCAATTATTGATTCACGGATACAGCTTTGCAAATAGCCAATGATAAGGCGATTGCCGGCGCCGATTTCGATTTGTTTCCCGGGTATGAGATAGTCCATAAATTGGACCGATTTTGTTGAGCCCGAAACATCTTCGACAATTGCCGATGGCGTGTCTGCTGCCTCAGAGTTTGAACTGAAAACAAAAAACATGGCCAGAACGGCTAGTGACAGGAGGTATAACTTGATTCCTGCCGATGGTGGCGCACCATTATCTTCTATCATGCTTAAACCAATATATCTTCAAACAACCTTGAATTTAAATGTATCATAGGACTAATTGTTATCGACCATCAAATGGTTTTACCTCCGTCCCCGGTTGAGATAGGCAATATACGACTGGGAATTACGTCAACTGGACATTGGCATTTATTTTCTTCTGACAAATAGGAAGTCTCCACCGTCATGGCCAGCCCGGCGGACGTCAGAGTATTGCGGCGTCTGATCAGCATTAACCATAACCGGACGGCGGATCGCATTGAAAAGTTTAGTGCCATCAATGACGCTGTTGTTTTTGCTCAGGGCGCTCAGGAAGGCCCGGGCAAACGGAGAGTGCTCGCCTTTGCCGTCTTCCACTGGCTCCAAACCGCCCGAGGTAATTACCACCCGCGCTTTTTTACGTGACATTTGCTGGTAATACTCAGCTGAACTAGCGTTCTCAATATTGACGTTGGCGGATCGCACCAAGCGTCCGGAATAGCAACTGTCCGCCACCACCATGACATGCTTGGCCTCTAACGCCGTTAAGGTATCGGTCAGAGTGGAGTTGGAAACCCAGCGGGAGCGGCGGTTCTTTTTAGCATCAATCGGCAGCCAATAGCCCTGGTCGGATTTTTCATTGAGCCAGCCGTGACCGGCATAATAAATCAATAGATTATCTTTGAAGGTAAGCGAGGCCTGAAGGTCATCCATGGTATCGAGCATCTGATCGCGGGTTGGATTTATCAGTTCGGTTACTTCGAAGCCGTAGTTGTCTTTCAACTCTTTGGTTACCGCTTTGGCATCCGCCACCGCTGTTTTTAAGCGTGGCAAATTGCGATAGGCATCGATACCGATGACCAGCGCATGATACTTGCCGAATTTGATGTTAGCGATGGTCGATGTAGCGCTGGCCGGTACGGCGCCGAAAATCCTATCGAGGATCGCTTTCTTGCGGGCTTGGAATTCCTTTTGGTCGATCAAACCGGATTTAGCGATCTGTTTAAGCTGTTCGATTTCCGGTGGTAGATTTGACCGCGCCGCGACCTGGCGTGACTTTGCCTTCTCCCGCCGCTTGTCCTCCTCGAACTTGGCTAAACGCGCTTTTTGCTCGGCCAATGCCGCGGTTAACCGCTCGGTGGCTTGACGTTCCGCCGTTAGCTGGGCACTCAGCGTTTGGTCTTGTTGTTTGGCTTCCAGAGCGGCTTTCTTAGCCTTGGCTTGGGCCACCAATTTAGCCAACCGGTCAACCTCCTGCTTCTCGCTTTCCAATTTGGCGTGTTCCGCGTCCTCTTTCGCTTTCAATTGCGCCGCCTGTCGCTTCCAGTCACCGAGCCGAGCCAGCTTGACGGTGCCCGAACAACGGCCAAAATCGGAACTCCTGCCGTTGTCACCGTAGAAATAACCATCGAAACCCTTATCAGTGAAACGCCCTTTCAGACGAACTTTTACATTGTCTCCGATACCGGTAATCGGCAATTCGGCGTATATCAGCGCATCGGCGTTCGACCCGACCTTTCCTTGGAAGTTATGTTGGGTATTGCCGATTCGGGCCTGCCCGGTAAAGCTCCCACCACTGACCGCGGCGCGTAATTCCTGGCGCTCGAAAGAACATTCCTCGCCGGCGCTGGCGATTATTTCGCCGCCCCATTTACCTTCAATCTGATCCGGTTTAAGAGGCGTTTGTTTGGCTGCTGCCACTGCCGCAAGTTGCTGTTTGTGACGATCAGAACCGATGCGCGTAAGTTGCAGTGTGCCTGCACAAAAGAAATGTGCTTTGGCAGGGCCAAAAGTAGCGTCAAATCCTCCATCGAATGAATCTGGTGCAAACTGGCCGGAAAATTTGAAATCTGGATTATATGGCCTTCCTTTCCCTGTAATAATATCTAACCGCTGCCATTCCGAGAATTCCCCGGCCGCATTAATTTTTCCGGTAAGTTTTTTTAAGGAATTTGCGTTCCTAATTGCCAGCGTTAATTCATTGTTTTTGACCACGACGGACTCAATGATAAGTTCGGCTGAACAGCTGCTGTCATCATCAAACGCGATTTTCCCTGTCCACTTGCCGTCTATCTTATCGGGATCAAACGGTGCACGTTTGGCCGCCGCTGCCGCGAGTTGTTGTTTGTGGAGATCAGAATCAATACGGACAAGTTTTAACCTGCCGGTACAAACAACACCTCTGTAACCAAAGTTCGCAAAAAAACTACCATCGAAGGAATCAGGTTCAAACTGGCCGGAAAATTTGAAATCTTGACGATGTGATATTCCCATCTCAGTAACAAAATCTAACGACTGCCATTCCGAGAATTCCCCGGCGGCATCAATTTTGCCGGTAAGCGTTTTTAATGAATTTTCATCCCTAAATACCAGCGTGAATTCATTGTTTTTGACCACGGCGGACTGAATGCTAAGTTCGGTCGAACACCTGCTATCATCATCAAACGCGATTTTGCCTGTCCATTTTCCATCCCAATTATTTTGCGCAGCGAGAGGATCGGGCGCAAATACCGAAAAAACCAATGTCAAAAGGATGAGATAGGCAATTCGTCGACGCATAATAGCCTCCAGGACGAATGGTGCTGTATCTTAATGTGAGTATCGCATTATTCAGTATTTTATTCAAATCTAGAGCAAAAGTATGTGAAATGGTTCACATATAAGCAGAAATATTAATGTTCATTTCAAGCCGCTTTCTTCATCTTTGATCAATTGCCCTAAGGCTTCCGCCTGAAGGATGGAAATTTTACCGCGGCTGAGGGCAATCCATCCTTCATTGGTCCAATTTCGGAGATATTTATTGATACTTTCCCGCGATACACCCATCATTTGTCCGAGCTCAGACTGCGAGACTTTCAGTACATCTGACGTATCGGCTGAATCCAATTGATTGGCATATTTGGTGAGATTTAAAAGCCGTTTTGCCAGCCGAGGTCCAAGACTAAGAAAAGCCGTGTCTTCGACTATTTCACTGGTTTTGCGCACCCGGTCACATACCATATACAAAAGATGGATAGCTAAATCCGGTTCTTCCTTCAATAAATTCAGGAAATCCCGCCGTTGTATGCAAAGCAGCTCAGTTGGTGTCATCGCCGTTGCATCGGCCGTCCGTTTTTTACCGTCCAGCAAAGCGATCTCTCCGAACATGTCACCCGGATATAAGATATTGAGATTGATCTCTTTACCGGTTGGCGCACTGGCACTAATGCGGATACAGCCAGACAAAACGCCATAAAGTGCATCGCCGTCATCGCCTTTAACAAACAGGCATTGGTTTGCCGCTAATTTGCGCGTTACGCCAAGTTTTGCGATTGGTGCGATTAACGCCGGATCAAGGTCACGAAACAGAACGTTTCCCTTTAATAGGTCCAGTTTGTCGATGGCCAATGTTTTATCCTCCCCAAACCCACAATAATCTTAAAATGGTGAATTGGGCAGAAAAAAAGACGGCCCAGATTTTATCTGTAGCCGCCTCTAAATTAGGTACCCTGTTAAGCTTGCTTAATTAAGTTTTTCAGGTAATTCCTTAATCGCGCCGTCGATCAACTCATCGGCCTTGGCATCTTTGGCATTATCAATCAGCAACTGACGGGTGGCTGCCAAAGCGACATCCGCTGTCATCGCCCGAACTTCCGCCGTTGCATCATTTTCCGCCTGGGCAATGCGATCCATCGCCAGTTTTTCCCGGCGTTCCAGCGATGCTTCGAGATCAGTGGTCATCCGATTTTTGAGCAATTGAGCTTCATCTCGCGCTTGACCGACAATATCTTCGGCTTCTTTTTCCGCATCAGCTATTTTGCGTTTGTAGCCGGCCAGGAGGTCTTGAGCTTCTTCCCGCAATTTAGTCGCTTCTTCAATCGACGCTTCAATTTCATCGATTTTTTTATCCAAGGCGGAGGTGGCAAATTTCCAAACCGGTTTGGCTAACAGAACAACAAAAATGGCAAATGAAATTGCCACCCAGAACGTTGGGCTGTCATAGAAGGCACCATGAGCGGCAGCTCCGCCGGCAGTTTCTGCAGCATAGGCTGTTGAGATCATTAGCCGGCCTCCTTCACTGATGTGTCGAGAGCTGTAGAAATCGCGCTTGCAACGGCCTCATCAGCCGGTTCAATGCCGATCAAGCGTTCAGTTGCCTGGGCGGCAACGCTGGCGGCCGCTTCGTGAATGCCGGCAACGGCTGCTTCTTTTGCCTGAGATATACGCTCTTCTGCCGCTTTAAGATCGCCTGACAATCGCGTGCCAAGTTCCTCATGGCGACGCGCCGAATCAGCTGACATCTCTTGTGTCGCGTCATAAATAGCAGAACGGGCCTGCTCACGCGCCTCAGCCATAGATTTTTCATAGGCTTCTGCCTCGGCACTTGATTCATTTCTGAGGCTTTGGGCGGCATCAAGGTTATCGTCGATTCTTGCCTGCCGCTCTTCCAAAATGCTGCCGATCCTCGGCAAAGCAATTTTGGCCATCAGAACGTAGAGAACCAGGAACGTAATAACGAGCCAGATTATTTGAGGCGAAAACGCCGTGATGTCTAATTGTGGCATGATTTATTGCCTGCTGGTTTAAACACTTACAATTGTTGATTTATAAAAGTTGGCGAAATTAGCCAAACAAAATCAACAACGCGATCGCCAGAGCAAAAATGGCCAATGCTTCAACCAAAGCAAAGGACACCCATGCAGTGGTGGTGACGGCATCTGCAGCACCTGGGTTACGGCCCACAGTGTTGATCAATGCTGCCCAAATAAGTCCGATGCCGATACCAGGTCCGACAAAACCCAGAGTGGCCAAACCAGCGCCTACTAGCTTCGCTGCTTCTACTTCCATTTTACAATTTCCTTTCGTTAGTCTTGGGCTCAAAAATGCCCAAATTGATTTTTAATTAATGCAAATGTATTGCATCGTTAATGTAGATGCAGGTCAAAATCGTGA
This sequence comes from uncultured Rhodospirillaceae bacterium, assembly GCA_913020445.1. Classification (GTDB taxonomy): domain Bacteria; phylum Pseudomonadota; class Alphaproteobacteria; order Rhodospirillales; family UBA2165; genus TMED23. Next base: position 97,320 of record CAJWAR010000008.1, read on the forward strand.
AAATATAAGCCTGCAAAAATGCGATGAGAAACTCTAGTCCCGTAACGGCGACCAAACCGGCGATTGGCACGACGCCAAATATGCCAAGTGGCACGACGAAGCCGCCGATCACTTTCAACAAAGTGTGGCCTGCCATCATATTGGCGAACAACCGGACGCTGAGACTAAACGGCCGGGTAAAATATGAGATAACTTCAATTGCGATCATCAGCGGCGCCAGGACAATTGGCACACCAGCCGGCAAGAAGAATGAAAAGAAGTGAAAACCGTGTTTGATAAAGGCGATGATAGTCACCAGAACAAATATCACCAACGCCATGGTCAGGGTAACGGCGATATGGCTGGTGAAGGTAAAGCTATAGGGCACCATGCCGATAAAATTGCCAAACAGTACGAACATGAAAATGGTAAAGATAAACGGAAAATAAGGCCGTCCTTCTTTGCCGATATTGTCGCTCACCATCTTGGCAATAAATTGGTACGACAGTTCCGCCAGTAACTGCCACCTGCCGGGAACACCGGCGCGCGGCCGAACAGCAAAAACCATCAGCGCGGTCGCGGCAATCACGGCAATTACCATAAATGCGGAAGAATTGGTAAATGATGCGTCGAATTCGCCAATTTTGATCGGAATCAACGTCTTAATTTCGAATTGTTCCAGCGGATTATGTGCTTCAGCCACTGTTAGTCACCTTTTGTATTATTCTGTTCCGTACCATTGTCATCGTTCCGTTTATCATGATTAAAGCCGACCCGATAACCTTGACTATTCGTCAATCTGAAAACATTCCACAAACCTGCAGCGTTTCCTAAAAATAGAAACCCGATCAAAAACCAAGGTTTGGTCCCGAGCCAGGAATCAATCAAAAATCCAATTCCACCACCAACCGCAACTGCAACGACTAATTCAGTGCCGATGCGCATCGCCTTGCCTTTGCCGTCTTCCGGTAACGCCGCTCCGCCGCTTCGTTCGAGCTCAGCATTTAAACTGCGTGCGCGCCGCAAACGTGTATCAAAGTCCTCTTCAGTTTCTTCTTCAGGGACTGGCGGATTTCTATCCTCATTCATTGCAGGACGCCCGTTGTTGAAAAGCTAGGGCAGACGACTGAAAAAACTCCTTTAAGACGAAGGCTCGCCGGTGGTTTCGGGACGGAACATATCTTTCGGATAGGGGCCTGTCAAGATTCAATGCCACTCAATTATATGACTGTAACCTATTGAAAATATTGAATTAATTAGAAAAATCCCACCTAAGCAATATCGCGTAGTTCGATCGCTTCGCCCAAGTCGACTGATACAAGCTGGGAAACGCCTTGTTCACCCATGGTCACGCCGTAAAGGCGATCCATTCTGGCCATTGTCATACGGTGGTGGGTGATTACCAAAAAGCGGGTTGATAATGAATGCGCCATTTCATTAACCAGGGTGCAAAAGCGGTCGACATTGGCGTCATCCAGTGGTGCATCGACCTCATCCAGCACACAAATTGGCGCTGGATTGGTTAAAAACACGGCAAACAACAGTGATAGCGCGGTTAAGGCCTGCTCGCCTCCTGACAATAAAGAGAGAACTTGCAGGCGTTTACCGGGCGGGCTCGCCATGATTTCAAGACCGGCCTCCAGTGGATCGTCCGATTCAACAAGCTCCAAATGGGCGCGGCCACCGCCGAATAATCGCACAAACAATTCTTGGAAGTGTTTGTCGACTTCTTCAAACGACGTCAGCAGCCGTTTGCGGCCTTCACGGTTAAGCTCATTGATACCTCGGCGCAGTTTATCAATGGCTTTGAGCAAATCTTCGCGCTCGGTGGTGAGGGTTTCGATCTGTTCTTTGAGCTCTTGCGCCTCGGTTTCGGCCCGTAAATTGACCGGACCCATATTTTCACGCTCCCGGAGCAAGCGCTCAACCCGCTTTTCAGCGGCTTCCAGTTCAGGCAATTCAGGATCTTCTACATCTTCGGCAATGCCGGCTAGTTCACGCAGCGCATCTGGACCGCAACTAAGGCGGTCTTCCATGCGCTCAATCAGAGCTTCTGAAGCCTGTTTGGCTTGATCAACTGCCGCCTCGGCGCGCACGCGTTGCTCTCTGATGCCGGCCAGTTTGGCTTCGGCTTCACGCAAATTTCGATCCGCATCGGCCAGTCTGGTTTCAGCCTCGGCCAATCGGTCGGCCGCATCTTTGCGTTTTTCTTCCGCTTCATCGACTTTATCGAGAATATCCTGATGGCGGCGTTTAATCTCTTCGGGCTGCTTGGCGAGGCGTTCCCGCTCGGCCTCCAATGATTGCTTGCGTTCGCCTAATTCTTCGAGCTGTTTGGTAGCGCCTTCCTTACGGGCGTTCCAATTGGCAAGTTCTTCGGTGATTGCGGCGAGGCGCTGACGGCGCTCCTCGGCCTGATTTTTTAACGTATCATAAGCTGATTGCGCTTCGACCAACTCACCGCGTTTTTCGCCAACGGTAGCGCGAAGAGAATCTACTTCCCGGCGGCCTGCCTCAGCATCCGGTAAATTGGTTTCGATTTTTGATACTTCCTTTAAGCCATTTTCCGCTTCGCCAAGATCGGCGGCAACGCGGCTGGCAGCATCTTTCCGGGCAGCAAGTTTGGTATCATTCTCGGTTGTTTGACGCTGTAATTGCGTCATTTCCTGCTGGGCGGTGTCGCGAGCGCCTTCAGCGTCTCTGGCTGCTGTACGGGCCGTTTGTTCATTCTGAGTGGTCGTTTCGACGGCTTGCCGTGCCGCCTCGACATCCGCTTCAGCTGAACTCGCGGCGGTGCGGGCACTTTCCAGGCTGTCCCGTGTTTCGGCCAAACGGTTGCGCTGTTCCAATCGAATAGCGGCGGATGTCGGCGCATCAGCCGTCGACGTAAAGCCGTCCCAGCGCCAAAACGCGCCGTCGCGGCTAACCAAACGTTGCCCTTGCTTGAGTTGGGAGAGCAGACGCCAGCCGGCATCACTATCGGCAACTACACCGATCTGAGAAAGCCTGGCAACGAGTGCGGCCGGGCCATTGACAAAATTACTAAGTGGTTCGGCATCGGACGGCAGAGCAGGATTTTCACCATTGGCCGGCAGGTTGCGCCAATGCACCGGGGCAGCTTCATCGGTGGCGGCGCTCAAATCATCACCGAGCGCCGTGCCCAAAGCGCCTTCCAATCCCGGTTCAACAGTCACCGCATCAATCAACGGCGGCCACAAATCGGCATCGCCGGTTTCAAGCAATTCTGCAAGCGCGCGGGCTTCGGCTTCGAGTTTTGCCGCCTCGGCCAGCGTTGTTTGTGCCTGAGTTTGGGTTTCAGTTAGTTGGCGCGTTGCTTCGATGCGGGCTTGTTCGGCGCTCTCAACTTGGCCGCGGGTTTGCTCCAAGGTATCAGCAGCACTTGATAGTTTGGCCTCCATTGCTTTAACGGCTTTGCGGTCAATGGCGTCTTCTTCAAGCTTAGCGATCTCTGCTGTGAGCTCGTCGTTGCTATTTCTGAGGCGTGCCAATCGGGCTTCCAATTCCGAGCGCCGCCGGGTCAAATCATTACGCTGCGCTTCTTGGGCGACAACGCGCTCTGTTAATTCACTTAAACTTTGTTCCTGTTGCTCGTACTCACCGCGCACGCTCGCCAGTTTTTCGCCAGCTTCATTAATCGCCGCTTCCTGGTCTTGCTCAATGCTGCTGATGCGGTCGTTTTCTTCAGCCAAATTACGCATCGCTGCGCCGGCGTCTGCCGCCAGGTTGCGCTCACGCTCCATATCCTGAGTAACTTGTTCAAGCCGTGTTTCGCACTCTTCCTGAGCAGCAGCGAGGCGGGCTTCTTCTTCTTCCAAGCTTTCCTTGGCAAGTGTCAGACGTTGCAGGGCGGCCGCCGCCGCAGCTTCTTTTTCACGCAGTTCAGGTAAATAACTTGCCGCCTCGGCTTGGGCCACGGAGGCAGCGGAGGTAATGCTCGTCGTTGCTGTGACAGCAGCTTCGGCCGTCTCAAGCAATTCACTGCTATGTTCCATCTCCAGGGATGCGGCAGTCCAGCGGATGAGGAACAAGATCGCCTCGGCTTTGCGAATATGATCATTGAGATTGCGGTAGCGGGTTGCTTGGCGCACTTGCTTGCGTAGCGATAGCATCTGCGCTTCCAGTGTCACCATGATGTCGTCAAGGCGCTCAAGATTGGTTTCCGCGCCACGAAGCCTTAGTTCCGCTTCATGACGGCGCGAATGCAGGCCGGATATGCCAGCGGCTTCTTCGAGCAGCTTGCGCCGCTGGGCCGGCTTGGCGGAAACGACTTCGCCGATCTGGCCTTGGCTCACCAGCGCGGTTGAGCGGGCGCCACTGGCGGCATCGGCAAACAATAAATGAACATCGCGGGCGCGCACTTCTTTGGCGTTGACCCGGTAGGTTGAACCTTTTTCCCGTTCGATTTTGCGGGTTACATCAAGCTCGTCATTGTCATTAAACTGTGAGGGCGCCGCCCGGTCTGAATTATCAAGAGCCAGGCCGACCTCGGCAATATTGCGCGCTGGACGGTTACGGGTGCCGGAGAAGATAACGTCATCCATTTCGCTGCCGCGCATTTGCTTGGCCGAGGTTTCACCCATCACCCATTTCAATGCTTCAACCAGATTGGATTTACCGCAGCCATTGGGGCCGACCACACCGGTCAGACCCGGCTGAATGTCCAATTCAGTCGGATCGACAAATGATTTAAATCCGGTAAGCCGTAACTTGGAAAATTGCACGGGTTACCACGCCCCCTTCGTTATTAAATTTACTTCTTTTTGGCTTTCGCCAGTTCAGCATCGAGAACTTTGCGGAATCGCTCGATCGGTAAGTGACCATCGATCCGTTTTTCGTTCACGACAAATGTTGGTGTTGATTGAACTTTATATTTTTTATCGCCGTCATTGCGGATTTTCATCACGCCGTCGAAGACTTCTTTATTACTTACGCAGGCCTGATAGGTTTCCTTGGAAATTCCAGCCAGCAGGCCAATCTGCGATAAGGCTGCCGCCGGATCAGCAACTTTCGCCCAGTTTTGCTGGGTGCCGAAAATAATATCGACGACGGGAAAATAGCGTTCTTTGGGCGCGCATCTGGCCATCATGGCAGCCGCAAGGGCGAGCCGATCCAATGGAAAGTCGCGGAAAACAAATTTGACTTTGCCGGTTTCAAC
>CAJWAR010000009.1 GCA_913020445.1 uncultured Rhodospirillaceae bacterium
CTAGTTCAGTAACAACTGCGCCGCCGCCACCTTTGCCGCCGGCACTCGTGATTATAATTTCTTCGGTGAAATCGTGATTAATGCTATCGACCAAATTCCACGCCCGGCGGTAAGACATGTTCATTAATTTTGCCGCGCCGGAAATGGATCCCGCTTTTTCAATCGCATCAATTAATTCGATTTTGCCCGGTCCTAAAGACGCGGCGTCGCCGAGCAACACTCGAATGCGGGGCTTTTTTGGATTAACTTTTATCATTTTCCAACAATAGAGATACGTCTATTATCCCACGACAAATTAAAAATTTAATAACCAACAGATTGATAGATGATAACCAACAAACAGATTTTCGACACCCTTTTATCGAATATAGACGACCAAGAAATTAAGCGAGTTATTATTGGTATAAATTGGACGCTCGTGGAAACGGCTCTTGGTTGCGGGCTCGCCCACACGCCAAGACGTGACGATCCGGGCTGCCAGACGATTTCAACCGCCGGCAAGCTAACCGATCTGAAACTCAATGAAACGGCAGAACTCATTCTATCGGAAAACCCAATGGAGGTTGCGATTGGCATGGCTGCCATCAACGCTTCCTATAACCAATACGATTTAGAAGCCAGCGACAAAAACGGACTTGATGCCTTTACCGATATTGATGGGCCGGTGACGGTGATTGGTCGATTCCCCGGGCTCACTGAACGCATTAGAGATCTACGTGTAATTGAAAAGGAACCACGGGAAGGCGAATACGGCGAACAGGACGCAGCCAAACTGCTACCAGAAAGCGCCGGCGTTATTATCACATCTTCGGCGTTGGTGAATGGCTCGGCGGGACAACTGCTTGAGCTCTCAAAAAACACCCGCGTTTGTATGGTCGGTCCGAGCACACCGTTTGCACCGGGACTTTTTGAACTTGGCGTCGACTATTTAGCGGGAACAATAGTGACAAATGTTGAAGGCATGGCGATTGCGGTTGCTCAAGGCGGCGCCGTCAAAGCGCTCAAGCCTTATGGCATATTTAAAACTCTATCCCGATAGCTCAGCCAAGATTTTTTCGGCTTGTTCCAAGTCTTCCGGGTGATTGATATTGAAGAACGGATCAAAAGGCTGGTCTGAGAACTCTCGTACAGATAGTTGGTGTCTTGCCGTCCAGAGATCGATTTTGCGCATTTCTTCTTCCATCATTGCTTGGCGAAGATTGTCGGCAAGATCAACCCACCACAAAGCGCAAACCGGGTGAGTTCTGCCGCCTGAGGAGGCACAAACAATCTCGGCGTTGTCGGCAACGGCTTGCTCGAGCATTTGAGCAACACAGTCCAGCGGCACAAATGGAGCGTCGGATGGAAAACTTACAATCCACTCACATTCAGGCGCATTCTCTCGAGTCCATTCCATACCGGATAAAATACCAGCCAGCGGTCCGGCATATCCTTGGATGGTATCAGCAACGATCGGCAGCTCGAACTTTGTAAGGTAGGGTGTTTCAGTGTTGGAACTTATGATCATTTGCCCGGTTTGCGGCCGGACGCGTTCGATCACTCGATCCACTAAAGCTTCACCATTGAGCTCCCGAACAAATTTATCACCGCCGCCAAAACGCCGTGACTGACCGCCTGCCAGAATGACTCCTACGATATTTTCGGAAATTGTATTACCCATCGGCTCAATCATATTCGATACGATGATCACCGGACAACACCAGGAATCGCTCACCGCGTGCCCGGCCTATAAGTGTAAGATCGGCCTGTTTCGCAAGATCAACACCCCAAGCGGTAAAGCCAGACCTAGAGATCAATATGGGAACCCCCATTTGAACGGTTTTTATGACCATTTCACTGGTTAGCCGACCGGTCGTGTAGAACATCTTATCTTCGCCAGACATTTCATTTAAAAACATATAGCCGGCAATTTTGTCGACCGCATTGTGACGACCGACATCTTCCATATAGAGAATTGGCCTATCCCCTTTACACAAAACGCAGCCGTGGATAGCACCGGCTTCGAGGTAGAGGCTCGGCGCGGTATTAATCTTTTTGACCAAGGAGTATAGGTCTGAAGTTTTGAGTTTCACTTCAGGGGAAAGCTTAACTTCATCAAATTTTTCCATCAGATCGCCAAAGACCGTGCCTTGGGCACAGCCTGACGTGAGTGTTTTCTTTTTAAGTTTATCTTCGAAATTTGTTTCCTGAGTGGTCCTGACAACAACCGTCTCGATATCCTCTTCAAATTCGATAGCTGTAACTTCATCACCCGGTGCAAGCATGTTTTGATTAACCAAGTAGCCGACTGCAAGAAACTCCGGATAATCACATATAGTCATCATCGTGACTATTTCCTGACTATTAAGGAAAAGCGTAAGCGGTCGCTCAACGGTCACCGACGTCGTTACCGCTTGCCCGTCTTGATCTACACCCTGAACTTTTTCCGTTAGCCGCTCATCTGCGGGATCGGGCTTGATTATAAACTCACTAGTTTTTCCCATATCTCAGCCGAATTTTTGTTAACTGTGTCGTAACTATTATTTCCTATCCTATTGATTCAGGTGAATAATAGGAGGTGTAGTATGTCTGCACCAGAATGCATTAAAACGTCGGCCAGGCAATGCGAATTTCTCATGCGCCTGATTGAGGAAGCAGAACATTGCGACGATCCTGATCGTATGGCGCTGCTCTATGGCATGGCTAAAGATGAAACGGATAATCTCTCCAAATCGCTCCGGCGATACTTAAGCCGCAAACTTCCGTCGGATAAAATTGGCCAAAAAGCAGCTGCCTAATAATTTACCATTTTTATTTCCATTAAGGGCATGACAAACGCTGTTTCGCGGACTATTTTATATGATATCCGTTATGCATGACAATGCAATACGGTTGGCAAATAAAAAGTAGTAATTTGATATGTCTAATTTAGTGGACCCGTTTGGTCGTGAAGTTTCTTATTTGCGCGTATCCGTGACTGATCGCTGCAATTTTCGCTGCACATATTGCATGGGGGAAAATATGACTTTTCTTCCCAAAGCCGATCTATTGACGCTTGAAGAACTGGACCGCTTATGTAGCGCATTCATTCGCCGCGGTGTTGATAAAATTCGTCTAACCGGTGGTGAGCCACTGGTCCGGCGCAATATAATGAGCCTTATTAAAAGTTTGGGAAATCAGATAAAGACCGGTGCCCTTAAAGAACTTACCTTGACCACCAACGGCAGTCAGTTGGCAAAACATGCCGATGAACTTGCAATGTGTGGAATCAAACGAATTAATGTTTCTCTCGATACTTTAGATGCGGAAAAATTTAGAACCATTACGCGGTGGGGGAAACTTGAAGACGTTACGGACGGTCTGGCCGCAGCAAAAGAAGCTGGGTTGGAGGTGAAGATTAATGCCGTTGCCTTAAAAGACTTCAACGAAAATGAAGTTGATGATTTGATCGCCTGGTGCGGTGAGGAAGGTTTTGATTTAACCTATATTGAGACGATGCCGCTGGGAGAAATTGAAGAAGACCGCACGCATCAATATTTGCCGTTGTCTATTCTTTCAGAGCGAATCCATTCTAAATGGACCTTAGAGAATACATCCTACGATACCGGTGGTCCGGCCAATTATTTTACGATCAAAGAAACGGGAAAAAGAATTGGCTTCATTACGCCGCTCACGCATAATTTTTGTGAGAGTTGTAATCGAGTTAGGCTGACCTGTACCGGAAGACTCTATATGTGCTTGGGACAGAATAATTGGAAGGATTTACTTACTCCGCTGCGGATGAGCGAAGGTGATGACCTTTTAATGACGTCAATCGACGAAGCAATCGGCGACAAGCCAAAAGGTCATGATTTTATTATTGATCGCACTGGCTCAGCACCCGCGGTTTCACGCCATATGAGCGTAACCGGCGGTTAAATACTAATTTTCAGGTAAAGCTGGCGCTACTTCGCTGCATCGCTATACTCCCTCAAAATATTACATTTCATTAAATTTGATGAAAAATTATGAAATTTGAATCAATAGCTTTGCTCGCGGACGACCATCCTCCAGCTCAGGAGGCCGTCGAGAAACTAAAAGAAAATTATGAATCCGTTCCGGCTGAGGAAGCGGATATTATCGTCGCGCTTGGCGGCGATGGATTTATGCTGTCAACTGTTCACCAATACATGGATCAGAAAACGCCTATTTATGGCATGAATCTCGGTTCCGTAGGATTTCTCATGAACGAGTTTCGAGAAACTGGTTTACGGGAACGACTGCTAAAATCAGAACCAATTGATCTTCACGCTCTCAGTATGCAGGCTAAAACAATTGAAGGAATTGAGCATAGTGCTTTGGCGATCAATGAGGTCTCTTTGCTTAGAGAGTTGCGGCTAGCAGCAAAAATTAGAATCATAATAGACGGCGTAGAACGGATGGAGGAATTGATTTGTGATGGCGTTCTTATTTCAACTTCTGCCGGAAGTACCGCATACAATCTCTCTGCCTACGGCCCAATTATTCCGTTAGGTACGGGCCTTCTCGCCCTAACTCCTATAAGCGCTTTTCGACCACGTCGCTGGAGAGGTGCATTATTGCCAGATAATACTGTGATTAATTTTGAAATCCTTGACCCCGAACTTCGGCCCGTTAGTGCCGTGGCAGATTTTACCGAAATTCGAAACGTGACACATGTCGAAGTTCGACAAGAACAAGATGTATTTCCAACAATTCTGTTTGATCCAGAACACAATTTGGAAGAACGAATTTTAAAAGAACAGTTTTTGCCCTAATGCCAATATACTTTTTTTCGATAACACCCTGCATCAACTTTAGGGTGTCCGTTTATGGTGCTTGATCTAAAATCAAAATACCTCGAAATAAAAGAAAATTGGCAGAAACTGGCGCTAACCTTGGCGATAGGCTTCGTTGGTTCCTTAATATTTGTCTATCTAAAATTACCATTACCTTGGATTATAGGTGCGCTATTTACGACAACCTGCGCAGCTATGATGGGGCAAAAACTTTGGGTGCCGGATTGGATGCGCTCAACCAGTCATTTGGTTCTGGGCACGTTATTTGGTACTTCCGTTTCACCTGAGTTTCTTGATAATTTCGTTAATTGGTTTCCGAGTATGATCGCTGTTACCGCCTATGTCGTAATCGTCATACCGCCCATCATCTTCTACCTCGTAAAGGTTTCTCGGTTAGACCTTATTACGGCATATTTTTCAGCTGCTCCGGGGGGTCTTCTACCAATGACCATCTTAGGTGGCGCAATGGGAGGAGATGAAAAAGCAATCTCTCTTATCCAAAGTTCTCGAATTATTTTAACTGTCCTGATAATCCCGTTTTCGTTTGCCATTTTTGCAGGGTACGAACCAACCGGAAGTGTTGGAACGGGTGGTTCTTTCCAAACGCTCAATTTGTCAGATGGGCTGCTATTATTAGCAACATCAACAATTGGTTATCTAATTGCCCGCCCGCTGAAGGTCCCTACTCCCTATCTAATGGGTCCAATGATTGCTGTCGCGGCATTTTCGATGACTGGCCTAAACTCAGCAGAAGTTCCGGATTCATTGGTCGCAATTGCACAATGTATTATCGGTGCAAATATTGGATCTATGTTCAATAACATAAAGCCAAAAACAGTAGCTAAAACACTTTTTCATGGTTCAGTGACGTCGGTTTTTATGATTGCCTTTGCGGCACTGGCCGCATACTTCACGCAGTATTTCACTGACCAATCACTATACGGCTTGGTACTGGCGTTTGCGCCCGGAGGATTTGCGGAAATGGCTTTGGTGGGATTTGCTCTAGGGATTGATATCGCGTTTTTGGTAACGCATCAGCTTACGAGATATTTCTTTGTAATTCTAATGGTTCCGTTATGTTTCCCGCTTCTCAAAAAGATAAATAAAAGTCACCGGTGATCAACACCAATTGCATCTGAAAAGTTTGTGTAGCCGTCTTGTTTTAAAAGGTCTGCCAGTTCAGTTGCAATTACCGCGGCAATTGCAGGCCCACGATAAATCATGGCGGAATAAAGTTGGATCAGTGAGGCACCTGCTTTGATTTTGGCATAAGCCTGCTCTCCATTCGACACACCGCCAACTCCGATTAACGGAACATTCCCGTTGGTCATTCGATACATATCGTGCAATACCTGAGTGGACATTTCAAACAAAGGTTCCCCACTCAAGCCCCCAGTCTCGACTTTGTTGTTGCTCAACAATGAGGGAGGTCGGTCGGTCGTCGTATTGGTAACGATAATGCCATCAATATTTGTTTCCAAAGCCACTTCGGCTATATCGGATTTGTCTTCGTCAGATAGATCCGGCGCCATTTTAACCAATAACGGCGGTTGTTTTGCACATTCACTTCTAGCCTGCATTACTGCGCCTAATAGCTCTAGCAAATTATCCCGTGCTTGAAGGTCTCTTAAGCCCGGCGTATTGGGCGACGATACATTAACTACAAGATAACTCGCGTATTCCGCCAAAGAAGAAATACCAGTTACAAAATCTGCAATTCTATCCTCAGACGTTTTATTCTTGCCTATATTTGCGCCAACGATTCCGGAATTTCCTCGGCCTTTCCATTTTTTTAATTTTTGGGTGTAGGGTGCCAGGCCATTATTATTAAAACCAAGCCGATTGATTACACCACGATCTTCGGACAACCGAAACATTCGCGGCTTATCATTTCCTGGCTGAGCCAGCGGTGTAACGGACCCGGTTTCCACAAATCCAAAACCGAGATTTAACAAAGCTTCAAAAACTTCAGCATTTTTATCGAATCCGGCTGCCATCCCAATTGGAGTCGGAAATTCCAATCCCCATAGTTTTGATTTTAGAACTGGGTCTGGCCGATTTGAACTATGAGGATATATACCCCATTTGAGAGCTAGGATAGCTAAGTGGTGAGCACTTTCTGCATCCAAAAGAAACAGTAATGGCTTAAGTATTGACGTATAAAAATTCACAGTAGCCACCATATGCGGATCAAAATAAATCGCACCACAATATCGGTGAGATTGACCCCAGCGTCAAACAAACAACCATTCTGGAAGCCAAGTGGGCAAAATTTCAGGAACCCAAAACGACAGCCATGACGGATACCATAACAAATGCATGGTCTGATCATAGAATGCCACAAGCAATAGCCACCCTCCCGCCGCATAGCCGAGAGAAATTTTCCAATTATATTTCCCCCAGCGGAGAAGATAAGTAAGGATAAATAGAGGAAGGGCAAATTTTTGACCGATGACCAGCATGATTAAAATCATAGCCAACAGATACCCAAAAAACGCAATTGCCCCAGGAAGAACGGCTCTCTCAGACGTAACAGCAATAACCCGGTCTATCGAACCTTGTTCCCGAATTTGAGCAAGCAGCGCCAAGCCATCGAACACGAGGATAAATAAAATAAAGGCCACACCGGGGAAAATAGCAATATAAGGAAATTGGCTTACTTCCTCGGGCCACTGTCGCGATTCGAGGCCAGCCCAAACAAACAGACAACACAAAATTATAGAGAACGGAAAAGATAAAATTGGATTATGTTCCGTCCCTTCGCCTTGCGTTGGCGTCTCGTTATACTTCTTCTGCTTCCATAAATTTTTCGCTGCAAAGAATATCGTAATGGCAATTAGGGCCATAATGATCAGAACAATTGGTCGCGTTATCCACTCCGCTCCATCGTGTGCATTCATACTAACCTGAAAAGAATTTTCCATAATATTGCCAAGTATCAAGGCAAGAACTAGAGGTGGTCTTGGCCAGCCACCACGCTTCATTACAAAACCGACAACTCCCATTGTTAGGCAGGTGATCCAGTCGCCCAGTGAGGCGCCACCCAGCCAAGCCCCCATAAAGACGAAAAGAATAACGCCCGGAACCAGCAAGTGGCCGGGTAAAAAAGCGACCTTGGCCACTTGTTTGCTCCAGACCATCAACAGAAGAGCGACGACGATATTGGCAATAACGATGGTCCAGACCATACTGAACGTGATGTGAAGTTCAGTCGTCAACATTTCTGGGCCAGGTTTCAACCCGACAATGATGAGCGCACCTAGGAGAATTGCAGTCCCCAAACTTCCAGGAATACCGAATGCAACAGTCGGAATGAGCGATCCGCCTCGCGTTGCATTATTAGCGGCTTCCGGAGCAATAACTCCGCGGATATCTCCCTGGCCAAATTTTGATTTATCTTTAGCACTTTGAACCGCATGGCCATAGGCGACCCAATCCACGATGGCAGCACCTAATCCTGGCAACATGCCGACGTAAGTGCCAATCACAGCGCAGCGGAGGGCAAGCCACCAATGCCGAAAAGCGTCCTTAATACCTTCCAACATTCCACCATCTTCTGCCTGCCCGGCTGGCACGCGGGATATAGACACATTACGGATGGCAAGTTCCATAATTTCCGGAATGGCAAACAACCCCAGAACAACTGGGATAAGCGGCAAATTGTCGATGAGGTAATCGGTGCCGAAATAAAATCTTGGAATAGAAATGGTTTCAGCGTAACCGACCGTCGACATAAGAATGCCCAGTGCCGCTACTGTCAGGCCTTTTAAAATTGAACCACCTGAAAGAGATCCGACCATGGCCAAACCCAAAACACCCAACATGAATAGCTCAGGAGAATTAAAAGATAAAATTATCGGCAGAATTAATGGCAATGAAACGGCAAGGATCATAGCTCCGAATACGCCACCAAATGCCGAGACAGTGAATGCAGCCCCGAAAGCTCTTGCTGCTTTTCCCTGTTGGGCTAACGGATATCCGTCGAGAATAGTCGCCTGCGATGCAGCCGTTCCCGGAATACCCAACATTACAGAAGCTATCGTGTCACTCGTCGAAGTAACTGCAAACATTCCCAACAAAAGCGCAAAAGCTGGAACCGGCTCCATACCAAACGCAAATGGCAGCAAAAGAATGAGGCCAATGATGCCACCCAATCCTGGAACTGCCCCTAACCAAATACCGATAAATACGCCGAGAAATAGATAGCCGATCGCAGGCCATTCAAACACAAGGAACAGCCCTGTGAAAAATGCATCTAACATTGAGTTCCCCCTGGACCGGTGATTTTTTTGACGCCCATTTGAAGTTTCTTATATCCGAAATACGTAACCAGTAGACGATATTAACTCAGCATAACCCGAATTACCCGGCAAAGGTCAACCATCGAACGTGATTGATAAATAGTTTCATCGATTTTTATGATTTGGTGGGCTGAGGGCGCCCCGCGGGGATACGATGCTGCGCCTGGCCGATTGTCTCGGCGTTACCGAGAGCTGGTTACGGTTTGATGTCGGCCCGGCTGTTATCCATATTCCGGTCGTCGGACGTGTTGCGGCTGGAGAGAGTTTTATCCCCATTGACGATAATCCATTGGGTTCCGGTTATGAAGAAGTCGACTTTTCTCTCGACGATGCGGACCCGATCGCGATCGAGGTCAGAGGTGAATCAATGCTGCCGGTCTATCGTCCGGGCGACTATTTACTATGCTCGAGGCGCCGTGGCATTGACATCCAGCACTGCCTGAACCGAGATTGTGTGGTGAAAACCGATCAAGGCGAAGGTTTTGTGAAGAAACTTATTTCCGGACCGGATCAGGGAACATTTACGCTCATATCATATAATGCCCCAGCGATCGAAGGCGTCCGGCTGCTTTGGGCGGCGCCCATTATTTGGGTAAAACGAAGCTAATTTGGCTGCGACAATTCCATATAAGTCGCGCCCGGCTTGGGCTAAATCATTTCATTTCGATCTATAGTGCTTTTCACTTTAAAAGTGTCGCATCCTTTAACCCATTGAATTAATTAAGTATATAATTCAATTTTTTTGTAGTATACGACTATTATTTGGAATATTATTCCATAATACCGTAATTATGTAGACTATAGATATGAATTCTTACAAAAAATTAGTTTCTTTGCACCAATTGTATAACGGCCCCATACCGGAAACCAGTAGGTTACGAACTCTGTTTAAGGCGGATAGCAGATATGATTGCGCGCGCGCCGGCTCGATGGTCCAACATTTCTCTCAAGTGAGCTCAACTATGATCAGGACAATTAGCGAGCTTGGTCAGGGTACATTTGCTAGGACCCAACGATTTTTTTACCGGCAGGAATTAATCTATCTGCTCAAACAACGGCGACAATGGAAAAATTACCAAAGATCGCTTGGTGATTGCCCGAACATATAAGCACAGCAAAACGAGATTATTTTAGCCGGCGGTAAATCCACCATCGACATACATAACCTGGCCGGTACAAAAATCGGATGCCGGTGAAAGCAAATAAAGCGCCATCCCGATCAAATCATCAACTTCGCCCAATCGTCCTAAGGGAATACGCGACAAGGAGCGCGCCTTAGTTGCTTGGCCAAGTTCATCGTCACCATACATCCACGCCGTCAAATTTGATCTGAATACGGTCGGAGCAATAGCATTTACGGTCATGCCGTATTTTGCCCATTCGGTGGCCAGCACGCGGGTCATCGCATCGGTTGCGCCTTTGGAAGCGCAGTAACCGGTATAACCCGAGATATTGCCATGACGGCCACGAACCGACGACATCAAAAGCATTTTGCCTTTAATGTCGTTTTCAATCCAATAAGAACCAACGGCCTTGGCCATAAACCAGGCACCGCGAACATTGGCGTCCATAACATCCTGCCAGTCTTCATATTCCAATTCATGGATAAAGCCGGCTTTGTTGTAGCCGGAACCAATCGCCAGCATCTTGATGGAGCCAAAATTATCCAGCGCCGCTTCACGCATGGCTTCTGCATCTTCCAAGCTATCGGGACGGCGGACAATGTAGGCTGCCTTGCCGCCGACACCTTCGACATCTTTGGCAACCGATTTAAGTTCGTCTTCATTACCCGAAGCCAGCAAAACATTGGCGCCCTGGGCACCTAAGGTAATTGCGATACCACGGCCGAAAGCGCCCGAAGCACCTGTCACGATGGCCGTTTGCCCGGAAACATCGAACATCTTAGTAGGATCTTTCATCCACTCGGTGACCGCACCAATTTCGTTATCAGACATTTGTTTCTCCCCCTTATTGACCGGTTTCAAATCTAAAGTTTTGATCTGGATCGATGGCTGCCATTATGCGTACAGCACAGCCATCTCCACCTTTCCAGCGCCACGGAAAGCACATGAACGTACAGCGCTTGCCGGTTACGGCATCAAGGTCACCGCCGACATTCTCAATGCCGGGAATGCCTCCTTTAACCATCAGCGTTTTATGGCCAGCTTCCCATTCGGGAAAATCCTCTCTCACATCACGGCCGGTGAACTCTTTATATTCTGCCGCCAAATAAGCGTGTGAAGGGCCAGTACCGTGGTCAACCAGCTTAGTTGCCATCGGATGGTCGTTCGCCTGTACATCGTAGCCGACCATTTTGACTTTCTTATCCACCAGCCACTGGGCGCCTTCTTTATAGATACCGGGCGAGTAGGCAAAATATTCGTCCGTGTCGGCATATTTATGGTGCATGCCGGTATTGATCATAACGATGTCGCCTTCCTGAATTTTCGGCGTGGCGTTTTCCAAATCTTCGGGCGTTATGATCTCCCATTTTCCTTTGGGAATTGATACGGCAACACCGGTGCCGAAAAATCGCCATAAGGGATAGCCCATAATGTCCGGCGTATTTTCGGTTACATGTATCGGCGCATCCATATGAGTGCCACGGTGCATGATGGCGTCAACTTCGTTTTGGTAGAAGCCGTCCTTGGCATGGAATTTTTTAACCTTAACGTTTATCGCCGGCGTCGATGGCCATTCCGGCATGTGATGTCCCCAGGGTTGGGTAAGATTGTATAGTTTGACGCCGTCTCTGGTGATTGTTTCGCTTGTTGTATTAGTCATTTTATCTACCCCTCCTCTCCGGCATCAATACGGCAATTGCCGCTGGGATCTATCATGGCGACAAAACGCACCGGACAGGCGTCGCCGTGCTCCCAATTCCAAGGCGTGGCATAGAGAGTGGCCCGCTGGTTAATCAAATCATCAACGTCACCGCCCACTTGTTCGATGGTCGGAATTCCCGCCGCCAATAAAATTTTGTGGGCAACATTCCAGTCCGGATGATCGGCTTTGGGATCGCTGCCCATCTCATCAACGTATTTAGCAATTAACCGGTTCATCAGAGGCCCATTGCGATGCGGCCCGAGAGACGTAGCCAAAGGATGATCAACTTGCGGCGTATCCACGCCGACCATTTTGACTTCTTTCTTCACCAACCACTCGGCAGCTTCTTTTGACAAACCGGGAGAGTCGCCAAAATATTCGAGACTATCTGAATATTTACGATGCCATCCAGTTACAATGACGACGAAATCACCGGTTTGGATTTCAGGTGAAGCGGATTCTAGATCATCCGGCGTTACCAATTCCCACCGCTCTTTTGGTACTGACAAAATCACACCATTTCCAAACAGGCTATCTAATGGAATACCTGCCGCACCGACACCCCCTTGGACCAAATGAATGGGTGCGTTCATGTGGGTACCTGTGTGCATCACCGTTTTGAAATGATGAGTCATGACACCGTTTTGCCCATGTTTGACGTTGCGAAACATCGCTACGTCATCAATGCCAGGCAACGAGGGCACACCGTGCCCCCAAACATGGCTAAGTTCATATAATTGCAGTCCAGAACCTGGATCAACCACATGGGTCATCGTCCAGCCCTCCTTGGTTATTTTTTAATCGTAATCTCCGCTCATATTGGATCAGAAATAAAAAGACGTCCAATGTTAGATCGCACCATTATCATAACCTGAAGTTATAATGTGTGGACAAGAATGGCTAAAAACAGTAATTATCGTTGAATTATTGCGACCTGAATATGCTTTATAGGAATATCATAGGAAGTTTTGAAATTGTCCTACCCTATTGACCATCGCCTGATCAGACAGTTTTTAGCAACTGTCGAGCATGGCAACATCACAGCGGCTAGCAATGCGCTTCATATAAGCCAGCCGGCCCTAACCAAAAACATTCGAAAACTCGAAGAAATGCTGGGCGTAAAATTGCTCGAACGTCACTCGCGCGGCGTTGATGCCACATCTTACGGCGAAATATTGGTCCGCCGAGGAAAACTTGTCGAACTGGAATTCGAATACGCTGCGGCGGAAATCGAAGCGATGAAGGGCGGTACCAAAGGCACCATTCGAATTGGCACGAGCCCGGTTTTCGCCACGCTTTATATGCCGAAAGTCTCAGCGGCAATCGTGCAAAAAAATCCCGGGCTCAAGATTGACCTCACGATCGGCGTATTGGATACGCTGGTCCCAAGCCTGCTTCAAGGTGATCTCGATATTATATGTTCAGCTTTGGATTATCCCGACCACCCTGAGATCGTAAAAGAACATTTAATTGATTTTGAGCACGCCGTCTTCGCCCGGGCAGACCACCCGCTTGCTAATCGAACCAATATCGAAGCGAAAGACCTAATGGCTTTTGAATGGGTGATGCTGGCTCAAGATCATGTCGCCATCAGCCGGCTTGGCTCATACTTTTCAGCCAATGGCATTAGTCCACCGCGGATCGCCATGGAAACAAATTCTTTCGAGACAGCCTTTTCCATGGTCAAAGAGGGAGATTTTTTAACCAGCGCGACATCTTCGATGGTTGAATTTGCTCAATCGGCAGGACTAGCCTTACTTGATGTCCGGGGAACGCTTTGGCACTTTCCCGCGGGTGTTGCCTATCGGCGTACCACCTCAACGCCAAACGCCATTAACGCTGTCATCGAAAATTTGAAAAAAGAAGTTCAGCCTTAGTTAAGCAGCGTTCTCACTTAGTGCCCGCCAGACTCGTTCCGGCGTTGCCGGCATGGCAATATCATCAATATCAAGAGCATCCGTAATCGCGCCAATAACTGCCGGCGGCGCACCAACGGTTCCGGTTTCCCCTGCCCCCTTTACACCTAAGGGGTTGGATTTCGTCGGAATTGATAAATTTTCGACCTCGAAACCCGGAAAATCATCTGCCCGCGGCATGCAATAATCCTGGAAAGAGCCGGTGAGTAATTGGCCGGTCTCTTTATCATAGACCATGTCTTCAAAAAGAGCCTGGCCGACACCTTGAGCGACGCCGCCATGTATCTGCCCCTCTAACAACAACGGATTAATGACAGTTCCGACATCGTCAATTATGACCAAGCTTGATAGTTCGACTTTGCCGGTATCGGGATCAATTTCAACCTCTGCAATTTGACTGCCGTTCGGATAGTTACCCATACCAGAGTTAAAATCACCGACAGCTTCCAATCCCATGGGAAGGTGCGGTGGCCACATCATCGGCGTGTAAGATGTTTTCGCGACATCAATTATATTGATTTTTTTATCGGTCCCAGCAACGATAAAATCTCCGTTTTCAAATTCAATGTCGCCTTCACCAGCTTCCAATAAATGACCGGCGATCTTCTTACCTTTTTCGATTATACCGTCTGCCGCTATTTTAAGTGCCGAGCCGCCAACGGTCATTGAGCGCGAACCAACCGTACCGCGACCCATCGCGACTTTATCGGAATCTCCTTGGATTAGATGAACACTTTCAAATGGCACCCCGAGAAACTCAGATATCATTTGGGAATAGACGGTTTCATGCCCTTGGCCGTGAGAATGGGTGCCGGCAATTACAGTGACATCGCCGCCCGGATCAAACCGTATTTCCATTCTTTCATTAAACGGGGCGGCTGATTCCATATAGACCGCCACGCCGCGCCCGCGCAACTTACCGCGAGATTCAGTCTCAGCTTTCCGAGCTTCAAACCCGTTCCAATCGGCGGCATCTATACCTTTATCCATCACCGCTTCGAAATCACCACAATCCAGATTAGGCATTAGGGCTGTTTGGTAAGGCATTTGATCCGCCTTAACTAGATTCCGGCGGCGCAGTTCAATCGGATCGATATCTAATTCACGGGAAGCAATATCAAACATGCGCTCCAAGACATAAGCGGCCTCGGGACGACCAGCGCCGCGGTAAGGTGCTGTCGCTCCCATATTGGTAAACAAACAACGGGTCGTCACGTCAATTGCTGGAATGGCATAAACGCCAGAAAGCAACAGGGTAAAGAACATCGGTGAGATACCGGCGCTAAGATTGAGATATGCGCCAACATTGTAATCCGCCGACACCCGCAGACCGGTAATTTTACCGGCACCGTCAAACGCCATTTCGCAATCGGCAATAACGTCGCGGCCGTGAGTATCGCTCATCGCAGATTCGAGACGATCAGCGACCCATTTTACCGGCCGGCCAATACGCTTTGCGCCCCACAGCACGAGAATATCCTCACCGTAAGAACTGCCTTTCATACCGAAACCGCCACCAACATCGGGAGATATAACTTGCAGTTTTGCCTCAGAGACCTTCAACAAATCGTGGGCAATTTCTTCGCGTACGCGATTGGGTCCCTGGTTGCTGGCGTAAAGTACATATTTCGCTTCGCCTTGGTCAAAAACACCCACTGAAGCTCTTGGTTCAATGGCATTGGTATTTACACGATTATTTAAAATCGTCGCTTTGATGACATGGTCGGCATTGCCAATTGCCTCTTCCACACCGGGTACATTCCCCGCTTTAAAAGTGAAAGATAAGTTGCTGTCGGTGCCCTCCCAAACTAAGGGCGCATCTGCTTGACGAGCTTGCTGGGTGCTGGTTACGGCAGGTAGCGCCGCAAAATCTATCTCGATCAACTCCGAGGCGTCTTTGGCTTGCTCAAGTGTTTCCGCAATTACAAAGGCAATGGGTGCGCCGACACATTTCACGACATCCTTGACCAAAGCGCCATGCGGACGTTGAACTCCCTCACCAGCCATCAACATCGGCATCATCGTATGGCAGGCAATGTCGCCATAACCATCGGCGGTATAATTATCTCCGGTTAATACCGCAATAACGCCGGGCGCTTTTTGCGCTGCAGTGATATTTATTGAATTCATGCGGGCATTTGCATGCGGTGATCGCAAAACGTAGCCATAGGTCATATTGGGCAGTTCAATGTCGCCAACATAGCGGCCTCGACCGGTCAAAAATTTTGGATCTTCCTTACGTGTGACCGGTTGACCAATACCAAATTTCATTTTTTTAGTTCCCTGAGTTCGTTTTTTTTCAGATTTTATATGGCTTCGTATGAAGTGTAGCACAGGCGAGACAAGACGCAATTGGTGGTCTCATTCATAGAATGATTTGAATTTTTACGCCTAATCCCTACCTATAATTAAACATCTATTCACCTCGGAACACTGATATGCCTGATGTCGTCGAAATTTATCTATGTAAGGCCGGTCAGAAGCTGGAAGACGGCCGGCTAATCGTCTCGAACGAAATTAGCGATAAAGAGGCGGCCAAAGCTGATGCTGAAAATAGATGCAAGATATCACCGTCACTTGCGCGCATCGCTTATTACGCTATTAGCGCCAATGGTGATTTCAAACCTTACTACTCCTATTCAAATCCCAACGTTCAAAATGATGTTCACAAAGCAAAGCCACAGCTTGAGACCAAAAAACGCAAACAGAAAAAGAAGCCGGTTAAAAAAGGCTTTTGGGCAAAGCTGAAAAAATCTTTAGGAATTTAATTTCGAAATTGTCTTGACTTAGACTCTGGATAGGAGTCTAAGGGCGCCAACGACACTCCCTTTAAGATCATTTTTTGATCGCCTTCCGGCACCAAGTCTATTGCCGGTTCGTTTACACCATAATGATTGGTCACATTTCTTTCCAACATATGCGGGCGTTTCGTAAGTCGGTTCTCTGCCTGAATAGATATTGAATGGGCACGCCGCTTAGACACAGCTTGCATTGTGCTTGCACGCCCGCCGTTCCGCTATTGGCGCGGAGGGTTATGATATTTATTTGAGAAAGAAAAATAATAAATGACTAATTTTACGAGCCTTGAATTGGCTCAACCCATTCTTCGCGCCATTAAGGACGAAGGATATTCCACCCCTACCCCGATCCAAGGCAAGTCCATTCCGCCAATGCTGGAAGGGCGCGACCTCTTAGGTGTTGCCCAGACTGGCACCGGTAAAACAGCGGCTTTTGCCTTACCGATTATAAATAATTTGGCTAAAAATGGCGGCAAGTTGCGTAAATTTCAACCGCGCGCGCTTATACTGGCACCCACCCGCGAATTGGCGGGTCAGATTAGTGACAGCATTCGCAGTTATAGCCGGCATATGCATATTAGCTCCGCCGTCGTATTTGGCGGTGTTTCCATTCGGCCCCAGATACAAACTCTCAGCCGTGGTGTCCATGTTCTTGTAGCAACGCCCGGACGGTTGCTTGATCTGATGAACCAAGGATATGTAAACCTGGATTCAATTGAAGTTTTTGTCCTTGATGAAGCAGACCGGATGCTCGATATGGGCTTCATCCCAGATGTGAAGAAAATAACAGCCAAGCTGCCTAAGCACCGTCAGACCGCTTTGTTTTCAGCGACCATGCCGCAATCAATCCAAGGACTCGCTGATAGCCTGTTAAACAATCCAACGCGTGTCGAAGTTGCCCCAGCGGCAACCACTGCTGAGAAAGTAGAGCAAAGCGTACTCTTCGTCGCCAAAGACAAGAAACGCGACCTGCTTGGCGATCTCATGAAAAATGATGATATCGGTCGCGTACTTATTTTCACGCGCACCAAACATGGCGCCAATCGGGTTTCCCGGCATCTCCACGAAAGCGGCATAAACGCGGATGCTATTCATGGCAACAAATCTCAAAATGCGCGTCAAAAAGCCCTCAAAGGCTTTAAGACCGGTAAACTTCGTGCCTTGGTCGCGACTGACATCGCGGCCCGCGGTATTGATGTTGAAGGCGTTACTCACGTCATTAATTTCGATCTACCCAATGAGCCTGAAAGCTATGTACACCGCATTGGCCGGACCGCCCGGGCGGGCGCAACCGGCGTCGCGATCTCATTTTGTGATCATGAGGAACGAGCCTATTTAAACGATATTGAGAAGACTATCCGACAAGCCGTGCCGGTGTTTGAAGAACACCCGTATCATCTTGCAGAGATTGCCAACGATGTTAATGCTAAAAAGCCAAAACGTCAGCAAAGACGGCGGCCCAATCAAGGTAACGGACAGCGGCGGCGCAAACCAAAGCACAATAATCGGAATAGACGCAAAGCTGCTTAATTCCCGGTATTAATACACGGATATTTGAATAAGCGATCGGTTTTAAGTTAGGTAATGTATCCCTTAAATTGGATTTAACCTTAACAACGTCTCATTGGAATTCTGATGAAACACACCGATCGTTTATTTCGCCCACCCATGTTCAGCCGCCGGTCGGTTTTGTCCGGGCTTGCAGCTACTAGTGTTGCTGCCGCATTTCCGTTGGACATCGCGCGGGCAGCCAATCCGCTCCATATGCACAAGCTGCACAATACCGGCGAAACAATTCCGGTGATTGGCCTAGGCTCTTTTCTGACATTGGATGTCGGTGACAGCCCTGGACAGTGGCGCTCTCGTCAACAGGTCGTGCAAGCCTTTCTCGATGAAGGCGGGCGCATGATCGATTCTTCACCAATGTATGGCTCATCCGAAAAAATGATCGGGCGTTTCTTGAAACGCATTGCCAATAAGCAAAACCTGTTTGCCACCACCAAAGTCTGGACGCCGACCAAATGGCGCGGCATTGAGCAAATGAAAAACTCCCGGCGCTATTGGGGTGTCAAGCGGTTCGATCTTATGCAGATCCATAATTTAGTCGATTGGGAAACGCATATGGAAACGCTTTTAGCGATGAAAGCTGAAGACCGCGTTCGCTACATAGGTGTGACCACCTCCCATGGCCGCAAGCATAGGACGCTGGAACACGTGTTAAAAACTCAGCCGATCGATTTTGTTCAAATGACCTATAATTTTCTCGACCGCGAGGTCGAGCAACGCTTGCTGCCGATCGCCAAAGAACGCAACATCGCGGTCATCATCAACCGGCCATTTCAGCGCGGCGGTCTGTTTGATCATTTTGAAAATAAGCCTTTGCCAAGCTGGGCCGGCGAAATCGATTGCCAAAACTGGGCGCAGTTCTTTCTGAAATTTGTTGTCTCTCATCTTGCGGTAACTTGCGCCATTCCAGCAACCACCCGTGTCGATCATTTGCGAGAAAACATGGCCGCCGGTCGCGGCCGCCTGCCCGATGCCAAAACCCGTAAAAAGATGGTTCAATATGTTGAGAGTATTTAGGTCTGATCATGCGGTCATTAAATCCTCGCCGATCAGCAGGTTACCTTTAAATCCCTCCGAGATCATTTCTCTAAGTTCCCAAGGCACCGAACGCGGCATCAAGTGAGAAGCGATCAATAGGTCTGGTTCCGCATCCCGAGCGACAAAACCAAGCTTTTCAGGATGGGTGTGGGTTTTGACTTTGTGGCTATGGTCGACATCGGGGGCATCCCATTTGGTATATTCCGTAGATTCGTGAACCAGTATATCGACCTTATGAGTATGCTTGATCAGGTTTTCACACGGGCAGGTATCGCCGGAGAACGCGATGCTCTTGTCCTTGGTATCGAAGCGGAAGCCGAAAGGCTCATCAAGCGGGTAATGCTCAACATGGAAAGCTGACACTTTTAGGCCGTTTGGCGTTTCTAAAATTGGCCCTTCGCTGATTTCGTGGACGATAACATTGGGGGCTGGGCGCGGGAAAGCACGGGTAATCTGGCGAAGTTCAACATCAGGGCCATGCATTTCCAGCAACAAATCCACCATGCGCTGGAGTCCCTGCGAACCGTAGAGATGTAATGGCTCGTCACTGCGATGAATCCACCGCATTAAAATGAAATGCCCGAGATCGATATAATGATCCATATGCAAATGGGTAATAAACATGTGATTGATATCAGACGGCCGGGCACCCGCTTCATAGAGCCGATGCATGGCGCCTGAACCACAATCGACCATAAAAGACTCTTCCCCCGCCCTAATCAGATAAGCGGGTCCACGGCGTTTCGGGTTAATAAACGGTAATCCCGTGCCGAGTAGTGTCAAATGCATGAGAGCCTCCAATTATCTATTCAAAATGTAAACGAAAGTGTCCCACGTTAAAGGCTGAAGAGTCCAGCGGGGCGAAAGGCGGCTATATGCATGTAAAATATCGTCTGGAAAAGAAATGGAGCCTGGGGGCGAATTTGAACCACCAACACGACGATTTTCAGAAAGGTTATTTTTAAAAGAAGAAGAATAATCTTGTGGCTGATAGTGCCCATGGGTACGAAGTGACGTATTACGATTCCCGTTTAAATAACCAAATCGAGCCGGCGTTACTTCAGCAAATAGCCCCATTTTTCTTTGGCCTTCGCCCAAACCTCCGGGTCCGGCATGTTGACCTTAGGATATTGGTCACGCCAATGATAGGGGCGGCAGGCATCAATTACGGCGCGCGAGTTGGTGAAATTACCAACTGCCTTTTGCTCCGGCGGTATCGATGGATCAAGTCCGGTACTCCAGGCATTGTTGATGATATCGATGGAGGTGGCAGGATCGGATCGAAACACCATCGCCCACATCAGATCACCCAAATCCGACACATCAATATCGTCATCGACGACGACAACGTATTTGCCAGCATAGCCGCCAACCCGGCATTGGGCGGCGATGTGGCCGGCCTGGGTAGCGTGGCCTGGATAGCGCTGCTTGATCGAGACGCCGGTAAACATCCGTGAGCCGCCGACTTCGTGGCACCAAACCGCCGTCACGTCGGGCACGCCGGCTTGCGTAATTTGCTCTTTCAATAGTGCCGAGCGGACAACTGCCCGGTAGCGCGCTTGTTCTTCGGGAGGACGCTGTGGTGGGCAGCCAAGCAGGATTGGATCATTGCGATGATAAATTGCTTTGATGTCGATCACCGGGCCTTCATGCACCGGGCTGCCATAAAAGCCGGTCCATTCGCCGAACGGGCCCTCGGGCTTGGTGTTACCGGGATGGCAGAAACCTTCAATTACGATCTCGGCCTCGGCGGGAAACGGTAGGCCGGTATGTTTGCCGATCACCACGTCCATGGCCTTGCCACGAAGCGCCCCAGCGACATCATATTCGCAGACGCCATAAGGAACTTCCGTCGATGACATCAGAAAGGTCAGTGGGTCGACGCCGCAGACGACAACAACCGGCATCGGTTCGTCATCAGCCATATATTTTTGCCGGTGAATGCGGCCATGCTTACCGGGAGAGATATAAAAGCCGACAGTCTTTTCATCCTGGATCATCACCCGATAAGTACCGACATTAATCCAATCTTCCTCAGGGTCGCGGGTAACGTTGAAACTGCCGGTGCCAATATAGCGCCCACCATCCGCCTCATGCCATTTTGGGGTGGGAAATTTGAGGACATTGACGTCATCGCCTTCCATAACGTTTTCCATCACCGGGCCATCTTCGACCACTTGATAAGGGATCGGGTTGGCAATGGCTTCCCGGTAGCGCGGCTGAAAGGCCTCGCTGAGTTCGACCTTGGAGAGATTTGTTGGAAAGCCGAGCGTCATATTCTGCCGGGTCGCACCGAAGAAATTTGCCAACACCCGATAGCCTTTGGGATAGCCAGGAATGTCGTCGAACAGCGCGCATGGCGCATTTTCATCGTGTTGCAGCAACTCGGTTGCGAGGCCGATATCCTCTTCCCAGCTGGCGCCTTCGACATGGCGCAATTCACCAAGCTTGTCTGCCTCGGCAATCCATTCGCGCAGATTGTTGAAAGCTATTTGGTGGTCCGTTTTAGCCATTTTGTTCATAGCTCACCTGTTTAGTTTTGATGGTTGCCTAATTGCGTTAATGCATCAGCGACGAAATTGTCGATGATAACATCACTCATCGTGATCTCGGGCAATTCTGGATGAAGTTGTTGGAAAGATTTAATTTGCGCCTGCCAATGTTGCTCTGTTGCTTCGCCATCGACTGCGAAACTGCCGGCTGCTTGCTCCCGCAGCCAAATTTCCTTCACTGTTTCATCCGGTACTGGAATCGTGACATGATGGCGGAAGGTTTTGTCAAAAGCGTCAAAATCATCATTGAGCGCCCGCGAGGCTTTGATCATACCCCGGGTCAAACGATGCAGTTCTTCGGGATGGGACTGTTCGTAGTCTTCAGTGGTCGCCAACACGCCATGGGGTTGCAACGGCACCAATTCTTTAAGTTCCGTAAATCCCAGCAACGTATGTAATTGATTGTTTTCGTCATTGTTTAGCGACCACGCTTCTTCGACTCGAATTAAAGAAATATCGATGGTGCCAGCAAGCAAGCGTTCAATCCGTTCCGGTGGCGGGCCAACGGCCTGCCAATCAATTTCGTCTTCCGAGATATTAAGCGCTTTAACGACCAGCCGCGCCATGTGATGACTGAGTGCGCCAAATCCGTCGATTGCCCAGGATTTGCCGCGCAGTTGGTCCGGGCTAGAAATGTCTGGTTGAACGATCAGGTTCTGCGCCAACGCCCGGGCCATTGAGACCACGGAGCGGACCGGCTGACCTTCGGCGCGAAACTTTAACACTGGACCGAGCCCGCCATAAGAAACGTCAGTTTCACCAGTGAGCACCGACTGCATGGCAGCGACACCGCCGTGTACAGGCGTCCAGGTTACATCTAATCCCTCATCCTGCCAAAAGCCCAAATGCGTCGCGGCGGCGCAGGCTAAATCATCAACGCCAAAAGTTGGCCCAGACCCGGCAGCAAGCCGAATGGGTAATAGGTTGGTCATGATAGGTTCAATGCTCCTTGGTGCTCTGACGATTTTTAATCCGAAAATTTATTGGATGAGATTTAGAAGTCAAGCTAACATTGCCAATAATACTAAGAATTCAAAGTAATGATGAATTGATATAAGTCCCGGCGCTACACCTGATTCTTTTGACAATTGCAAAGAATTTATTCGGATTATTTCATGATTGAATTAGATGTTAGCTAGCATGGCGAAATATTCGCACTTTTCCGCCGTCGCCAATTTAGCACGAATTGTACTGTTAATTTATCAATAAATATATTATTGATAATAATACTTAGAAATCTAACTAACATCAAAATGACGCTTAGCTGAATATTGGAGGCAATAAAATTATGAAAACGGAAAGAACCAGGGCACCGGAAGGCGTTCAGACGGCTAGCGACACCGAATTGAGCGGCCCTAATATGGCCTATACGGATTTGCGCGGATGGTTGACCGAAGCGGAAAAACTCGGCGAAGTTAAAACTGTCAAAGGCGCCAGCTGGGAACGCGAGATCGGCATGGCATCGGAGCTAGTGTTGCGCGATGAGAAAGCACCCTGCGTGGTGTTCGATGAAATTCCCGGCTATCCAAAAGGTTTCCGTGTGCTGACCAATTTCTTCGGTGGCAAACGCATGAACATGACCCTCGGGTTTCCGACCGATCTCAACAAGCTTGAACTCACTGATGCCCATCATGACTATCAAGTCGAGGGCAACCCAACCATTCCTTATGAGATTGTTGATGACGGCCCGGTCTTTGAAAATATCCTCGAAGGTGATGATGTCGATGTCACAAAGTTTCCAACACCTAAGTGGCATGAACATGACGGCGGACGTTATTTCGGCACCGGCAGCTTCGATGTCACCCAAGACCCCGATTCCGATTGGATCAATGTCGGCTGTTACCGGGTTATGGTGCAAAATGAAAAAGAAGTGAACATTTATATGTCACCCGGCAAGCATGGCCGCATTCATCGCGACAAATTCGAAGAACGTGGTGAGCGCATGCCGATTGTCGTCGTTGCCGGTGGCGATCCGATGATTTTCCTCTCGGCCTGTTCCGAGTTACCGCCAGGTGTCTGCGAATATGATGTCGTTGGCGGCATGCGCGGCGAAGCATTGAAAGTCGTCAAAGGTAAACACACCGGTCTGCCTTTCCCGGCCAATGCTGAGATCGTCATTGAAGGTTATATCGAACCCGGTAAAAAAGTTTTGGAAGGCCCGTTCGGTGAGTGGACCGGTTATTACGCCAGTGATATCCGCGAAGAACCCATTATGACCATCGAAGCAATTTATCACCGCAACGATCCGATTATTCTCGGCTGCCCGCCACAACGACCACCAGATGAGCTTGGTCGTTATCGCGCGGTTACACGATCAGCGTTGATGAAAGAAAATATTCGTCGCGCCGGCGTGCCTGACGTCACTAATGTCTGGGCGCATGAAGTCGGTGGAGCCCGGATGCTGCTCGGAGTCTCTATCAAACAGCGCTATCCCGGCCATGCCCGCCAAGTTGGCCATATTGCTTCGCAATGCCATGTCGGGGCTTATGCCGGTAAATATGTCGTTGTCGTCGATGATGATATCGACGTCTCGAGCTTGGAAGATCTGACCTGGGCAATGTTAACGCGCTCGGAGCCATCAGAATCCATCGATATTATTCCAGAAACCTGGAGCACGCCGTTGGATCCGCGCATTTCACCGGAAGACAAGGCAAAAGGTAATTTCCGTAATTCTCGAGCCGTGATTGATGCGTGCCGCCCGTATCATTGGCGCGATGAGTTCCCGCTGGTGAATTCCATGAGTCCGGAACTGGATAAAGAGGCGCGCGAAATGTTCGGCTATTTGTTGGATTAAATAATCGGGGAATACACATAAAAATAGAGGTAGT
This sequence comes from uncultured Rhodospirillaceae bacterium, assembly GCA_913020445.1. Taxonomy (GTDB): domain Bacteria; phylum Pseudomonadota; class Alphaproteobacteria; order Rhodospirillales; family UBA2165; genus TMED23. The sequence goes on from CAJWAR010000009.1 coordinate 24,601, forward strand.
TATCCCAATCAACACGAAACACAGTGGAAGACTAAATTAATGACTAAGAAAATAGCGTTCAGAATCCTGATCTGTCGGCTGCGCTGACAGCCTGGCTTGCGCCATCAGAGGCCGATCTTCTATTCCGCCTCTGGTGTTTTAAACATAATCGTAACCAGATCACCATCTTCAACATTGAGGGCATCTCTCAATCTTTCACCCGACATAATTTCGACTATATTTTCTTTGTGGATATTCACTTCCTCTGCCGGAACCACAACGGCGCCATCATGTCCGCCAATATAGATGGGTAATACCGTTGCGGCGCAGAACTGCGGATCCGTGGGCAGTAGTTCCACGCCTTTTTTATGTTTGAGTTCATGCATCAATTTTAAATCTTCGGCGATAACCTCGAGATTTAACGTTCCTGGAAAGGGCTCGAAACCAAGTTTCTCGGCGCATTGCTCCATCACCCAGTCCAATTGGGTGAAGAATGCCGCTTGCCGTGTACCGGGAACAACCTTGCCCGTTAGCTTCACAATACTCATCCTATTTATTCCAAATTTAGGTGCACCCTGTTCAGCAAATATATTGCTAGCGAAGAAATACCCTGCTGTAAAACCTCGACGATATCTTTGAACCATATCTAAACACTCCATCTTGCCAATTAAGATAAAGTGTTGCATCGACCAGTTGAGGTCGCAGCCAAAAGCGAACATTAACGAGTTTTATCACCGTGTAAGATGTCGGAGCGATTTTTTCGTAGATCAGAATCAATTCAGCCATATTTTAGGCTGCACTGGGACGATATTTTGATTCTTCCATCAAACGGTCTGCCGATGCCAAAATATCGCTGCGCAACTTATTATACTTTTTCCCGGAGTAAATTAGTTTGCCATCACGCTTACGAAATTCACCATCAATTATGACATTCTCAACATTCGCCCCAGTGGCAAGATCGGTAATTGCGAATACCGGATCGTGAACCGGGAAAAGGTTCGTATCATTGGCACGGAGCATGACGATATCAGCTTTCTTACCAGGCGTAAGAGAGCCGAGTTTATCTTCCATGCGAAGCGCCTTAGCGCCGCCGATGGTTGCCCATTCAAGCGCTTCCCGGGAATTTACCGACATTGTTTTTAACGGATAATTGCCATCAGATCGCGCCTGTTGGCTAATCTGGAAACGCAAGGCAAACAAGGCGCCTCGAATTTCACCGAACATATCTTCAGCAACCAGCGTATTGGTATCAGTAGCGATTGAGGGCATCGCCCCCATATCCCGAACCACCCACATCAAGGGATACGCACCGTGGCCATGCATCTCACACATCACAGTTGACGTCACCGAACAGCCTTGATCAACGACATAGCGAATTTGATCCTCCGGCAGATAACAGCCATGAACAATATTATGGTTGGGGCCAAGCAGACCCATCTCACCGAGTTTGATATGGGCGTCTTTGACATGTTCGTTTTCGGGCAAATTCTTGTTATAGCCATGCCAGACATGAGCGGTCGATAGGAGATCGAGCTCTTGGGCGAGTTGCAGGTCCTGCACAGCAACGTCAAAGCTGCCAAAATCCGGCCCCAGGATCGCCATGGCGAGAGTGACCAATCCATCGTCGCTCGATAGCCTTGTGTTGCGCAGATGTTCCAAACGGTCACGCGGATGGGACACATGGGTGTAAGGTGTTTCACCTTCTGCGGTCGGCGGCTTGGCCGTGCCATGACCGAAAACTGCGCGAATACCGGCTTCTTCCAGACCATCCACAGCGCGTTCGGCCATTTCCGCGTCCCGCAGATTATGGCACCAATCCAGAATCGTCGTCGTACCATTATCAATCTGATTGAGCGCCCCCATGACGTTGCCGAGATAGGTATCTTCGGCGGTAAACCGCGTCGCCATATTTGAATGCATGTTTTTATGGTAGTCGGGACTTACCCACTCGGAACCGATGGATTTCGTGCCGGTTTGCCAGGTATGGAGATGCGCATTGATCAGACCCGGCATCACAATTAAATCCGAGGCATCTATGGTCTGGTCGGCCTCAACCTCAATATTGACACCGATTTCAACGATCTTATCGCCTTCGATAAGGATCTTTGCGTCCTTTAAATCACCAATGGCCGGGTCGACCGAAACAATCCAACCGCAATCGATCAGTAGCCGTTTAACCATTTGAAACCCCTTTGGTATTTATCACGCTCAATCCACTTTTGGCTCCGCTCAAATTGGCAATCTAGACCTTTGTAACATACAATAATTGGCTGGTATTATTGTCGAACAAAGTGATAATTGAATCTCACATCATAGGATGCCGAGCAAATTACGGAAAATAAAGAAAATTATTGGATGCCGTTTACGGCCAATGCTGGTTTCCATGCCGATCCCCGAATGATCGAGCGCGCCGAAGGCATGTATTACTACGCTGCCGATGGCCGCCAAATCCTCGATAGTTGCGCCGGCCTTTATACTCATGCGGCGGGCCATTGCCATCCGGACATTGTCGCCGCAGTCGAAGAGCAACTCCGCACCCTTGACTATGCGATGGCTTTTCAATTTGGCCATCCGGGTGCATTTGAACTTGCTGAGAAGGTTGCTGAGCTCACGCCGGATAATCTGAACAAAGTATTTTTCACCAATTCAGGGTCAGAAGCAGTTGAGACCTCGCTCAAAATAGCTCTTGCCTACCATGCGGCGCGCGGGGAGAACCAACGCACGCGATTTGTCGGCCGGGAAAAAGGCTACCATGGGGTCAATTTCGGTGGCTTGTCGGTTGGCGGTATTGCCCGCAACAAAAATGGCTTTGGCGCGGGTTTGCCACATGTCCATCATATGCGTAACGCCTATTTGCCGGAAAGCCGCTTTTCCAAAGGCCAGCCGGAAGCTGGGATGGAATTCGCTGATGATCTCGAACAGATTGTGCAAACTTATGGCGGTGATACGATTGCCGCCTGCATCGTCGAGCCGATCGCCGGCTCGGCCGGAATTTTTGTGCCGCCGCAAGGGTATCTCCAGCGCCTGCGCGAAATTTGCGATGCACATGGTATTCTGCTGATTTTTGACGAAGTCATTTGCGGCTTTGGCCGCACCGGCAAAGCCTTTGGTGCGCACTCCTTTGGCGTCACACCGGATATCATCACCATGGCGAAAGCGCTAACCAATGGCACCATTCCAATGGGCGCCGTGGCCTGTGATATTGCCCTTTATGACGCCATTGCGGCCGGAAAAGATGACAGAACAATTGAGCTGTTTCACGGCTACACCTATTCAGGTCACCCGGTCGCCTGTGCCGCCGGCATCGCCGCACTCAAAGTTTATCAAGACGAAAAATTATTCGAGCGCGCCAACACTATGGCGGGCAAATTCTGTGAATTGGTCTTTGGTCTTAATGATCTCAATATTATCCGCGATATCCGCAGCTACGGCATGTTGGCGGGGATTGATCTGGAACCAGGGGACAAACCGGGTGATCGCGGTTACGAATTGATGCAGGCCTGTTTCGATGAAGGTCTGGTTCTAAGGACCAGTGGCGATACCTTTGTGCTGGCGCCGGCATTCATCGCCGAGGAAGACCAGCTTGAAGAAATGATCAGCATCATTCGTAAATCACTGTCAAAATGGGCGGCATAACAAAAGAAACTGAAACCTCAAATAGAATAAAATAGGACTAAGATGCTTCATAACAAATTGGGACTGGTTTCCTATGACGCCGAAAGAGCCTTTTCCGGCTATACAATATTTTCTCCGATGGGCCGCCCGTCGACTTTTCTAATCGATATGAAAGGCGATGTCGTTCACGAATGGAAATTGCCGGCGATGGCCGGTAATTATGCCTATCTCTTACCCAACGGCAATTTACTTGCGGCTCAACGGACCAAAGATGGCCCGGCCGATCTCCCCGGCAAAGGCGGCAAGCTCATTGAGATGGATTGGGACGGCAATATTCTGTGGGAATTTACCGACCATTTTCAAAATCACGATTTTCACCGCTGTGCCAACGGCAATACGGTTTATGCCGCCTGGGAAGTGATGCCGGAGGAGGCTGCCGCCCGGGTTCAGGGCGGGCGCGCCGGGACCGAGCATAAAAATGGTATTTATGGCGATGTCGTGCGTGAAATTGATCCCGAGGGCAAGCTGGTTTGGGAGTGGAGTATTTCGCGTGATGTTGAGATCGAAAAATACCCGCTTTGCGCCATCGAACACCGCAAGGAATTTGGCCATATCAATTCAGTCCAGCCATTGGCAAACGGCGATTATCTAATCAGCTGCCGCAACAATCATCTGATTGCCATCATTGATCAGGAAACCAAAGATTTTTCCTGGTCAATGAGTGACATGGCGCTCGGCCACCAGCATGACGCGACGATGTTGGACAACGGCAATATCCTGGTCTTTGTCAACGGCGCCCATAGTGTCTATGGCGGACCAAATTTCGGCTCCCGAATCCACGAAATCGATCCCAAAACCAAAGAGGTCGTCTGGGAATATCGTGGCTCGCCGCCGTATACTTTCCACAGCCCCTTTATCAGCGGTATGGAACGGCTCGCCAATGGCAATACCTTGATCTGCGAAGGCCAATGGTGGCGCTTATTCGAAGTCACGCCGGACAGCGAAATAGTCTGGGATTACGTCTCGCCTTATTTCAATGGTAAAGACGTGCCATATGCCGAAGGTAATTTTGCCTTTAGGTGCTATCGCTATGCAGCGGATTCGCCGGAAATCGATGGCCGCCTGCCGGCCGACGCCGGTTAGAGCACGCGACGATGCTTTGGTTTTGGTCTTTCATCGGCGGTCTCGTCGGCACTGTTTTTATGGATTTTACGGTTGGCCTATTATCACGAGCCGGAATTTCCAGCGGGCTTGAAGGACTGCTGGGCCGTTGGGTGCTGGGGTTTCCGCACGGTCAATTTTTGATCAATGGACACCAAGAACGCCTGACGCCGCCAACGGATATCGAAAAATTTGTTGGCAAATGGTTTCATTTTGTCATTGGCGGCGGTGTTGTGGCGCTCGGCTATCCCTTGTGGTTTGCCGTATTGGGTAAGGTGATACCGGGCGGCCATTTAGTCGGCGGCATCGTCTACGGTATCGCGACCTTGCCAATGGCCTGGTTTGTGCAATATCCGCCCTTTGGCTTTGGCATGTGTGGCCGTAAGGCGCCGGCTACCGCCCAGCCAATTTTAGCAACCGTGCCGATGCATTTGGCTTATGGATTGGGTCTCGGTCTGGTTTTGCAATTTGCGCCTCAGTAGAGAAGTTCTCAATGCCGAATGGTTCTCGACAATTAGACAGGCTCAGATCGTCATCAACACCTGGCTGAAACAGTACAATCACGTCCGACCACATCAGGCGTTAAACATGAGGCCGCCCGTACCTGAAACTCTACAACAAGGTGGTACATAACAAGGGGGCTATACAACAGCTTTAAAGCTTCCACGTTCCAAAGGATTTTGTAATGGTGCCCAGGGGCGGATTTGAACCACCGACACGAGGATTTTCAGTCCACTGCTCTACCAACTGAGCTACCTGGGCATATTTGTCAGACAGATTGTATGAAAGTCACCTGTGTGAGACGCGCTTATAGGAAAAAAGCCGGGCTCTGTCCAGCCCTCAAAACCGAGAAACAAGCAGAGTCTACGATGTTTTTGGCGGAAAGTTATGGGCCACATAATCATCAATGATTTGTTTGAACTCGGCGGCAATATTTTCACCCCGCAGCGTCATTTTCTTTTCGCCATCGATGAAGACAGGGGCTGCCGGTTGTTCGCCAGTGCCCGGCAGGCTGATGCCGATATTGGCATGTTTACTCTCGCCGGGACCATTGACGATGCAGCCCATCACGGCAACCTGCATATCTTCAACACCGCTATATTGCCTGCCCCATTCCGGCATTTTGTCGCGCACATAGCCTTGAATATCATCAGCGAGTTCCTGGAATACTGTACTGGTCGTCCGGCCGCAGCCGGGACAGGCCGCAATTTGCGGCGTGAATGAGCGAATACCCAGTGACTGGAGAATTTCCTGGGCGACAATGACCTCGCGCGTCCGGTCGCCGCCCGGCTCCGGTGTCAGTGAAATACGAATGGTATCGCCAATCCCTTGTTGCAGCAGGACCGCGAGCGCGGCCGTTGAGGCAACAATTCCTTTTGATCCCATGCCGGCTTCGGTGAGCCCCAAATGGAGCGCATAATCACATTTGTCCGCCATCATTTGATAGACCGCGATTAAATCCTGCACTGCACTTACTTTGCACGACAATATAATGTGGTCACGCGCCAAGCCGATCTCCTCGGCAAGGGCGGCACTTTCCAAGGCCGACGCTACCAATGCATCATGCATGACCAGTTGAACATCTTTGGGATCGTCGAGCTTGGCATTATCGTCCATAAAGCGGGCCAGCAAATCCTGATCCAGGCTGCCCCAATTGACGCCGATGCGCACCGGTTTACCATGTTTGATCGCCTGCTCGATCATCACCGTGAACTGCTGATCTTTTTTGTCCTTGAAGCCGACATTGCCGGGATTGATGCGGTATTTGGCGAGAGCTTGGGCGCAATCTGGATAGTCGGTCAGCAACGTATGGCCATTGTAGTGAAAGTCACCGACCAGTGGCACATGGCAGCCCATATCATCCAATTGGGCGCGGATGTTCGCGACTTGCGCGGCCGCCTCTTCGGTATTGACGGTTATGCGGACAAGTTCAGAACCCGCCTCAGCAAGTGCGGCCACTTGGCCCACCGTGGCTGAGGCATCCGCCGTATCGGTGTTGGTCATGGATTGCACGACGATGGGCGCACCGCCGCCAACAACAATATCGCCGATTTTTACCGCCACACTTTTATGCCGCTCAATTTGAACCATAAGAGACTGTTTATCTTAGCTGGATTGGACTTGCCAGCTTTCTTCTGCGATCATCCCGCCATTATGATGGATGCAACCAACCCATCTGAGGAAATAAGTTCCGGCAAAGACATCGCTTACGAGAATTTTCCCGTCGGCTCTTGGCTGCTGCCGGCGCATCTGCGTCCCCATATTGCGACGTTTTATCACTTTGCCCGTGCCGCCGATGATATTGCCGATTCTGCTGATTTGAGCGCCGAAGACAAGATCACCCGCCTCGATCAATATCAAAGAGCAATTAACAATGAGCTGACCGGCAACACGGCGCCGGAAAAAGCGGCCCGCATGGCAGATAGTTTAACTGAGACAAAGACAACGCCCCAGTATTGTGTCGATTTGCTGGCGGCGTTTAAGCAGGATGCGACTAAACACCGCTATCAAAATTGGCCGGAATTGATCAACTATTGCGAATTATCCGCCGCACCCGTTGGGCGTTATTTACTCGATTTGCACGGGGGATCAAAAGACGGATATGGTCCGTCCGATGCGTTGTGTGTAGCGCTCCAAATCCTCAATCATCTGCAGGACTGCCAAGATGACTATCAGACTCTTGACCGAGTATATTTGCCGCTCGAAATATTGGTAAAGCATGGCACCGGGGTTGACGAATTAACCGCATCAGCAGCAACAGCATCTTTGCGCCACGTATTCGATGACATCCTGGATCGCGTTGATGAATTGATGCGCGAAGCAGCGCGGCTGCCGGCCGGACTCAATAATCGTCGATTGGCGATGGAATCTCAAATCATCATCAACGTAGCCAATCGCCTGAGTCAAAAATTGCGCCACAATGACCCACTTAAAAACCGTGTGGAACTTTCTAAGCCACAGTATTTATTGTGTTTTGTTTCAGGAGCACTCCAGGCACTGTTCCGATGATACTTTTAGCATGTGCCGGGAGTTCACTTTTCATGTGGATTGTTCTGGTGTTTTTTCGCGGTGGTTTTTGGCGCGCTGATCAGTGTCTCGCAGCGGTTCTGACACCACTTACCAATCCACCCAATGTCGTCGTCATCATTCCAGCGCGCAATGAAGAAATGACCATCGGGCGCACCATAAATTCTCTATTAGAGCAAGATTACGCCGGCAATTTTTCAATTATCGTCATTAATGACAATAGTGAAGACGACACCGTCAATGCAGCCAAAGTCGCCGCTCAAGGGACAGACAATCTCACAATCGTTGACGGAGCAGAATTACCGGTAGGCTGGACCGGCAAGATGTGGGCTGTCGCCCAAGGCGTAGAAACCGCTAACAATGATTTACCGGAAACCGACTATTATCTTTTGACCGATGCCGACATCTCTCATCATCCTGAGAACCTCGCTGAACTTATGACCAAAGCAATAGATGAAAAACTGGCGCTGATATCTCTGATGGTTCGATTACGCTCGGAGACTTGGTGGGAACATCTGTTAATGCCCGCTTTTGTATTCTTTTTCCAAAAACTGTATCCGTTTCCGTGGGTGAACAACCCGAAGAAAAAAACAGCTGGTGGAGCCGGTGGCTGCATGCTGGTCAAACGATCAGCCCTCGAAAATGCTGGCGGCATTGAAGCGATCAAAGGCGAGATTATTGACGATTGCGCCTTGGCCGAGCTGCTGAAAAAGTCCGATCCTATTTGGCTCGGCCTTACCCGCTCAACGACCAGTCTTCGCGGCTATGAGAAACTGTCAGATATTTGGCCGATGGTCTGCCGGACGGCTTTCGTTCAACTGAACCATTCAAGCCTTAAACTGGTCGGCACGGTAATTGGCATGGCGCTTATTTATATCATGCCAATTATTGCGATTTTTATCGGAATTATAAGTCAAGAGATTGAACTGCTTGCTCTAGGCTTAGTGGCTTGGGCGCTCATGGCTGTCGCCTATACGCCTACTCTCAGACTATATACGCGCCCAGCCTGGGAAGCCGGTTTACTTCCGCTCGCCGCATTGCTTTATACTGCCATGACGCTAGACTCAGCCAGACAGTACTGGACCAATAAGGCGCCAGTTTGGAAAGGGCGCCGGAACGTAAAATAGACAATGTCCCCAAAAGAAACACAACTCGGAGAATTCCCGGATATTATCTCGATTGTGCGAAAATCGGGATCGTCGTTCTATTGGGCGATGCGCCTGCTGCCGCACCAGAAGCGCGACGCCATGTTTGCGATTTACGCGTTTTGCCGGAACGTCGATGACATTGCCGATGGAGAAGATGACCCGGCCAGCAAGCACGCGAAACTTCAGCAATGGCGCGACGAGATCGATCATCTCTATGACGGCAACCCCAACAATCTCATTACCAACGCTTTGGCTGGGCCGGTAGAAACCTATGGGCTGGCCAAGGCGGACTTCGCAGCCGTAATTGATGGCATGGAGATGGATGCAGTCGACGCCTTACGCCTTCAGGATATGGCTGAGCTGGTCCTATATTGTGACCGTGTCGCCTGTGCCGTTGGCCGGCTTTCTAATGCTGTCTTTGGCCTCAGCGGAGTTCAAAGCAACGATCTGGCCAAATCGCTTGGCGAAGCGCTTCAACTGACGAATATTCTGCGCGACATTTATGAAGATGCTGAACGGGATCACATATATTTACCGGCCGACCTCCTCGCCCGTCACGGCATTGTTGGCGCATCCGTCAATGATATAATTGAACATCCAGGGATTGTCGAAGTCTGCATCGAACTGGATAGACGGGCAGAAGATAACTATCGAAAAGCTTCTTCGATAATTGAGCAATGTGATAAAAATCTTATTCGTCCTGCCATCATCATGATGAAAAGTTATCATCAGCTTTTGCACTTGTTAGAATGTCGTGGCTGGGAACGCCTTGATGTTCCCGTAAAAGTATCAAAAATATGGAAATTGTTGTTGACTGCGCGTATTCTAATTTTCGGTAACTGAAAATGCAGAAGCGCACCGAAAATTTAAGAGCCGGAGAAATTGCAGGCCAAAAGATATCTTTGGATGAGGTGGTCCAAAGAGCGCAATCCCGTCTGCTCAGCAGTCAGGCAGAAGACGGCCATTGGGCCTTTCCCTTGGAAGCTGACGTCACCATTACCGCAGAATACATTTTGCTCAATCATTACCTTGGTGAGATCAATGATGAAGTGGAAGCCAAACTCGCCAATTACATTCGCCGCATTCAAGGCGAACATGGCGGCTGGCCGCTTTATCATGGCGGTGATCTAAATGTCAGCGCTTCAGTAAAAGCCTATTTCGCCTTAAAACTTTCCGGCGATGATCCGGAAGCGCCGCATATGATTAAGGCCAGGGATGCGATTTTAGCCCATGGCGGCGCCAAAGAAACAAATGTGTTCACACGAATTACCTTGGCGTTATTTGGCCTGGTTCCCTGGCGAGCAACGCCGGTTACGCGCATTGAGGTCTTATATGCGCCAAAGTGGTTTCCGCTCCATATCAATAAAGTTTCCTATTGGACACGTACCGTTACGGTTCCGCTGTTGATATTAACGGCGCTGCGCCCCAAAGCCAAAAACCCGCGCAATATTATGATTGATGAGCTTTTTACTAAATCGCGCTTCGAAGAAGATTATCGGATCAAGAATCCCACCGGGCATTGGCTCGGCAAATTGATGATCGTCCTTGATCTATTAGCGCGGCCATTTGAAAGTTTGATTCCAAGTTATATTGTCAATCGTAGCATCGACAAAGCAATGAATTTCATCACCGAACGATTAAACGGAGATGACGGGCTCGGCGGTATTTTTCCGGCCATGGCCAATGCTCTAATAGCCTTTGATGCCTTGGGCATTCCTAAAGATAATCCCCGCGTGGTAACCGCCCGCCGAGCCATTGAGAAATTACTGATATTTCAGGATGACGAAGCCTATTGCCAACCCTGCCTTTCACCAGTTTGGGACACCGGCCTCGCCGCCCATGCGATGCTGGAAGCAAGTCGGGCTGCGGGCCCGCACGCCATCGAAGATGATACCATCGCCAAATCCTGCAATTGGCTCGAAGCGCTTCAAATTAAGGATTGTATTGGTGACTGGGCGATGTGGCGGCCGGATGTCCGGCCCGGTGGTTGGGCCTTTCAATACCGCAACGACTATTACCCTGACGTTGATGATACGGCGGTTGTCGCCATGGCGCTGCACCGAACCGGTAATAAGAACTATGAACCCGCCATTCAACGCGCCGCCGAATGGGTTGTCGGTATGCAATCGAAAAGTGGCGGCTGGGCGGCTTTTGATGTGGATAATGAATATTACCTGCTGGAAAATATGCCCTTTGCTGACCATGGTGCATTGCTCGACCCACCGAGCGCCGATGTTTCAGCCCGCTGCATTAGTTTTTTAGCGCAAATTGGCTATGACAGCGCACACCCGGCGATACAGCGCGGGTTAACCTATCTAAAGCAAGAGCAGGAAGATGATGGATCGTGGTTTGGCCGTTGGGGCACCAACTACATTTATGGTACCTGGTCGGTATTGTCGGCGCTGAATGCAGCCGGTGAAGATTTAGATGCCGATTATATCAGGCAGGCCGTTGACTGGCTTGTATCATTCCAACACCAAGATGGTGGCTGGGGTGAAGATTGCGCCAGCTATTGGCCAGATCGCAATCAACATGATTTTCAATTTTCTCTACCTTCGCAAACAGCTTGGGCGGTTCTAGGACTCATGGCGGCGGGTGAAGGCAAAAGTGAGGCGGTAAAAAGAGGCATCCAATTTCTCCTTGAGACTTGCCAAGTCGATGGCGATTGGCAAGAAGAGCATTTCAATGCTGTTGGTTTTCCGCGGGTGTTTTTTTTGCGCTACCATGGCTACCGCCATTATTTTCCACTCCTCGCCTTAGCGCGTTACCGCAATCTGGAAAGCACCCACACCGATCACCCGGTTTATGGCCTTTGAGTGATACTGAAGCCGTGAAACGTATCGGATTTATTACCGGCATTCAGAAGGAAGCGGCGATCCTCCGAAAAAATTCTGGAATTCAAAAATCTGATGTTAAATGTGCTGGCGCGAATTCCGACCGCGCAAATGAATTGGCGAGTGATTTGGCCCAAGACGGTTGTGATGCCTTGATCAGTTTTGGCGTAGCCGGCGCGCTTGATCCCACTCTACGTCCAGGAGACCTGATTATCCCCGATCAAGTAATCAGCACCAACGGCGACTCTTTTGAAACTTCAAAAGATCAACTGATTTCTCATCTCGGCAGTCGCTTCATATTTAAGCGCGGCTCGCTATTGGGCTCTGATAATTTGATCGCCAGCGTGACCGAAAAACAGGCGTTGCATAAATCAACGGGCTCGATCGCCGTCGACATGGAATCCATAGGCGTCGCCCAAGCAGCACGTGGTCACGGACTTCCCTTTCTTGTCATCCGCGCTATTTCTGACGCAGCCGATCAGGACTTACCTGCTGCCTCATACCAGGCAGTTGACGATCAAGGAAATATACGGATTGGTTCGATATTGTTGGAGCTGGTTAAAAACCCTAGCGGACTACCAGACCTTATAAAAATGTCGGGTGACAGCGGTAAAGCCTTCGATACCTTACGCCGCGTCGCTGCGCTCGTTATTGACTACTAAACGCGGGCCAATATCCGGTACCATTGCGCTATCTGTATTCACGCCATTCAGCGCCACTTTCAGAGCTTTCAGCGGATGTGCAACGGTATCCAGCACAGCTGTCGGTTCATACCCGCAATGGACCATGCAATCAGCACATTTTTCATAATTACCCGTGCCGTAATTTGCCCATTCGGTTTCTTCCATCAATTCTGTAAATGTATTGGCATAACCTTCACTCAACAGATAGCACGGCCGCTGCCAGCCAAAAATATTGCGGGTGGGATTTCCCCAAGGCGTACACTGGTACGTTTGATTACCAGCCAGAAAATCCAAAAAAAGCGAAGATTGACTGAATTGCCAATTGCGCCCCTTGCCTTTCTTAAACACGTCACGAAACAACTGCTTGGTTTTTCCCCGGTTGAGAAAGTGCTCTTGATCAGGTGCGCGCTCATAGGCATAGCCAGGGGAGATAGTGATCCCTTCAACGCCTAAATCAAGACAGGCGAAGTCAAAGAAGGCGGCAATCTCGTCAGCGTTCATTTGATCAAATAAAGTGCAATTGATATTGATGCGAAAGCCCTTTGATTTGGCCTTACGGATTGCCGAGACAGCACGTTCAAACACACCTTCTTGATCAACGGCATGGTCATGATGGGTCTCCAATCCATCCAAATGCACAGAAAGTGTCAAATAGGGCGTTGGCTGATATTGATCTAATTTTTTCTCCAACAACAACGCATTGGTACAGAGATAGACAAATTTTTTGCGCTCGATTAGGGCCGCAACAATTTCCGGCATATCATGGTGAAGTAGAGGCTCACCGCCCGGAATGGACACAATCGGCGCACCGCATTCCTCGGCAGCTGCAATACATTCCTCAACGCTCAAGCGCCGATCTAGAACATCGTCTTCATAGTCAATTTTACCACAGCCCGGACAGGCCAGATTACATCGAAATAGAGGCTCCAGCATCAAAACCAACGGATAACGCTGGATTCCTTTCAAACGATGTTTGAAAATATACCCACCAACACGCAATTGCTGAATAAGTGGAACCGCCATTGGCTATGCCTTAATTGTTGATCCATCAGAAGTGTTGCTCGCATCCGTCAATTCCGGCGGCAATTTAAACTGAATATTCTCTTCGACACCGGCGACCAATTCGAGATCGATTTCACCGCATTCCTTTAGCCGCTCCAGCAATTCTTCTACCAATTCCTCCGGTGCGGATGCCCCGGCCGTAATACCAATCGTCGTCACTCCCTCAAGCCAGTCAGTATCAAACCCCGCGGCATCGGCAATTAAATAGCTGGGAATATTGTGCTCGGTGCCAATTTCCCGCAAGCGGTTGGAATTTGAGCTGTTCTGAGCGCCAACTACCAAAAGCAATTCGATATCATCGGTGACATGGCGAACGGCCTGCTGCCGGTTCTGAGTGGCAAAACAAATATCACGGACGTCTGGGCCGATAATTTTTGGAAACTTCTGTTTTAAAGCTTCAATAATATCGCGCGTATCATCAACGCTGAGTGTCGTTTGGGTGACATAGGCGACTTCATTTTCATCAGCCACTTTTAATGTCTCTACATCCGCCAAATTCGTCACCAGATGTACCGCACCAGGAATTCGCCCCATGGTGCCTTCAACTTCCGGATGGCCAGCGTGACCGATCAACACGACATCACGTGCATTAGCGGAATGATTTTGACCTTCCTTGTGAACTTTGGAAACCAGCGGACACGTCGCATCAATGATTGGCAAATTCCGCAGCCGGGCTTCATTTTCGACCGCCTCGGATATACCGTGGGCGCTAAATATCGTCACGCTGTCATCGGGAATTTCGTCAACTTCTTCAACAAAGATCGCGCCTTTTTGGCGCAAAGTATCAACGACGCGTTTATTGTGGACGATTTCATGACGCACATAGACCGGCGCGCCATATATTTCGAGCGCCTGCTCGACGATTTCGATGGCGCGTTCGACGCCAGCGCAAAATCCGCGCGGCTGCGCCAGCAGGACTTTGTATTTTGATTTCGATCCGCTCACTGAACCACTCACTACTAGAACTGTTCCAAGGATCAGAAAATGATCTTCACACCTCCTCCTGTCAAATCAATTAAAATGCCGTATAACAAATTACGTAAAAATAGAGGTTATATTGAAAGTACTTCTGACAGGCGCCACTGGTTTTGTCGGCTCGGCGGTATTACGCCAATTAATTGATCGCGGTGATGACGTACGCGTGCTCGCTCGCAAAACCAGTGATCGCCGTAATTTGATAGGCCTGAATTGTGAAATTGTGACCGGCGATCTTCTTGACCAACCGTCACTCACCGAGGCGTTACAAGGTTGCCAAGCTTTGTTTCATGTTGCCGCCGATTATCGAATATGGGTCCGCCATCCTGCGGAAATGACAAAGACCAATATCACCGGCACCATAAATATAATGGCGGCAGCGTTGTCAGCCGGCATAGAAAAAGTAATTTACACCAGCAGCGTGGCAGCTCTCGGGATCAATGCAGACGAAACGCCGGCTGATGAGTCGACGCCGTCTTCGTATGATTCGATGATCGGCGCTTATAAGCGATCTAAATTTCTGGCTGAACAGGAAGTACATAGACTTATCAACGAACAAGCCTTGCCCGCTATTATCGTCAATCCGTCTGCGCCTCTAGGTCCGCGTGACATTAAGCCAACGCCAACGGGGCGCCTCATTGTCCAAGCCGCCAAAGGTGAGATGCCAGCCTATGTTGATACAGGTCTCAATTTTGTCCATGTTGACGATGTCGCCCGAGGTCATATTCTCGCGTTTGAAAAAGGTCTTGTTGGCGAGCGTTATATATTGGGCGGTGAAAACTTGAGCCTAAAATCTTTATTGGAATGTGTTGCAGAAATCACCGGCAAACCTGCACCAAAAATCTGCATCCCGCACAACCTAGTCCTTCCAATCGCTCGTCTTGCGGAGGCCTGGACTATACTAACCAATGGATCAGAGCCTTTTGCGACCGTTGACGGCGTTAACATGGCGAAAAAGAAAATGTATTTTACCTCGGCTAAAGCTGAACGTGAACTTGGCTACACTCACCGCCCGGTAACGGACGCCCTAGGTGATGCCATAAAATGGTTTGGCGATAACGGATATTTGGATTAACAACAGAGCATTATGCAAACCATCATGTTAGCCGCCGGAGTTGGCGCGCGTCTCTCCAATAGCGATGAAACTTATCTGCCAAAATGCCTGCTGCCATTTGACGGACAGAGCCTGCTGGCCCGCCACATCGATATTTTAAGAGCCAACGGCATTACCAAACTCACGCTCGTCACCGGCTACCGGGAAGCGGAAGTTAAAGCCGAGCTTATTTCGCTTGGCGCCGGTGATTATGTTGAGACCGTCACAAATCCTCAGTTTCGCGACGGCAGTATTGTGTCTCTAGGTTCGGCCAGCCAAACCATGCGTTCTGGAGACGACATTTTATTCATGGATGCGGATGTGCTTTGTCATCCCGATTTAATTCAAAAACTGATTACATCCGTTGCTGATAATGCCATTAATTATGATACGGATTTTGAACCAGGCGATGATCCCGTTAAACTGTGCCTCAAAGATGGCAGGATCGTCGACTTCAGTAAAAAAATTGACGCCGAGTTTGATACTATTGGCGAGTGGCCTGGCTTTGTTAAATGGTCACCCGCGGCCGCCCGACACATTGCCGATTTCATTGATCACAAAATAAACCAAGGCTCCATTGATCTGATTTACGAAGAAGCGTTTCGCGATTATATGCTGAGCCCAAAGGTCGCTCAAATAGACTGCCTGGATATTACCGGTCTGCCGTGGATTGAAATTGATTTCCCTGAGGATTTGGAACGCGCACACGACGAAATCCTGCCTGCGCTCAAGTCCTATACCCGATAGAAATATTCTTTATCCGCTTCACGCTCGATATCCGGAGGGTAACTTTTGCGCTTATCGGCGTAATAGGCAGCTAGATGATCGCCATCGGAGAGCCGATTATAGGTCGAGAAATAAAGCCGGCGCGCCGTATCGGACATATTCCTGGCCGAGCGATGCGGCGCATAGGAATCAAAATAAATCACATCACCGGGCTGAACCGGATGGGGCATAAAATTCATTTTTGCTGTTTCGAGATCCGTTAGCGGCTCCCACACGCGGCCAATGAGCTCGGAATTAACGCGTGGCGCCACTTCCAAACAGCCGTTTTCCAACGTCGCTTCATCGATACAAACCATAACGTTAATAAAGTAATCCGCATAATCTTCCCAGCCGGCTTGCGAATCCTGATGCGCCTCGAAGCCTTCGCCGCCTGACATTTTGAAATTAATTTTATCTTTGAAAAGAACCGCTTCTTCACCGAGCAATTGACCAACTGAGGGAATCAAACACGCCGCCAGTTCAGCGAGTCCGTCGTGATATGGTGTCATATTTTCAATGCGGTTGATCAGTTCCTCCGTATCATCCAGCAGACTTTTCTCATGATAAACCCAATGCTTGCCTGCTTCTACTGGACGCTCGGCAATCTCGGTTGCCCAGCCGCGAATACTTTCCGCTTCATCAGAACTGAAAGCCCCCACTAAAGGCAGGAATCCCTGTTCTTGGAAATGCGTTATTTGATCCGCGGATAATTTTAGCTGACTTAACATAAGCATTAAGATAGGCGATCCCAGGTAGTTTGAAAATTGCCAATTGTGCCAATATCTTGAAACAGCTATGACATAACCATAATTTTGGTTACGTGACGGAAAAATATGAGCTCCTTACCGCCATCAGAACCCCTATCTAAAGCGCCTGCTTTGACGAAATCGGCAAAGCTCACGGCACTACTACGCTCATCCGACACCGAATTTCTGATGGAAGCCCATGACGGTATATCGGCAAAAATTGTCGAAGAAGCCGGCTTTAAGGGCATTTGGGCGTCAGGTCTCGCTATGTCGGCAGCGCTGGGTGTGCGCGACAGCAACGAAGCTTCCTGGACACAAGTTCTGGAAATGCTTGAGTTCATGTCGGATGCCACCCGCATCCCGATCCTCGTTGATGGCGATACTGGTTACGGTAATTTTAATAACCTCCGCCGCGCCGTGCGCAAATTAGGTCAGCGCGGCATTGCCGGCATCTGTATCGAGGACAAACTTTTCCCCAAAACCAACTCCTTTATTGGTGAAGGCCAACCTCTGGCCGGCATCGACGAATTTTGCGGCAAGATTAAGGCCGGTAAAGACAGCCAGCTGGATGATGATTTCTGCGTTATCGCGCGCATTGAGGCTTTAATATCAGGCTGGGGCATGGAAGAAGCGCTTAAACGGGCAACTGCCTATCATGACGCTGGCGCGGATGGTATTTTGATCCACTCAAAACAACACGACGGCGCGGAAATTCTCGAATTCCTAAAAGAATGGGCCAATCGCAGCCCGGTCGTAATCGTGCCGACGACCTATTACCAAACACCGACCGAGGACTTTACCGAGGCCGGCGCTTCAATTGTCATCTGGGCCAACCATAATATTCGAGCTGCCACTTCCGCTATGCGCGAAATCTCCCGCCGCATTCAGCGCGACCAATCTTTAAACGGCATCGAAGGTAGCATCGCGAGCGTTAAAGATATTTTTGAGCTCGCTGAAAATGACGAACTGGCCGAAGCCGAAAAGCTATATTTGCCAGCCGGTCACGGTGAAACTAAAGCGATTATCTTGGCTGCGTCCCGAGGTAGCGAATTGGGCGAGCTGACCAACGACAAACCAAAATGCATGATCGATGTACGCGGCCAACCCCTGCTACGCCGCCTCGCCTCCACTTTCAACCAAGCGCAGGTACGAAATATTTCCGTCGTTCGCGGCTATAAAAAATCAGCCGTAAATCTGCCCGGTATCGATTTTCGCGATAATGACGAGTTTGAAACCACAGGCGAGGTAATATCGCTGGCTCACGCGCAGGACCAACTCACCGGAGATTGTATTTTTTCCTACGGTGATATTTTGTTCCGCCATTATGTATTGGACCAGTTGTTAGAAACCAAGGGCGACATTGTCCTGGTTGCCGACGCATTGTGGCCTGAGCGTGATCCCAATCCGCAATCCCGGGTTCGAGATTTGGTCAAATGCGCCGAGCCCTTCACGACCAAGTATCTTGATGACGATGAGGTTGCGCTGACTGCTATCGGCCATGATTTCGCCGCGGAAGACATTCAAGGCGAGTGGATTGGCTTAGCAAAATTCACCGAACAGGGATCAGAACGTGTCCGGGCTGAAATTGAGGCGATGAAAAGAGATGGCCTTGCCGAACAGGCTTCCATGATCGATCTGTTTATGCGGCTGTTAAACGCTGGTGAAGATATCCGTGTCATTTATATCCCTGGTCATTGGCTCGATATCGATAATGCCGATGATCTCGCCGACGCCCATAAATTCCTGTGAGCCTAATATGATATCCGCCGACGACTTCATTATCCCGGCCCATGAACGTGGTTATGATTTTTACACCGGTGTGCCGTGTTCGTTTTTAACGCCGTTTATCAATCGGGCAATTTTATCGGATAAAACAGATTATGTTGGTGCTGCCAGCGAAGGTGAGGCGGTCGCAATCGCCGCCGGGGCTTGGCTGGCCGGACGCAAAACTATCGTCATGTGTCAAAATTCAGGGCTTGGCAATTGCGTTAATCCTATCACCTCGCTTAATTTTCCGTTTCGCATCCCAACCTTACTTATCACCACCTGGCGTGGTCAGCCGGGACTGAAAGATGAGCCGCAGCACGAACTAATGGGCCCGATCACCCAGTCTTTGATGGAGCTCATGCGGGTTCAATGTAAGACTTTTCCAAGCGAGAAGGCGCAAATATCCGGTACTTTGGATGCGGCGGAGAAAGTGATAGCGGAATCCAATTTGCCATTTGGTTTTATCATGGAAAAAGGCGCTGTCGGACCGGAAGAACTGGATCAAGCGCCGACAGAACCAAAGCCGCCGGGTTCTAACCAAGATTTACGTTCCGGCACGATTGACGCCAACCGCTATCAAACTTTGGAGAAAACACTTGAGATTGTCTCCGATGAAACGGCTCTGATTGCTACCACCGGAAAATGCGGGCGGGAATTGTTCACCATAGCCGACCGGCCCCAGCATTTCTATCAAGTGGGCTCGATGGGTGGTGCGTCCGGCATGGGCCTCGGCGTCGCGCTCAACACGGACAAACCGGTGGTCGTCTTGGATGGTGATGGGGCGGCGCTGATGAAAATGGGCAGTCTCGCCACCATCGGCGCTTACGCACCTGATAACCTTACCCACGTGGTGCTCGATAACGGTGTCCACGATTCAACCGGCGGTCAGGCCACCGTCAGCCCGCATGTTGATTTTGCTCAAGTGGCTTTGGCTTGCGGCTTCCGCCATGCCGCAACGACTGATAATTTGTCGGGTTTTGGCGAAGCGCTTTCTATGGCAAGCGAAAATGACGGCCCATCGCTCATTCATGCCAAGATCACGACGGGCTCGATTGACAATTTAGGCCGGCCTACAGTCAAACCGCAAGACGTCGCCCACCGCTTTCGGAAGTTCATAACCGGCACTTAGATTAATTAACGCCCATTTCTTCGATAACCTCGCCAACAGCCTTAACCGCGTTTTCGATATCTGATTTGGTTATATGGCCGATGCAGCCGACGCGGAAACTATCAACTTTGGTCAGTTTGCCCGGATATATGGCGAAGCCACGTCCCTGCAGCCTGGTATAAAACTCATCAAAGTCAAAGTTTTCATCACTCGGCATATGAAAGGTTACAATAATTGGTGCCTGCAGATTATCAGATAGATAGGTTTTAAACCCAAGGGCCCGCATGCCACTCACCAGCGCCTGGCAGTTTTCCTGATAGCGCCGTCCCCGACCTTCAACGCCTCCCTCCTGCTCATGTTCGGCCAACGCCTGATCAAGGGCGGCAAGTACATGGGTCGGCGGGGTAAAGCGCCATTGGCCGGTCTTTACCAAATTTTGCCATTGGTCATAGAGATCAAGACTCAACGATGTCGCATTTCCCTCTGATGCCGCCAGCTCGCTTTGCTTGATGATTGCAAAACCGGCACCAGGCACGCCCTCCAGACATTTATTAGCGGATGCCACAACAGCAGCGCATTCGATGTCACCAACGTTCAACGGCAGCGCGCCAAACGTGCTCATGGCATCTATAATGAGCTGCCGATTTTCGCGGGCAACCACCGCAGCTATTTCTTCAATCGGATTTAGTATCCCCGACGTTGTTTCACAGTGAACGGCGGCGACATGGGTGATAGCCGGATCATCTTTCAAACATGCGCCTATCTGATCCGCTTGCGGCGGTGTGTCTTCAGCGGTTTCAAGCGTCACAAAGCTGCGGCCATTAACCTCACAGATTTTTGCCATACGTTGGCCATAAGCGCCGTTGATGAGTACCAGGACCTTGCCGTCTCGCGGCACCAGGGTATCAATCGTGGCTTCGACGGCGAAGGTGCCGCTGCCTTGGACCGGCACGCAAACATGTGAAGGAGAAACTGGATTAACTCCGGCAATCGCCGCCAGCTTTTGACATACCCGCGCAGTCAGCTCAATGAATTGAGCATCCCGAGACCCCCAGTCACGGAGCATGGCCTCTTTGGTTTTTTTCGACGTCGTCAAAGGCCCCGGGGTCAAAAGCAGCGGTTCATCCGACATTTACACATCCGTTCATTTGTGTTGATTTATTTATACCATTTTGGGGAGATTGCACCATTAGCCACAATACTTGGATACATCGATTTGTCACCATTGGCGTTCGGCCATTCGTCAATACCGCCATAACGCCCAATCAGATTACGACAGTTCGGCTCGCCACCGGTATCGGTGCTGCGGCGTGTTTCGCCGTGGGCGAGGAAATGTGGTCGATGATCGGCAGTGGTGTATTTGTTGTGTCTATGCTGCTTGATCGAGCCGATGGTATTTTGGCGCGGCTTTCGGGCAAAACCTCACCCGGCGGCCATAAATTCGATCTGGTAGCGGATTCGTTTTCCAACTCGCTGGCATTTGTCGGCATTGGTATTGGCCTACGCAGCAGCCCTCTTGGCGAATTGGCAATTCCACTTGGCATCCTCGCCGGCCTCGCCATTACGGCTGTCCTGTGGTTGGTCATGCGCGCCGAAGAACAGGAAGGCAGCCGGGCTGCCGAGCTGGGGGGCACCGCAGGCTTTGATCCTGATGACGCGATGCTCGCCGTTCCGGTCGCCGTGTTGCTTGGTTGGGGCACGGAGCTGATTGTCGCGGCGGCTTTCGGCGCGTCACTTTTCGCTGTCTTTTTCTATTTTAAGTTCCGCCGATTTTTAGGGCGCTAATCGAAAATAGGTCCAAATTGTCCATAGACAATAAATTGTTGCGCCAATACCGGCAGCGACAAAAAAAGGTGTTAGAAATCCGAACCACGTCACCGGTGCAAGCAAATAGATACCATCCTCAAGCTCAAACCCCGCGAAACCGGGATAGCCGACCGCTTCACCATCGCCCAATTCTTCTGAGCGTTGATCGATACCAAGATTTGAGAAAAGCGAAACTAACGCCGATGCCGCCCCGGCAGCTCCCAGCACTAAGGCCCAAATTCCAAGCTCCCCTTGCCAATGACCAATCCCGAGCCCGATAAAAAGCGCGGCATAGCCAATACCACCAGCAGCATAATCGAAGTAGTAGCCAAAGCTTGAAGTGGACCCCTGAAGGCGCGCCAGTTCACCATCAAAATGATCGAAGAATCGCGCCAGCACAAAAAGACCCGCCGCCCAATTGACGTTGATCTCGCCACCAATCGCAAATAGCACGCCCGCCCCAAGGGTCATTATAAGTGTAAGTCCGGTAATGTGATTGGGGCGAATAGGTGACGGGCCAAGCAGTCGCACCATAATTCGAGCAAGACGCTGATCGTAGGGGATTTTGGTCTTTTGATCTTGTGCCATAGGCCAAAGTGTTAAAGTAGTTCCGTTGTGTCAAGTTTGCGATAAACTTAAGGCACACCAATAACAGGCAGACAATTTTGAGTACAAATGCCACATCCCAGTTTGCGAACGCCATTGGCCGAAGGATTGGCCTATGGGTTGGACTGGTGTGTCGTAACGCATTCTGGGCGATCTTGCTTTCGTTTATTGCGACAATCGCACTTTTTTATGTCTCAGTTACTGAGATCGATATTAGTACCGACACCTCCGATATGTTATCGCCTGATTTGCCTTTTCGGCAAAACTCAATCGCTCTTAGCGAGGCTTTCCCCCAATTCTCAGACAATATAGTTGTGGTGATCGATGGCGGGAACGCAGATTTGGTAAACGAAGCCGCCGATCAAGTTACCGCTCAGCTGCGCCTTGAACCCAATTTATTCGGTGGGGTGTTTGATCCAGCTGACCTGACTTATTTTCAACGCAACGGCTTGCTCTATCTTGAAATGGATGAATTGGAAGAGCTGTCCGACCGCCTCATCACAGCGCAGCCCTTTATAGGTACTCTTTGGAAAAACCCGACCCTTCTCGGTTTGTTCGATTTGTTGAGCTTGTTTTTAAAAGAAGGAAATAATAATTCCGAACTCCTCGGTGAGGCGCGACCGATGATCAGCAGCATCACCGATATTGTATTGGCGCAAGTTGCTGGAAAATCGGATCGGCTATCCTGGCGCAGCATTATCTCAGGCAGTAATTCTGAGCACCCAACACGGGTGATTGTCGTGCAACCAAAAACGGATTTTGGTTCCTTACAGCCGGGTGCTGAGGCGATAAAGCGCCTGCGCGAAATTAGCTTGGAATTAAAATTGAAACAAAGATTCGATGCGCGGCTGCGCCTCACGGGCTCGGTTCCGTTGGCTGAAGAAGAGTTGGAAAGTGTCGTGGATGGTTTAGGGTTGGCGGGTATTCTATCTCTGACACTTGTCCTTATCTTACTTTTCTGGGGACTGAAGTCTGTGCGCCTGGTCTTAGCGACGCTGATCACTTTGATTTTCGGTCTGGTGTGGACGGCGGGTTTCGCCGCGCTGGCCGTTGGTACGCTCAACCTAATATCGGTGGCCTTTGCTGTTTTATTTATCGGGCTGAGCGTCGATTTCGGTATTCACTTTGCGTTACGCTACCGCGAGATATCAAGTAGCCCTGCGGACGCTCTTGCCAGCGCCGCCCAGCGAGTTGGTGGTGCTTTAAGCCTATCAGCAGTGGCCGCGGCAATAGGTTTTTTCTCGTTTCTGCCAACCGATTATATTGGCCTCGCAGAATTGGGCCTGATAGCCGGTGGTGGTATGTTCATAGCCCTTTTTGCCAATCTCACGCTTCTACCCGCATTAATATATTTAATGCCGCCCAAGCAGCTCGAAACGGTGTCACCGGCTACCAAATTATTTCACACCAAAACTCATCGGCCTATCATCGGCGCGGCTATCCTCCTCGCCATTCTATCTTTGTTTATCGCCCCCAAAGTTCTCTTCGATTTTGATCCGCTGAATTTAAAGGATACCCGCACGGAATCCGTTTCGACATTCTTTGATCTTATGAGAGAAGGAAATGGCAGTCCTTACGGTATTACGATCCTCGCCAAAGACTTAAAAACCGCTGATCAGTTGACCATACGGGCAAAAAAGCTAGCAGAAGTGGACAGTGTCGTAACGCTATCCAGCTTGATACCAAAAGAGCAAGATGACAAGCTCACCATAATTGATAATCTCGCACTTATTCTGGGGCCCGCCCTAACGGGTTCGCCCAATTCGACCTCATCAACGGAATCCGAACGATTGAAGGTAACTGTAAACCTGCAAAATGAAATTCGAGCTTTTGGACAGACAGCGGTCAAATCCGAATTGTCCATTGCGGTGACCAGCTTTGGTACGGCTCTCGACAGACTTTTAACATCGACAAACCCTGACCACGCCTTGGTAGAATTGGAGCAACGTCTGCTGGCCAGCCTGCCCGGTCAGTTGTCGCGTCTAAAAGCATCCCTCAATGCAGAGCCAGTTACCTTGAAGGACCTTCCGAAAGTCCTGCGCTCCCGCCAAATGTCAGCCGATGGCAGCGTCAAAGTCGAGATTAACCCGAAAGGCAATATGCGCGACCGTCAGGAATTGGCAACTTTTGTTGCGGCAGTTCGTAAAATTGCCCCGGCGGCAACAGGAACGCCTGTTGTCATATTGGATGCCGGCAATACAGTCATCCAGGCATTTGTCGAAGCGGCGGCCATTACCTTCGTCCTGATAGTTATTATGGTCATTGCCCTAACACGCAGCATCCGAGAAATTGTACTTATTATCGCGCCCCTCCTTTTGGCGGCCATTTTCACATTGGCAGCTTCTGTAGTGCTAAATCTGCCGTTCAATTTTGCCAATGTCATCGTGTTACCGCTGTTGTTTGGGCTCGGAATTGCCGGTTCAATCCATCTTGTCCTTAGAGATCGGGATCAGAGCGACAGTGACAATCAAAACGTCATGGCAACGTCCACGCCACGCGCCGTGGTCTTTAGTGCCTTAACCACCATCGGCTCTTTTGGCAGTATTGCGCTTTCCAGCCATCCCGGCACATCGAGCATGGGCGTACTGCTCACCATTGCCATTACGTTATCCCTGATCTGCACCTTGATAGTTCTGCCGGCTCTGCTGACGGCTTGGCCGAAAGCAGGTGCCAAATGAATCCCTTTTTTCCACTGATTAGGCGTTTCTCAAACCCGGTCAGCAGAGTGCTGATTAGGTTACCAATCACACCAAATCAAATATCCATCGCATCTTTAATTTTTGGCTTAGCCGGGTGTTTTTATATTAGTCGTAATAATTTTGATGACCAGCTCCTCGGTAGCTTTCTATTTATTGTTGGATATATATTCGACAACTGTGACGGGGAAGTTGCGCGGCATAAAAATCTGGCCACTGATTTGGGCAGAAAATTGGATTCCTTTGTCGATTGGATAGTTCATGCTGTTTTTTTTATTGCTCTCGGCTATGGCATTGCCCGAGAAGCCCAGGATAATATTTGGCTCTGGCTTGGCCTCATGGGAGGTCTCGGCAGCACGATAAATTACAGTTTGGGTATTTTTCTGGACGACCCAAACGCCTCGCAGGATTTAGTGGCCGCCTCACAACCGGAAACGATAAAGGATTATATAATATTTGTTTTCCGCGAGCTATTCCGCGCGGATTTTTGCTTTATTGTCCTATTGCTAACTCTATTTGATAATTTGTGGGTACTCTTGCCTGCCGCTGCCATTGGTGCACAGGTCTATTGGATTTTATATTTAACGTCCCGCGATAAAAACTATCATGTATAGAGCCGATTACAGATTGCGAAAAACTGGGCAAGCCAGATGAAGATTTTTAAAATAATTTTTTTTGTTGTCGGCTTGGCGCTCTTGGGGTGGGTTATTCAGCAGACCGATATCGCCGAGACATTAGAACTCGTCAGCCAGATCGGTTTTGGCTTTCTGCTTGTGCTATTTTTTTATTTTCTGGCCTTCCTGTTTGATTCACTAACCTGGCAGATGACCGTTATTTCAGCGCCGCTGACGCCTAAATGGCTCTATCGTTTTTTTCATATGCGGCTAGCTGGTGAAGCATTTAACAACACCTTGCCTGCCGCCAGCATGGGCGGTGAACCGGTAAAAGCCGTGCTGCTCAAAAACCACTATGGGTTCAATTATCGAGAAGGCGTGGCTTCGATTATTCTCGCTCGCACAATTAATTCCATTGCTCTCATTCTGTTCCTAGTTGCCGGTATATTCTTGATGCTTGATAGCGCGATACTTGATGAGAAATATATTTCGATCGCCGGCACCGGTTTGGTGGTGCTCACCATACTTATATTTCTGTTTTTTGCCGTTCAGCGTTTCAAGCTCGCCAGCTTAACCAGCGCTGCCCTTAGCAAAAACACCTGGTTCCGGAGGCTAGATGGCGTCCTCCACCACATTCAAGATGTCGATGAAAAACTGGTCGAGTTTTATACCGCCCATCACGCACGCGCCGGCTTTGCATTTGTATTGGCTTTTATAAATTGGGTGTTGGGGGTCGTGGAGATATACGTCACCATGTTTTTTCTCGGCCACCCGGTTTCAATGACCGAGGCTTGGATTATCGAGGCGGTTGCCCAATTGGTGCGCGCCGCGACATTTGTTATCCCGGCAAGCATCGGCGCTCAAGAAGGTGCTTTTATGATCATTGGCGCTGCGGTCACCGGTTCGCCGACAGTCGGTTTTGCAGTAGCACTTGTCAGACGCGCGCGCGAGATCATTTGGATTGGTTGGGGTATGGCGGCTTTCTACGTTGCCAAACCCGATATCACTCAAATTGAAAAAGAAACTTAAAGTCAGTTGGCGATTAACTGATCGGCCTTTTTATTGAGGGCCGAGGCCAAAGCACCTGCCCCTTTGGTTTTTAAAGTTGAACGGTATTCGGAATGCTTTACCGCCAATTCGCTGATCCCACCATCCAGAAGGACATCAACAATCTTCCACATCCCCTTAATATTCTTAGTCACGTAAGTAAGTTTGACTACCTTCTCCCGTTTCGCCTTTTTCTTCGGCGGACTGACGATCTGAGTGTGGACAAGTTTTGTCTGACGCGGCCCCTCTCTTGCCTTGAGCGTTTCAAAGCGTTGGCCGGAATAGTCGTTAAACCGAAAAGCGTAAGTAGCAATGCTTATGCGCCGAAAGGCTTTTAATAGCAGACTTTTATGCTCGACACTCGCTTTACGCCAAGCCGTACCGGAAGCTACCTTGATCATAAAACCAAGATCGAACGCCGTGATAATGGCCGGTTCAAGTTTAGCGTAGCGCTCTTTCGCAGTTAATTTTTCCGCTTCCTTCATCACCTCTAAAAGAACCGCATGAAAACTCTCAATAACTTTGGTTGGTGGAATATTCTCGGCAGCACTTGCGGTCGCATTTATGGCTAAAGCAAGGATCAAAATCAGCACCCTAGCTTGCTTCATTTGGGCGGCGCCTCAAGAACCGGATTTTTTAAATGGAATAACCGGTGAATAACTATCTAGCATGTCATCATGGGCCTGCAGGATCCTCTCGATCTCTGCGGAGATGCGATTACAGCCATCGATCAACCGGCTCGTAATCGATTCATCTATTTCTTTATCCGTCCCTAAAACGACATGGGTGAGGCTGCCAATTACGGTTTTTTCATCAGCAAATATCGCCGTTCCTACACCTATGGCACCCGGATCTACTTCACCCCTGGAAATGCAATAACCCAACTGACGCATCTCTGCCAAATGCCTTTTGAAATCTTCCCATTCTTCTCCAAGGCCCGCCTTGGCAATCTCAATGCGGTGATTGAGAAATAGTTTCACCAGCCGGCGCTCCGGCAGATTAGCGAGAATTATTTTGGCGGTTGCGCCATAGAACAATGGCATCGGGCGGCCCCGCGTATAGCTCACGATAAAATCGGAAATCAATGGCTCCTGATGAATACAGAGAACTTTGTCACCATAAAGACTGCTTAACAGCAGCACGCCGTCACCAAATTCGTCAAGTAAATCCGGCATGATATTTTGCGCCGCTATCAGCAGCGGGTCGGTATTCCTGATCAGGCGGTCAAACTCAATAAAACGAGGGCCCAATACATGCGCGCCTTTACCGATGGAGATTAACAGACCTGAATCGCAGAGTTCTTTGACATAACGGTAGGCGGTTGAGCGTGCATAGCCAGTCTCGCGCGTGATTTCCTCAAGCGTCCAAATCGGCTCCGCTTCGGAGTAGAGATCAAGAATACTTAGCAGACGTTCTAGACTGGACATTGGATTCCTCGATTATTGTCTGGCTCTACCCTAGCAGAATATTTAACTCTCTGCACGTATTGCTAACTATCGGGCCGCGTTGACCGTTCGGGAACGCAATAGTGTAATTTGACATTCAACTTCAATGAATTACCTTTCAAGCTAGAGGGAACTTTTAAGGATATCATCCAAATGGAAAAAGCAACTTTTGGCGCCGGCTGTTTTTGGGGAATTGAACACGCATTTCGCAAGGTTGAGGGGGTTGTCGAAGCACCGGTCGGCTATGCGGGCGGCACGACAGCGGAGCCGACCTACGAGCAAGTGTGTAGCGGCACGACGGGCCATGCGGAGGTCGTCCAGGTCGAATTTAATCCGGATAAAGTCAGCTATGAAGAACTCCTTGAGGTTTTTTGGACCATCCATGATCCCACCACCCTAAACCGGCAAGGTCCCGATATCGGCACGCAGTATCGCTCGGCGATTTATTATCACTCGCTCGAACAAGAGCAAGCAGCTAAGGATTCCATCGCCGCTCTGGAAAATGGCAACCGGTTTCGCAATCCAGTTGTCACCGAGCTTGCCCCCATCGATACGTTTTATATGGGTGAGGATTATCATCAGCGCTATTTCGAAAAGCAGGGCCAGCATTAACACGGATCACTCAATGGCTGACCCAGAAATCAAAATTATCCCGCTTGATAGCGCCACCCAATTGGATAATACGGCGGCAGGCAATGTCTTTGTCATCGGCTCACAAGCGACGGCAGGCCCGGCGCTTTGGGTTGCCAAAGCCGGAGTCCGAGCAGTGATTTTTCACGATACCGGTGTTGGCAAGGATGAAGCGGGACTGTCCGCCCTGCCCTATTTGCAAAAACTGGGTATGCCTGCCGCTTGCATCGATTCCCAAACCGCGCGGATCAGTGACGGCGAAGATATGCTCACCCGCGGTGTAATCAGCCACTTCAATGCGCTAGCCGATGAGTTGGGCGTCAAGGTTGGGCAGTCCTGCCAAAATGCAGCCTCGCTTTTACGTACAGCAAAGCAATTTACCGGCAAGCCCGACGAATCCGATGAGCCGCTCCGCCATAAGCTGGGGGCGATCAACAGCATCAGTATCATCGGTCTCGACACCATGCCGCTCATTCAAGCAGACGATACCGGGAAGATCGTCATAACCGGCTCTCATGGCGGCTTGGTCGGCGGTAGTAATCCCCCAGAAAATCCATTGGCCGCCACCCGCGGCATCGCGGTTAAAGCTGCGATTTTTCATGACGCCGGCATGTGCCCCGATAACTCCAGCACCAGCCGTCTTCCAGCCCTTGATCTGAAAGCCATTCCCGCCGCCACGGTAAGTGCCATGTCGGCCCGCATATCAGATGCGGTCTCAATGTATGAAACCGGTGCGCTCTCAATAGTCAACAACACTGCTCAAGATTTAGGCGTGAAAGTCGGCATGAGTGCGAAGCAATTTTGCAAATTAATTGCAAATAGTTAGGTGCTGGCTTAATCCCTTCACACCTGATAGGCCTTTCAGATTAGTAATATCGAGGACTTTCAAGTGGCCAGCCGATCTATCAACAAACCCCTATTGGTGCTGATCCTAGGGACCATCATTCTATGTGTTTCCTTTGGCGTGCGATCCAGTCTCGGTGTTTACATGAAGCCGATAAGTTTCGATCTAGGCTGGGGCCGCGAAATATTCGCTTTCGCCATCGCCTTGCAAAGCCTGATCTGGGGAATATCGACACCGCTGATGGGGTATCTGGCGGACCGTTTTGGCCCGGCAAAAGTGGTTGCTATCGGCGCCATTCTTTACGCCAGTGGCCTTTATGTAATGTCCCAAGCAACCGCGCCAATCGATGCCACCATCGGCATCGGCGTGCTGACCGGTTTTGCTCTTAGCATGACCGGATTTCCCATTATTCTGTCGGTTATCGGCCGCCGTTTTCCACCCGGAAAACGCACGCTGGTTCTGGGCATTGGCAGCGCCGGCGGCTCGTCAGGCCAATTGATTTTGGTGCCGTTCGGCCAATGGCTGATCAATGAACAAGGCTGGATTATGTCGATGGTTCTTCTGGCGATTATGGTAGCAGTTATCGTGCCGCTGGCGGCGTCGCTGGCGGGCGGCAATGAACGGGCCGACGACGATCACTCCCAGCAGAATTTCCTCGACGCCATGCGTGAAGCAGGCGGTCATGGCGGCTACCGGTTGTTAATTTTCGGCTATTTCGTCTGCGGCTTTCAGACCATGTTCATCGGTGCCCATTTGCCGGCCTATTTGAGCGATCTCGGCCAGTCGGATTGGATTGGCGCTACCGCCTTGTCTCTGATTGGCGGCTTTAACATTATCGGCTGCATCCTTTGGGGATTGGCCGGCGACCGCACTTCAAAGAAGATGTTGCTGGCGTCGCTGTACAGCCTCCGCGCCGTGGTCATGCTGGGCTTTATCCTGTTGCCGATGTCGACCTTTACGGTGGTTATCTTATCTGCTGCTATGGGTATGCTGTGGCTGGGTACCGTACCCCTGACCACCGGCCTGGTGGTGCAAATATTCGGCACCCAATATATGGCAACCTTGGTCGGCTTTACTTTTCTTGGCCACCAGATCGGCAGCTTTTTGGGCATCTGGTTGGGCGGTTGGGTGTTCGATGCCACCGGCAGCTATGATCCGATATTCTGGGGCGGCATTATCTTAGGCCTGCTGGCCACCCTTGCGCATTTCCCGATCAACGACAAACCGGTTGCCCGCCTCGCCGAAGAAGCACTGCAGGCCGCCCGCGGTTAATAATTAGGTGACTGTCATCTAATTTGCCGGTTAAATAACGTGCAAAATAGGCGAGGTGCAAATTGGCAATAAGTGAAAACCCAACACTGATCGTTGGCGGCGGCTTTGGCGGCCTCACTGCAGCACTCGCCTTGGGCCAGCGCGGCATCCCGGTACAGGTCTTTGAAGGCGCGCCGGAATTTGGCGCCATTGGCTACGGTATTCAGTTCGGCCCCAACATTTTCCATGTTTTTGATCGCCTCGGCATCAGCGACGAAGTGATGAGCGTTGGTGACGAACCGAACTCTCTGCTGATGCTTGATGCCCTCAACGGCGACCAAGTCATTCACATTCCAACGGGCGATAGTTTTCGCGCCCGCTTCAAGCAGCCCTATTTGATCGTTCACCGTATCGATCTGCATACTGTTTTGCTCGATGCCTGCAAAAAGATCGACGCCGTTCAGCTTGAACCGGATGCCATGGTGACAGGCTATTCTACCGCAGGCGATCAGGTTTCGGTGACAACTGAAGACGGCCGCAGCTTTACCGGCCGCGCACTGATCGGCGCCGATGGCATTAGATCAGCCACCCGGGCTCAGCTGATTGATGACGGAGAGCCGGTGCCGAACGGCTATGTTGCCCACCGAACCATCGTGCCCATGGAGTCAATGAAGGTAGACGTGCCCCGCGACGTCGTGATTTTGTGGGGTGGTCCCGGGTTCCACATCGTTCACTATCCCCTCCGCCATGGCACCGAATTTAATATCGTCGCGGTGTTGCGCTCCGAAAACACAGCCGAACGCGGCAATGTAGATGCCTACCGGGCAGAACTGGAAGAGGCGACTAAAAATGCAACGCCTGAGATCAAGGCGCTAATCGCGATGATGGATCTCGAACAGCGATTTATGATCGGCGACCGTGATCCCATCCGCCACTGGCACAAAGGCCGCGTGGGTTTGCTCGGCGATGCCGCCCACCCGACCCTGCAATCGCTCGCCCAGGGCGCCTGTATGGCGATCGAAGACGGTCTCCATCTTGCCGACCTAATCCACGCCAAAAACCACGATTACGACGCAGCCTTCACTCAGTTCACCTCGGACCGCTACCTCCGCACTGCCAGGGTGACGCTTGAATCGCGCTATATTTGGCAATTTTATCACGGCGACGGTATTGAACGCGAAGTCCAGTATCAAATCTACAAAGACCGCAACGAAGCCGACGCCTTTGAATGCGTATCCTGGCTCTATGACGGCTTCCAATTTGACGGCGGGTAGCGCCAGTATTAGGCCCAAAAGCTGACATATCATCATATTCAGTGTATAATAGCGGAACGAGCAAACTGAGGAACAATTTGTATTAGAGGTGAATTATGAGCGCCACTATTGTATTGCCGATCCTGCTCCTCATAACAGTCATTGGTATCGGGGTTGTCCTAGTCGTCGGAATCACCAGCACGGTAAACGCTGATCCTATTTTTCGAAATCAAATGATGAGATTAAGGGTCGCCCTGCAAGGCGTCGCCGTGGTTATCATTGTCCTGATTATTATTCTTGAGGGCATGAGCAGCTAAGCCAACAATCGAGAAAAACCGGCAACTTTCCGTCCCCCTACCCCATCTTCACCGCGCCGACATAAGTGCTTTCACCGAGCGTGACCTCGATGTATTTTGACGGGTGATCGGGGTGGGAGACCTCAATCTCGTAACTGCCGCTGTCAGGTTCGAGGTCGTCGATCTTGAAATCACCAAAAGCATCGCTCCAAGTCTCGGCGATTTTGTGGCCGTCCTTGCTCAAGAGCACGATGGCTTTCTCGATACATTCTTCGACGCCATCAATATCGGCAATCACACTGCCGCCAACAAAGCACTTAGAATAAAGATTAAGATTTTTATAGTAGACCCGGGGCTTGGTGCCGTGTTCGGGATGCAGCACTTGGAGTAGTTCATCCGCCACCATTTTCTGCATATCGCTGTCTTCGACCTGCACAGATTTCAACGCCCCGGTCGGGCAAGCCTGCACGCAGCGGGGTTCCTTCCAGCCGCGATCCAGCAGATGGGCATCAAAAATCCAGGCCTGCGGTACTTCTTTTTCCTCGTTCCACCAAATCGCACCATAAGGACAGGCATCGACGATCTGTTTTTGGCCTTGGGCTTTCTCAGGATCAATAATAACGATACCATCCGGCCGTTTGGTGATGGCGTTGTTTTCCGCCGCCGCCATGCAGGGTGCGTCATCACAGTGATTGCAGGTTGTCGGCACATAGGTGACATCAACCATCGGCGCCTGACCACGCTCATTACGCAGGATGTTGATCCAATGATGACCATGCGGCGGCATCGCTGTCGAATAACCCGGATGCTCGTTACCCATATACTCATCGGCGACCGACAAAAAACAGTTGTTGGAATTGTGGCATCTAGCGACATCGACAATCAGGTTCCATTTTTTCATAATTTTTCTCCTGTCGCCTATTCTGCCGGAACCATTGGTTCTGGCTGGGGCTCGGCTGCCGATACCGAATTACTATTGATGGCGTCAGTGCCATCCCATTTCTCGATCTCGATCAGACAGGAATTGTACGCCGCCGAATGGACTTTTTCCGTTTGCATGCGTTTTGGTGTCAGCAAATTGACGCAGCCACCACGATCGGCCGAATAGCCCGGCTTACCAAGTGGGTCATAAACTGCCGAGGCTTGCCGGCAATGAATAATGCCCGGCATTAGGCGTTCGGTAATCCGGGCGGCGCAAATAACCGCCCCCCGGTCGTTATAGAGCTTCACCAGATCATTTTCTTCAATGCCGCGCGCCTTGGCGTCGGTGGCGCTGATCCGAACCAGCCAATAGAAATAGCCATCGATATTAACCCGGTGATCTTTAATGTCATTGACCGCACTGTCTTTGCCGTCGCCCTTGGTGTGGAAACTGTAGCGGGAATGAGGCGAGATCAGCTGCAGTGGAAATTTTTCAAACAGCTCGCTGGTGTGAATACCTTCCCAGGACGGAATATATTTATTGAGCGGCGGGCGTTCCGGATCGTCGCCAAAGCGTTTAAGACTTTCACTTTCAAATTCGATCTTGCCGGATTGAGTTTGCAGCCCATCAAGGAAATCCTCACTGTACGAGCCCGGCAAGGGATGCGGTTCCGGCACGTTTTTCTTTTCACCATCGGCAAACCACTTGTAAGATAATGGTGGCCGCAGTTTTTCTTTTTCCGCCGGCACAACGAAATAACCCTTGGTGCGGAACTTCTCCCAGCTGATATGCTTAGGCAGATCCGAGGCATCGAACATGCGCTTGACCCAATCGATTTCGCGATTGCCTTCGGTGAAATAAGCGGCATGACCGAGCTTGGCGCATATATCATGGAATATCTGATAATCGGATTTCGACTCGCCCAATGGCTCGATGCATTTATGCTGGATGCTGATGACCCGGTGGTTAAGCTGGCCGATCCAATCATAGCCATAACCGCCCGGATTGGCCCACTCGCCAATATCCCAGCGCTCGAAATTGGTGCAGGCGGGCAGAATCACATCAGCAAACTTAACTTCACCTTCGTTCCAAATGGTTTGGCTGACAACGAATTCGAGATCGTCGTTCTGATACATTTTAACATAGCGGTTACTGTCCGGCTGGGTGCTGATATAGGATGAGCCGTATTTGTACATCATCTTGACCGGCGAATGACCGGGCGACGGGTAATGCACCGGGAAAAACTGCCCTTCGATGGAGCGGATATCGATCGGATAGCCTTCGGCCTTACCCTCCATCAGCGCTTCCGGCATTTTAAGCCGCGGTATCGACTGCATGGTCGGGTTCATACTAATAAGGTGGGGCATGCGCTGATAAAGCGAAACGCCGGAGGCCGAGTTCATACTGTCACCGGAAAAGCCGCCTTCGGCATAGCCCGGGAAATAGAAATTATAATCAATTGGGGAGCCGAATTGCAGGCCACCAAAATTGATGCCGGGCTTGCCCAAGCCCTGCATCGCCATCAAACAAATCATTGAGCGCGCCCATTGCGCGCCTGTTGCCGAACGGCAGGCACCACCCAACGTCGTTCCCATTGAGCCGGCTGACAGATAGGTTTTTTTGCTGCCCCATTGGCGGGCCAGAGCCCGGATATCACGCGCCGGCACGCCGGTTTCAGCCTCCGCCCATTCTGGCGTCTTGGCAACGCCATCTTCGTCTTCGCCCATAATGTAGGCGCGCCATTTATCAAAACCAGTGGTGCGTTGCTCGACGTATTCCTTGTCGTAGAGATCTTCCTTGATCCAGACATAGGTAATGGCATGCGCCAAGGCGGGGCTGGTCGTCGGCCTCGGAGCCAGCCATTTGCCGCCCATGAAAGCCGCAGTTTCGTTCAAAAACGGATCAATGTGCACCATCTCGATGCCGAGCTCTTTGGCCCATTGACGGCGGACGGTGCCTTCGAAAGAGCCATAGACACCGCTGGTAACTTCAGGATCACTCGACCAGTAGACGATCATCTCAGCCTCCTGCAGGCAATCCTCGACCTGGCCATATATTTCTGCTGCCCCATTACGCATTGAGTTGCCGTAATGATGCATTCCCCCCCAATACCAGCCTTCCCAGCTATCCGGGTTCAGCATCGTCATCGTCGCACCAATAATATTGATAAACTTTTGGTAGGCGCTGATGTAATAACCGACATTGCCCCAGGTATGGTGCGAGCTTCGAGCCGCCAAGATCGCGCCCGGCCCATAGGTACGTTTGACCCGCTTAATTTCGCCGGCAACTATATTCAACGCCTCATCCCAGGAGATGCGCTCATAGCCCGAGATACCCCGGTTCTGAATATTACGCTCACCGTTGGGATCAAAGTCGACCCGCTTCATCGGATAAAGGTTGCGCTCCTTGGAATAAACCAGCGATTTTGACGCCAAACCGTGCGGCGACAGCGTTGTTTTACGCGGCGGCGAAAACTCTTTGCCGCGCGCTTTGACAGTCCAGGTTTCGCCATCATCTGCTTGAAATTCGATTGGCGTTATGCGGACGATCTTGCCGTCTTTGACATAGACATAGACGGGGCCGCCATTGGTTTGATTGACGTATCGGGTCTCGCCATTCTCAACCTTGGTGCCGAACTTCCAACCGACGGTCTGGCTCATCATGACGGTTTCGGAAAACCACGTGGTGAGCTCGTCCGGGCCAATGGCCATGAGGTTAAAGTTTTTAATCGCGTCGATTTGCTTTTGGTAATCAATCGGCATCATTAACAGGTCAGCTGCGATGGCTTCCGATTTAAAACTTATGGTTACGTCAGGGCTCGGATGGATGCCGCTGGCAGACGAAATTCTGCCATCTTTAAAGGTGTAAGAACGACCGAGGGAATCATCGGCGATTTTAAACTGAACCGTTAGATTTTTCTCCTTAAGACGGTCGCGAAATTCTTTGTGAGCCCACGCTTTAAATCGCAGCCACCACGGTAGCACATATAAAATAAGTAAAAGTTTCATCAGCCCGTCCCTATTTCCTGTCCTGCTCCAGCTGTTTTATTTTTAATTTTAAAGCAGTTGATTATCTGTACCGTATAGTGATACATTCTGTCCACTAGATGATTAATCGTATCGATCCATGGAAATATGTCAATGTCAGAATCGCCCAAAGACACGTCTTCCGGTATTCGCGTAATTTCACGCGCGGCGGAAATACTGCGCACGCTCAACAATGAATCCCGCGGCCTTAGTCTCGGCCAAATTGCATCTTTGGTCAATCTGCCGCGCTCAACGGTTCAACGCATTGTCGGCGCCCTAAAAGTAGAAGGCTTTGTCATTGATGGCCCTGGCGAATCACAAATCCGCATCGGCCCAGCTTTTTTCAGCATTGCCGCCGCGTCGCTGTCAGATTTTAAAGACCCGATCCGCCCCTATCTGGAAGAACTATGCACTGAACTCGACGAAACTGTAGATCTTTCGATCCTCATCGACAGCTCGGTGGTTTTCCTTGATCAATGTTCCTCCCGGCGCAAAGGCCTTGTCGCCGTTTCCGAAGTGGGTGCTCGTTTTCCAGCTCATTCCTGTGCGCCCGGGAAATGTTTGCTGGCCGAGGTGGATGAAAAATCTCTCGCTCATGTATTGCCGCGGAAATTGGACCAACTTACTGCCGCTACGATTACCGATTTCAAAGCTTTGCAGGCGGAGTTAAAAAAAGTACGTGCGGAAGGAATCGCCACTGACCGCCAGGAACATACGGATGGCATCTCGGCTGTCGCCACAACTATAACAAATTTGCCGCGTGGCACAGCGGCCATTTCAATACCGATGCCCACTCAACGCTTCAAAGGCAATGAAAAGCGCTATGCCGAAGCATTATTGGCCTGCCGTGAAAAAATCAATCTTGCGTTGGGATTGAACAAGTAAATTACATCGCCCACAAATGCAGCTACCTTTTAGTCACAGGGAAAAAATCCGGCAAATAGGGCCGAGGGACTTTCAAATAGTTTCGGTTTTCCACAATAGGACTGTCGGATTGTGGTTGGGGAAAGACATTCCCAAAATAAATTATAATATTTTATCTTAATTCGAGTAAATACCCGGAAAAGCAAAGCAAAAAAATAGTGCGACAAAGGGACCAGAGGGAAAATGTGCAGTTCATTGATCTGGATAAGTAATTTTGGCGAACGCAAAAACACTGAATTACTCAGATTTATCCGTTGCCGTTGGTGGTGTCAGCCGTCATGACGGTGCTGAAATTCGTAAACAATTGTCGATCCTCGGCATGCAGAATATCCAAATTGATCATGAAATAGAGAGCGCCCGGCATAGCGTTGAAAAGAAAGAGCCGGATTTATTTCTATGCAGTATGTCCAAATTTGGAAATGAAGCACGAACACTATTCCAGAGTATTCGAAATCAGGAAGTAGGCCACAATCCGTTCGTTGTCATGATTTCCATGGCGGGACGGATGAGCGAGTCTGACGTTGCCTTAAATATCAACTCGGGTACTGATGATCTTTTGGTTGGATCTTTTGTGCGAGATAGATTTGTGAACCGCCTAAATGAGCTTGCTTGGAACCGGCGAAAATTTGTTGCCCTTACAAACTACGTTGGACCGACCCGTCGAAATTCGGCACGCGATGGCCGCGCCTTCGCACCTGAATTTGAGGTACCTAATCCAGTTCGCTCTATCGGAACCGGTATAGCCAGAAAATTTCTACGAGAAGAAATAGCCGAGGCAGTTAAAACTTTAAATATCCACAAATTCGGCAGCGACATCGCGTTAATCAGAGAGCTCGTTGAAGAGATAGTTCCCGATTACAAAACCGGCTATATCAATGATGATTTCAAACGTCGAATTGGTATGTTGCATGATGTCGTTGAGGATTTGCGCCTTGGCGCAACGCGGATTGATAACGGAGATCTCATAAGTTTGTGTGAATTAACCGGCAGTATCGTCGCGGAAATCAAAGCCCGCCCAATTCCGCCAAATCTGCGTCATATTCAAGTTATGCCAAAATTAGTGGTCGGTTTTGAAACGGCTTTAGCCTCTGCCAGGGAGAAAACCGGCTCGGCATAAAATTGCATCCCACAAATTTAGTCACTTATGCGTGAGACCCAGCGATACTGATAAACCACAATGTATTTGCAGTTTACCTCCTGGGCTCGCTTTTCTATGGTAATCATCTGCAAGATTTTTTTGATTAATTTATCAGGAGAATTCCAATGAATATCGTGAAAACCCTAGCGGCAGCTGCTGTTATCGCAGGCCTGTCTGCGCCGGCTTTTGCAGAAACCTTTACCTTCACCGCCATTCCCGATCAGGATGACAGTGCGTTGAAGGCGCGCTTTGGCAAAATCGCCAATTACCTCTCCAAAGAACTGGGCGTCGATGTCAAATATATCCCGGTAAAATCATATTCAGCCGCGGTTACCGCGTTTCGCAACAATCAGGTGCAACTGGCTTGGTTCGGCGGGCTTTCCGGCGTGCGTGCACGCAATCTCGTCAGCGGCTCGCAAGCGATCGCGCAAGGTGCGGAAGATAAGGCGTTTAAAACCTATTTTATTGCTCATAGCAGCACCGGCTTAAAAAGGTCCGATGACTTACCAAAAGCCGTTCAAGGCAAAACTTTTACATTTGGCTCCAAGGGCTCTACTTCAGGCCGCCTGATGCCGGAATTTCATATCCGCCAAATATTTAAAAGCGCACCGAATAAAGTCTTCAAACGGGTGGGCTTTAGCGGTGATCACTCCCGGACCATTGCGCTGGTTCAATCCGGCGCCTTTCAAGTAGGTGCAGTCAACTTTGCCGTTTGGAATAAGGAGATGAAGGCCGGTAAAATTGATACGTCTAAAGTCGCCATTATTTGGACCACTCCTGATTACCCGGATTACAATTGGAGCATTCGAGGTGATGCCAATAAAAGATATGGTGCCGGATTTATCGGCAAGGTGCAACGAGCTCTCCTTGGCTTGAAGGACCCGGATTTGCTCAAACAATTCCCCCGCAGTGCTTTCATTCCGGCCAGCAATAAAGACTACGCGCCAATTGTCTCAGTCGGCAAAAAAATTGGCCTGTTGGAATAGCGGCCACACCTCGACATGCTAACCCGGTCTGATCCTTTGCTGGAACTTGAAAATGCCACTGTCAGCTATAACGGCGAGGCGGTTCTCAAAAACCTATCGCTAGAAATCGTGCCGGGTGAGAAGATCGCCTTGGTCGGTCAAAGTGGCGCCGGTAAATCAACCTTGCTTAATTTGCTTTATCAGCAATGTGACGAAGATGCCGCCTTGGTGCCGCAGGACCTTGGGCTCGTTCGATCTCTTTCGGTCTTTCACAATGTCTTCATGGGACGGCTTAATACGCACCCGACTTGGTACAACATCGCCAATCTGGTCAAGCCGTTAAAAAAGGAAGTTGATCAGATTTCACCAATACTTGGCCAGCTTGGCCTTGAGGAAAAAATATTCGAGCCGATCCGGGAATTGTCCGGCGGCCAACAGCAGCGCACCGCCGTCGCTCGGGCTATTTTTAAAGACAGCTCGATCTTTTTCGGCGATGAACCGGTTTCAGCCGTTGACGAACACCAGTCTCACACTGTTTTACAAGCGATCACCGTCAGCCATCAGACAGTTGTTCTATCAATGCACGATGTCGATCTTGCACTGCGTTATACGGATCGCGTCATTGGTTTGAGGCTCGGCGAATTGGTATTGGATCAACCGACAACGAATATCAGGGCAGCGGACCTTGACGACCTCTATAAGCAGTAGCAATTTTGCCAGCGGCACGAAGCCCCGCCCGCTGCTCCGCGCCAGCCTCGGTTTTGTTGCCGTTGCGGTCGTTCTGGGACTATTTGGCGATTTTGAAATTACCACGCTTGATCCCTGGATCGAGATCAAACGCATGGCCATCGGGGCCACCACACCCGACTTTTCGGCGACGGAAGATTTGTGGCAAGCTGTCGTCAATACGGTCGCCTTTGCCATATTGGGTGTGGCGCTCGGCAATGCGTTGGGATTCCCGCTGGCTCTCGTCTTCAAGTTTCGCGCTGTCCGAGCCGGCTGCGCTTTTATCCGCGCCATTCATGAACTTTTCTGGGCGCTTATTTTCCTTCAGGTCTTTGGCCTAACGCCACTCACCGGTATGCTGGCCATCGCCATTCCTTACGCCGGTATCTTCGCCAAGGTTTATTCCGAAATATTGGAAGAATCCGACCCCGCACCCCTGTTGGCGCTACCCAAAGGCACCAGCTCGATCACGACTTTTATGTTTGTCCGCATGCCCGATGCCTGGGTGCATTTTAAAACCTATGCCCTCTATCGTTTGGAATGCGGGTTGCGCTCAAGTGCGGTCTTGGGATTTGTTGGCTTACCGACTATCGGTTTTCATTTGGAGTCAGCATTTTCGCAAGGCAAATATTCTGAAGTCGCCGCCCTGCTGATCATTTTTTATGTCA
The DNA here is from genome assembly GCA_913020445.1 of uncultured Rhodospirillaceae bacterium. Lineage (GTDB taxonomy): Bacteria > Pseudomonadota > Alphaproteobacteria > Rhodospirillales > UBA2165 > TMED23. The sequence goes on from CAJWAR010000009.1 coordinate 65,421, forward strand.
TCATCGCGACCATTCGAAAATGGGTGCATTCACGCCTGATCCCGGTTTACATACTATTAGCGCTGTTGGTTATTCCCTGGGGGGGCGAATTTTCCTCCAGCAATATTCTCCGCTTCATAACCCACGATATATTGCCGCATCCATTACACGTTGCTGATACTATTGATATGACGACCTTAGCGGCGCTAGGCTCTTGGCTCAGCACGATGTGGAATGAGCAAGCCGTGCCGGGCATTATTGCGACGGTGATCCTAACCCAAGTTGCTTTGGTCGGTTCCGGGGCGCTAACGCTGCTCTTTTTCCCGCTGATCTCGCCTAAGTTTTTTAACACCTTCGGGCGCACTACCGGTCATATTTTTTTGGTGATTTTGCGTTCAACACCGGAATATGTGCTGGCGCTGATTTGTTTGTTGATGTGGGGACCATCGATGCTGCCGGCGGCGGTCGCCCTAGCGCTCCATAACGGCGCCATTATCGGCCATCTGATTGGGCGCTATACGGAAGATATGACCCTCAGACCGGATCAACCCAGGGGTCTTAATCTCTATGCCTATGATGTGCTGCCCCGGCTCTATCCTCAGTTTCTGGCGTTTCTATTCTATCGTTGGGAAGTGATTATGCGGGAAACCGCCATTCTAGGCATTCTCGGCATCGCCACTCTGGGTTTTTATATCGACAGCGCCTTCGCCGATCTGCGTTTTGATCGAGCGCTGTTTCTAATTATTATCACGGCGGTCCTCAACATCTGCATCGACAGCCTGTCACGTTTCATAAGAGGGCGGCTGAGGCTCAAAACAACGGCTGATGTCGTGTAATTATCCCAATTCCGCCAGCAGCTTTTTCCAGCGGCGTTTTTCTTCCGCTGGCTTGAAAAGTTTGGCGCGGGCTTGGCAGCGTTTAGTCAGATCAGCCAAGAACGCTTTATCATTCTCACATTTAAGTAACACCTTCTGCAGTGCCTTTTCGTCGCCGACTGGATAATAGCCGGGATAGTCTTTACCCAGCATGCCAATATTGCCGTTGATTTTAGAGGCAATCACCGGCACGCCAGCGACCAGCGCTTCCGAAACCACATTGGCACCACCCTCGGACAAAGACGTGATGATCATTAAATTTGTCTTGGTCAGCTCGCGGCGGACCTGCCAACCCGCTTTCTCCCCTTGCCAAAGATAGCGTGGATTGCGCTTCATTTCAGCCAGGCCCTTTTTCTCCCACGCCTTGTTGTGAGCTTTACCAAAATGGATGAGCCGAAGCTTTGAGCTTTCCGGCACGCCCCGGAGCGCGAGGGCACCCCGGAGCGGGTCTTTGACATCCCGCATATGGCCAATCAGGCAAATATCAAAATGGCTGCGGGCGGGCTGGCGCTTTTTAGGTAATGGCGGCGCTGACTGATAAATCACATGAAGTTTCTGGCGGAACTTTTTGGGTGTAACGTCAACGGCCAGATCGTGAAGACAAACCAACGCATCGGCCGTCACCATTGAGGCCAATGTAGGTTTCGGATCTGTTCGGATAAACTCGTTAATGTCAGTGCCGGTCAAAGCCAGCACCAGCGGGCGATCGGGATACCTCTTGCGAAACAACTTAATCGAGCCGGCACTGCGCCAGGCATGTAAGGCAACCATCAAATCGGTATTCCGGCCCTCATACTCAACAGCAATCTCGACGCGATGGCCCAAATCACGCAATATACGGGCCCAACGGAGCGCCGTCGTGCGATTTCCGTTTTTTGAACGTTTTTTTGCCGGCGTGATTAGGCTAATCTTCATATGGTTTCCGCAGCGTATTTCCCGATGGATAAATATTATGACTGAAATTGTTAGCACACAAACATTAGTAGATTTACTCGAAGATGCGAATTCACGCACTCTTGAATTGGTCGCTGGTCTCGACAGTGAACAGATCATTGGACCCCAGCTGCCGATCGTAAACCCGCTGCTGTGGGAAATCGGCCACGTCGGCTGGTTTTATGAGCAATTTATTCTGCGCCTGCTTTACGGTGGTGAACAAGCTCTTGATAATGGTGATGATATGTATGATTCAATCGCCATTGAGCATGGCGTACGCTGGGATTTACCGTTATTGCCGCTTCCCGACTCACTTAAATATATCGATGATGTTAGAAACCGCCTGATCGACCGGCTGGGTGACATTTCGACTGAAAATATGGCGAGCGAGCAAGATAGCTTTATTTACCCGTTCGCCACTTTCCATGAAGATATGCACACCGAAGCCTATACCTACACCCGCAACACGCTTGAATATCCGTTGCCGGATTTTGGCGCTGCTAAGACGCTCGATAAAACTGCTCTTGAAACCGGACCCCTCTCTGGAGATGTTGAGATATCCGGCGGCACGTTTATGTTGGGCTCAACGCCGGATGAGCCTTTTTTATTTGATAACGAAAAATGGGGCCATGATGTAACAGTTTATCCGTTCCAGATGGCCCGCGCTCCGGTCACCAATCAAGACTTTGCTGGCTTTGTCGCCGATGACGGCTATCAACGCCGCGATCTCTGGCATGATATTGGTTGGGGCTGGCGGCAGCGGGCAAAAGCCGAGCACCCGGTTTATTGGCTTCCAGATGGCGAGAACAGTTGGCAGATGCGCCACTATGACCAAACCATCGACCTGCCCTTACACCAGCCGCTCATTCATGTGAACTGGTATGAAGCGAGCGCCTATTGCAAATGGGCCAACCGCCGCCTGCCGACCGAGATCGAGTGGGAAGTGGCAGCAACCACGGAACCGGTCAATGGCGGCAATGAATTCTCCAAAACCAAACGCCGCTATCCGTGGGGAGATTCCGGAGGCGATGACGCCGCCACTCTCTCCCGCGCTAATCTCGATGGCCGCGGGCTTGGCTGTGTTGATGTTGCCGCCTTTGCCGACGGTGATAGTGCCTGGGGAATTCGTCAAATGCTGGGCAATGTCTGGGAATGGACCGACAGCAACTTCGAGCCCTACCCCGGCTTTAAAGCTGATTCATACAAAGAATATTCCGAGCCGGTCTTCGGCACCCGCAAAGTTTTGCGGGGCGGTGCGTGGGCAACCAGGAGCCGAATGGTCAATAGTAAGTATCGTAATTTTTTCACCCCGGAACGCCGTGACGTCTTTGGCGGATTTCGGACTTGTGCGCCGCATAATTGGCCTTAAAATCAGGCTTCGGTCCAAGGGATTATTGTAATTTTGAATAAAGGTGCGGAGATGCCTAAATTCGTTTGTTTAAGTAAGGAGGCTATTTAGCCGATGACTACCATGACCTCAGCATTGCTGCGGACCAACCGACTATTCGGTGACCGGCCAGCTGTTATTGATGCTGAAATAAATCTCACCTGGAGTGAGCATATTGAACGCATCCAGAAGCTGGCAACCGCGCTTGCCGGCTTGGGGATCAAGAAAGGCGACCGCTTCGGCATTATTGGACCAAATTCCTTCCGCTATACGGAACTAATGTATGCCGGCTTTTGGGCCGGCGCTATTGCCGTGCCGATCAACCATCGCCTCGCACCACCGGAAATTCTCCACATTCTCGAAGATGCTGAGTGCAAATTCTTAGCACTCGGTGATGACTATCTAAACCTCACCGATGATGATCAGCTTGCTCCTTGGCGGGACAAAAGAATTGCTATTGGTGCTACCTCGCCAGACAAAGACGTGCCGGCGATGGACGAGTTACTCAACGCGGCCGACCCGGCTGAGCCACAGGACCCGAACGAAGATGATCTCGCTCTTTTGCTTTATACCGGCGGCACGACCGGACGCAGCAAGGGCGTCCAGCTCACTCACCGCAATGTTTATTCCAATGGCTGGCAGGTCATCAATGCCATGGAGATTATCAAAGAAGATGTTTATCTCCATGTCGCGCCGATGTTTCACGCCGCCGATTTGCTAGGTACCGGTTACACCATCAACGGCTGCGCCCATTCATATTTGCCGGTTTTCACACCAACCGGTGTGCTCCAAGCTATTCAGGATTATAAAGTCACTCAATGTATGATGGCGCCGACCATGATTATCATGATTTTGGAAGAGCCGACTTTTGACGATTACGATATTTCGACCTATCGTAATTTGTTTTATGGCTCCTCGCCGATGGCCGCTGAATGGGTTGAAAAATCGATCCAACGCTTCACCAACGCAGAAGTCCAGCAAGGTTACGGGCTAACCGAAACCTCCCCAATACTAACCACTTTGGATGCCGACGATCACCGCGACGCAGTTGCCAGTGGTGACATCGGTATTTTACGTGCTGCTGGTCGGCCGGTAATCGGCATTGATCTTAAAATCCTCGATGATGACGGTAATGAAGTACCGACCGGAGAGGCTGGCGAAGTCTGCGTTCGCGGACCGAATGTCACTCCCGGCTATCTCAACCGGCCCGAGGAAAATGAAAAAGCTTTCAAAAATGGCTGGTTCCACACCGGCGATGTCGGCCGGGTCGATGAAAACGGCGTGATGTTTTTGATGGACCGCAAGAAAGACATGATCGTCAGTGGCGGCGAGAACATCTACACCTCTGAAGTTGAAGCAGCCCTCTACAAGCATCCGGATGTGTTCGAATGTGCGGTCATTGGTGTACCGGACGACAAATACGGTGAATCTCTTTTCGCTGTCATTGTAACCGCACCCGGTGAAACTTTGACCGAAGACATTATTATCGATCACTGCCGCGAGCTTATTGCCGGCTACAAAATTCCGCGCCAAATGGATTTTGTCGAAGAATTGCCAAAAAGCGCGATGTCTAAAATCCTTAAAAACGAACTTAGGGATATTTACGGTAAAAAATAGCGCCCAAGAACAGTGGCGCTTTAAACGGGGAGAAAATATAGTCCATGGGACAATTTGCATTTGGGCAATCTGTTGCCAGAACTGAAGACCCGCGCCTGCTGACCGGGCGCGGTAACTACGTCAATGATGTGAATTTGCATCGCCAAGCCCACGGCTTTGTGCTGCGCTCGCCCCATCCGCACGCCAAGATATTGTCAATAGATACAGCCGAAGCCGAAGCAGCGCCCGGCGTGCTCGCGGTTTTAACCGGCACTGATATTCAGGCTGACGGCTTGGGGGTAACTAAAGTAACTTTCCCGTACAAGCGTGCCGACGGCTCGCCGCTTTTCAGCGTACCCCATCCGGGTCTGGTGACAGACCGTGTGCGTTTTGTCGGTGATTATGTCGCCTTCATTGTTGCCGAAACTGTGGCTCAGGCGAAAGACGCTGCCGAGCTAATTGAAATCGATTACGAGCCACTAGATGCAATTACCGATACCGCTTTGGCTCCGGAAGAAGGTGCGGCCACGGTTTGGGAGGATTGCCCGGATAATGTCTCCAACTATATTTACCAAGGCGATAAAGACGCCACTGATGCAGCGTTTGAGACCGCCGACAAGATCATCAAACAGCGTTTTGTGATCAACCGGATTTCCGCCAATCCGATGGAAATGCGGGGCTGTGTTGGTGACTACGATCAACGGGAAGGCCGCTACATCGTCTATAACGATATTCAGGCACCGCACGCCTTACGTCAGGTTTTGTCCGAAGATATTTTCAAAGTGCCTCAAAAAGACGTGCAGGTGATTGCCGACAATGTTGGCGGCGCGTTTGGTATGAAAGGACCGGTCTATCCCGAGATCAGGCTCTGTGCCTGGGCATCAAAGCGGCTTGGCCGACCGGTTAAATGGAGCTGTGAACGCAGTGAGGCCTTTCAATCTGATGAGCATTGCCGCGATAATGTCTCCGAAGTGGAACTGGCACTTACCAATGACGGTAAATTCCTCGGCTTGCGCGTTAATACCATCGTGAGTATCGGAGCTTACCTGTCTCAAGACCGAAATATACTGTCATCGGTTATGAATTTGGGGTGCCTCGCTGGCGTCTATACGACACCAGCCATTCACGTCACGGTTCGCAATGTTTTCACCAACACCAACTCAACCTCTCCCTATCGTGGCGCCGGACGTCCGGAAGCTGCCTACATTATCGAAAGCATGGCCGATTTGGCGGCAAAAGAGCTTGGTCTCGATAGAACTGAAATTCGCCGCCGCAATATCATCCCGGTTGATGCGATGCCGTTTAAGACCGGCCTCACCTACACCTATGATTGCGGCGAGTTTGAAAAAAACATGGACCGGGTCATGGAGATGATCGATTACGCCGGCTTTGAAGCGAGGCGCGAAGAAGCAAAAACGCGCGGTAAGCTCCGCGGTATTGCGATTTCAAATTCGGTTGAGCGCGCCGGTGCGCCCTTCCCGGAAACTGTCGAAATTCGCTTTGACCCGACGGGTACGGTGACGATATTGGCGGGCACGAAAGATCAAGGGCAAGGTCACGATACGATGTATAAGCAGCTCCTGTCGGACAAACTTGGTATTGATACAGATGATGTCCGCTTGGTTGACGGTGATACTGATAAAGTGAGCCATGGTCTCGGCACCTTCGGTTCCCGCTCGGCCATCATCGGCGGTTCCGCACTGCATATGGCGGCCGATAAAATCATCGAAAAAGGCACCAAAATTGCGGCGCAGGTTCTGGAGGCCGCTGAAGCGGACATCGCTTTCGAGGAGGGCCAGTTTAAAATCGCCGGTACGGATCGCTCGATTGATGTCCAGGAAGTTGCCAAAATCGCCTACAATCCGAAGCGAATGCCCAAAGGGATTGAACCCGGGCTCGACGAAACTGCCACTTTTGATCTTCTGCAGACAACTTTTCCCAATGGCTGCCATGGCGTTGAAGTCGAGATCGACGAAGAAACGGGAAAAACCAAGCTTATCAGCTACTACGTGGTTGATGATGTCGGCAATGTTATCAATCCGTTGATGCTCAAAGGCCAAATATATGGTGGCGTTGTCCAGGGTGTCGGCCAAGCCCTGATGGAAGACATTGCTTTTGATGCCGATTCCGGTCAGCTGTTATCCGGCTCCTTTATGGATTACGCCATGCCGCGCGCTGATGATCTTTGTTACATGAAAGTTGAAAGCAATCCTGTGCCGACTGCAGCTAATCCACTGGGCGTCAAAGGCGCTGGTGAAGCGGGCTGCGTCGGCGCCTTGCCGGCAGTGTTGAGTGCCGTCACCGATGCACTATCGGTCTATGGCATCGACTATATTGAGATGCCGGCGACTGCTGAACGGGTTTGGCAGGCCATTCAAGAAGCAAAAACTGCCACCTAAAAATATTTTAATGGGGAGATGATTGTGTCTGATATTGATACAGAAAAGTTCCGGCTCAGACGGTTTGTCGAAAAACTCGATCAACTGGGAGAAGTCACGACGATAGAAGATCCCGTCGATCTGACCAATCTGGCCGCCGAAATTGAAGCCAACGAAAAAGCTGTTCTATTTAAATCAGTTGGCCCGGAGAAATTTGAACTGGTCGCCAATGTCAATGGCAGCCGCAGCCGCTTGGCCGCTGCCTTGGATGTCGAAGAAAATGGCGGGATAGCCGAATTTCAACGCCGTCTCGACACGCCGCAGCCAATCGTCGATGTCGCCCAAGGGGATGCACCGGTCCAGGCCGTTGTTCTCGAAGGCGATGATGCCGATCTCACCAAGTTGCCCTTTTATATCCAGCACGAGTTTGATGGCAGTGCATATCTGTCTTCCGGCATTGATTATTCGATCGATCCTGAAACCGGCACGACCAATGTCGGCTGCCGCCGGCTCAGCCTGCGCGACGCCAAGACAGCCGGCACCAATGTTACGGCACCCTCTGATCTAAAACGCATCTATCAAGGCTGCGTCGCTCGGGGTGAAAAGCTGCCCATCAGTTTTGCTGTCGGCTCACACCCAATCGATTATATGGCAGCGGGCATGCGTATCCCGGCGGATGAAATCTCGCTCGTCAGCACGCTTCGCGGTGAGCCTCTACCGCTGGTTAAAAGTCTCACCAATGATATTCGTGTTCCCGCCGATGCTGAAATGGTGATCGAAGGCTATTTCGATGAGCACGGCTATGTCGAACCGGATGGGCCTTACGGCGAATATGTCGGTTTTTATGGGCCGATGCATATGGACCCGGTCTTTCATGTTACCGCCATCACCATGCGCGAAGACATGCTGCATCAAAGCCTGCTGCATGGCTCGGGTCACCATATCCACCGGGCAGAGTCAGTGCAGTTACTGACCATCCGGCAGGAAGCTCATATCTACAAAACCCTCCGCATGATGGGGGTTGCGGTTGTTGACGTCTATGTGCCGCCGGGCTCTGCCGAAGGTCAAAACGTGCGCATCTCGATCAATCAAATGCGTCCGGGTCAGGCACGGAATTGCATCGCCGCGGTGTTTGGCGCGGTGTTTGGTGCCAAGCATGTTTTTATCACCGATGAGGACGTCAACATCAGAGACGAGCATAGCTTCGAATGGGCATTCGTTTCCCGCTTTCAAGCCGACCGCGACATGGTGATCTTCGAAGGCATGATGGGCATGCCAATGGACCCCTCTTTGGACGGCAAGGGTATCATCGGTGCTAAAGCCGGTTTTGATCTCACCCTGCCCCTGCAAAGCCGTGGCAAGCTTTCCATGCGCGTCGCTTCTGCTCCTAAACTTGCGGGCACGGCGCGATATCAAACGGTGACGCAAGCCTTGGAAGAAAACAGCCCGATGTTTTTTTCCGAGATCGTCGATGCGCTCGGCAGCCGGGATGGCCGCGAAATCGCCGTTCAACTCGATGAATTGCGCGCCGAAGGAAAATTGATGCGGAATGCCGACGGTCAGTATCTGTTGGGCCAAGCCGAAAAAGGTACGACCGGCCTGCACGGTCCTCAACACGATGACCCGAACGCGCATACCTAAGGGGGACTTACGGTGAAATTCGGCTTGTTTGGCGGTGCGGTTGCCCGGCGCGGTGAAGAAACCGCCGACAGTCAGGGCTATGGCGGGTTCATTGATACAGTGGTCGAGGCGGAGCAGCTCGGCTTCGAAAGTATTTTCATTGTCGAGCATCATTTCTCCGGCGGCGGACAACTCTCATCATCGCTGAATTTACTTTCTTATCTCGCCGCCAAGACATCAACAATTAGGCTCGGCACCGCGGTCACTGTATTGCCCTGGCATAACCCGGTATTGATCGCCGAACAGGCTGCGACGGTGGACTTGCTGTCAGGTGGCCGGTTAGATTTTGGCGTCGGCAAAGGCTACCGCGACATCGAATTCCACGGCTTTGATATCCCCAAAGAAGAATCTCTCGCCCGCTATGAAGAATCCATCGACGTTATTGTCAAATCCTGGACGTCGGATGAACGCTTTGATCACGCCGGCAAATATTGGTCCTTCAATGATATTATCGTCGAGCCGCCGACCATTCAAAAACCTCATCCGCCGCTCTGGACCGCTGCCGGCACAGACGAGTCAATTGCGCGGGTGGCTGAATCTGGGATGAGCGTGATGTTCGACCATTTTGCCTCGTTTGAAAGGACCGAAGAACGGCTCAATGCGTGGCGGGATGCGTGCACGCGAATCGACCGCGTCTTTGATCCGCTGGAGGTTGCCTTAGCCCGCGGTGTGACCATTACCCTCACCGAAAAAGAATTTGAAGAAGCTACGGCGATCCGCGAAGAACGCGTCTCCAAAATATTTGATAAATTCGGCGCCTTACCGGGATTAGAGAAAAAACTGCCGGACCAGCCCGACAGCTACGCCAATCCGGATTTAGCCATTGATGATGCGGCCCTCTTGGGCACGCCGGACATGATAATCGAACGCCTGCAAACCCTCAAAGATATGGGCTTTGAGCATATTCTGTTTCTATTACCGGATAGCATCGAAACGCTGCGCATTATCTCGAAAGAAATCATGCCGGCGTTTAAAAGTTAACATTGTAATAAGTCGACCCGGGTCGCTTTATTACATTACATAACTATTCGAGTTCGTAAGCGCCGGCGGCAAAGCGGACCTTTAGATCGAACCCGCCTTCATTGATCTTCCACGGCCTGAGCGTATAAGTGCGAAAGCCGGACTGGTAGTATGGATCGGCATCGGCAATGGCGCGCGCTTCATCCACAGAGTCCGCTCTTATGGCGATCATTGAATTGCCGGTGGTTTCACCTTCAAGTGAGTGTAACGGACCGGCGGCAAAAATTTTGCCATCCTCTTCAAGTTTGGCGAGATAGGCAAAATGGGCGGCCCTTGCCTTGGTCTTGTCACCTTCCTGGTCGGTAAATTCAGTAAATATCACATATAGCCTCAGGCCAAGCGCGGGGTGGTTATCGTTATTGAGAATATCTTTTGAACTCACCATTGGTATTACTCCTAACCAAACAACAGGGACGGATAAAAGAACAGATGCATTATCTGATCGTAGAAGCCGTAAATAAAGGCCCAAGAAACTGCCGCATAACTGAGGCAAATCTTCCAGTTGTAATGACCCCAGCGCCACAAATAGATCGCGACAAAGGCTGGTAGGGCGATGAACTGGCCGATCACAATGCTGGCCGCCAATATACCAATTAAATACGCGATAAAGCTGGTCGAGCGGCCGAAGTCGGCTTTCTCGAACGACGCCGAAACGGCAGCGCCAAGTCCTGAGGCCTCCCGCACGCTTTGGAGAACTTCTTTGAAGTCGGTGAAGATGATGAGAACAAGCAAGATCATGGCCGTATAACTCACCACCAAGGGAAATTGTTGAGCTTCCGGCTCCCACCCTTGAGCTCCAATAGGGGCCGCAACGAAAATGCCCAAGAACAGCAGCGCTAATGGTAAGGATAGAATGGGGTTTTTGCCGGACCCCTCGCCCGCCACAACGGCATCTTCTTCTTTCGGCGTATTGTTCGATTTAATGACGCCCTTCACGGCTAAGATCAGCGTTAACACAACCAAGGCAATAATCACCAGCACGATGGGCCGCCCGGTAATCCAGCTATAGCCTTCATATATCTGGGTAGAGAGCTGCAGGTTATCTTCCATCAATTTGCCCAGCACGATCGCCAGGATCAGCGGCGGTCGCGGCCAGCCGCCTTGCTTCATCCAATAACCGAGAAAACCAAAGGCGATGCAGGAAATCCAGTCGCCCAATGCCGCGCTGGTGAGCCACGCCCCCATCAGGACAAAAACCGCGACACCCGGCACCAGCAGATGACCCGGCAGGAAGGAAACTTTGGCGACCTGCTTACTCCAGATCATTAACAGGCCGGCGGCGACCAGATTGGCGATCACAATATCCCAGACCATGGAGAACGTAAGCTCGATATGATCGATCAGCATTTCAGGTCCCGGCCTTAGCCCCTTGATCACCAGCGCACCAAGTAATATCGCCGTTCCCAAACTGCCCGGGATACCAAAAGCAATCATCGGGATAAGCGCGCCTGCTTTGGTCGCATTATTGGCAGCTTCCGGTGCAATGACGCCCCGGATATCACCTTGGCCAAACAAAGTTTTGTCCTTGGCGCTTTGCACCGCATGGCCGTAAGCGATCCAGTCAACAATCGAGACACCGAGGCCCGGCAGCATGCCGATATAGGTGCCGAGCAGTGCACAACGAACGGTCAGCCACCAATGCTTAAGCACATCGCGCACGCCGGCCATCAGTGTCGCGTCCTTTGCATCGCTCGCTTCAATGCGGGCAATCGACGTATTCCTGACCGCCATTTCCAACAGTTCCGGCAAGGCGAACAGGCCCAGCACCACCGGGATGATCGGCAGGCTTTCGAGCAAATAATCATTTTCGAACGTATAGCGCGGAATGCCCGTTGATGCGGCATAACCAATCGTTGTCAGCAGCAACCCCAAGGCAGCAACCGTCAGCCCTTTCAATATAGAGCCCCCGGCAAGGGCGCCAACCATGGTGAGGCCGAGCACGGCTAAAAAGAAAAACTCCGGTACGCCGAAAGCTAAAATCATCGGCAACAAGATCGGCAATGACGCTGCCATAATCAGCGCGCCTACAACGCCGCCAAATGCCGACACCGTAAAAGCTGCGCCAAATGCACGAGCGGCCTGACCTTTTTTGGCTAAGGGATAGCCATCAAGCACCGTCGCCTGAGAGGCCGATGTCCCAGGAATCCCCAACATGACGGAGGCAATTGTGTCGCTGGTCGACGTCACGGCATACATGCCCAGCAACAGCGCAAACGCCGGCACGGCATCCATTTCGAAGGTAAAGGGAAGCAATAGAACGAGACCGATAATACCGCCCAAACCGGGCACAGCGCCCATCCACATGCCAATCAAAATGCCCAACATCAGATAGCCTATCGCCGGCCATTGAAAGACCAGCAACAGTCCGTTTAGCATCGATTCAAGCATGGGATTCCCGCAAAGAAATAGTGTTTTTTTATACTTATATTCTAAATACCAAACTGGCCGGCCCCGTCAACCGGGTACCGGCCAGTCTAGTGTTCAATTATAGTTTATTTCTTCTTCTTTTTCTTTTTAATTCTATGTTTGGCGCCTTCAGCCAACCAAGCTGTCAGATAGTCACGATGAGCTTGTGAGGCATTCATCATGTTACCAACAATTTTGGCGCCCAGAGCTGGATTAACATAAGGCAGATTGTAACCGAACATTTTTTTCTGTTCTGCCAGATATTTCGGATCCTTCACCACTTTGGCATAAGCAGCACGAAGAATGTCGCGCTGTGCACTAGGAGTCTTCGGTGGCAAGAAAGCAGAATAGCTCATGGCATTCAAAGTAGACGTAGCCCACTGGAACACTTCCCATTGCTTACCGGAAGGCGCTTTACCATGCACTTTTTTGTAATAGTCTTCAAAGCTTGGCAGACCGCCAAAGAAGCTGCCGGCAAGACCGGTGTGACCTGGGAACGGCATGTAATAGAGCGGAACCGCTTTACCCGTTTTTACCAGAGGTTTCTCGGCGGAAAGGCGATAGAGGTTCAAACCGATGGTCTGAATATCAACTTCTCGGCGACGCATGGCATTGAGCACTTTCTTGGCGCCACCAAAGCCGGTGAGATATTTAAAATCAGCGCCCAGAATTTCCATGGTAAACCGGCCCAATAAGTCGAAACGGCCGGTTGGACCCTGGCCACCATATTTGGCGCCTTTAATACCTTTAAGATTGTAGGGATCTTTAATCTGATCTGTCGTGATGTAGATCAGTGCGGCGTTATAGAGCGAGCCAACAAACGGCATTTTGCTGTAGTCAGCTTTAAAGCCTTTACGTTTGGTCAACTGAGACACCGGATCATACGGCGTAAAAGTAATGGTCAATCCATCCGGTTTCGCTTTTTGATAAATAAAGTTATAGGTCGGCGTACCTTTCATATTCCGGACAACAATTTTCGGATTGCCGGGAATATATTTTGTCCAATAGCGGGCAAATGCACGTGCTGTAGAATCGGCACCACTGCCTGGACCACGACCGACGATAACGCTTAAAGTTTTGCCCTTATAATAATCGGCAGCTTCAACGCTGGTTGGAATTGAATAACTGGTCGCCGCAGCAGCAATTGCAGCAGCTCCCAAAACGAAGTTTGTCTTAAATCCCATATTTAACTCCTCCCTAATAAATAATGGGTACAGGATGTTCAGAGATTATCCCTGACTTTCCCGATCGTTTCTTTTTACGCTCAGCTTATTTACGTAGCTCAACGAAGTATTCTTATTTGAGGGTGAAATCATAAAATGAAAATCATCCTTCTGTCTCGCACTAATTAGCAAAAAACTAAAGTTGGTTCAACAATTAAAATTAATATTTTAATTATTAAAACTGATTTTAGGTGAATGTTGGCGGCGGCGTAATATCCAGATTGGCACTGATCGCCTTTCCCGTCTTCACGACAAGCTTTGCACCATTTGATATCACATCATCAGTGACACGCGTTTCCGGGCCTCTCACAGCCACCGCGCCTAACGCAAATCCAGCTTTATCAAGAATGGGTGCCGCGATTGCATAGGTGCCTTTGGTTACTTCGCCGGTGCCGTGGGCATATCCAAGTTTACGCACTTTATCCAGCCGTTTGAGAAAATCCCCAGTGTCAGAAAAGCTTTGATCCGTGATTGGCTCAAATCCCACTTTGTCGAGAATGCGCTCAGTATCTTCAACCGGCCTGAAAGCAAGTAATACGGCGCCCGATGCGCCACCATAAATCGGCACCAGCTTACCGACGGGCGCAACCACACGGAGTTCGCGATCCGGATGAACGGCATCAATGCATATGCGTTGCGCTTCGCCTCGCGGTAAGATCAGGCAGGCGGTTTCTTGCGTTTCCTGGCACAGCTTTTCAAGATACGGGCGACTGATTTGACAAATTTCATTGGGCCATAAACTGAATATACCGGGGCCACGAACATAGTGCCGGCTTTCCGAATCCTGTTGGATAAAATTGGCGTTCCGTAAACTGGATAGCAATCTCAATGCTGTTGCTTTATCGAGTTCCATTTCGCGGGCAATTTCTGTTAGTCCAAGCGGCACATCGCTCTGACACACCATGGTCAAAAGCGCGATTGCACGTTCAACGGACCGATTGGTTTTTACGTATTGATTGGTCAAATAGCTTCACCTTGCAAAGTATCAAGATATAACCATAACCCGATTGTTTTAATTATTAAAACTATTTTTGCAAGTTTTCACGTTCGTTCACCAAGCACGGCCTCTTCATCCTCGATGAACCAGGCCGGCGTCCGATAACCAGCTTTTTTGCGCTTTTGCATCAATGTCTTAAATATTTTAATGCGCTCTGGATCTCGGTTTTCTTTGTGCTGGTACGGGCAAACATCGACGCAAATATGGCAATATTCATCGCGAAATCTTGAGGCTACAAAGCAAGCGGGAACATCGACTTGCCAGCGTTTAACACCTTCCGTGACAATGTAGTCATCGGCAGCTCGTATTGCGCCGGGGGGACAATTCTGTTCACATATGCGGCAATTTTCGCAGGTTTTCTGAACCCCAAAAATATAAGGTTTGTTCACAACCAGAGGGGCGTCGGTTATGACAAATCCAGGCCGAAATCCAGCACCGAACTGAGGATGAATTAAGCTGCCATGTTTGCCCAATTCTCCCATACCTCCAGCTTGGAGGGCTGGAATGGCCTGGACATCACCGGTCCCGTTATGATCAGCGATGGCAGAAAAACCTAATTCCCGGATATAAGCAGCAAGCTGAGTAGAAATTCTGGCGCATTCAACATAGACTTCAAACGCCTCCTTTTCGATCGCAAGAGCCCCTTCCAGCACTTTCGCATAGTCCTCCGCGACAATAACAGAAATTATATAGCGCTGATCAAACTCGAAACCGATGTTGATCATTATTGGGGTTAATTCAGCAATGCCGACATCGCTGGCACCGAGTTCCAAGCCTTTTTGCTTGATGAGTGACGTTAGATGCTTTGGATCATTGCCTTCTGCTTGTTCAATATTAACCTGGCCATCACGATCCGACGCATAAGCGATCCAGCGCTGCATACACTCATGCAGGTCAAATTTTTCATTTTGCGGACGATCTTTGCGGAAAAGTGGGACCTCCGAAAAGCCTTTTTGCCTGGCTATTTCCTGGACCAGCGGATCATCCGGCCCGCCACGTCGATATTGAGAAATTCCCTTCATGCTTCATCCCTATCTTGTCAGCAGTGGCAAACGAATTTTAAACGCTGCCCCTTGCGTTTGTGACGGCTCACACCATATCTCTCCGCCAAATTCATTGATGATCGAACGGCAAATCGGCAAACCTAAACCCAGTCCGGATTTTTTGGATGAAATATAGGGCTCGAATAGTTGCTCCTTAAGTTCCGGGTCGATGCCCGAACCATTATCGAGAATTTCGATTAATAAAGTATTTTCTTCCAATGCCGTTTTTACAGTTAGCTCACCTGCACCAGGTTCCGAAGAATTCATCGCATCAACACTATTTCGAGCCAGGTTTAAAATAACCTGTTGGATCAATATCGGATCACCATGGATAATTGGATGGTTCGAAGCTAAATCAAATTTCAAGGCCACCTGTTTCAGATCAAAATCCGATTTCAGCAATTTCATTGCCGTGTGAATGGAATCGTTGATATCGATGTCTTCCAATTTACTATCTTCGCGGCGCACAAAATCGCGCAATCGCCGAATAACATTACCAGCGCGGATAGCCTGTTCAGAGGCTTTCTCCAGGGCATCAATAATGGCTTTCGATGCATGTTCATCTGATATTAGACGACGTAAACTACCATCTATATACGCCGTGATGGCCGCTAGGGGCTGATTAAGCTCATGCGCAATGCCGGTTGCCATCTCACCCATCGTTGCGACCCGGGATACATGCGCCAGTTGCTCTTGATGCAGACGCGATTGCTCTTCGGTCAATACTCGAGTTGTGATGTCCTTAGCGGAGCCGGTCGTTCCAAGAACACCGCCTTGATCATCGCGCTCGACAACAGCATTGAAGCTTAGATAAACCGGTGAGCCATCTTTTCTAAGATGAACGGACTCAAGATCAAAATAATCTGTGCCTTTCTTAATTTCAGCAAAAATGGCCATATCTTTCTCAGCCTGTTCAGCTGTCATAAAATGGGTAAAAGGTTTTCCAATCATCTCGTCAGGTTCGTAGCCATGCGTAATTCTGGAAGCTTCATTGACGAAGGTAAAATTTCCGTTGGTATCAACCGACCAAATTAGATCATGGGATGTTTCGACTAACTTTCGATATTTCTCTTCACTATCCTTAAGTTTAAGCTCAACGTCTTTGCGCGCTGATATGTCCTGTATCTGGGCGATAAAATATAGCGGGTTGCCATTGGTATCCCTGACAATGGCTCGTGACATTAACCCCCAAACAATATGACCATCTTTATGAATATATCGCTTCTCAACCACTGAAACGCGCGTATCGCCGCCAACGAGATTCTGGCGAGCTTCCGCAGTACTAGGGATGTCCTCAGGATGAGTTACATCGGCGACAGTTTTAGTGAGAATTTCTTCTTCACCATACCCCATCATTTTGCACCAGGCCGGATTAACCGACCGAAATCTGCCGTCCAGCTCGGTAACAGTCATGCCGATTGAGGCGCTTTCAAAAGATTTCCGAAATCTCTCTTCACTTTCTAGTAAAGATGCATAAACACGTTGACGCTCCGAAATATCTCGGACTACAGCCAGAATATTTATTTCGTCGCCAAAATTTAGTATGCTTACGCGCGCTTCAACCGGGAAGATGGTGCCATCTTTTCGGCGATGCCTGCCTTCAAGTGTCATCGGCCTTCCGAGGACTAACTCATCCCAATATTTCGCTAGCCGCTCAGGGTCGTAATTCGATTCGATATCATTTACATGCAAAGCTAACAACTCTTCGCGCGTATAGCCGAGCGATTGACACGCTGCATCGTTCACGTCGACTATTTTACCGCTGCGGTCATGAATGAAAAAAGCATCGCCAGCGCTTTCGATAACTGTTTCAAGTTCTTTTTCAATACGGCCCAATTTTACGACGAGCGTTATAAGAAAATAAATTGTTGGCGGTGCGAGAAAGGCCGGAATAAAAAACGAAAGATAGAGAGCTGGAAACAGACTGTGATCAAAAACTAAGGTGTCTAAATAGGCGATCGCAACGGAAACCGATATGATCGGGATGGTGACAACCAACGTCACCAATATCTTGCCATATTTATTGATAACTCGGAGCGACCAATTGACCACTAGTATTCCCACTTCAAAATATTAGTTCCCTCTAACTTAGATGAAATCTATAGCCTTACGAAAGCAGAATAAATATCAGACTGCCATAATCAGAACATTCCCCTACTGAATATCGACTCGTCGTCGATCTATTAAAGCCAATTCAAAAAACTTCGCTAAAAGGAATTCGAAAATTATTTCGCGTTTTCTCTTGACTTTTAGGGTAAATCGGTATTAGAGTACCTAATTACTGATTTTGGAGTAAGTTATGGACTTTAATACCCGCATCGCCAGGCAACTACACGACGAACATGTTGCTGTAATTGATTTGATGGATAAGCTTGAAGAGTTTGTTGGCAGGGATCAACCCGATACCACAGACCCTCAAGTAGCCAATTTTCTTGGCGATTTAAAAGTAGTGATCGAAGGCGAAGTGACCAACCATTTCAAATTTGAGGAAGACGGTTTGTTCCCAATCCTTAATAATGAAGGTGATGGCGATATGTCTGACTTATTGTCGGAAGAGCATGATGTTATACTCCCATTGGGACTCGAATTGGTGGAAGCTATCAAAGTTGTACGCGGCGAAGGCTTTAAAGCTGGTAGCTGGCAGTCCTTTAAGCAATATGGCGCAGAGTTTTCTGACCGCTTGCGAGATCACGCTACCAAAGAGGAAATGGGTTTGGTGCCCATGATAGATGATATGCTTGAGGCGGGTGTAGATGCCGACCTCGCGGCTGAATACATAGATAAACGGTAATAACAAACAGATGGAATCCATCGATAAATAAAATAGCAGGAGAAGTAATCATGGATATTACAGAAAATATGACAACCCGGCCATTAAAGACGACGGATTTGGATCAAGTTGTCGATATCGACAAGCGGATCGTCGGTTGGTCCCGGCGCGGTTTTTTTGAAAAGCGCGTAGAAGCGGCCGTTGATCGCCCCGACAACTACGTCGTTGTTGGTGTCGTCGACGGCACCACGCTCGTCGGCTATGCAATTGCTCGAATTCATGGCGGTGACTTTGGCACCACAGAACGGACGGCAGCCTTGGATGCCATCGGTGTCGACCCCAGAGCTCAAGCCAAAGGCGTCGGCAAAATTCTCATGGATGGCCTCGATGATGTGCTACGCAAAAAAGATGTCCATGAAATTCGCACACAAACCGACTGGCGCTTTCACGGCTTGTTAAAATATTTTGACGCCATGGGTTTTGAAGTTGCCCCGGCACATGTTTTAGAACGTCAAGCCGACGCAAATTTCTAACGGGAGGAAAAACAATGGCAAAAACAAACATGGACATTGAATTCGTTGAAACCGACGATTTTGAACAACCCGCTCGTGATCACGTGCCGGTACGGTCTCTGGTCGCGGATGATCTCGATGCGATTGTCAAAATTGATCGCTTGAGCACCGGCGAAGACCGTAAGGAGTATTATGAACGGCGCCTCCATGAAGCGCTCGAACAGTCAGGTGTCCGGGTTTCCTTGGTCGCTGAAGTTGATGATTTTGTCGCTGGTTTTATTATGGCGCGTGTTGATTTTGGTGAATTTGGCCGCGCCGAACCGGTTGCCGTCATCGATACTTTAGGTGTTGATCCGCGCTATCGCGGTAAAGGCGTCGGTGCCGCATTGATGTCGCAATTGCTAACCAATTTGGACGGCTTACAAGTTGAGGCAACACGCACCGTCGTTGAATGGGATGACATTGATGTCCTCGCTTATATGCAATCTTGTGGCTTCAAACCAAGTCAACGATTGGTCTTTGTCAGGAAAGTACCGCCGGCAACATAAATTTTCTACTTATTCTTCTCCCTGCCCTTCCTAACCCCCGTATCCCCCCGATACGATTGAGAAGGGAAACTCCCCCCAAACTATCGCTGGCTAATAGCCAGCGATTTTTTTGTCTTATTTTACGACATAACCAAAATATTTGAGGGACAATTCGTCTCTGAAGCCACTTTTTATGACCTTTTTCAATGCCAGACGAAGATCTTCGGACACCTGCTTAGCCATACCTTTGCCGCCAGCCAACCAAATATTTTCTATGTTAAGAACTTGCCCAAATTTAAGGCGTAGTGACGTATCCTGGGCATTTTTGTTCCAGCGCGTAATTATTTCGTTTACATCGCCATACCAAGCCGCCACGCGTCCCATCTCAATCATCTTGATTGATTGCTTCACGTTATTGAAGGAAAGAATATTGTTGAAACCCTTTTCTTTCAGCTCCTGTTCGTGAGACGTACCACGCCAGGCGCCTACCGAAGGTAATTTTTTACCCTCATCAAAAGTATTGATGGGTTTTGCCAGTGACACAAATGCGCTTTTGGCCCCTATAATTGGTTCGATCCAGGTATAATTGTGTTCACGATCCGGTAAGCGCGATAATCCGGGAATAATGGCTTTGGAAAATCTACTTGCCTGTTTCATTGCCCGTGGCCACGGAACCAAACGATAATTGATCTGGTAGCCGGAAACTTCACTCACTTTCTGAACCAATTCGATCAAAATACCCGGCCTGGTGATTGAATCCATCATATAGCCCGGTATTTCGGCGCCATACATGGTCAGAACTGGTTTGGTTTTTTGGGCGTATGACGAGCCACTAACGATTAGCAACGCAGCTAGGGCACTAAAAAATCGCATCCACATTTTCGGGCCACTCCCATATTTATTTGCCTAAATAAAAGTAAGAATGAATGCATAAAAAAGCAACTACGACAGTATGCACTAACAATTTAAAGAGAACCGTAAAAAACGATGGTTCAAAGATCAAAATTTGGACAATTTTTTTATGGATAATTTGCTTTCGCCACAAAGCGTACTTACTTAATCTTAATCAACTACAAATCTAAATTGTGATACCGAAAGTGAATACAGTTAAATGCCTGTGCAAGGAATAGTCGACAACGAAATCGGGTTAATTGCTTACCTTTTCACCGGAACGGTACTTATCGAAGAAATAATATCAGCCCATAAAGAAGTTTCAAAATCCGTTCATCAAGGTAAAACCTATTTAGAAATTAATCTTTTTGATCGGGACTCCAGATACCACGAATTAGAGCTTGAAGGTATGTCGCGCCTTAGCCAATTCAATGTTGATAATTTTGATCGTCAAAACTTAATTAGAGAAAAAATTGTATCGATCGAACTTTCCACTGAAATTGAAATCATAAATCGACTTTGGCTGGCATTGGTCGACAGTGAAGATGATTTTAAATCCTCCTACGCGTCGTTTAAATCGCTAGAAGAGAGTTGTGAGTGGCTCGGTATCAATCTGTTAGCGGCAAAACAGCTGCTGCAAAAAATCGGTTACGAACTTGGATAACACTCGTTAAGCAGCTTTCGCCAGCGCGCCAAAGGCTGTCACATGCACTCCGGCGGTGTCTCTCCGGTCAATCACATAGCTGGCAAATTTTTCCGCCAAACCAGGTGGCTGCCAATCAACCAAAGCCTGTTGATAGCTTGGCCGGGCTTTGACACGCTCAAACCATTGGCAAAGATTTTCATAGCGCTCAAGTGGCCAATCCATCAGCATCATGCGATGCACGTTTGGCATCCAGGCAATATCCGCGAGCGTCATTTCGGATCCTATCAACCAATTTTGCTTTGCCACCGCCTTATCCAATTTAAAAAAGTCCTCATCTGTACGAGTGACCGCTGCATCCAGTTTTTCTTTAGGAAAAATATCGCCGCCCTGCCATTCTTTGACAAAATCTACCAGACCTCGATTATTGTGTCTGGCGGCAAACTCCTCGACCTCCAACTCGTTCATTGGCTTTCGTGGCCGGAACAGAAATTCGTGAGAGAGCAGTTTCAGATCGGCCTGAGCCTTATCAGCGGCGGATAACAACTCTAACATGGTGGTTTCGCTTGCTGCGTTTGCTGGCCGCAATGGCGGCTCCGGATATTTCTGATCGAGATAGTCAATGATGTCGCAGGATTCGATCAACAACGTGCCATTATCAACAAAAGCCGGCACCAATCCTTTGGGGTTGATCGCTTGATATTCCGGCGTTGCGTGCTCATTGTCAGGAATACTGATTTCATAGCTTTCCCAAGCCAGGCCCTTTTCCGCCAGTGTAATACGCACCCGCTGTGAACAGCTTGAGAGCCCACTGTGCCAGAGATGCAGGCCTTTTAAATCTTTGAGAGATGTATCTTTTGGTTCAATAATTGGCATCTATTTTTCCTCACCGATTCTTTAGTCGACACCTTAATATATCCGCCTTAGCATACGCAAAAATAATTATTAAGCAGGGGAGATTCTACTATGCCGCTTATCGATACTACAAATGAAGAAGTTAAGTCATTCACTGGTCTTCATCTCTATCACTTTTGGCTATCGTCCTGTTCCCAACGAGTGCGCATTGTAATGGCCGAGAAAGGCTTGGAATGGGTAAGCCACGAAATCGATCTCGAAAAACAAGAACATGCAACACCGGAATATCAATCGATTCATCCCGATGGTGTGGTCCCGGCTCTGGTCCATGACGGCCAGGTCATTATCGAATCTATTGATATCATCGACTACCTGGATACGACTTTTCCCGAGCCGCCGCTTCGCCCAGCATCAGATGAAGCCATCGCGGAAATGCATCAATGGATGCAGAATGCCGATGGCGCCCAGCACAGTATCAAAACGCTGACGCATGAGTTTTTGTTTAAGCAGCACAAAATGCCGCCGGAAGCCTTCAACGAGCTATCTCAAAAGCACAATAACGAAGAGCTCGTAGATTTTATGCGGGTTTGGAGTTCCGATGAAGGTTTTCAAAAATCGGAGATTGAGTCGGAACTAAAATTACAGCACGACCATTTTGTGCGGCTAGATCAAGCGCTTGATGGCAAAGAGTGGCTTGTCGCCAATACTTTTTCGCTCGCCGATATCGCCTGGATATCCAATGTCAGACGGCTGGACCTAATGCATTATCCGCTCGACATTCACGCCAATCTCAACGTCTGGTATGAACGCTTTCAGGCCAAACCGAGCTATATCAAAGGGATTGGTGAATTTGAAATTCCGCCAGCGTTGGCTGCCTTCAATGCCTATAGTTTAGAACGGGCCGGGCAAGGGACAGGCGTGACCTCTTTTAGCCCCCTCGCCGCCTAGATTATTTTATCCAATTGAGGCAATAGGCTTTTTTGTTTTCGCCAATCATGCAGGGGGCCGTGGTGCCATTTTCCGCGTTGACCCTGAGGACGCCGGTCAGGGCCGAGCCGATATAGGTGTAGCCGGGTTCATCCAGACCGACCTCCACCACTTCAACTTTAATTGCTAGTAGGAGAATGGCGAGCAAGATGCCGACGAAAATTGTCAGTTTAACTTTACCCATGCCGCTATCTTACACGACATTGACATGGGTACAAAAAAAGCCCGGCCAAAATAGACCGGGCTTTTAAATTAGCACTTCGGCAAACTAAGACGCTTCTTGAAGCTGCCCTAATTCCTGCAATTTTTCATAGCGGAAGCCGCCCCAAAGGGCAGCACCGATTGCACCGGCGTAGATTGAGTCCGGGTCACTTTTGATCGTGACATTAACTTTGTTTTTAGGATCAGCGACACCTTCAGCCATGGTAGCGACCAAGCCGGTATCCAAGGCTAAGCCACCAGTAACCATGACGTCACCTTCCATCACCTTGGTTGCCCGCAGCAGTTTGAGCAACCGGTTAGACATCGAAATGTGAATGCCTTTTAGAATGTTCGGCGCGGAAATACTGCGCGATACCATATTGATCACATCGGTTTCAGCCAGCACGGCACAAATTCCAGACACCACTTCCGGGTCATCTGACTGTTGTGAAAGCTCACCAATTTCTTCCAGCGTAATGCCGAGATAGCGGGCAATATTTTCCAAAAACTGACCGGAACCAGACGCACATTGGCTGGTCATCCGGTAATCAAGGACTTTACCGTGTTCATCGATACGGATAGCGCGGCCATGGAGGGCACCGACATCCAATACCGAACGTGATTCTGGATTGAGATAAATCGCGCCCCGGGCATGAGTCGTCATCGAATAAAAGTGACCGGTATGAAACTCAAGGCTTTCGCCCTCACCCGTTGTTGCGATGTAAGCAATATCATCACGAGTCAGACCATTTTCTTTAAGTAAATCATCCATGGTATCTTCGGCGAGTTTGTAAGGATCACGTTTACGAATCCGCTCGACCCGTTTGCCGATCCATTCGTTTTTGTCCCCTTCGACTTCAAACAGGGCTACTTTTACGACACCGGTTCCGACGTCAATTCCAACTGTTTTTACCATTATGCTGCTCCTAACTCTTCTTCTTGACCAGTGGTGTCACCTTGTGCGGCACGAAGAGCAAAGGCTGCACCACCAAGGGCTCCGGTATAGATCGAATCTGGATCAATATTGATCGTGACCTTGCCGTAGTTTTCTTCAATCAGTTTTTTCAATTCGGTCACGGCTGCTTCATTATTGGCAACACCGCCGGTAAAGGTAAACTGATCCGTCACCCCGCCAGACCGCGAGATGATCGACATGGCGCGGAGAATGATAGCGCGGTGAAGTCCGGCCAGCACGTCTTCGCGTTTTTCACCCAAGGCCAAGCGGTCACGTAATTCAGCGCCGGCAAACACGGTGCAGGTCGAGTTGATCTTCGCGACTTTGGTTGCTTTGGAGGCGAGTGGTCCTAATTCATGGACACCCATGTTCATCTCATCAGCGATATAACCAAGATAGCGGCCACAACCAGCGGCACAACGATCATTCATTTGAAAGTTTTCGACAATGCCCTGACCGTCAACCTGGATGGCTTTGGTATCCTGGCCACCAATATCAAGCACGGTGCGGGTTTCGGGATACATCATATGCGCCCCTAAACCATGACAGAGAATTTCCGAGCGAATGTGATCTTTCGGGAACGGCAAACGTACGCGGCCATACCCCGTACCAACCACAAATGTCTCTTCCAATTCAACATCCAGTGCTTCCTGGATCGGTTTGCCAAGCTCAGCATCTTTAATATCAAACTCAGGAGATTCTGTTACCAGCTTGTCCATGGCGCGCATGAACTTACCAGCCAGGTCACCTGCCGGCGGACGGTTTTCAACTTCAATAATTGACTTATCATAGACGTTCAGCAGCACGTCGTAACTGAGGTCGGCTTGTTTGGCAACTTCTTCGGAAATCGCCATGAAACGGCCGCCGGCGATATCACGGAAAAAGTCTGATTTGCGTTCTGCACCAGGGGCGAACAGCGGGATGGCTTCTTCGGCCAATTGACCAAAAGTCGTATCAAGCGCTTCGACCATGGCTTTTTCCATGCCTTTGTAGCGAACGTTGTCGACAAAGCCGGCACAGGTATCGCGCAAATCCTGCAGCTGTTCGAGATATTGCTCAAGCCGGAAGTTACGTTCCAAACCACCCAAGAAATCGTCCACTTTACCTTCCAATTGAGGAATTTCCTCAAAGGCTCTGTGGAACAATGTAAAGCGGGTTGAGATCATGGCTTCCTGTTTGGAAACCGCCGCAGCCGTATCATAATTCGACCGCGAGTTGGTGATCCCTTGGCCCAAGACATCCATATTGTCATCCATCAGGATAGCTTTGGTTGTCGTCGAACCCAGATCAATTCCGATATAACATTTCATGTTTTTTCTCCTTAACCGAAGCTGCCGACTAAGCGGCTTGAGCTCCGCCTTGGCGTTTTTGTTCAATCATCTGGAAATAACTCTCAAGCCGGTTTTTCACATTGGCAGGAGAGAAGTAACGCGGATCAACCAGATCGGTTTCAATGAAGGCACCCGGTTTTCCCGTGCGTGCTTCAACTTCCCGCAACATCAGCAATTCGCCGGCGGCGAAACTGTTGCAGCTTTTGATCGAATTGATCAGCAGACCATCGGCTTGATATTCCTCGACCAAGTCAGCCATCATGGTTGTGCGATCCGGCAAGTTCCGGTTGGTGTAGCAACCCATGCAATATTCAGCGAGGGATTCCAGTGGATTTTGCGGATCGTGACGGAAGCCGTCATAATCATAAACGCCACCCACTTTCGAATAAGAACTGGCGACAACGACAGCGCCGTCTTCGTGGAACATTTTCCAGAACTCACGGAAGTTGGTCCAGTTCGGCGGGCCTTCAACGACCAGACGATATTTTTCTTCGCCCATTTCACCTTCCGGTGTGACCGGACCAAGGCCTTTAGCCAGGCGCTCTTCAATTTCTGAACGGAGCAAACTATAATACTCAACCGCATCTTTAGTACCGCGGAAGGCACTGAAGATCGGGCCGATGTAGTAAACGGCACCAAAATAAGCGTCGATCGGCGAGCGTACATTCTTGGCACTCTGCAGCACCCAGACAAGATCGTCTTCCGCTTTGGCTGAGTCCTTCATGTATTCGCGCAAACGGTCGATATCAAATTTGACGCCACTGACCTGTTCCATGGTCGGTATAACTTCTTCCTTCAACTGCTTAACGACATAGTCACGCATGTTTTTGGTAATTTTGCCTTCGCCTTCATAAGGCACGTGCAGCATTACCGTCGGACATTTGTATTGCTCGCGGAGAAGTTCGAACCACTTCAAGAATGTGTAGCAACCGGTGTAAGACAGCAACAACATGTCCGGATTTGGCATTGGCTTGCCGTTTGGTGCAATGTTGCCTTTCGCCATCATGCCAAGGTCTGCTTTCACATAGGTGCAGACGTCTTCCGAATGCCCCATTTTTTCAGCGTCCGAAATCATGGCGCCGGTTTTCTTCCGCATGGCGTTAGAGAGCGCATT
This sequence comes from uncultured Rhodospirillaceae bacterium, assembly GCA_913020445.1. Lineage (GTDB taxonomy): Bacteria > Pseudomonadota > Alphaproteobacteria > Rhodospirillales > UBA2165 > TMED23. The sequence goes on from CAJWAR010000009.1 coordinate 91,724, forward strand.
AATTTCCGGCAGATTGTTGGCGATATCGAAACACATCGTCAATTCGTTGAGATTACCTGGTACGAAAGTCGACGAGACCTTAACACCGGTTTCCGGCGCTGAGGTGATCTTGTCGTAGTTACTGGCAATCATTTCTTTTTGCTTCAGCATTGAAGCATCTTTTATGACATCAGTCGTTACATCGGCACACATTATGCTGCACTCCATAGTTTGATTGAATCGGCAAAGGTTCCGGCCTGCTCCCTGATTGGCTGCATCTGTCCGGAGTTTTCGGCAAATTGAAAAGCGATATAAGGAATTTTCTGATCATCCAGCACATGATACAGCAACGGCTGATCAAGCAGTGCCGGATCACAGAAACTTGCGGCGGCGAAAATAACGCCTTCGGCGCCGCTTTGGCGGACATAGTCTGCCAGATAGAGGCCTTTTTCTTCTTCACTCGGCTCGAACTTAGATGGGAAAGGCATCGAATCGGTGAGAAACGCATTAGCTATATTTTCTAGCGGATCACCTTCAGTTGAAATATCGGTAGTGATCATGCGATTGGCCATAATGAAATCGTCATCGACGATGTAACAGCCGGCGAGTTCGATCGATTTGATCATGCCCAGAGGCGGCTGCTCGCAAAACGAGCCGTTCAAAACCACCCGGCAATTATCTTTCATCCGGCGTTCTTCATTTTCGACCGCAGCAAGATAATCCTGCATCATTTGCGTATGTTCTTCAGGCGGCAGAACTTCACCGGCACGCATCAACAGATAAATTTCCGCTGACGGCGTTTTCCACGGCTTATCTTTGCGGTATTGATAGACTTTGTTCACCCATTTGCGGTTTTCGTTATAAACCTCGATGGAATTCCTGAGATCATCATCGGTAACTTTAACGCCACCAAGTTCTTCCAGGCTTTCAATCAATTCACGCAGGTCGTTTTTATAGAACTCGCCGCCGATATCTTTGCGATAGTTTTGCGGTGTATCAAAATATCGGGCCATAACTTCCGGGAACATTAATTTCCAGACACCGGAAAGATTTCGGATCACGTCGCAAGTACTTGGGAACAACATGCCATCGATGAAATCGAGGCGATTGGTCACACCAAGCTCAACAGTCGAGCGTGGAATACGGCAGATGTAACTTTGATAGTAGGCATCGCCGTGGATAACTTCGAGGTCAGAGCCACCACCTAAAATACCGATCGGCAACATGCCTGCCGCATGAATAATTTCGCACGGCACATAAATTGGCAGATAACCAACGACCTTGCGGCCGGGTTTCGCATCTTTCCACTCACGGGCCGACGTGAAGTTCACATCTTCAAATAATACTTCACAACGGTCGATAATTTCTTTTACAGACATATCACTCATCTTTCCTTATTGACCTACTGGTTTTTCCATTGAGCCGGGCGCTTTTCCATAAATGCTTCGAGACCCTCGACAGCATCTTTGGATTCCATCAATCCCGACGTGTACAATTCTTCAAGTTTTGTCATTCTTGCCGCAAAGCGGTCGGCGTAGTCTTCCCGCGCCGCTTGCACGGCGAAGCTCAGGACACTGGCACTAACAGGCGCCAAATATTCGTCAAAGTAGGCGAGGGCGGCGGCTTCCGGATCATCCGACAAGTCAGCCACCAAACCCATGGAGCTGGCTTCGTCAGCGTTAACCGAACGGCCTGAGTACAACATGTCCTCAGCATGAATCTGACCGATTAGCTCGGTTAAGAAGAAACTTGCGTAAGGAGCAAATACACCGACTTTGATTTCGGGTTGGCCAAAAACAGCGTCGGGCGAGGCAAAAATCCGGCTGCCACCACAAGCGACCTCCAGACCTCCGCCCAGGCACTGACCCTGCACTGACACCAGAATAGGAACCGGATGCCGTAACATGATCAGCAGGGTCTTGTTCATAACGCTCAGCATATCGCCGAACTGACCCGGCAGATGTTCCGGCACACTGGCGCCGAAACTGAAATGCGGGCCTTCATGATCGAGCACCACGCCTTTGATATCGGGGTTTGACGCATGCTCTGTGAGCGCACCACCAATAGCTTCCAACATTGCCGCATCGGTAATGTTCGCTTTTGGCATGGCCAGCCGCAGACGGAGGAGAGCTCCGTCCCGGTCAAGCCATGATTTAAGTGGTGAATCGCTCATTATTTTTCTCTCGGGTCCTATCCGCTATTAATCCGCAGCCTTGGGAATCAGGCTTTCGATCAGTTCCTCTGACCATGGTGCGCCGGCAGCGCGGGCTTTACGCAGGGCGATAAAATCAATCTCGCGGCCGATTTCCTTATTGCCTTCGTTAAAGGCCCGGAAGCCGGTTTTGGCTTCGGCCAGCATGTTGTAACCGAGCCAAGAGCGCGCATCTTCTTTGCGTAAATTCCAAACTTCGAGTTTGGGTTTCCGCAATTGCTCAAGTGATTTGGTCGTGCATTCCGGGAAAGTGTGCAGCACGGCGGTGCACAGCTCTTCGACTTTGGCGTCCAGCAAGGAAAGATCCATTTCACCTGAGGCGACAATTTCCTTGGCCCTGGCTTTGTCTTCGCCTTCTTTGAATTCACCGTGGATCATGCGGCCGTAATCATCGGTGACCGCTTCGGTGACGACATACGGATTGGGCACAAACTTACCATCGACTTTCAAAGCCGGGACGGTATCGGTAATGATGCCGAGGCGGGCTGCTTTATGAGCTGACAGAGGTTTACAGAGCACAGCCGAAACCATGGCTTGTTCAACGCCGATCATCGGCGGCAAAAAGTCAGTGGCGCCACCAATGGCAGCGGAGCCATGTTTTGGTCCAGCCTGGCCGAAATTAGCCATATCCTGAGCGACCGAGAAATCACAGGCCATGCCCATTTCCTGACCACCGCCGATGCGCATGCCGTTGACCCGGCAAATAACCGGTTTGTCACAGGCGAGAATGCTCGAAACCATATCGTTGAACAGGCGCATATATTGACGGTATTCCTGGTCCTGCCCGGCATAATATTCAGCGTATTCTTTGGTATTACCACCGGTGCAAAATGCTTTGTGGCCGGCGCCGGTCAAAA
>CAJWAR010000010.1 GCA_913020445.1 uncultured Rhodospirillaceae bacterium
TTTAGTTGGGCGTGCGAAATCCCGACAATTATGCTGCCGGGTTAACACTTCTGATAACTGATGGGTATTAATGCAGGGGCGCTAATGCAGGGGTGCGAGGCCAGAATTGGCCGCCAGAGCACTGATCGCTTCCATCGAATAGCGCCGCAGTTTCAAATCTTTCAGCAGATCGATTTCAATCACTGCTTCCGGATCAAGCTGGCGGTCCATGATTGACGTGACGAAATTAATCAAATCTCGTGTCTGACCAGGGTAAGACAGCACGTTGCTAATCAATTCGCGGCGTATAAGTGCCGGAAAGGCGATGATTTCCATAACCAGGAGTTTTTTAACAGTCTCGGGAATTTGCAGGCTGCGAAACAGGCTGTCGAGACAAAAACTATAAATGCCAAAATCCAACCGGCCGGCGACTTCCTGGGTAAAAGCCTTAAATTCCTCGACAAATGGTTTGGCGGTTATTTTTTGGTCCATCAATTGCTTAACCAAACCAAGAAATTCGCGGTAACGTTTTCGAGCCGGGCTGATTTTACCGCCAAGATGCGCCTCAATCTCACGAATTTCGGATTCCCGAAAGCGAGCCTCGATCAGCGTTTTAGCGGAATATAGCACATCTTCAGAAAGTGTTTGCTCCTCAATCAAATGGAACAAACGTTCATACTTATCGCGATCTTTACCGCTCAGATGGGTAATTCTACCGCTCAGTGGCATCAGCGCCGCTTCGGCGACCAAATTATCTTTGGAATAGATCGCCGCCACGGCAGCCGCCTCATGAATCACCGACTTATCTTGAAAATCATCGGTAATAATAAATCGCGTACCAGAGGCGACCGTTAGATATCGGCCTAACTTGGCACAGGCGAGGAAATGATCCGCTAGATCATAACTCGGTATCAAACCTGGGGAATCGCCGATTATTTGCTGAGAAGGGTCAGTGGTGGTCATAGAGACAATAACTCGCTATAATTTTCCCTGGAATTACCTTGGGAATTATACGCGCTTCTTTCTTAAAATTCTACAAATCTCCCGGTTTTAAAATTGGGATAATTTGACTGCATTGTCGAGCAACAACACAATACCAGATTAGAACGGTTATAAAATATAATATGAACCAATTGGCAAATAAATATGATTTTCGGGTACCACGTTATACGAGTTACCCAACGGCGCCGCATTTTCATGATGGCATAAATGGCGAGACGGCATCTCAATGGTTGTCCGAGCTAGATCCTGCCGATCCATTGTCGCTTTATTTTCATATTCCGTTTTGCGATTCCATGTGCTGGTTCTGCGGCTGTTACACCAAAATCGTCAATCGTTATGACCCCATTGCCGCCTATCTGGAGACTTTGTTACAAGAAGTAGATTTGGTTGCGGAAAAACTTCCCGGCCGTTTTAAAGCCCAACACCTGCACTGGGGAGGCGGTAGCCCGACCATGCTAACGCCGCCTGATTGGCAGCGCCTCATTGACCGATTACGCGAGCGTTTTGATATTGCCGATGCCGCTGAAATCGCGGTCGAACTGGACCCGCGCGACGCGACCGAAGACTATATCAAAGGTATCAGTGAGGCTGGCGTTAATCGGGCAAGCATCGGGGTGCAGGATTTTCATCCCGAAGTTCAAGAAGCGATCAATCGTATTCAGCCCTTCGAAGTCACCAAGCAGGTCATCGATTGGTTGCGTCAGTATGGCATCAACTCGATCAACATGGATTTAATGTATGGCTTGCCGCATCAAACGGTCGCCCGGGTAGCCGATCAGGTTGATAAGGCGGTCTCGCTCGAGCCTCAGCGGATTGCACTCTTTGGCTATGCTCATGTGCCGTGGATGAAAGAGCATCAGAAATTGATCTCAGAAGCTGATCTGCCGGACGCCGATGCCAGGTGGGATCAAGCAGAAGCCGCGTCTGATCGCCTGGTCGAGCTTGGCTACGTACGGATCGGCTTCGATCATTTTGCCCGCCCCAATGATAGTTTGGCGGTAGCTTTAAAAAATGGCACGCTGCAGCGAAACTTCCAAGGTTATACGGCTGACAAAGCGGCGACTCTCATTGGTTTAGGTGCTTCCGCCATCAGTTCGCTGCCACAAGGTTATCTGCAAAATCACTTGCCGATGAAGACCCATAAAACTGCCATTGAACAGTCGCAAATACCGACAGCCCGGGGCATTGCGATTGACCAAAATGATTTGCTGCGCCGCAAGATTATCGAACATCTGATGTGTGATATGAGTGTAAATTTGGCCGCTGTCTGTGCCGAATTCGGTACCAAACCCGAGGATTTGAGTGCCGAGATTGACCGCCTGGCGCCCTATATCGAAGATGGCATTTGTATTTACGATAACTTCAAAATTTCGATCAATGAGGAGGCGCGGCCCTTTGTCCGCCTGATCGCGGCAGCTTTTGATAGCTATTTAAACGACGCCGCTAATAGCGAAACCAAGCGACACTCACGTGCCGTCTAGCTCAGGTAATAAGCGTATTCTAATTTCTTCAGCAATTTGACCGGCAGCATCCAATTTACCTGGAGGTGGCGTAGCGGAAATCTCTACGCCCGGCGCCAATAATTGGGCATAATTATTTTCACATAGTTCCGCGACCAAGCGTCGATGTTTGTCGCCCAAAAAACCCTCCGGCGCAAAAATATGAACCGGCTTGCCGGAGGCACAGACTTCTGAACACATTGAAGTGGAGTCGCCGGTAACGATTAGTTGGTCAGCCATGGCAATAATTCCCAAATAAGGGTTCTCAATTGCCGAGTCCTCGAGCGACCAGCGATAGACGAAAGCGGGCTCAATTTCGGTATTTGTCAGCCCAGACAATACGGCGTCCAAAGCGCTGCCTGTGCGCGGGCTGGATGTTACGATGAAGCTACCGCCAAGTTGTTTCACCAGATCACCAGATTGCCGGCCAAGCTCCCGAGCCATTTCAGCAGTAAACGGCCGCCGCTTGGTCGCACCTCCGAGCACGAGACCAATAAGCGGTTTTTCAAACTCAGAAAATTCGGCATGCCAACGCACGCGAGCTTCTGAAAGGCTGCTATTTCCAATACCGTGCGGCGCGCCGATTGTTCGCATGATATTTGGGTTGTCTTGTACAGCGCCGTCATGATTGGGCACCGCAATTAGATCAAAATCACGGATCGCGCTATCGCCTGGATTCATAATATGTACGAGGCAGCAATCATCCAAACTTTGCTTTTTAATATAGCGCGCAACCGATCCGGACCGGCGTCCGGCCGCAATAACCAAATCGGGCCAGGGCGATTTAATCTCCGACTTGGAAGACTCCGATAAGCCACGTAAGGACGCACCAATCAAAAGGTTCGGCAGTTCCGCAAAACGAATCCAATTTAGCTTTTTTTCCTCAAATGGCAGGCCGAGCGATTTGGCAACGGCGCGCGTTTGATTTCCGGTTCCCGGACGTTCGTCAATGAGAGCCCAGATAACCGGCTCAATACTGGGAGTTTTATTCATATTTTTTACAATTTACTCACGTTTTTATTCAATTTGTTCACCTTGTGGTTATCCAGCATACAATTTTTCATTAATTACTGGAAAATGAGAATCACAATACCTATTTAGAAGTTGTAGTTATACTAAAACGTGTCGAATTTCACATTGGGAATATTGATTAAATGTCGACAAGCAAAGCTTTATTCGCAGTAGGCCAATTGGTCCATCACAAACGTTTCGACTATCGGGGCGTTGTCATTGATGTCGATGCGGAGTTTCATGGCACTGAAGACTGGTACACGCAGATGGCCGCGTCGAAACCACCGAAAGACAATCCCTGGTACCATGTATTGGTCGACGAAAGTGATCTCAGAACCTATGTCGCCCAGCGCAATCTTGAGCCTGATGAAACCGGTGAACCCGTTCGTCACCCTGACGTCCGGATGCATTTTAGCGGTATGACCGATGAAGGTTATACGATCCGCCGCCAGGAAAATTAATCCCTATTCAATACCCAATACTTCGATGAGTGGTTTGAGCTGTTCGGCATATTGCTGCCAGCGGCCAACCGAACGAGTATATACCGGTTCGCGCACTTGGGTACTTGATGCCGTCTGAACCGCACCCTCGCTGTCATAGAATTTCAAACAATTTTCATCCCACGCTAATCCAATGTGCTCGATAATTCGTTTGGCGTTATCGTCAAAATCTGTCACCAAATTTTCATAGTCCAAGGTCAGCACTGGCGTTGGCAGGCTCTTTTCCCAATGCGCCATTATGATTTGGTACTGTTTGAAATATAGGCCAATCGAGCGAAGATCATTGGTCCACGGCACCGGGTCAGAGAAATTTTGGCTGTAACATGAATATCCAACATCGCGTAGATCACGGCGGCAATGGATGATTTTTGCCTTGGGAAATAGGCACGTGACCAGTCCCAGATGGATATAGTTAAACGGGTTCTTATCAACGATGCGGGCTGCCGATGCATTGAGCGACTGCAGGTAAGTTAGATATCCTTCCGCCATTTTATTCGTCTCAGCAGAATCCAAATTAGTCAGACATGCCGGATAGGTTTCATTATTGCGCTTAAGGTCATTGATGATGTTTTCAATCTCGAGTAATTCTCCGGCGCCGTCTGCTTCGGCATGGCTTGCTATGATCCGCTCAACCAAAGTTGTCCCGGTTCTGGGCAGTCCGATGACAAACACCGGCACTTCAGATGCGTGACCCAGTTCTTTAGTCTGATCAAAAAAATCAGCGTTGAAAAAATCACGATAGTTTTGAAATTCCGCAGCAAGCTGATCCGCATCAAAGCGATAGCCAAATTTTTCTAAAACTGACAGCCGCAATTCGTTCGCCCTATCCAAATAGGTGAAGGACGCCGCCATATCCCCCGCTTTCTCCGCCACCCGCGCCAAGGTAAAACCGGCGGTGGCCTTATTGGCATCGGTGACATCGTCGCGCTTAATGATAGATTTTAGATGGCTTAAATTATCCGCAGAGAGGTCTTCAGTACCGGCACTGATGATATCGAAATAGCTTTGCGAGATATCCGGATCGAGGGTGATAACTTGCTTAAATCTTTCAACGGCGTTGATCTTGTCGCCCTTTTGCAGCAGCAGACTACCGATTGATTGAACTGTCGAAGCCGAATTCGGATTGATTTCAAGGGCTCGATTTAAGTTTTTCTCGGCTTCGTCATAGTCAGCCAGAATATTCTGCACGCCGGCCAGCGCGACATAACCTTTGGTCTGATCGGGATTGAGCTCGATATATTTTTTGAAAGCTTCAATGGCTGCGGTATACGCCATGCGAAGCAACAAAATGCCACCCAGCACATGATAGACCGATGCATGATCCGGGTGTCGTTCGATGATTGTTAGGCAGAGGTATTCGGCTTCGGCAATTTCACCGGCGCCTTTGAGCGCTTCAGCTAAATTGGTCTGCCCGACAACGAAGCTCGGATCACCAGCAACGGCCTGACGAAAAGTCTCAACCGCCTTATCGTTTTGCTCCAAATTTCGATAGGCTGTGCCAAGGTTGTTTAAATATTCCGGGTTATTTGGCGCCAGATTTGTAGCTTTCGTTAACGAGGCGCACGCGGCTTCAAATTTCTTTTGGCCCAAACGCGAGATGCCAAGATGATGCCAAGCTTCAGCGTTTTCTGCGGCCAACCGGGTCGCAGCCTCGGCGGCTTCCTCGGCGGCCGCAAAGCGCCCCAACATGTTCAATACAATGGCAAAATTGGTGCGATAGAGCGCGCTCTCGCCATTCAGTTTTACCGCCCGGCCGATGAATTCGGCGGCTTGTTCACCTTGGCCCAATTGATGATGAACCAGGCCGCAGAGATGCAAGCCGTCCGGCTGATCAGGTTCAATCTCAAGCGCTTTTTGGTAAAGCGGCAGGGCGTCCTGCAAGCGCCCGGCCTGATGATGGGCTAACGCTTCCTGTAATAACGACCCGGCATTCATTCTTTGATCTCCAACACCTCGGTCAAAGGTGAAAGCTGTTCGGCAAATTCCTGCCAGCGGCCAATCGAGCTCGCATAGACGGGCTCCCTCACCTGCCATTTCGACGCCGTCTTCACCCGGCTTTCGGTGGTATGAAAATCCATCACCTCGTTTTGCCAGTCGAGCTCTAAAAATTCAATGATGCGGCGGCTCTCTGCCGCCGGGTCAGCAACCAGCTCTTCGTAAACCACATCCAGCATCGGCAGCGAAAGGTTTTCCCGCCAATGCGCCATCAGATCCTCATAAGCATTTGTGTAATGGCCGATATGAGCGAGATCACAACTCCAGGGATGAGGCTGCACAAAATTTTGCTGATAGCACGAGAGACCCATGTCTCGCGCATCCCGCCGGCAGTGAACGATTTTGGCATTTGGCAACATTATCTGAATAAGCCAGAGATGGACATAGTTGAAAGGCAGCTTATCGACGACCCGGGCAGCACCCTCACTTAAGCTTTCGAGCTTGGCCAAATAGGCCGCCGCCGCTTCCTCAATTTGGTCTTTGGCCAACAGCAAAGCACTCGCTGGAAACGCTTCCTCGCCGCCCGTGGCCTCGATAAAGCCTTTGATCAGATCGGGAATATCAGGCCGCTCGCCAACGCCTTCGGCATCACCATGAGCGGCGATGATTTGCTCGACCAACGTCGTGCCCGAGCGCGGCATGCCGACAACAAAGACCGGTACCGTGCTATCACTGCCCCACGCGGCACGGTCAGCAAAGAAAGCTTTGGTAAAAGTTGATTTAAGCTGAGCAAAAGTATCGCGGTGGCGGGCCGGATCAAAAACCAGACCAGTCTCTGCAAGGGTTTCGGCGCGCAATTGATTGCCTTTGCTGTACCAGTCAAAAGACTGCGCTTCATCGGTTTGCATCGCCAATGTGAACAACACTTTGATTTTCTGCTCTGGTGTCAACGCAATGTCCGCACCGTCGATAAGTGCTGTCAGATGTTCAAGCGCCGCTTGATCGAGCGTGGCCTGGCCTGACGTTGCCAGCGCATAATAGGCATCGACATTGTCGGCATCACAGGCAACCGCTTTTTTAAGGCTCGTCAGTGCATCGTCCATTTGGCCCAACTCGGCATAGCACAGCCCTAAATTAAGATGAGCATGGGTGCTGTTGGGGTTGAGCGTAATTGCCGATTTGAAAAGTTTTTCCGCTTCATCGAAACGCCCTTGCGTCGAATACAGCGAGGCCAGATTGGAGATCGCCTGATTATGATTGGGCGCCAGATCAAGCACCAGCAGAAATGCCTGCTCGGCGTCATCGAATTGTTGATTGCGCGACAGCACAACACCGAGGCTTTGCACCGCCGGCACAAAATTGGGATCGATCTTGAGCGCCGCCCGGCAAACCTCTTCGGCTCGATCCAGCCAATCCATCGCCATATAAGTTGTCGCTAGATTAGAAAATGCGAGCAGGAAGGTAGATTCAATCTCAATGGCGCGCAGGAACGCAGCTTCCGCCAGATCGTAATGGCCCTGCTGCATGTGCAAATAGCCGAGATTGTTTTCCGCCGCCGCGTTGTTGGGCGCGAACTCTATCGCCTTGTCATACGCCGCCTCAGCCTCTTCGAACTTTTTCTGTCCGGCCAAGGCGCGGCCAAGATTATTATAGGCCTCGGCATGCTCCGGATCGGCTTTGGCCGCGGCAATCGCCGCCTGCTCCGCTTCCGGCCAGCGCGATAGTGCGTTCATGACAATCGCCAAATTGGTGTTGATCGCCGGATTGTGCGGGCTGATGGCGACGGCCTTACCGATCAACTGGGCGGCATACTCATTGCGGCCCTTCTGGTGGGAAACGAGACCCAGCAAGTGCAGCGCATCGACATTGTCACCTTGGGCTTTCAAAGCGCGCTTATAGAACTTCTCGGCTTTGTCGAATTGCCCGGCCTGATGCGGCTCGGCGCCACGTGCCACCAGTTCCTGAGCTTTTTGAATGTTACGCGCCATTAAAATATTTCCACCCCAAGAATCCAAATGGGTATTTACGCCTGACAAGTATTTACAAGCCGGCCGAATCCCTCTTAAACCTACTTTATTATAGATGGGCATCTTATAGAGAGCACGGGGTAATAAATGGTAAACGACGACAGATCACCAGAACAAAAAGCAGCGGGTGCGGCGACGGCTAAAATGCTGCTCGATATCAAGGCGGTCAACTTCCGACCGAAAGAGCCCTATATCCTCACTGCCGGTTGGGCAAGTCCGGTTTACATTGATTGCCGCTGGGTCATCTCGTTCCTGGAAGAGCGCCGCAAAATTATCGAACTCGGCGCTGATTTGCTGCGTTCATCAATCAATGTTGAGGCGCTGGATTTAGTCGCCGGTGGTGAGACCGCCGGCATCCCCTATGGCGCCTGGCTCTCCGAAGCGCTCGACAAGCCAATGCTCTATATCCGCAAAAAACCGAAAGGCTTTGGCCGCAACGCGCAAATCGAAGGCGACATGCCGGAAGGCAGTAAAGTGCTGCTGGTCGAGGATTTAGCCACCGATGGCGGCAGTAAAATCATGTTTATCGATGCGCTCCGCGCCGGCGATGCCGAAGTAACCGATATATTTGTGGTGTTTTACTACAGCGCTTTCCCGGGCGCTGAGGAAACCATGAAAAAGGCCGGTGTCAATCTGCACTTCCTCGCCAATTGGTGGGATGTGCTCGAACAGGCCGAAGCCGGCAGCTATTTCTCAGAAGATGATATCCAGGGCGTCAAAGACTTCCTCGCCGACCCGCTCGGCTGGTCCGCTGCCAATGGCGGGAAATAGGGAGAGGTTTCAAACACGCCGTCATTCTGGCGAAAGCCAGAATCCAGTTCTTCTTTCTGTCTGGACCGCGGGTCGTAGTCCAGGTTGACTCGTAGGTGCAGAGTAAACCTAACTCCCTCTACTTGGACTGGTCGCGCGGAAATCGGCAATTGCGCGGGTCAGTTCTGAAAGCTCTTTGCAGCCGCTTGAACACAGGCTTTGAAGATGCGCCTGGTTGCGTCTGGCGCCATTTAGATTACCCAGCTTAAGATACATCTCGCCCTGATATTCGAGCGCGCCTTTATGATCCGGGTTGATGTCGAGCGCTTCTCTGTAAGCCAGACCAGCCAGCTTGAGATTGCCTTTTTTGCGGTAGGCGAAGCCGAGATAATTATAGGCGTCGGCATGTTTCCGCTCGAGCTCCAGCACCCGTTTCAAATAGCCGATGGCTTTATCGTATTTGGCGGCATAGACCGCTTTCTTACCATTTTCCAGATTTTGCACCGCCTCGCTCTGCGGTGGGTCACCATCGCCGTCGCCACCACCACCGCCCATCGCCAAAACAGGCGTTGAATAAAGCGGCAGTGCCAGCAGCAGCACTCCAACTATGGCAAAAACCGTATGTTTCATTGGCGTTCTCCCGAAACTGAATGCTTTCTCTACAATATATACGCCTTGGCGTAAGAATTCTTCCCCTGATCACGATAATTTCAACATGTTTATTTTAAATTGAGTTGTTGGCTGAAGCCGTTAGAGTTGGGTTTATGAAACGATTTGTTGTTATAATTGTCGCCTGCATGGCGTGGGCAGGTTTAGCGGAGGCCAAGGATAGGCTGGTTATTGGCATCACCCAGTTCCCGTCGACCTTCCATCCCAACATCGATTCCATGCTGGCAAAAACCTATATCCTGTCGGCGACTAGGCGGCCGTTTACCGTGCAGGACCCGAAATGGCAGTTGCAGTGCATGCTCTGCACCAAACTGCCGACCATCGAAAATGGCCTCGCCAAACCGGAAACAGCACCGGGCGGCAAAAAGGGCATAGCCGTCACTTATACCATCCGGCCCGACGCCAATTGGGGCGATGGCAAACCGGTTTCGAGCAAAGACGTGGTCTTTACCTGGAAGGTTGGCCGCCATCCCAAAAGCGGTGTCAGCGGGCTCGAGTTTTACCGCCGCGCCTATAAAATCGTGGCTGTCGATGACAAAACCTTCACCCTCCATTTCGACAAATTGACCTTTGCTTATAACGACATCAATGGCTTTGAAGTGCTGCCGGCTCATTTGGACGAGAAGATTTTCGATTCTGCGCCGGCGGAATATAAAAACCGCACGACGTTCGACAGAGATACGACGAACAAAGGGCTTTACTTCGGCCCCTACCGGATCAGTGAAGTGAAGTCCGGGGCGCATGTTGTGCTGGTACCGAACGAAAGCTGGTGGGGCAAGAAGCCCCATTTCAAACAAGTCATCGTGCGCGTGATCGGCAACACCGCAGCGCTCGAAGCCAATTTGTTATCGGGCGCCATTGATATGATCTCGGGCGATCTCGGCATCACCATTGATCAAGCCCTGGCGTTCGAAAAGCGGCACGGCAAGAAATTCAACATGGTTTATAAATCAGGCCTGATTTATGAGCATCTCGATCTCAATCTCGACAATCCAATCCTTAAAGATAAACGCGTCCGCGAAGCCCTAATTTTGGGCATCGACCGCAAGGCAATCTCCAGCCAGTTATTCGCCGGCCGCCAGCCGGTCGCCGACACCAATATCAATCCGCTTGATTGGATTTATACCAAAGACACGCCGGTCTATAAATTTGACTTAAAGACGGCCGGGAAATTGTTGGATCAGGCCGGCTGGTCGGTCAAGAAACGCGGCATCCGCCACAATGCCAAAGGCGAGAAATTGTCGTTTGAGCTGATGACCACCGCCGGCAACCGCACTCGTGAGCTGGTCGAACAAGTTCTGCAAAGTCAATGGAAGCAGCTTGGCGTCGATATCCGTATTCGCAACCAGCCCGCCCGTGTGTTCTTCGGCCAGACCGTGACGCAACGAAAGTTTACCGGCCTCGCCATGTTCGCCTGGATCAGCGCACCTGAAAGCGTGCCGCGTTCAACTCTGCATTCGGCGCATATCCCGACCAAGGAAAACAATTGGGGCGGCCAAAATTATACCGGCTTCAAAAATGCTGAGATGGACACGCTGCTCGAGCAAATTGAGATTGAGCTGGATAAATCGAAGCGCGAGAAATTGTGGCACCGCTTCCAGCAAATCTATGCGACGGAATTGCCGGTTATCCCGCTCTACTTCCGCGCCAATTCCTACATCCTGCCAAAATGGCTAACCGGCATAACACCAACCGGGCATCAGGGTACAACGACGCTCTGGATCGAGGATTGGGGCGCCAGGAATTAGCCTTTTTGTTGAGGTATGGGCGACGGTTTCGGCGCTTGCACCCGGGGCTGAGTAAATACCGGAAAATACAGCACACTGAACAAACCATAACCCAAGGTCCACGCTCCCCCTGCCAGCCAAATTGCCCATTCACCCAACTCCGGTGCGGCGACACGTAACACTGCCGCTATGGTAATTAAAACAAAAATCGCTGTTGTGCCGGCTGAGGCCTTCAGCTCGCGGCCAGTATGCCCCAGAGACGCGCGCGTCATCATGGCCAAAATCATGGTGCCAAAAGCGCCGGCCGTCAGGGCATGGATCGCCGATGTCGGCGAAAGAAAATCTGTCAGTCCAGTGAGGCCGATTAATATCAACGCCACCACCAGCCAGGCATAGCCCAAATGCAAAACCCACATCAGGGGCTCACTGACAACCGCCCAGCCTTTCCAGCGCAGTAATCTAACGGCATGGAGGAAGCCCGTTAACACCGCGAGATAGGCCGTCATCGGATGATCCGGCTGGACCACCTTAGCAATCACAAATATGATCAAAACCACCAACGCGATGGCATCGAAGCGCCCAATTGGTGCTGGCAGAGCAGTCACACCTTTGCGCACCAGCCAGTTGCGGGTAAAACTTGGCACGATCCGGCCGCCGATTAAGGCAACCAATAAGGCCAGCACAAATGTTGATAGCCGGATACCGATCTCAGCCGTATCCGCAATACCGTTGGCTTCGATATGAACCAGCCAATTACCGAGCGTGATAAAGGAAATAATCACCAATACCGGCAAATTGCGCCAGTTTTTCCCGGCCACCAATTCACGGCCAATCATTACCGCCAGTGTCGTCAGAAAAGCTAAATCCAGCACTGCGGTCGCCAGCGGACCAATCCAGGCTGCTGACAAAAAGCCCACTCGTCCAGCCAACCAGAACGCTACCAGCACAGCAAGCCGTCCGCCACTCACCGGCAACCGGCCCGTCCAATTCGGCACGGCGGTAAGGACAAATCCTGCGATCGACGCCCCGGCAAAGCCATATAGCATTTCGTGCTGGTGCCAGAGCAGCGCATCGAACTCATCCGGCAACACCAATATACCGGCGTAGCTGAGCAGCCAAAACGGTACGGCTAACATCGCCCAAAAGCCAGCCGCCATAAAAAAGGGGCGAAAGCTATGCTGCAGGATCGTCGGGCCGGCCTCGGCTTTGCGTTTAATTTCGGTTATGCGTTCATGTGGTTTTTCAGGATTGGTAGACATATTTGTTCGCTATTCAGATTGAAAAAATTCAATTATTTTTTTAGGCGCGGCAGGATCTTGCTGCAGGAAAAAATGCCCGCCTTCGAAAAAGGCCAAGTCGGCACCGGGGATACGCTGTGCCAATTTTTCAACCACTTCCGGTTCCGCTTGCCCGTCATAGCGGCCACCGCAGACCAACACCGGCATTTGCAATTCGGGCAGCCGGTCATAGGTATTGTGATTAGCCCGCGCTGCCAATTGGCGGCGGGCGCCAACTGCTTTACCCGGCTCATCCGTGGCAAATTGTGCGGCCTTCAATCCCAGTTCAAACAGCTCCTGAAATTTTTCCGGATTTTCCCGTTGCCATTTTTCATCCAGCCTTCTGTCGTTTATAGGCAGGCGAAATTTGATCTTTTCTTCAAGCTCTAAGTCTTGCAATTCATGCAGCGGGTAGGAGGCCCCACCTGCCCCACCGGCGGACGTACAACAAAGCACCAATTTTTTGATCCGCTCGGGATGATTGAGCGCCAATTCCTGAGCGACCATACCACCGAACGAAGCACCAATGACATAGCAGTCGTCCCAGCCTACTGCCGCCAATAAGGCGGCGGCATCCTCACCGTACTGGGCCATGCTATAGGGCTCGTCGGGCTTTTCTGTTTGACCAAGGCCACGCTGATCAAAACTTAAAGTCTCAAAATGATCGGGAAACATAGAAGTAAAGACATTCGGCGCGCGCCTAAGATCACCGCCCGTACCACTGATATAAAGCAGTCGCGGGCCGTCACCTTTAATTTCATAATATATCTTAAGATCACCGCAGGCGGTAAATGGCATCCGTCTCTCCTAAATGAAAAGTTATATTATTCTAAAGGAGAGCACCTTAACTTTTATCATTTAGGAACATACCGGCAGCCCCGGCGGGCGAATAACCGAGCTTCCGAGCTACTGACTTTACCGGTTCCCATAACCACCAACATATTTAGCAGCTTCACGTTGGTGACCGCCTTATAGGCGATGGGCCAAAGATCAAGACGAATTTTGGCGACATCCAATTTGTTTTTAGCATCAAGATAAAATGTTTCTTTGATCAAATGTTTGAGCAAAGTATCGCGAATACGCGGTGCGATACCGCAAACATAACGGACGGCTTCCATATCATTTAAATCGAGATAAACGGTGAGTGGCGCCTTGCCGGTCCTCTTAACTCCACTTTCAACAACATTGACTAAAAACACGGATAGCTGGACCCGCTCCACTGCCAGGGCAGCACCCTTGGGAACGCTCACAGCTCCTAACATCAACAAAAAAATAATCAAACTGTGTTTCATAGCTTTATTCATTTTCGCCACACTTTTCCAACTGCGCAGAATCTATAATTTGGACAATTTGCAACTATATTCAAGCTAAGCTTTTATTACGGCAAAAAAAAGGTCGGAAATCCCTAATCAAGCTCTCATGCAAAGGTGCGTAGCGGTAGAGCAAGAATTGGGGTAATTTTGAATGATGGGTGAAATATCGAACACGGAACCTAAGCATTTATCGTCGCGACGCCTGTTGGTACTGGTCGCGGATATGGCTGAAGAGATTCATCCGGGACAAAATCTTGCCAGCTTGGTTGCGCTCGACAAATCGCTGGAGCGTGATCTCGGCTTCGATAGTCTATCGCGGATGGAATTGCTGCAACGCGTTGAACGTGAATTCAGCATCACGCTGTCGGAGCGCGCGTTGACCCAAAGCGACACCCCGGCAGAAATTCTGGCGGAAATTAGTGAGGGCACAACCGCTGTCTCATCACGTGATGTCGTGGATACCAATGTCCCGGAACAGACTGAGGCTGAGGCCGCGCCGGAGGAACTTCGAACATTAAACGCGATTTTGAAATGGCACGCCGCAACGCACCCGCAGCGAACTCATATCCATCTTTATGCCGAAAGTGATGAGGCTGAGATAATAACCTATGGTGAGTTGCTGACGGAGGCCGAACAAATTGCGGCTGGCCTTATCGAACATCGTTTAACTCCGGGCGAGTCTGTACTGCTGATGCTGCCGACCGGTCGCGACTACTTCTTCAGCTTTATCGGTATTTTGTTAGCCGGTGGTGTGCCGGTACCAATATATCCGCCGGGCCGCCCCCAGCAACTTGAAGAGCATATACTCCGTCACGCTAAGATTGCCGATACGGCGCTTGCCGGGCTGATGATTACGGTCGCAGAGGCGAAAATGTTCTCGCATTTATTATCGGCGCAAGTGCCGTCCCTGCGCGATGTGATCACCTGCGAGGAATTACGGAGCGCTGCGCCACTGAGCCGTTTTCCGGAGCCGGATGAAAGTGACACGGCATTTTTACAATTTACTTCCGGCAGCACTGGTGATCCCAAAGGAGTTGTACTTAGTCATGGTAATCTGGTCAGCAATATTCAGGTAATGGGTAAAGCGCTTAACGCCAGCAGCAAGGATGTTTTTATTTCCTGGCTGCCGCTCTATCACGATATGGGTCTCATCGGCGCCTGGCTCGGTAGCCTCGCTCATGCGGTGCCGCTCGTCATAATGTCGCCGCTCAGCTTTCTAGCCCGGCCACAGCGCTGGCTGCAAGCAATCCAGCGGTATCAAGGGACAATTTCGGGCGCTCCCAATTTCGCTTATGAGGCTTGCGTTAATCGGATACGCGATGAAGATATCGAGGGCTTGGACCTAAGCTCCTGGCGGATCGCCTTTAATGGGGCCGAGGCAGTTAGTCCGAAAACAATTGCGCAATTTAGCGAGCGCTTCGCCAAGTATGGTTTTCACGCCGAGACGATGACACCGGTCTACGGATTGGCTGAAAATTCAGTTGGCTTGGCTTTTCCACCGCTGGAACGTGGCCCGCGTATCGACATCATCGAGCGCGAGACTTACATGAAAACCGGTCGCGCGGTAGTGACCGAGCACCCTGATGACACAATAGATGTGCCATCCTGCGGCAGTGCCCTGCCCGGCCACCAGCTCAGAATCATCGGCCCAACGGGTCATGAATTACCCGAACGCCGGGAAGGTCGCGTGCAGTTCCAGGGCCCTTCAGCCAGCTCTGGTTATTTTCGAAATTCTGTGGCGACGGCGGAACTGCTCGATGGCGAATGGCGCAACTCAGGCGATCTTGGCTATATGGCGGATGGCGAAATATATATTACCGGACGGCAAAAAGACCTGATCATTCGGGCAGGCCGTAATATATTCCCAGCCGAATTAGAGGAAGCAGTCGGCAATCTTGACGGCATCCAAAAAGGCAATGTCGCTGTCTTTGGCAGCCCGGACCCGGCGACCGGTACGGAGCGCCTCGTGGTTATGGCGGAAAGCCGGCGGCGCAATCAAGATGCTCAGGATAAAATGATTGCTGATATTAGATCGATTTCTCTCGACCTCACCGGCACGCCGCCGGATGCCATTGAACTGGTTCCTCCCCGCACCGTGCCCAAAACATCGAGCGGGAAAATAAGGCGTCAATCCGCCCGGGCATTGTTCGAACAAGGCATACTCACCGGGCAATCACGTCTCTCAGTCAAATGGCAGATTTACCGGATGGCTATCGCCGGCATTAAACCAAGCGTGCAGCGAATTTTCCGCTCCGGCACGGCTTGGAGTTATGCATTTTACATGTATGCTTTGATGGCAATCGTCGCCCCCGTCACTTGGATTTTGGTCGCCGTGTCGCCAAGTAAAGCGCTACGTTTTGCCATTACACGCTCGGCGCTTTGGCTAATGTGGCGGCTCAGCGGCATTAATATTTCGGTCAGCGGGTTGGACAATATTCCCAAAGACCGGCGTTTTCTTTTTGCCGTCAACCATGCAAGCTATATTGATGGCCCGGTGCTAGTCTCGGCGCTGCCCGGCCAGCCGGGCTTTGTCGCCAAATCGGACCTGGTGGATAATTTTGTCTCACGGATTTTTCTAAGCAGACTTGGCGCGCTGTTTGTTGAACGCTTCAAAAAAGCCAAAAGTGCCGAAAAAGTGGATGATGTCATCGAGGCCATTCAACAGGATCGTCAACTGGTATATTTTCCGGAAGGCACCTTTACCCGCATGACCGGCTTATTACCGTTTCAGATGGGTGCATTCACCACCGCAATTGCCAGTAAGGCCGCAATCGTCCCCGTTGCGATGAGCGGCACACGGGCGGTTTTAAGAGACAATACCGGTTTCCCGCGCCCCGGCGACATTCATGTCGAGATACTGCCGGCAATTTCTGCTGCCAACGCCGATCAAGATTGGCAAGCAGCACTTGAACTCCGCAATCGCGTGCGCGATGCTATTCTCGAACATTGCGGCGAACCGGATCTCGCCCATGAGCACATCAATCCCCTCCACCTAAAAGCGGAGGCCAAAAATGACTAGCACTCGGTTGCTCGACGTTAAAGAGCTGGAAGTTACTTTCCGTCTTGATGACGGTCTCTTTCGGGCTGTTTCAGATTTATCTTTTTCGTTGGAAGCCGGTAAAACCTTGGGCCTGGTAGGTGAAAGCGGCAGTGGTAAATCTCTCACCGCGCTCTCACTATTACGTTTAATCCCCAAGCCCGGTATCATTTCGAAGGGCGAGATTTATTTCAAAGGCGAGAACCTTCTCGCTCTGCCTGACGAACAGATGCGGACCATACGTGGCAATAAAATCTCGATGATCTTTCAGGAGCCGATGACAGCCTTAAATCCGGTCTTAACCATCGGCGCGCAAATTGCGGAAGCGTTGCTCATTCATACAGAAATTTCGCCGGAAGAGGCGCATCAAAAAGCGGTTGATATGCTGGGTCACGTCGGCATACCGGACGCCGCTGCCCGCGCTCTGGATTATCCACATAATCTTTCCGGCGGTATGCGGCAACGCGCCGTTATTGCGATGGCGCTGATTTGTGAACCTGAAATCTTGATTGCGGACGAGGCCACGACGGCGCTTGATACGACCGTGCAGGCGCAAATCCTTGATCTGCTAATCGATCTTCAGCAAGAGTTTAATATGGCGATCCTATTTATCAGCCATAATTTAGGCGTGGTTTCGGAGATCGCCGACGATGTGATGGTGATGTATGGTGGCCGCCTCATGGAGTCCTCACCAGCATCACACATTTTCAGCGCGCCCCAACATCCCTATACCAAAGGCCTCCTCTCAACCCTGCCGAGACCTGAGTTGCGCGGCCAGCTGTTGCCGACGATTGAGGGCAGCGTGCCGACCCGTTATGATCAGCTCGATGGTTGCCGGTTTGCGCCGCGCTGCACCGAGGCGAGCGATGAGTGCCTGGGAGATATTCCGATTTATCAAAATGCAATGGGACAACAGGCGGCCTGCATTAAAGTGGACGACAAAATATGAGCACCGCTGAGCCCCTCCTAGAGATCAACAATCTTGTTAAACATTTTAATCTAAGATCACCTGGTCTTTTTGGTAAATCACGCGGCACAGTGCACGCGCTCAATGATATCTCACTTAACATCAGAGAAGGCGAAACTCTGGCGGTGGTTGGCGAGTCAGGCTGCGGCAAATCTACCCTGGCCCGGGTGATCACCGAACTCTATCAGACTGATGGAGGAGAAATTAGCTATCAAAGCCATACTTTAAGAAAAAATATTCAGATGATCTTCCAGGATCCCTATGCCTCACTCAATCCCAGATTAACAATCGGCGATATTGTCGCTGAACCCTTGGTCATTCAAAAAACCGGCAATGCAGTAGAGCGTCAGAACAAAGTCGCGACGATGCTTGAACGTGTCGGGCTCCAGCAAAGCGATGCGGCGCGCTACCCTCACCAATTCAGCGGCGGACAACGCCAACGTATTGCTATTGCGCGGGCGATTATCTCTGAACCTGAACTTATTATCGCCGATGAACCGCTTTCGGCCCTCGACGTATCAATCCAAAGTCAAATCCTGAATTTGCTGATTATGCTAAAAAAAGAACAGCAATTAACCTACTTATTTATTAGCCATGATTTGGCTTCAGTGGCCCATATCGCTGATCGCGTTATCGTCATGTATTTAGGGCAAATTATCGAATCAGGAGATTCGGCGCAAATATTCGACAATCCGGGCCATCCTTACACGCAAGCATTGATTTTAGCAGCGCCTGCTATCGGAAAAGGAAAACGACAAAAAGGCGTATCCATACGAGGCGAAGCCGCTAGCCCACTCTCACCCCCTAGCGGGTGCTGCTATCATCCAAGATGTCCAAAAATGGCTGATTCTTGCGCCTTTGAGGTGCCAAAATTGGAGTCAATTGACCAAAGTGACGATTCCCACCTAGTAGCCTGTCCCATCATGCTCAAGTCACATATTCAACTGTAGGGAGCCCGCGCCATAAAGGAATAATAACATTACACTTTGTTTTTAAAAATAAAATTTGCACTTTCCGGAAAAAATACCGTATATTTTTTTAACTATTTATTCAGGCCGTTCGTTTAAGTTCAGGTGCTGATAAATTTGCCAATTTAGGGGATTACCACATGGCCGACGAACCAAAAGTTCAATTTGATAATAAGCGTGAAATGGATGCTGCTGCTTTTTCCCAAGCAGCTTACGTTCTGGATCAGGCGCGGCAAAATCCTGATGATGCAGAACTTGGTGAAAGAGCCCTAAAATACAATCAACTTTTATGGTCGATCATCCAAGCCGATGTGGCGGAAAAGGATAATGCACTTCCAGAAGAGCTTAAAGCCAATCTCATGAGCCTCAGTATTTTTGTCGACAAGCAGACCTCAAAAGGTCTAACAGAACCGAATGAAGAGTTGTATGACAGCCTCATCAATATCAATTTGAATATTTCTGAAGGCCTGATGGAAGGCGCTTAAGACACCCCTAAATAAAACCGGCAGTCGCCCTATGACTTGGCTGCCGGAAAGTTCTAAATTAGAGTACTATCCAACCTGCCGAAATGGCGGGTTTTTTTATATTTGCTAAGGGTGGAAATATAACGTGTCACGTTATTTAGCCGATCGATTGCTGCAGTCCTTCGTCGTTCTCGCTTTGATGTCTTTTGTGGTGTTCTGGCTGATGGGTTTAATGCCCGGTGATCCAATCGACTTGATGATCAGCGCCGATCCGAAACTCACCTCGGATGATGCCATAAGATTGCGCCAACTCCATGGCTTGGACCGGCCGATCAGCGAACGCTATGCAAATTGGCTGGGTGGCGCCATCAATGGCGATCTCGGCTTTTCCCGCCTCCATGCGAAACCGGTTTTGACGGTGCTGTGGCCGGCGCTCGGCAATACCGTCCTGTTGCTCGGGATCAGTTTTATTGTGTCGGTTTTGATCGCCTTGCCCGCCGGTATTTATGCCGCAATCCGGCAATATTCCGGGCCGGATTATTTGATTAATCTCGCTGCCTTTGCCGGTATTTCAATTCCTTCGTTTTGGCTGGCGCTATTACTGATCACGCTGTTTTCTGTCATCCTCGGCGTCCTGCCGGCGAGCGGCACCGAAACCATCGGTGGCCTGTCGAGTTTATGGGATAAAGCTAAATTTCTGGTTTTACCAATCGCCACGCTAACCATCGCCAGCATTGGCAGCCATACCCGTTTTGTCCGCGCGGCCGTGATCGAAACCATGCGCCAGGACTACATTCGCACCGCCCGCGCCAAAGGCGCCAGCGAAACCCGTGTCGTCCTGCATCACGCCCTGCGCAACGCCTTGATACCGGTCGTCACGATCATCGCCTTAGACTTCGGTTATTTGTTTTCCGGCGCGCTTATTGTCGAAACCATATTTGCCTATCCGGGCATGGGTAAGTTGATTTTTGACGCCATCATGGGCAACGATTTTAACCTCGCCATGATCGCCTTTTTGTTTGCCACGATTTTGACCTTGGCCGGTAATCTGTTTGCCGATATTGCCTATGGTTGGCTCGATCCCAGAATATCGATGGGAGCAAGTGAGGGGAGTTCAGGCGAATGAGCGAACTCGTTATCAATCAGCAAGGGCAATCGACCTGGGCTTTAGCCTGGCGGCGTTTTTTAAAACACAAGCTGGCGGTCATTAGCGGGTGCTACCTTATATTTGTCTGTGCCCTTTCAGCCGCCGCGCCGATTTTTGAATTCTTGCGCGGTATCGATGCCAATCAGGCGAATTTGTTTAGCCGCTTTGCCCTGCCCAGTTTTGATGCCTGGCTGGGCTTGGATGAATTAGGCCGCGATGTCTTCACGCGGCTGCTCTATGGTGGCCAGGTTTCGCTTTTGGTCGGCTTGGTAACAGCGCTGGTGGCGGCCCTTTTCGGCACCGTAATCGGCTTGATCGCCGGTTATCGGGGTGGCTGGGTTGATGCGATATTGATGCGCCTGACCGATAGCGTAATTTCGCTGCCGTTGCTGCCCTTGCTCATTGTACTGGCTGCGATTGATCTCAATAAAAGCGGTCTGCCCGACGCCATCATTCAATCTGAAAACATCAGCCTCTATCGAATTATCTTTATTGTTGCGGTGGTTGGCTGGACCACCGTCGCCCGGCTGGTACGAGGTGCTGCGCTAAGTCTCCGCGAGCGGGATTTTGTGCTCGCTGCCAAGGTGCAAGGCGCCAGTGCGTTCCGGATTATGAGTGTTCATATCCTGCCCAATCTAATCTCACCGATCATCGTCGCAACGACGTTATCCATCGGCAATATTATTTTGCTGGAATCAGTTTTGAGTTTTCTCGGCCTCGGTATTCAGCCACCCGTTGCCAGTTGGGGCAATCTCCTGACCAATGCTCAGGAGTTGATTTTCAACGCTCCTTGGCTAGCTTTTTATCCCGGCATCGCAATTTTTGTTACCGTCATTGCTTTCAACTTTCTCGGCGATGGCCTGCAGGACGCACTTGATCCAAAAGCGGAAAATTGAAATCACTTATTGGCTCAGATGAATTAATCCGATATTTGATGTAACATATTGATCACATGTAAATTTATAAGGTGTGTGCATGGCTGAAGCGTCACATGGCAATATCTATCCGGTTATTCTATCCGGGGGTACGGGCACGCGTTTGTGGCCGCTGTCGCGCGCTCTTTACCCGAAGCAATTGCAGCCTTTGCACTCTGATTTAAGTCTCTTACAAGAAACCGCATCACGCCTTAAAGGTGAGCAATTCGCGGCACCTTTAATTATTTGTAATCAGGAACACCGTTTTATTGTCGCCGAGCATTTGCACAGCATTGATATTGCACCGGAAGCGATTGTGCTTGAGCCGATTGGCCGTAATACCGCGCCCGCTGCTGCCGTTGCCGCCATCATTTTGGAAGAGCGTAATCCCGACGCGGTCATTTTGCTCTTGCCCTCGGATCATGTCATTCAAAACCCGGACGCCTTCCAAACTGCGATTGATGCCGCCCTGCCAGCCGCGCAAAATGGTTCGCTGGTCACCTTTGGCATCCAGCCAACCGGGCCTGAAACCGGCTATGGCTATATCAAGCAGGGCAGCGAGATTACCGATCAACCAGGCTGTTTTTCGGTTGAGGCTTTTGTTGAAAAGCCCGATAGCGCCACCGCCGAGAGTTTCCTCAAAGCAGGCGGGTATTTCTGGAATGGCGGCATTTTTCTTTTTACCGCGGCTAAGTTTATGGCCGAGTTGGAACGATTGTCGCCCGATATTGCCGCTGCCTGCCGGGAAGCCGTCACCAAAAGCACCATCGATCTGGATTATCTTCGTTTGGATGAAACAGCTTTTGCCGCCTGCCCGGCCAACTCGATCGACTATGCGGTGATGGAGAAATCGGATGATGTCGCGGTTGTCCCGGTCGATATGGGTTGGAGTGATGTCGGCTCCTGGGATGCGCTCTGGCAGGTGCTGGATAAGGACCAAGCCGGCAACGTCACTGCCGGTGATGTCATTCTCAAAGACACAACAAATTCGCTGGTGCGCTCTGAAGATAAATTAGTTACGACGGTCGGCCTCGCCGATACGGTGGTTATCGCCACCGAAGATGCCATCCTGGTTTCCTCCATGGCAGCGTCACAAGACGTCAAACTCGTGGTCGATGATTTGAAGGCCGCCGACCGGTCCGAGCATATATCACACGCTAAAGTCTATCGCCCCTGGGGCTGGTACCAGACGCTCGAAATGCGTGACCGCTTCCAGGTTAAAGTGTTAAGCCTCAAGCCCGGGGCTAAGATATCCTTGCAGCGTCATCAGCACCGAGCCGAGCATTGGGTGGTGGTTTCAGGCATTGCCACCGTCACTCGCGGCGAAGAAGTTGTCGAACTCGAAGAAAACCAATCGACCTACATACCGATCGGCATGATGCACCGGCTCGAGAACAAAACTGAGGGCGACGTGCAGCTCATTGAGGTACAGTCTGGTGACTATCTTGGCGAAGAAGATATCGAACGCTTTGACGATCAATATGGACGCGACTAATGGCAAATTTATCGAACTCACTCGCTAATCGGGACATTGAAAACTTCCTGCATCCCTATACCAATTTAGCGGTGCATCAGGAAACCGGCCCGCTGGTGATCAACAAGGGTGACGGCGTCTATGTTTATGATGAGGCCGGCAATAAATATATCGAAGGTTTGGCCGGGCTTTGGTGCACGTCGCTCGGCTTCGACAATAAGCGTCTCGTCGAAGCGGCCACCAAAGCTATGGAGCAACTGCCTTTCTACCATTCCTTTGGCAGCAAATCGCATCCGACAGCCATAGATTTGGCGGAACGGCTGATCGAGATCGCGCCAGCGCCGATGTCGAAAGTGTTTTTTGCCAATTCAGGCTCGGAAGCCAACGATACGGCAGTGAAAATCATCTGGTACATCAACAATGCGCTGGGCAAGCCGGAGAGAAAAAAGATCATCGCCCGTGAGAAAGCCTATCACGGTGTTACCTTGATGACCGCCAGTCTGACCGGGCTGCCCAATAACCACCGGGATTTCGATTTGCCGCTTGATCGCGTGCTGCATACTGATTGCCCCCATTATTACCACTATGGTGAAGCCGGCGAGACGGAAGAGGACTTCGCCACCCGCTGCGCCGAAAATCTCCGAAAACTTATACTTGATGAAGGTCCGGACACCATCGCCGCCTTTTTTGCTGAACCGGTGATGGGAGCCGGCGGCGTTATTCCTCCACCCGTGACCTATTTTGAAAAAATTCAGCCGATCCTCCAGGAATACGACATTCTCTTTGTCGTTGATGAAGTAATTTGCGGATTTGGCCGGACCGGAAATATGTTCGGCACCGAAACCTATGACCTCAAACCCGACATGATTACCGTCGCCAAGGCACTGTCATCCGGCTATTTGCCAATTTCCGCCTTAATGGTATCTGATGAGATATTTCAGCTTATGGTCGCCGAAAGTGAAAAAATCGGCATTTTCGGCCATGGCTTTACCTATGGCGGACATCCGGTCCCATGTGCCGTCGCCTTGGAAACTTTGAAGATTTATGAGGAAATGGATTTGGTCAGCCACGTCCAGGCCGTGGCGCCCACTTTGCAGGAAGGATTGGCCAAACTGGCCGATCATCCCTTGGTTGGCGAGGCCCGTGGCGTCGGTCTTTTAGGCGCCCTGGAAGTGGTAAAAAACAAGGAAACCCGGGAGATTTTTGAGGTTTCAGACGGTATTGGCGCCCATCTCGCCAGCCGTGCTCAAGCCAATGGCCTGATTTCGCGCGCCATGGGCGATACGCTGGCTTTTGCCCCACCTTTGATAATTGACAATTATCAAATAAATGAAATATTAGCTGTGGTAGAACAATCCTTGGATGAAACGCTCGATGTAACATTTGACCGCGGATTGAAATAAATTGAAAAAATCCTTGGCAAAGTGCGTGATTTATCCAATTTATATAGTATATTTAAGAAAAATCGAAACAATAGACGTAAAACCAGGATGATAATGGAGATTTGAGCATGAATTACGACCAGTTCTTTGCCGATAAGGTCGCTGCTCTGAAAGCAGAAGGACGTTACCGCGTCTTCGCCGATTTGGAACGTGAGGCGGGTAATTTCCCGGCTGCTAAAAACTATCAGAATGACGGTACTGCCGATATTACGGTGTGGTGCTCAAATGACTATCTGGGAATGGGTCAAAGCCGGGTTGTTATCGACGCGATGCACGAAGCCGTCGATAAATGCGGCGCCGGTGCGGGTGGTACACGGAATATTTCCGGCACCAACCACTTTCATGTTCTGCTCGAAGAAGAGCTCGCCAGCCTGCATAACAAAGAAGCGGGTTTGATTTTCACCTCTGGTTATGTTGCCAATCTGACGACGCTCAGCACCATCGGCCAGATGATGCCGGAACTCGTCATTATTTCCGATGCGCTCAACCACAATTCGATGATTGCCGGTATTCGCCACTCGCGCTCCGATAAAATGATTTTCAAACACAATGATCTGGCGGATTTGGAAGCGAAATTGAAGGAAGTCGGCCCGGACCGGCCGAAAATGATCGCCTTTGAATCGGTTTATTCGATGGATGGCGATGTGGCGCCGATCAAAGAAATCTGTGATCTCGCTGATAAATACGATGCCCTTACCTTCATCGACGAAGTCCACGCGGTTGGCCTCTACGGCGAACATGGCGCGGGCGTTGCCGAACGCGAAGGCTTGATGGACCGGCTTGATATTATCCAAGGTACCCTGGCCAAAGGCTTTGGTGTTGTGGGCGGTTATGTCGCGGGCTCAAGCTCAATGTGTGACTTCATTCGCTCTTATGGCGATGGCTTTATTTTCTCATCTTCCATGCCGCCGGCTGTTGCCGCTGGCGCTTTGGCGAGCGTCAAATATGTCAGAGAGCATAATGAACTGCGCGAGCAACATCAGGAACGCGCGGCGACCCTTAAGCAACGCCTTGCCGATGTTGGCATTCCCGTAATGCCGTCAGTCACCCATATTGTGCCGGTGATGGTTGGCGACCCAGTACTTTGTAAGCAAGCCAGCGATGAATTGCTGTTTAATCACAATATCTATGTGCAGCCGATCAACTATCCGACGGTGCCGCGCGGTACCGAACGCCTGCGCTTCACCCCCACACCATTGCATAACGACGAGTTGATGGATCACCTCGTCAGCGCCTTGCAGAAAGTCTGGGGTCAGCTGGGGCTTAAGCAAGCGGCTTAAACCAAGTAATAAGATTTTAAAAAGGACATGTACCTAGGTGCGTGTCCTTTTTTTGTGCCCGTATCAAGTACTTAGCTTGCCAACAATTAAACTTTAGACAACCCTAATAATTCTTATATAATGGGATTGTTGTAATTTCTTGTTATGCAAATAATATTTAAAAGTTATTTTTGCATTCATTTAAGGGGAGGAAACCCATTATGTCTAAGAAGATTCTAACGACGGCATTGCTCGCCGGCATTTCACTGCTGGCCCTTGTCGTTAATATATTCAGCGCCTCAACGGTCCGCGCTGAAACCACCTTGCGGTTCGCCACATGGGACCCGGTTGCCCATGAAATCCGCCGCCTTGCCATGGACCCCTATCTCCGGGCGTATGGCAAAGTCACCGGCGGCAGCGTGAAGGTAAATATTCTGGTTAAAGGTTTGGGCGCGCCGCCCGCCTATCAGGATTTCATCGTTGATGGCGCGATCGATATCGCCAATATTATTCCAGCCTATACACCAGGCCGCTTTTTGCTTCATAAGATCGCAGAATTTCCGTTCCTGACCGATAGCGCCGAAGCACGCACCGTTGCCTATTGGCGCATCCATGAAAAATACTTCGCCAAAGTCGGCGAAGCTAAAGGCATGCACCTTTTGAACCTGTATGCTCATGGCCCTGGCATGATCCACAATTCAAAGCGCGAAATTAACTCAATTGCTGACCTCAAAGGTCTGAAGCTTCGCGTGTCCGGCGATAATATCGCTGCCTTAGCTAAATCTATGGGCGTCACGCCGATATTTGCGCCGATCACCAAAGTTCATTTGCTGCTGTCAAAAGGCGTCGCCGATGGTGCTTTCCAGGCCCATGAAGGCGTTAAGAACTTTAAGATGGGTAAATATGTCAGATATACCACTGACGTGCCGGGCGGCCTTTATTCGACGGTCTTCCAAACCTACATGAACCAAGCCAAATGGGATGGCCTATCGGCTAAAGATAAAAAGCTAATCTCCGCTCATTCCGGTGAGAGATTCGCTCACATTGCTGGTCAAGCCTGGGACATTGCCGACCGCGAAGCCGATGTTTATCTCAAAAAGCTCGGCGTTCAGATGAAACCGGCAACACCAAAAATGATCGCCGCCATGAAAAAAATGTGGGTGCCGATCCAAGCTGAATGGATGAAAAAAGCCGCGGCTAAAGGCATCGACGGCGAAAAAGTGCTGGCTGAGTATAAAGCCGAAATCGCCAAGCTGGAGAAAACTGCTAAAATTAAACGTTAATTTTTGCCGTATCGACCAAGAAATTGGACGGGGGATAATTTTTCGAAAGTTATCCCCCGTTTGTTATTTTCTCACCGAATACCCAACTAAATCAATTTCCTATCAAGGACTTAGGCTATATGATCCTCATCGATCATGTATACCGATAATACTTTAACGCCCAGAGAGGCGGTTCGACTTTGTGCATTGGGAACCCTGGCCAGCGGTTCGGTAGCCAATGATTCTATGAGCTATGACGACCTCGTTCACGCCGTCCGCCATTTTGTCAGCCGTGTCACCGGCCCGTCCCTCGAGCTAATGGGTGAATCGATTGAGTTGCTGCGTTACGAAGGTCTGGTCGAAGCTGAAGACAACGCAGACGAAACCAATCCCGCCCTGACCATAACCAACAGCGGCAAGGAAGTTCTCGATACTTTATTGCGCGCTAATATCCGGGCCGGCAGCAGCGATCTCAACGAATTGGTGATCGCGCTTAAATTCCGCTTTCTTCATCAATTGCCGCCAGCCGAACAGATAAATCAAATCGATCTTATGCTCGAGGTGTGCGAGTCTGAGCTGGCACGCTTTGAAGATCTCCGCCGCCATCACGAAGGTGATCCAGGGCATCTGACGCGCTGGTTGGATCATGATATCAGCCGCAACGAATCGCGCCTCGATTGGCTGACAGAATTCAAATCGAAATTGGAGAGCTAAAAAGCAATGGATTTGGGACTAGAGAATAAATTCGCCTTGGTAACGGGCGGCTCAAAAGGCATCGGGCTGGCAATAGCCAAGATTCTGGCCGCCGAAGGCTGCAATTTGCATCTGGCGTCACGCACCGAAGCTGATCTCGCCATAGCAGCCGATGATATTCGCCAATCGCACAATGTCGGCGTCGAAATTCACAGTTGCGATTTATCCCAAAAAGCCGAGCTGGATCAGTTGGCGGCGAATTGCGCCGACGTTGATATTCTGGTCAATAATGCTGGTGCCATACCGCGTGGCGGTTTGGCGGATATTGATGATGATGGGTTGCGCGAGGCCTGGGAGCTTAAACTGTTCGGCTATATTAATCTGAGCCGCCATATCTATGGGAACATGAAAACCCGTGGCTCTGGCATCATTGCTAATGTGATCGGCAGTGCGGCGCAAAACCCTTCACCCGGCTATATTGCCGGCGCCATGGCGAATGTTGCTTTGCAAAATTTTACCATTGCGCTCGGTAAAGAAAGTCCGGAATTCGGCGTCCGTGTGGTTGGTGTCCACCCCGCCCTTACGCTTACCGAACGCTATCGCCGGCAGCTTGAAACCGCGGCGGAGCGGCAATTGGGCGATAAAAACCGGTGGCAGGAGCTGCAAACCCCAATGCCTTTTGGCCGGCCAACCGATGCTGAAGAGGTCGCCAATCTAGTTGCGTTTCTGGTGTCAGAAAAAGCGTCTTATACGTCTGGCGTGGTGATGAACCTTACCGGCGGGCTTTAATCAACTTGCGCCATTTGCAGCTCGCGTGCTTTCACCGCAGCCGGGCGTGACGCGCAAGCGAGAAACCATTTGGCGACATTGGGAAATGGTTCGAAGTCAAACTTAACCGGCCGCAACGGTCCCATAACACTTGCAACGTTGAGATCAGCGACGGTAAAACGTCCGCCTACCAGCCATTCACGATCGGCCAATATATCATCCAAAACCTTCATCGGTGATTTAAGCGTCTCAGATGAATCAGCTGCGCGGGGATGATCCTGCTGATCATCCGGTTTGCGTGAGTTTTGGATCAGAAAAATAGAATACGGCTCGATCTCGTTCAGGCCCCACATACTCCACTGGGTCGCCAGCGCTTCCTCTTCAGGGTCCTTCGGTGAAATCTCCGAGACATGTTTTTTAGCCAGATAAAGGTTTATCGCGAGGCTTTCCCACATCACCAGATCACCATCCCGCATCGACGGCACATGGCCGTTGGGATTGATCGCCAAATATTCCGGCGTGCGCGCCTCGCCTTTGCGTGGGTTAACCGGATCGTTGTCAAATTCGATACCCAGCTCATAGGCCATCCAAATAACCCGACTGGTACGTGACGCCGGCGTGCCATAGATCGTTAACGACATTTCCCCTCCAGTCTTATCAAGGTGCAGACTTATTTTATCGGCAATCTTATCGCGAAGACGAGGGTTTTTACCAGAAAGATTATCTAGCCAAACGCCAATCGACCAAGAATCACCACCGCCATGCAGACCAGAACAACGGCAACAACCCGCTTAACGACCGGCGCCGGTAGGGCCACTGAGATTTTAGCACCCAGCACGACGCCGGCCATCAGGCAAACCGATATCAACAGGCCGAGCTTAATATCCAATAGGCCATTTAAAACATTTCCAACTGAAGCCGAGAGTGCCACGGGTATCTGAATGAACTGACCGAGCGCCACGGCAGCTAAAATTGGAAACTTCAGCCACATCAGAATGGGCACCATCAGCAAGGGACCACCTGCCCCACTGATTGCTGATCCTACACCGGTAACGGTGCCGACCAACAGGAACGTATATTTCGAACCAACAAAAGTTGTTTGTGATTCGGAGGCTTTGGCCAATAACGCATGGAGCCCGGTAAATAAAACGAGGACGCCGACAATGGATTCAACTAAAATACCGGATAGTCGAGCCAGCAACATCGTTCCGGCAAAGGCACCAATAATGGCGCCTGCGCCCAGCCAGCCTGCCATCGACCACTGAATCGAGCCATTCCGGGCATACATGAAGGTACCAACAGCGCCGCTGAAAATTGCGCTGAATATAGTTGAAGCAACAACGATATGGATGTCGATGCCGGTGAGTTGAGTAATGATTGGCACCATCACGACACCGCCAATGCCGACGGCGCCCAGCAAAATACCAATAACAAATATGAAGGCAATCAGGGCTAACAATACCGGGACAGCTAAAATGGTGCTCTACTCCGCTGGTATTTCGATGGCGAGCCGGTCGTTTAAAACCTCACTATAACCAAACAGCGCCGGGGTGCCGCCGGTGTGAAGAAAAAGCACTTTCGATCCAGCAGCAATCACGCCTTTATCCGCTAAATGAACCAAGCCGGCTAAAGCGCGCCCGGAATAGACCGTATCCAACATCAGGCCTTCCGTTCGTGCCGCCATCAAAACGGCTTCAAAGGTCGCATCATTGAGCTGG
The DNA here is from genome assembly GCA_913020445.1 of uncultured Rhodospirillaceae bacterium. GTDB lineage: Bacteria > Pseudomonadota > Alphaproteobacteria > Rhodospirillales > UBA2165 > TMED23. The sequence continues at coordinate 29,803 of CAJWAR010000010.1, forward strand.
CCATAGCCCGGTGAAAGCACGGCATCCGATGTGTTAACGTCCACGGCGGTTACCGTGGATGGCGCGCCAAGAAGCTCTTCGATGTTTTGGCAATTATTGACGATCCGTTCCGCTTGAACGTCGGCGCCGCGCCGGACACAAATACCGTAGACGGGCGTCTTGATACCCATCGCCCTTAAGCCGACCAGAAAGCCGCCATGGGTCATGCCGCTGCCGGACGGCACAACGAAGGCATCAAAACTCTCAATATCATCTACCTGCTGGGCGAGCTCAATTGCACAGGCAACGTAGCCCAACCCGCCGGTCGGTGGATTACCGGGACCGAGCGGAATGACGTAAGGATTAAAACCGTTGCGCCGGTCTTCATCGGCAATCTCGTGCAGCCTTGCGTCGGCGCCCGCCTCGTCTTCGCCTTCCGGATAGGTATGAACAATGGCGCCGAGCAGTTTATTCAACAATGTATTACCGCTATTTACATAACTTTCATTGTATAGCGGCACCCGATCTTCCAACTGCACATGGCAGCGCAGGCCTAATTTGGCAGCCGCCGCGGCAGCTGTCCTCACATAGTTGGATTGCACGGCGCCGGTGATCAAAACAGTATCGGCATTTTGCGCCAGTGCTTTACCAAAGTAAAATTCGAGCTGCCGCACTTTATTGCCACCAAACGCCAGTCCCGTGGCGTCGTCTCTTTTTACCGATAAACCCAGGCCGAGTTTCCCGCCCAGCCGCGGCGTTGCATCAATGGGCGTTGGAAAATGGCCGAGCGATGTGGCCGGAAACGCGGCCAGCAAGCCGGATAATTCATCAGGTGTCATATTTTCTTCTCGTCAGGCAGGCTAAAACATGTGTTGGCCGCCGGTGACCCATACTTCGGTGCCGGTGACATATTCTGAATCCTCGGAGCATAAATAATAAATCGAGCGCGCTACATCTTCCGGCGTGCCCATCCGGTTCATCGGAATTCGCGGGATCAGCATTTCGTATTCCGGCTGGATCATAGAGGTGGATATCTCACCCGGCGCCACCGCGTTCACTCTGACATCCAGTGCCGCGAACTCATTCGCCATTTCCCGGGTCAACGCCGATAAAGCAGCCTTGGAACTGGAATAAGCCGAGCCGGCAAAGGGATGGATCATATGACCGGCAACCGACGTCACATTGACGATGGCGCCCCGGCCTTTATGAAGAGCAGAGGCGAATCCCCGTCCCAATTTCAAAGGAGCGAAAAAATTGAGCTCAAATACATCGCGCCAGGCGTCGATGTCGCCGTTCAGGCAGCCAAGCCGTTCCTGGTTTTCGGCCTTGGGCGACATCCCGGCATTATTAACCAAAGCGTTGAGCGGCTCACCATCCAGCTCTTGGTTCGCCAAGGTAATAAAATTAGCAACACTATCGGCATTCGCCAGATCAACCGGGATATGCGCCGTCCAGTTTTTATCGCCGCCGCGTTCTTCCGGTATGTCTTCCCTGGAGCATGTAATCACCCGCCAGCCGCGCTCCAAAAACAAGGTGGCAGTCGCATGGCCGATGCCTCTGCTAGCGCCCGTGACGATGGCGGTTTTTCTTCCCTTTTCCATGGTTAAGCTTTAGGACAAAATGACCGAAGTTTCCAGTAGATAGATTTATGAGTAAAATTGGCTATGTGCTCACGCTACGAAATCAACGGCACCTTTGAGGAGGTCGTCTTAAGATTTGATATCTCGGCCGGTGCTGCCGTGATGGCGGAGTTTTCAGCCCAATTCAAACCAATGGCTGAGGTGCGACCGACCAACCGGGTGCCGGTTATTACCAATGAAAATCAAATCGCTCGCCTCAGCTGGGGCCTCAAAGTCGACTGGGACACGAAGCCCCTTATTAATGCGCGTTCTGAAACTCTATCCGAAAAGCGCACATTTCAGCCTTTATTGGAAAACCGGTGCCTGGTGCCGGCGACCGCCTATTTCGAATGGCGTAAAGATGAAAAGCTCAAAATCAAAACCCGCATTCAGCCCAATGAAGGCAAGTTGGTCGCTTTCGCGGGTCTGATTGACGATGACAATTTTACAATTATCACCTGCGCCCCCAGCCCCAGTATTGCCTATATTCACGGCCGCATGCCGGCGATCCTCGACCAGGCCGCCGAAGCGGATTGGCTTTCAGGCGACAACGCTTATGAAGATGTCGCTAATTTGTTAATGCCCTATCAGGATGACAAGCTCGAAGCCGAGGAAATCGAAAATCCGCCGGCAAAAGAAAAAAAGCAGGGGGATCTATTTCGGTGACAGTTTATTAATGCGCCGCCAAAACTGGAATCTTAGCTTCAGCAATAATGTGGCGGGTGACGCCACCCAATATAATCTGAATGAGCCGGCTATGCGTGTAGGCGCCGGTCACCAGCAAATCCGCGTTCATTTGCTCGCATTGGGCTAAGATTATAGCACCGACGGTTTCACTGCCCGGGGCGACTTTTAGAGTGTTCGCGGTAACGCCATGCCAGGCGAGGTTTCTAAGTAATTCCTCGCCACTAATGCGATTTAGCGCTTTCTCAGTTTCGATAGTGAGGACCGTGATCGCCTCGGCGCGTTGAAGGAACGGCAGCGCCGCCGAAACCGCGGCCGCTGCTTCGGAGGTGCCATTCCAGGCGATCAGTATACGCTTACCTATTTGTGATGGCATTTCCGGCGGCACAATAAGAACCGGCTTACCGGTTTCAAATATAGCCGCATGAAGGGTCATCAAGGATGGTCGTTCGGTATCCGATTTTGGCCGCGCCATAATCGTCAAATCCGAAATGCGCCCACCACGTGACACGATTTCATCTTCGCGGCCAATTTTCTGCACCCAATGGGCGGTAATAGAATTAAGACTTTCCGCGCCGACTGGCCGTTCCAATATCGTCACATCATTGTCAGCGACAAATTTCTCGTAATTTTGATGAGCTAAATTCGATCGTTCATTGGCATCACGATCAGCAAGATCGATCATTTCTTCAATCATCGCGCCCGACATGCCTTCACCTAACAACGGCACGGCTTCTTTCGAATCCGCCTGAACGTGAAGAATGTTGAGATGACAGTTGGAAATTTGGGCGACCAAAATGGCGCAGGCAAGTGCGCGGCTATCTGCCTCGGTGCCATCGAGTGGTACAAGTATTGATTTATATGACATATCGTTCCCTCGAATTCTGCTCCGGTGAACGTAGCTTTTAAGACAACCTGTTCTAAGCAGTCAGTTTCACCCGACTTAATATATATAATTATAATATAAGTACTTTTTAGTTGCGACCCAAATTATTGAAATATTTATAAAAAAATGCCTATTCCTGCACATCATCGCGGCGTTCATCGACGCCTTCAGGGTCCTGATGGATCAGTACTTCGGTGTTGGGAAAAGCTTCTTCAACCATATACATCACCTCATCGGCAATATCATGGGCTTCGGCGAGGGAAATCTCTTTTGCCATTTCAGCATGGAATTGGATAAAAGATGTCGCGCCGGAAGATCGTGTTCGCATGTCGTGAACATTTAGAACCTTCTCATGACTTTCAGCGATTTCTTTGATGCGCTTGCGATCTTCATCCGGAAATTCTTTATCCATCAGCACGTCCAGTGACTGCACAGAGATCTTGTAGGCACCGATCGACATATAGGCGACGATTAAAATCGCAAAGATTGGATCAGCCATGCTCCAGCTCAAATTGCTGGCCAGGAACAGTGAAACAATGACAGCAACATTGACTAGAATATCGGCGCGGTAGTGAAGCGAGTCGGCTTTGATCGCGACCGAACCGGTTTGTTTGACCACATAGCTTTGAAAACCGATAAGCAGCAAAGTCATAACGATCGCAATGACCATCACAATGATGCCTGTTTCACTGTTGGAAATTTCTCGTGGCTGGATGAAGCGATCGATCGATTCGAGCAGTAGAAAGGCTCCTGAACCAGCGATAAAAGCCGCCTGAGCCAATCCAGCCAACGCTTCGGCTTTACCATGGCCAAAGCGATGGTCGCGGTCGGCGGGTGTGAGCGCGTGGCGGACGGCCAGCAAATTTACCACCGAAGCACCGACATCCAATACAGAATCCACCAATGATGACAGCAGGCTCACGGATTCGGTCGCAATCCAGGCGCCGGCTTTGATAATAATAAGAACGCTCGCCACGGAAACCGAGGCATAGGTCGCCAGCCGCATTAATCTCGCGACAGTATTCTGACTCGTCGGTTCTTCAGTATCGCTCAAAGTTTCTTAACCCCACCTGCACCGTTAATTATGGATATAGCCGCTCGCTCTGCCAACCGGAATCCGTTCGGATAAAAACAAATCGATCATGCAATCGAAAGCTTTTTTCCGCCCAAAACTCCACTTTTTCGTGTTTTACCCGGTAACCTTCCCAGAAATCGGGACGCGGCACCTTGCCGATATGAAATTTTGCCGTGTATTTAGCGATCCGCTTTTCAAGCTCAAACCGGCTCTCGAGCGGCTGCGATTGCTTGGATGCCCAGGCGCCAATTTGACTGCCGCGCGACCGGCTGTCGAAATAGGCATCTGCTTCCTCGACGCTTACTTTCTCAACCGGCCCATCGACGCGGACCTCGCGTCTCATTGATTTCCAATAAAAGCACAAGGATGCGCGCTGGTTTGCCGCCAAGTCTTCACCTTTTTGGCTTTCTGAATTGGTGTAAAACACGAATCCGCGTTCATCGACGCCTTTCAGCAAAAGCATTCTCACCGAAGGCCTGCCGTCAGCATTAGCGGTCGCCACAGCCATCGCATTGGGGTTAACCGGTTCTTTTTCTTCCGCCAATTTCAGCCATTTATTAAAGAGAGCGACGGGTTCGTCCGCTTCGAACGTTATATTTTCGTTGACTTCGAATTCATTATCCAAGGGCCCAGGATTCCTTTAAAGTTATTCTTCGTCCTACATAAATTCGCCATATTGTTGACGAATATCACAGGTAAACACGTTTTATTCTGTTAGAATGCAACAATCAACAAATCCGGCAACAAATGTGGCAACAAAACTGGCAATCAATCAGGCAATTAAGCTAATTGAAGCAAACCTAAAATCGGGATCGTAGAAAGATGAAAATCTCCAAGTTTGTACTTGTTCTCGGCATGGCAGCCTTTCTGGCCGCCTGTGCAGAAAACCAAAATAGTGAAAAACAAACGCTCGGCACTATTATAGGTGCAGGATTAGGCGCCCTTGCGGGTTCGCAAGTCGGTAGCGGCAAAGGCAAATTGGCGGCTGTTGCGATTGGTGCCTTGGGCGGCGCTTTCGCCGGTGGTCAGCTTGGCAAAGCCCTCGATGATGTCGACCGCTTAAAAGCCCATCAAACCCAGCAGACGGTGTTAGAGAAAAACAAAGACGGTCAGTCGTCGACCTGGAATAATCCCAATACCGGGCATTCAGGCCGGGTGACCCCGACCAACACGCAGCAGGCGTCTACGGGCGAGTATTGCCGTGAATATGAGCACGAAATTACTGTCGATGGCCGCAAGGAAGTGGTTAAAGGAACCGCCTGCCGGCAGCGCGATGGCTCATGGCGGGTAATTAATTAAGTGCCTAAATTAATTAGGTGCCTGGCACCTAATTAACACAAATTCACAACTTCGTTAATTTTTTCGATGGAGCCTGTCACCTTTTAAAAAATTAACTATTAGAACAATTTGAATGTACAAAGGCGGCCAGTTTAGGTATGTCTCTGCCGAGTAATTGTATCGGATTGTGAGATGACCAAGATCGCTAAAAGATCAGAACTGCTGATGCCGGCAGGTTCGCTGGAAAAGCTGAAAGTCGCGGTGCTGTATGGCGCCGACGCGGTTTATCTAGGAACGCCCGATCTGTCGCTCCGCACCAAGTCAGAATTTACGCTCGAAGAAGTCGTCGAAGGCATCGAGTTCGCGCATAAATACGGCAAACGTGTCTACCTGACGCTCAATTTATTTTCCCATAATAAAGATATCGACAAGCTGCCCGATTATGTCGATACGGTGCGCAAAGTTCAGCCCGATGGCCTGATCGTCGCCGATCCCGGTGTGTTTATGTTCGTCAAGGAACGCGCACCCGAATTGGAACTCCATGTCTCTACCCAGGCCAATGTCTGCTCGTGGCAATCGGTCAAGTTCTGGCAGGATCAAGGCGCCAGCCTCTGTGTGCTGGGCCGGGAAGTATCATTTGATGAGCTCACTGAAATCAGAGAAAAATGCCCCGACATCAAGCTCGAATCTTTTGTCCATGGCGCCATGTGCATGACCTATTCCGGGCGTTGTCTGCTGTCCAATTTCATGGCCGAACGCGGTGCCAATCAAGGTGCCTGCGCCAATAGCTGCCGCTGGAAGTACAAAGTTCATATGCGCCTCAAAGACGGCACCAGCAAAGAACTGCCGCTGACGGAAGAAAATCTGGAACTGTTTGAGTTTCTGCTCGAAGAGGAAATGCGACCCGGCGAGTTCATGCCGATCGAAGAAGATGACCGCGGCTCCTATATCCTTAACGCCAAAGACCTCTGCATCATGCCCAAATTGGATGATCTGTTGCGGATCGGTGTCGACTCACTCAAAGTCGAAGGGCGCGGCAAAAGCATTTATTATGTCGCCCTCGTCGCCCGCGCCTACCGTATGGCCATTGATGACTGGTATCGCGATCCGGAAAGCTGGTCAGCCGAAGACTATATGGACGAACTGCTAACCATCCCCAATCGCGGCTACACCTACGCCTTTCACGAAGGCCGCCTGACCAATCATTCACATGGCTATGAAAATACGGCGACCCTCGGTGCCTGGGAATATGCCGGCATGGTGCAATCGGTAGAAGACGATGCTTTTATCGTCGAGGGCAAAAATAAACTCGAAGCCGGCGACGTTATCGAATTTGTGCCGCCCAATGGACGGGAAACTATTTTGCTCAGGATGTACGAGTTTGAACACGCCAAAACCGGTGAGATCAAAAGCGTTATCAATGGCGGCCATGATCCCTACTTCCGCGTGCCATTCACACTGTTCGATCAGGAAGATTTGGCGACATTGAAGCACCGCATCCCGGCAATGACAGTGCTGCGCAAAGAACGCTCACTCACTCAAGAGCAATGGGATCGCTTAAAACTTGATAAGGCAACCGGGGCCCTTGAAACCGGTAAAGGTACAGATGAAGCCTACACCGCCACGCGCGATGCCCTTCGGGAGTCGCAGGCTATTCGGGATACAGCGCTTAAATCAAAGACTCCCCGGATCGGCATGGAAGGCTGCTGCGGCAAGGGGTGTAACGGCTGCCTGATGTTCTGGCATGACCCGACTTATGCCCGGGCGCGTGAGTTGCTGGCTGAGAAAAAACAGGGCGAGATGTTTGACCGAAATATGAAAGACGAACCCGCCAAACAAGTCAGTGTCTAGCAGTCGTTCGGCGAATCTGAAATCTTTTGTTAAAAAACGTGATGCGCTTGGGCAAATGCGGTGCCGTTTTGCATTGCTATTTCACCCGGGAAACCGCATAAATTCCGCATAAAAATAAAGTCTTAGCAAAGCTTTAAATCTTTTTGTCGATCATCAGCTTAGTTTTAATCATGGTGCGGCGAAATCGGCGGGGTTACCGATAGAATTCCAGCACGACAAAGAATAACGAGGGACCAATGAGTAATTCAGCAGGCCTGATGGCGGGCAAAAAGGGATTGATTATGGGCGTCGCCAATAATCGGTCAATCGCCTGGCAGATCGCCCAAGCAACTTCCGAACAAGGCGCCGAGCTCGCCTTCACCTATCAAGGTGAGGCTTTGCAGAAGCGCGTAATACCGCTAGCCGAATCGGTCGGCTCGGATATCGTGCTGCCCTGCGACGTTACCGATGACAGTAGCGTCGATGCCGTCTTCGAAGAAATCAAAAACAAATGGGGCAAGCTGGATTTTGTCCTGCATGGCATCGCTTTCTCGGATAAGGACGAGCTCACCGGAAAATATCTTGATACCTCTGCCGACAATTTCGCTCTGACGATGCAAATTTCATGTTATTCCTTTACCGCAATCTGCCAGCGCGCCCACGAACTTATGACCGATGGCGGCTCCTTATTGACGCTGACCTATGCCGGCTCGGAACGGGTTATGCCGCATTATAATGTGATGGGTGTGGCGAAAGCGGCCCTTGAAGCCAGCGTACGTTATCTCGCCGAGGATCTCGGCAGCGAAAACATTCGCGTCAATTCATTATCGGCCGGTCCGATGAAAACACTGGCCGCCTCGGGCATCGGCGACTTCCGCTATATTCTCAAATGGAACGAATATAACTCTCCACTCCGGCGCAATGTGTCGAATGAAGATGTTGGCGGCGCCGGCATGTATCTCCTCAGCGATCTGTCGTCCGGCGTTACCGGCGAAACCCATCATGTCGATTGCGGCTATAATATCGTCGGCATGAAAGCTGTCGATGCGCCCGACATCACCGTTAATAACGGTGAGTCATAAGAATGGTATGATCGATGTCGGGAAATAGCTTCGGCCACCTATTTCAGTTCACGACGTTCGGTGAAAGCCACGGCCCCGCCATTGGCTGTGTTGTCGACGGCACGCCGCCTAATATCGAGCTTAACGAAAACGATATTCAAATCTGGCTTGATAAACGCCGGCCGGGCCAGTCGCGCTTTACGACCCAGCGCAATGAAGCCGATTCGGTACGTATCCTGTCAGGCGTGTTCGAAGGTAAAACCACCGGCACGCCGATTGGGTTGTTGATCGAGAACACCGATCAGCGCTCGAAAGACTATGACGATATCAAGGACCTCTATCGCCCGGGCCATGCTGACTACACCTATGATCAAAAATACGGCATTCGGGATTATCGTGGGAGCGGCCGGGCCAGTGCCCGGGAAACCGCCTGCCGGGTTGCCGCCGGCGCCATCGCCCGCAAAGTGCTGGGCGATACTATTGATGTGCGAGGTGCTTTGGTGCAAATCGGTCCGCACAAAATTGATCGCGATAAATGGGATTGGGCGGAGATCGACAATAACCCGTTCTGGTGCCCGGACGCCGATGCCGCCAAAGAATGGGAAAACTATCTTGACGACATTCGCAAAGCCGGCTCCTCCATCGGTGCCGTGGTAGAAATTGTCGCCCGCGGCGTGCCCGTTGGCCTCGGCAATCCGGTCTATGACAAAATGGATGCCGATATCGCCAAAGGCCTGATGAGCATCAATGCCGCCAAAGGTGTTGAGATCGGCGCCGGCTTTGGCGCTGCTGAGCTGAGCGGTGAAGAAAATGCTGATGAAATGCGGATGCAGGACGGCCGCCCGGCTTTTCTATCGAATAATGCCGGCGGTATTTTAGGCGGCATCTCCACCGGTCACGATATCGTTGCCCGCTTTGCCGTGAAGCCGACAAGTTCAATCGCCACTCCGCGCAAGACAATCACCACAAGCGGCGAAGACGCCGAGGTTTCGACCAAAGGCCGCCATGACCCTTGCGTCGGTATCCGGGGCGTGCCGGTCGGCGAAGCCATGGTCGCCTGTGTGCTGGCCGATCACCTGCTGCGCCACAAAGCCCAATGTAGATAATTTACATGCCGCAACCTGATCACATCGTCAAAATCCCCCTGCCCGATTTAGACAGCCTGGATGACGACACCAAGAAGTACTTTGCTATTTGCGAAGAAAAGCTTGGCATGGTGCCGAATGTGCTCCGCGCCTATACCGGCAATCTCGAAAAGTTCCGCAACTTCACGGCTTTTTATAACAAACTCATGTTGGATGAGGATGATTGTAATCTGACCAAGCTGGAACGCGAGATGATTGCGGTCGTCGTGTCTTCGGCCAACCGCTGCTATTATTGCTTGGTTGCTCATGGTCAAGCGGTGCGTCAACTGTCCGGTGATCCACAATTGGGTGAGATGATGGTGATGAACTATCGCGTCGCCGAGCTTGATGAACGCACCCGCACGATGCTGGATTTCGTCTGGAAATTGACCGAGAGCCCGCACGATATTGGCGATGCCGACCGGGAAGCCTTGCGCGGTGTTGGCTTTGCTGAACAGGATATATTCGATATCTGCGATACAGCTTCGTTTTTTAATTATACCAACCGCATGGCACATGGGCTGGATATGATGCCGAATGCCGATTACCACAAGATGGATCGATAATATTTCGGTGACAGTTTATTTATTTGCGGAAATGCCAAAAGTTAATTTTATAAAAGTCTCCCGGGAGACATTAAATTTGTTAACTATTTGAATTAAGTAAACTGTCACCGAAATAGCAATACAAAGGCGATATATGAACGCCGATAAAACGAGCTTCGAAGATGATCTTAAGCTGGCGCAAAAAGACAGCGTGGCTGAGGCTTATCTAAAAAATCCGACGCCGGATGGGCTCGCCGATATCGGCATCGATGCATTGGCAACTGCCGAGACCCTGCTCAACCGTTTTTATCAAGACGAGAAACCGGACCAGGCGCTGGCTTGCGTGGCAGGATGCACGTTTTGCTGTCATCAATATGTTGGCGTCAGCATGCCGGAACTGGCAATCCTGGCGAAATATATCGAGACTAATTTCGATACCGCAGGCCAGCAGCGGTTGCTAGATCGCTTAAGCGACGTTGTCAAAGAAACCGTCAGCATGAGCCAATACGTACGCGCGGCCTCACGCCTTGACTGCCCGCTGCTTGACCCTGATCTCCGCCACTGCACGGCGTATGCAGCACGGCCCCTCACCTGCCGGGGCATGCATTCGCTCGACCGGGATGCGTGTGAGAAAGATGACGCAACACCCGGTAAAAAAAATCCAATTCCTCAATATGAAGACCACAAATCGATCACCCGCTCAATCGCCATTGGGCTCCATTTAGGCATCGCTGAAAACAAACTTGAGCCGCAAGAGCTGGAACTTGGCAGCGCCCTCTTGCAGATACTGACCAATCCTGACGCCATTGAACGGTGGATCAAAGGTGAAAAAATATTTGAAGATGCAGCAGTGCCAGAGAATTAAAGTAACGAATTAAAGTGATAGTTTGCTTAATTCAATAGTTAACATTGTAATAAATCGACCCGGGTCGAATTATTTTAATTAAGTAAACTATCACTTTAATTCCTAGCCCCGCTCAACCGTCACGGCGGTACCGCTGGCGACCAAGAACAGCATCGACTTGCCATCGCCTGAAATTTCGTTGTAATCGAGATCGACGCCAATCACCGCATTGGCACCAACAATCAAGGCTTCACGGCGGAGTTCAGTGAGGCAGACGCGCCGGGAATCCCTTAACACTTTCTGCGATGCCTTGCTGCGCCCGCCAAAGATATCGCGAATACCGGCGAAGTAATCCCGGAACATGTTCATGCCAAACACACATTCAGCGGTGATAATTTCAATCCGCTCAGTAATTTGATAGCCCTGCATGGAGGTCTCTGTGGTGACGATAATATCTTGGGCGATCTCATCGATTACCTCGGTTGATAATTCATCAAATTGTTTATTGTCGATGAGCTCCTGAATTTTTTTATCGCTTTTGCCAAAGATACCGAAAACCATTTAATTATCCTTATTGTATTGATTAAAGCACGTCGGACATATCAAGCCCAAGCGCCTGCCGTCCGTAGATCATGCCACTGAGATCCCAGCCGAGGGCGATATGCGAGGCCGCTGCCTGGACATCGCGAAACGCCCGCTGGATCGATTCTGAGATATATATGCCGTGTCCACCGGTGGCTTCAAACATACGCTGGGTGGCGGCTTTAGCGAGCTTCACGGCAAATGCCGCATTGCGGCGCGAGCGTCCGAGATCGGCTAAATCCAATATCTTACCCGAATTGAGCAAAGCCATGTTGTCGGTCGCCGTCGTCATCGTCAGCAAGCGGGCCGCCTCCACTTCCGCCGAAGCCTCAGCCAATCGCAATTGCAAATTGGTCAAATCCGCGAGAGCCTTGCCGCGCACTTTGCGGGTTTTAAGCATGGCTTCAAAATCCGCCACGGCACTCATTGCCATACCAACGGTCACGCCAGCCAAAGCCGGCTGGGCAAATCCGAGATGCGGCATTTTATAAACCGGGGCGGCATTGTGGACTGCGCCCGGTGATTTTCCTTGAGCAGTCAACCGGCTATCAAGAATGCGATGATCGGGTACAAACACGTCATCGACGACGACATCATTACTGCCGGTGCCGGCCAACCCCAAGGTCTCCCACGTATCCAATATTGTGCGATCTTTAGCCGGCAACAGCATAAAGTGATGACCATGATCTTGAGCTTTAGTCGCGTCATCATCCGGCAGCAAAACACCAACCATTGTCCAGGATGAATGATCAACCCCGCTTGAAAATCCCCAGCGCCCCGATAGCTGCCAGCCGCCATCAACTCGCTCGGCAGCCCCGCTCGGTGCATAAGATGTTGAAATCAGAGCTTCCGGATCGCCATCCCAAACGTCATGCTGTGCCTCATCCGGAAAATGGGCAAGATGGCAACTATGTTCGCCAAAAACATTCGAGACCCAGGCTTGTGAACCACAGCCCTTAGCCAGCTCCATGCTAACCTCGACCAAAGCATCCCACGGCAATTCCGCGCCGCCGAAACGTTTTGGCTGGCAAATTCTCGGCAAACCCGCAGCGACGATATCGGCGATGGATTCGTCGGGCATGCGGCGTATTTTTTCCGCCTCAAGTGCCCGTTGACGAAATATTGGCGCCAATCGTTTGGCCTCGGCAAGAAAATCTGCGCGCTGAACCTCGGGCTCTACTTCTTGATTATTTTTTGGCACTGATTCCTGCCCCTCTCCCCTGACTTTTATTATTTAGATGTTATAAAGTTTATAACACAGAAAATCAGGGGAAAAAATCATGCGCATTACTGAAACGGGACTGCTGGTCCACGACACATCACAAGCAAGCCCAGGATTGACCTTATTTTCGCCGCTCGAATCGCGTACGGCGTATCTGTTGAATATGGCGGGAGAAACCGTACATGAATGGGCGCTGGGAGACCGCTGTGGCGGTATTGTTTATCTGCTGGAAAATGGCAATCTACTGACCGCCGAGAAAAGCCCGGAAGGCCCCACCGGGGTTAATGGTAAAGGCGGCTATGTCAGAGAATATGATTGGGATGGCGAAATTGTCTGGCAATATGTGGACCACGCTCAGCATCACGACGTGCGGCGGCTCGACAACGGCAATCTGCTTTATATCGGCTGGGAAGAGATGGATGCCGAGAAAGCAGCCCGCGTTCAAGGCGGTATGGCCGGTACCGAACATGCTGATGGCAGTATATTAGGTGACTATCTGAAAGAAGTTACTCCCGCCGGCGATACCATCTGGGAATGGCATATGCAGGATATGGAAATTGAGGCCTACCCGCTCCATTTGGAAGTACCGCGCGCCGAGTTTGCTCACATGAATTCGTGTTTTCCGCTGCCGAATGGCGATGTATTGGTCAGCTTTCGCCGCAACAGCATGGTTGCAGTTGTTGATCGCCAAACAAAAAAGTTCAATTGGCAGATGAGCGATATTACCTGGGGCATGCAGCATGATGTCCAGCGCATCAATAATGGTAATTTTCTGTTTTTTGCCAATGGCCTTAACACCCTCACGTTTCCACATTCCAGAATTATCGAACTCGATCCCAAAACCAAAAAAAACGTTTGGCAATATAAAGGCTCCCCGCCCCTTTCCTTTTTCAGCCCGCATATCAGTGGAGCGCAACGTTTGGACAGCGGCAACACGCTGATTTGTGAAGGCGGCTGGGGACGCTTTTTTGAAGTCACACCCGATGGCGAGATAGTGTGGGAATATATATCACCCTACGAAATTGAATATCTCTCCGGAGACACCCTGAACTGGGTCTTCCGCTGCTATCGCTATGCAGAAGATTCGCCACAAATCGGTAATCGTATTTCAGCATAAAATACTACCGCCGGTGAGTAGAGTTTGAGACCGAAATTTGCTAAAGTACGATTCGCCGCTACGGGCTTAACCCGAACAAGGAAGGTAGATGGGTATGTATATTACCCCGATTGATCCACCTGGTCACATTTGGCCTCCTTGTTATGAGGAGGCCCGAATAACGAAAAATTTAAGAATTGTGCCAGACGTTCAAAACGTCTGATGAAAACCCCGACATTATTGTTGGGACCAAAAGCGAAAAAGCTAAAAACCCCGTGAGGTCATGAACCCGCGGGGTTTTATCTCGAATGCTCTGAGTTTCGCCGGGCGGCCCGGGCCGCAATGAGGAATTCCTTGTTTCCTTCCGGCCCGGTTATCGGACTTTCTTCAATGCCCAAAACGCGCCAATCGGCCAAGCCATCCAGCCAATCTGAAATACGAGCGCAAACTTCATCGTGCAGCGCCGGATCACGCACCACGCCTTTTTTGCCAACTTGGCTTTTGCCAACTTCAAATTGCGGTTTGATCAGCGCTATCATGTGCGCATCTTTTGCCGCCAGCTCCATCGGCGCCGGCAGAATGGTCTGCAAACCAATGAAACTCGCATCACAGCAGATGAAATCTATTTCGTCCGGCACATCGTCTGCCGTGATATGGCGGGCATTGGTGCGCTCCAGCACGACCACCCGTTCATCATTGCGAATTTTCCAGGCGAGCTGCCCATGGCCAACATCCACCGCATAGACCTTGGCCGCCCCCCGGTTGAGCAACACATCGGTAAAACCGCCGGTTGAGGCGCCGACATCAAGACAAGTGGCAGCCGTTACATCTATCTGAAAGTGATCCAGCCCATGATCGAGCTTGAGCCCACCGCGCGATACCCACGGATGATCCTGCCCTTTCACTTCCAAAGGGGTATTTTCGGCAATTTGCGTGCCCGCTTTGTCGAGCCGTTTGGTCTCGCTGTAGACCAGCCCCGCCATGACCAAGGCTTGGGCGCGGCTGCGCGAGTCGGCGAGCCCGCGGTCGACGAGTATTTGATCTAATCTTCGTTTGGGTACGGCAGCCATCTGACGCGGTTATTAAGCGCTGGCGGGCGTAATGCCTTCACGGCCCTCACCAACTTCGCCGAGCGCCAGCAACGCTGTGGCAACAATATCGGCCCGCTTCAGCCCGGCGAGCTCATATTGTTTTTCCGGCTTATCATGATCGATAAAGATATCGGGCAGGGTCATGGCGCGGAATTTCAGGCCTTTGTCAAAAGCGCCTTCATTGGCGAGGAACTGCATCACATGCGCGGCGAAGCCACCGATTGAGCCTTCTTCAATGGTGATCAGCACTTCGTGTTCTTTAGCCAGGCGCAGGATCAAGTCCTGATCAAGCGGCTTGGCAAAACGTGCATCAGCAACCGTCGTTGACCAGCCCTTCGAGGCAAGCTCATCGGCGGCTTCTAAGGCGTCATGCAAGCGGCCACCGAGGGTCAGCAGCGCAACTGATGTGCCTTCGCGTAAAATACGGCCTTTGCCAATCTCCAAGGGTTTGCCGATTTCGGGCATTTCGACACCGAGCCCTTCACCCCGCGGATAACGGAATGCCGACGGCCGGTCATTGATGTGGGCGGCAGTCGCGACCATGTGTTTAAGCTCGGCTTCATCCGCCGCCGCCATCACGACCATGTCGGGCAAGCAAGCGAGATAGGCAATGTCGAACGATCCGGCATGGGTGGCGCCATCCGCACCAACCAGCCCGGCTCGATCGATGGCAAAGCGCACCGGCAATTTTTGAATGGCAACATCGTGAACTATTTGGTCATAGGCGCGCTGCAGAAAGGTCGAATAAATTGTGGCGAAGGGTTTGTAGCCTTCGGTCGCCATGCCAGCGGCAAATGTCACGCCATGCTGCTCGGCAATACCGACGTCAAAGGTGCGATCCGGAAAAGCCTCACCAAATTTATCGAGGCCCGTACCCGACGGCATCGCTGCTGTGATCGCAACTATTTTGTCGTCTTTCTCTGCTTCCTGGATAAGCGCTTCGGCGTACACATTAGTATAGGACGGCGCGTTGGATTTCGGCTTGTCCTGTTTGCCGGTGACGACATCAAATTTGCCAACACCATGATATTTGTCAGCCGACTGCTCGGCAGGCTCGTAGCCATGACCTTTTTCAGTCACAATATGGAGCAATATGGGGCCGTTTTCTTCGGTGTCGCGCAGATTTTTAAGCAGCGGCAGCAGGTGATCAATATTATGTCCATCGACCGGACCGATATAGAGAAATCCGAGTTCTTCAAACAACGTGCCGCCGGTTAAAATACCGCGGGCATATTCTTCCGCCCGGCGGGCAGTTTCCTCAACACGCTTAGGCAATTTCTCGGCAATCTCTTTGGCGAAGTGGCGGATCGATTGATAGGACTTGGAGGAGATCAGGCGAGACAGATACGCGCTCATGGCGCCAACCGGCGGCGCAATCGACATATCGTTATCGTTGAGCACGACAATTAATCTTGAATCAGAAGAGCCGGCGTTGTTCATCGCTTCATAGGCCATACCGGCACTCATCGAGCCATCACCAATAACCGCGACAACGTTATTATTGCCGCCATCGAGATCACGGGCGACTGCCATACCGAGCCCAGCCGAGATCGACGTTGAACTATGCGCCGCGCCAAACGGGTCGTATTCACTTTCGCTACGTTTGGTAAATCCTGACAGGCCACCGCCTTGGCGCAGGGTGCGAATGCGGTCGCGTCGACCGGTTAATATTTTATGTGGATAAGCTTGATGGCTGACATCCCAGATCAAACGATCATGCGGCGTATCGAAAACATGGTGCAGCGCCACGGCGAGCTCAACAACGCCCAAACTGGCGCCAAGATGGCCGCCGGTAATCGAGACGGCATCGATCGTTTCAATCCGCACTTCATCAGCCAATTGTTTAAGTTGGTCAGCTGAAAAGCCGCGGATATCAGATGGTTCCGATATTGTATCCAGCAACGGCGTTTTACTGTTTTCCGCCTTATTTTCCGGCACGTTATTTCCTTTCCCTGGCTAGTCCCAGGTATTTCTTATAATTCGTATTATCCAATTATAATATGTTATTTGCGGCGATCTATCACAAAACCTGCCAAATCACGGAGAAGATTGCCTTTTTCGCCGAAAATCTCAAGATGTTTCATCGCTTGATCGGTTAAAATCTCGGCCTGCTCATGCGCGCGCTCCACACCCAGCAGCGAAACAAATGTCGCTTTACCAGCAGCTTCATCCTTATTTATTGCTTTGCCAAGTTCTTTTGCATCGCCTTCAACGTCTAACAGATCGTCGGTGATTTGAAAGGCGAGGCCGATATCGTGGGCATAGGCGCTCAATAAATGGCGTTGAGTATCGCTCGCTTTGCCGAGTATTGCGCCAGCTTGGCAGGAACAATTAATCAGCGCCCCCGTCTTCATACGCTGCAGCCGGGTAATTTCAGAGACACTGAGGGTATGATCTTCGGCGACAAGGTCGAGCATCTGCCCGCCCACCATGCCATGCGCACCGATGGCGCGGGCTACTTCAAGAACCAGATCACTACGCACCTTGGCAGAATCGTGAGTATCGACATCGCTCATTACTTCGAACGCTAGTGTCAGCAAGGCATCACCCGCCAAAATCGCCGTCGCTTCGCCAAATTTAACATGACAGCTCGGCTTACCGCGCCTGACCTCGTCATCATCCATCGCCGGCAAATCATCGTGGATCAGCGAATAGGTATGCACCATTTCGATCGCCGCCGCGACGCGTTCAGAGCAGGCCCGTGAGACATTAAAAAGATCGGCGCAGGCTAAGACGAGAAATGGCCGGAGACGTTTGCCGCCTGCCATCACGGTGTATCGCATCGCCTCAATAACTTGCGCTTCGGGACCGCTGCCGACTGGAATTAGTTTCAGGAGAGCCGTTTCAGTGGCGGCAGCGGCATCGGTTAGGGCATCTTTAAATTCACTCAAAAAACGCTGCCTCTATGAAATTTCAACGGGTTCCGCAATCGCGTCACCGTCCGGTCCAACCGATATTTTTTCAATTCGCGCTTTGGCTTCGCGCAATTTTGCTTCGCAGTGCTTTTTCAACAATGTCCCCCGTTCATAAGCGCCAATTGCTTCATCGAGTTTGTTGGCGCCTTGCTCAAGATCGCCGACAATTTCTTCAAGCTCGGCAAGGGCATCCTCAAAACTCATTTTTTTGATATCTGCCGGAATTTTATCTGCAGCTTTATCTGCAGTTTTATCTGCCGCCATATCCCCTACCCTTGTGCCAAAATCGGTGCTGTAATTTTGCCGCGGAGTGTACGCTTCCGTTCCCCCATCCGGCAAACAGAAATACGCGCCTTGGCTTGAGAAGTTTAGGGAGACTGAATCCCCATCATTGCGTTCACATGAACCGTGACACTTTCAGCGAGGGCGTCGAGATCGTAGCCGCCTTCCAGCGTTGAAACGACGCGGCCATCGCAGCAGTCATCGGCAACTGCCAAAAGCTCTTCAGTTATCCAGGCAAAGTCGGTGGTGGTGACGTTGAGTTGGCACAAGGGGTCTTGAATATGAGCGTCGAAGCCGGCGGATATCAGTAATAAATCAGGATTGAAATCCCGGAGCGCGGGCAATATGACATCGGTGTAGGCAGCGCGGAACAGCTCTGACCCGCTGCCCGGGCTGAGTGGCACATTGACGATATTACCGATCCCCGTTTCCGAAGCGGCCCCGGTCCCCGGATAAGCTGGGAACTGATGGCTTGAGCCATAGAACAAGCTCGCATCCGCATCAAACATGTGTTGGGTGCCGTTACCGTGATGAACGTCGAAATCAATCACCGCCACTTTATCGAGGCCGTGTTGGTTTTGCGCATGCTTGGCGGCAATGGCGATATTGTTAAACAAACAAAACCCCATGGCCTGAGCGCGCTCGGCATGATGACCGGGCGGGCGAAGCGCGCAAAAGGCATTGTCAGCATCACCTGAGATCACCTCATCAACCGCTTGGCAGATACCGCCGACGGCGCGCAATGCCGCCTCACCCGACCCCGGTGATAAAATGGTATCGGGATCAAGCTGAGCGTAGCCAGCGGCAGGAACGGCTGCCAAAATATGGTCGATATATCCCGGATCATGCATCAGGGCGATGACATCCGGCGTCGTCTCCAGTGCTTCAATTCGAGTAAGTGTGTCGAACTCAGAGTTGGCGAGAGCCGCCATGACCGCTCTCAAACGATCGGGGGATTCCGGGTGATGCGGTCCCGGCTCATGGGTTAGGCAGGCAGGATGCGAGTAGAAATGCGTTGCCACAGAAGATTCCTTTTCAATTGTACGCAATGCGGTCAGACATTAAAGTGTCTCGATTAAACCAGTAAAATGAAAGTACCGCAATTTGAGTAAAACGATAAAGCGATATAAAGGAGTCAAAAGCGCCGAGCGCCTTTTGATGCTGATCGAAACGCTCAATCATCTCAAAGGCGCCAAAGTTGCCGAGCTCGCCGAAGCCACAGGATTTTCCCGGCCGGCCGTCTATCGCCTGCTCAACGCGCTGGACTCATTTGGCTATGTCCGCCTGCAGGAATCTGACGATCGTTATTATTTAACCCATCTGGTGCGCCGCCTGAGCGATGGCTTTGGCGAAGAAGATTGGGTGCAAAGTATCGCCGCGCCAATCTTGCAGGAGGCCGTCGAAGAAATTACCTGGCCGGTCGATCTTATAACCTTTCTCAACGACGCCATGTATATCCGCGAAACGACCCGCAGCTATAGTCCGTTTACCATCGATTGGGTTTCGGTGGGTGAGCGCCTGCCGATGCTGGTCACTTCCGTCGGTCGCGCCTATTTAAGTTTCTGTCCGGAGCCCGAGCAACTGGAAATATTGGAAAGCCTGCAACGCTCTGATGATGAGTTTGACCGGCTGGCGCTCAATAAAACCTATGTTCGGAATATTATTAAAACAACGCGCCAACGCGGCTATGGCAAGCGCGATGATGGCTTTCACACGAACCGCAAAACCTCGAGCATTGCCGTGCCGATCATGAATGAAAACCGCGTCGCTGCAACGCTTGCCATCACTTTCATATCCTCCGCCGCAACGCCCGAAGAAATTGCTGAACGGCATCTGGAGGCCTTAAAATCAGCCGCCCATAAGATTGAAGTTGAAGTAAAAAACGCCAAAACTTGGGGAACTCTGCTGTAATTTCCGGGCTCAATTAAAAGTGAAACAACTGTGACGTATGGGAGATTGCTGTTTTCGCTTTAATTAACTAAGTTAAAGCCCTGAAAATGGGAGATGTCGGACAATATTAATCAACGATTACGGGTTTTTTATTACTAGTTTTTTATTATAAAATTTAAAAAAATAACGACGGAATTACATAATTCATCCGTTATACCCCAGTTAATGGGGTATAAATTTACCGAAGCGAACATTCCGAAGGCAAAGTACCTGGAGGAATTGTTCCCGGATGATTTGGGGAGACTTTATTAAAATGCGTTTTACCGTACAAAAATCTAAAAGTGATTCCTTCGACCAACTTAAACTAATAGGCGTGATTGGCCTGTTGGCTTTGTTACTCACCAGTTTTACGGCAATTGAAACAGCTCGAGCACAAGGTCTCAGTCAGGATCAACGCCGCGCGATTATCCAAGGTCTCTCTGACGAGGAACGGCAAAAATTCTTTGGCATGAGCCAGGAAGACAAACAAAAGTTTTTTCAGGCTAAAGCAAAAGCATCAGGTGGAACCGGCGGTCAGTCTGCAGCACGGCCTGGAGGTGGCCGTCCAGGTGGTGGTCCAGGTGGCGGACGTCGCGGTGGCCGTCCACCAACCCTGGTCGAGCTTGCAGATGTCGTGCGTGAACCATTGGTCCAAACCTTCCCCATTACCGGCCGCCTCGTGGCCAGCCAAAAAAGTGCTATTGCGGCGCGTATTAAAGGCAGTGTCCGGAAAATTCTTGTCGAAGTTGGCGACCGCGTCAAAGCCGGTCAGGTGTTGGCACAACTTGATGTTGACCGCCTCAAATTGGAGGCTGAACTCCGCAGTGCCGATGTTCTGGCAGCACGCGCTAAATGGAAAACGGCGCAGGCCCAGGTGGGCCTTGTTAGTCAAGAACTTAAACGCCTTCAACGTCTGCGAAAATCAGCGGCATTTAGCCAGGCCCGGTTTGAAGATAAAAAGCAGGAAGTCGTGAAGGCTAAATCAGCAGTCGACGAAACCGCCGCGGCACTGAAGCGCGCCCGGGCGCAACGCGATCTCGCCCGCATCGATTTAAAAGATGCCACCATCCGCGCACCCTACCCTGGCGTCATCTTGGTGCGTCACGTTTCGCCGGGCGCCTATATCAATGCCGGCTCACCAATTGTAACTCTGATGGATGATGAATCTCTGGAGATCGAAGCGGACGTGCCGTCGATCCGCCTGGCTGGTGTACCAGAAGGCCGTGTCGTCGACATCCTGCTAGATAACAACACCAAGATTAAGGCCGCCGTTCGCGCCATCATACCGGATGAGAATCCCCTCGCCCGTACCCGCGCCGTTCGATTAGCGCCTGATTTATCCGGCACCAAATCCAAACTTGTCGCCAATCAAAGTGTCGTCCTGGAAGTGCCGCAAGGCGATACCCGTACTGTCATCGCCGTGTCGAAAGACGCCATTGTTAACCGTCAATCAGGCAAAATTGTTTACGTCTTCCAAAACGGTACGGTTCGCCCGGCCAACATCGAGATCGGCGAATCATTCGGCGGAAAATTTGAAATCTTGTCGGGCCTTCAGCCCGGTCAAAAAGTAGTCGTCAAAGGCAATGAGCTGCTGCGTCCCGGCCAACGAGTCCGGGTAAAAAGATCGGGCGGTCGTTCGGGTGGCAGACCCAGCGCCAGTCTTTCAGGAGATCGTCCAGGCGGACAACAAAGTGGCCGGCCGGGTGGCAACTCCAATCGCCGCGCGCTGATCCAAAGTTTAAGCCCGGAAGAACGTCAAAAATTCTTCGCCATGAGCCAGGATGAAAAACGCGCCTTTTTCCAATCGCGCAGTAAAGCTGCGGGCGGAAGTAGCGGTGCCTCTGCCTCACCCCTGCGTCGCGGTGGGGATGCTGGCGCTGGCAACCGCGGCGGCGGTCAACAGGGCGGTGGTAGCAGCGGCATACCGCGGGAAAAACGCCGCGCACTTATTCAAAGCCTGAGCCCTGAAGAACGTCAAAAATTCTTTTCGCTGAGCCCGGAAGAAAAACAGAAATTCTTCCGTGAGAAAGCTGGGGGTGCTTCCTGATGCCGTTGATCGAACTCGCCATCAAAAGACCGGTCGCAGTTTTGTCCGTCGTTATGATGGTCGTGCTGATGGGGTTTGTTGCTTTGCAGCTCATCCCCATTCAATTGACGCCGGATTTGCGTAAACCCGTTGTCGCGATCTTTACTCCCTGGCCTGGTGCCTCGCCGATAGAAGTTGAGCGCGAGATTACCACGCGCCAGGAAGAAGCTCTGACCGGCCTTGATGGCTTGGAAGAAATCGCCAGCACCAGCCGCGATGGTTTATCGCGCATTCGTCTCGAGTTCGCAATCGATACCAATATGGATAAGGCGCTGATGTTGATCGGCAATTCCTTGACCAATATCTCCGGCATTCCAGATGATGCAAAACAGCCGCGTATCCGCACGCGAGACTCGGAAGACAACCCAATTGCCTGGTTTGTTATTAATAAACTTCCCGGCAACGAAAGAGACATCCAGACTTACGGGGCATTCCTCCAGGATTTTCTGGCCGACCGGCTTGAACGAATTCCCGGTATTGCGCTGGCCAATATCTATGGCGGCAAGCGCCGCGAAATCCAAGTGATTGTTGATCCGCAAAAAATGGCCCGGTTTGGTTTAGCTGTTCCGGATGTCGTAAATGCGATGCGAAATGCCAATGCTTCAGTTTCGGCAGGCGTCGTTGAGGAAGGTAAGCGGCGCTACATCGTTCGTACCGACAATGAATTAGTTAATGAAGAACGAATTGAAAATTTGATCATTCGAACCCAAGTCGATCAAAGCACCGGCCGGATTGCGCGCGTACGCGTTTCAGATGTTGCCGAGATTAGCTTCAGCTTTAAAAAGGCCTCCACCTACATCCTCAATAACGGCAATAAATCGATTGTCTCAAACGTTGTGCGTGACACCGGCGTCAATGTCATCGAAGTGATGGAAAATGTGCGGGCCGCCATCAAAGAGCTCAACGAAGGCGCGATGCGTCAGGCCGGCCTTGTCCTGCGTCAAGTCCATGATGACACGATTTACATCAACTCGGCGATTGGTCTGGTACAGCAAAACATCCTGGTTGGCGGCTTGTTGGCAGCACTCATATTAATGCTGTTCCTGCGCTCGATCAGGGCGACGGTTATTATCTCGCTGGCCATTCCAGTGTCCGTGATCGGCTCATTCGTGGCGATGGCCGCGCTGGGGCGTTCAATTAATGTTATTTCGCTGGCGGGTATCGCCTTTGCCGTCGGCATGGTGGTCGATGCAGCCATCGTCGTGCTCGAAAACATCTTCCGTTTGAGGCAACAGGGCAAATCACCTTTCGAAGCAGCGCTTCATGGCGCCAAGCAAGTTTGGGGTGCGGTTTTTGTTTCCGCTCTCACCACGATCATGGTTTTCGTCCCGATTTTGGTGATGAAACTTGAGGTTGGCCAGTTGTTTCGTGATATCGCGGTGGCAATATCCGTTGCCGTATCATTGTCGTTAATTGTATCAATCACAGTGATCCCAGCACTATCAAATAGAATGCTCGCTGGGCCAGTGAAGCCCTTTTCAGAAGCTTTCAGAATACCGGTTATTGATCATTTTGCGAGATTCTTTTATCGCTTTGCCCTCGGCTATGCCCGTCGGGTGGTCCATAATAAAAAGCTGGCGCTGGCAACAATTGTTGTTGTCTGCGGCGTCACGGGTGTCGCCACATGGGCCTTTTTACCGAAGCTTGAATACTTACCTGAAGGCAATCGTAATCTTATTATCGCGCGGATCGCGACGCCGCCCGGCTACAATCTGGATGCGGTGCGTCAAATTGCCGCCAACACATTCCAACGCTTGCGGCCAAATTTAACTTCACCGACTGGTGATCCTAAGCAGGAAGCAGGCGGACCGGTGAAAATGAGCCGTTTTTGGTTTGTTATTCGGCGCGGCTTCACCATCGCCGCCGGGGCTGCTGTTGATCCATCACGGGCCAAGGAACTTATTCCGATTATCCGCCGGGCCATTTTCCAAGAACCGGGCAGCCGTGGCTTTGTCTTCCAGACATCCTTGTTCGGCCGCGGCTTCGGCGGCGGGAGAAATATCAACTTAGATATATCTGGTCCAAATTTAAACGATGTTTTGGATGTTGCGGGACGCGCCAACGAGATTGCCGCCCGCATGTTCCCGCGTAGCCAAGGCAATCAAATTCGGGTTAATCCCGGCCTGCAAAATGCTTCACCGGAAATCCGGCTCGTGCCCGATCCGCGCGCCTTGTCCGACAACGGTATGACCGCCAAAGAGCTGGGCCAAACCGTCGATGCTTTCAATGATGGCCTCAGGGTGGCCGAAGTTACTGTCGGTGGTAATCGCATGGATTTAACCCTCATGGGGCCGGATAAATATGTTGACCGCACGGAGAGTATCAGCAATCTGCCAGTGGTGACACGAAGCGGCTTAATTCTACCGGCAAGCTCCTTGGCAAAAGTCGTGGTCACCTCGAGCCCCGATCAAATCCGTCATTTAGAGCGCGTTCGTACGGTCACGCTGCGCATCCGGCCATCACGGGCGGTTGCCTTGGAAGTCGCCATGGATCAAGTCCGCCGTGACGTGATGGATAAATTAAAAGCGGAAGGCTTACCGCCAGGAATCTCAATAAAAATGGGTGGCACGGCTGATGCACTGACTAAAACCTTTGATAGTATGTTGTTGAATTTATTTCTCGCATTGGTCATAGTATATCTCGTGATGGCAATTTTGTTCGAGAGTTTTATCTATCCGTTTATTATTATTTTCACCGTACCGCTGGCGACGGCCGGTGGTGTCGCTGGACTAACCATATTAAACTCGATCCGTTTCCAAGCCTTGGACATGTTGACCTTGTTGGGCTTTGTTATTCTGATCGGTATCGTGGTGAACAATGCTATCTTACTGGTTCACCAAACACTGATACATGTCCGCGAAGAGCACATGAACGCAACAGATGCGATTATGGCGGCAACCCGCAATCGTATTCGGCCAATTTTCATGTCGACCTTAACCAGCGTCTTTGGCATGCTGCCCTTGGCAATATTCCCGGGCGCCGGTTCTGAGCTTTATAGTGGCTTGGGCTCTGTGGTTATCGGCGGATTGTCATTATCAGCCATTTTAACACTCCTAATTATACCACCCTTACTCAGTCTATTTTCGTTCTCATTAAAACCAAAGCATATTGAAGCCTCAGCTGACGTGGTTAACTCGCCAGCGGAATAATTGATAGGATTCCAAATGAATTTTTCAAATAATGAATTTATCACGACGTCGAAAAGGTATGCCGCAAGTGGTTCGATAGTATTAAAATCGATGGCCAACCATCACCGTCTATTGATTCTCTGCTGCCTTAAAGAGCGGGAATATTCAGTCGGTGAGCTAGAGGACATCGTCGGCCTCAGTCAATCTGCGTTATCTCAGCATCTGGCTAGATTGCGTAAAGATGAAATGGTTGAAACCCGGCGCTCCGCGCAGACAATTTATTACAGCTTACCCCAAAATCAGGCACGTAAAATTTTGGACAGCATGTGCTCAATATTCGCCGATACACAAAATGAGCAGGGTAGCGCACCAATGTCGACCTGCTGAAGGTGAGCCAGTCTCGCTTTTGCGTCAATGGGGGCACTACCATTACTGTCTTTTCACGCATAATTTATGTGAAATTTCCGGATTAAAACGATAGACTTGGCTTTTCCGGACTTTCATAGCGAAATTAGAAAAGCGCTGATATCGGGGGTAGGTTCCAATGCTATTGCGTCAATTGTTCGACAGCGAATCCTGTACTTTTACATATTTGTTAGCCTCAAGCACCGCAGCAGAAGCGCTGATCATTGATCCTGTCGTTAGCAAGCTTGACCGTTATATTACGCTACTGGATGAGCTTGACCTCCATCTGGTGAAAGCCATCGATACCCATGTTCATGCCGATCACATTACGGCCCTGGGAGAATTGAGAGACAAAACGAATTGCATCACGGTCATGGGCAAGGAAAGCAGCGTTGATGTTGTATCCATGCGCGTCGAAGATGGTGATAAAATAGAAATTGACGGCATCTGCCTGGACGTTATCTACACGCCCGGGCATACCGATGATTCATATTGTTTTTATATTCCAGGTATGGTGTTCACCGGAGACACGCTATTTATCAGAGGCACCGGCAGAACGGATTTCCAGCATGGCAGTTCGTCGCAAGCCTACGATTCGCTGTTCAACAAAATACTGAAACTGCCAGACGAAACGATTGTCTATCCGGGCCATGACTATAAAGGTGACAGCACCAGCACCATCGGCGAAGAAAAAGCCTTCAATCCACGCCTGCAAGTCAGCTCAGCCGAAGATTACGCCGAAATCATGGACAATCTTGGCCTACCCAATCCGAAAATGATGGATGTCGCGGTCCCAGCCAATCAACATATTGGCATGGCGCAAGAGGAACCGGAGATTACCGAACGCACCATTCCGGCTATTGACGCCGTCTCCCGGAACAAAGGGAATGAAGCAATATTTATTGACCTGCGTGAAGACCCGGAACGTAGTAAAAACGGCGTCATCCCAAATTCAGTTCACGTCCCTTACAACAGCCTTACCGACTTCATTAAACCGGGCGGCATGTTGGCGGCGCTCTCCCAGCAATCGGGCCGGCAATTGATGCTTTATTGCGCCTATGGCGAACGCTCGGCGATGGCGTTAAAAGAATTGCGTGCAGCTGGGTTTAAAAATGTGCGGCATCTGGGAGGCGGGATCGACGCCTGGGTAAATGCCGAGGGCCCAGTTGAGGCAGCGCCCCAAAACCATTAGTCGCGTTGAAAGCGATCAATCCCGTCTGGGTTTTCAGTGCGCTTAAGTTTGCCATCATCTTCTAGATAGCGGATGTGTGACATCGCTTCACCGATGGCAAAAAACTTACCCGACTGATCAAGTTCTTGAGGGAACAATTTTTGCGCAATTTCAAGACCTGAGAGTGGTTCTCTGCAAATATCACGCACTCTCTCAAGCCGTTCATCATGATGGGAGATAAAATAATCAAGGCGGATTTGAAGACCAGTAAAAGGCTGGTTGTGACTTGGCAAAATTTTAACGGATTCGGGTAAGCGCCGTAATTTTTCATTACTGTCGAGAAAATCCTTGAGCGGGTTGGCTTTAGGCTCGTGAGAATGAACCAAAATCGTCGGTGAAATTTTCGGCAAGACCTGATCGCCGGCGATCAGCACATTCAATTCTTCGCAATAGAGGCAAGCATGCTCCATGGCGTGACCCAAGCCGACAATCACTTCCCAACTGTGACCACCAATATCGAAGGTTGAGCCGTCGCGCAGACGCTCATAACGCTCTGGCACCTCTTCATATAAATGCTCGGCCGACACCAGATGCTGACTATATTCATCTAATTCATCTTCCGGGACGCCGACCCGGCGCAAGTACTTATGATAAAACTCCGTGCTTGCCATCGGGCCGCGAGAAACAATGCGGCCAAAGGTCCACTCTTCCCGCGTGATCAGCAACTCGGCGCCATATTGGCGATGCAACCAGCCGCCCAATCCAATGTGATCAGGATGAGCGTGGGTGCAAATCAGACGCTTGAGAGACTTACCGTTGAGCAAGCGGCCAAAGATATCACGCCAGATGTCCTTGGTGCGATCATTGTTAATGCCGGTATCAATCAACACCCAGCCGTCTTCTTCTTCCATCATCCAAAGATTTATATGGTTAAGCTGGAACGGCAGCGGCATTCTGATCCACTTAATACCAGGCAGAACTTCATACACTTCGCCTGGTTCAGGGATGTGATCTGACAGATATTCGACTGGTTTGGTTTCGGTAAGTGTGGTCACGAGATATCAATTGCTCTTGATTGTAATTCGCCGGAATTGTTCGACATATTGTTCGACTGGCTAACAATGGCGCCCAACCTATAGAGCGAGCGGGGGAATAGCAAGGCAGTGGATTGTAAACTTTAAATGGATAAAAGAGATTTATTGTAACGCTTAATTGACTTTTTCAGGCGGCAGGCTGAGGCGGATCCAGGCCAATTCCTGTTTAATCGCCTCAAGACTGGGCTTGTTCGGCGTGTTCATCGCTTCATTGATAATTTCAAGCCGAATACTGGTCGGCAAGCGCTCAAGATTCTCAAGAAACAGAAATTTTATCGAGGGCCGAATGGTATCGGAAGTCAAAAGCCCCAAGATGAGCCGTTTGCGAATGTCGACCCGCAGATTACCGGCTTCCGAGAGCTCGAAAAATTCGGCGACGAAAGTGCGGGGTTCAAGATTGCCATCGATAAGTTGGCGGAGATTTTCTTTGAGCGCTTCGGTATAGCGTTTGCGGCTAAGTGCCACGAACTGTTTCGCGTTGTGATGAACCTTACCAATAATTTTCGGGTTAAAGGCGCTTTCCGTCACCAGCCCAACACATTGTTTGACGACAGGATGTTTAGACGTCTCCCCCAACATCGTAAATACTTCTGATATCAGCGGCGTTCGTTTAGGCACGGCGCTCATTCTAACTGCCGCGGCAACCGACATTGGCGAATCAGGGTCGCGTGTCGCCACCATGGCCAGGGGTAAGGGGTCTTCCATGGATTGCAGGTCAATATCGATGTTAAGAAGATGCTCAGGCATCAAAAGCTTGTTATCACTGTACGGCACCAGGAGCGGCTGTTTGTTTTGATAGCTCTCTTTAAGATCAAGCGCCAGCTTCAAACCGTCTTGAGTAATTCCCAAATTGTTTTCAGGCTTATTTTCTTGTTGGTGATCCTGTTGCGTAGGATGGTTCTGCCGACCGGCATGGTATTCATTGGTCATTCAAGTTCGCCCTTATGAGTTTGTCCGGTTCTTGAGACCGGCTTAACGCTAATCCACTAAATTGCTCACCCTTAATCGGGTTTTGCTGATTGCCTTCCTTAATGACCTAAAAGTATTTCCAAAGTGTTTAAATTTGATGACCGGAAGCGTTAATCACCAAATATATTTGTTAGAAGGGAAAATAATAAAGATGAGTTGGCATGCCGATCCGTATTTTGACGCATTATGGCATAAATCTGTTGGCAAAATTCGCCACCGGTTTGCGAACCAAATCAGGTTTTTTCCGAATCATGCATTTTAATGGCGTAAAAACAGCTTGGATTTAAGAATTTTATAAAAATAAATTCATTTTTCCCGGGACTCGCGAGAGTCGTATTTCTTGAAATAAATCAATGATCTATTGAAATCGGAACCCCAACAAACTGGCAAATAAGCCTTTGAAAAGAATCACTTATTGCGCATCACTCTCAAGTTGAATCACCCTGACCGCTTCACAATCTCCAGTATTCATAGTTCTACAGTGAGTCAATTTTGCCACAATATGATGTATATTCCACTATATGCAGTATTCGACCCGTTGACACCTTACAGCATTTTGCATATCAATGATTCAAAGCGCTAGACCATCTGATTTTCACGGGAGTTAAGAGAATCAGCTGAGGTCAAAGCAAATAAAATCGGTGCCGTAGAATGACGGACCACCCATCAGGAAGGCGAAACGAAAGGATTATCAGGCCACGAAATAAAGGGGGTGTGCTGAGATGTACACGGTCTATTACACCGACGAAGATGCACCGGATGAAACGCGAATCGGGATGGTCTCTGCACCAAATAGCGCGATCGCCCATCGCATTGCAGAAATGCAGTTCATTAACAGCCGAATTCACAAAGTTATGGAATTAACGCCACCGGATGAAGAAACCAGATATCCCGGTGCACGGTTTATCAATGGCGAATTTCAGCCAGTTAGCTAAATCGGTTAAATACCTGGTTTTACGCTCGGACTTACGGGGGCCCTTTTCGCTGATCTCATAGTTTCGGGATTGTGCTTGAGAAGGCAACGGGGGAATAGGATGCGATCCAGCTAGAGGGTGGATCGCATCCTTTCTTTTTGCGGACACCTATTCTTGTATTTCGGCCAGAATCAAGCCACAATACGCAACGAACACAACGAGAACAAATAATGCGTATTGGGCCATGAGAATAGGCATAGATTTAGGCGGTACTAAGATCGAAGCTATCTGCCTTGCCGCAGATGGGACCGAGCTTGCCCGCCAGCGCGTGGTCTCTCCACAAGGCGACTATGCCGCCACCATTCAGACCATTGTCGAACTCGTTGCGAATATTGAACAGGAAACTGCTCAATCAGGTTCAATCGGCATCGGTATCCCCGGCACGATATCACCGTCTAGCGGATTGGTTAAAAATGCCAATTCGACGTGGTTGATTGGCAAACCACTCGACCAGGATTTAACAGCGGCGCTCGGCCGGTCGGTGCGACTCGCCAATGATGCCAATTGTTTCACCCTGTCTGAGGCGACCGACGGGGCGGCAAAAGGTATAGAGTTAGTATTTGGCGTGATACTCGGTACTGGGGTCGGCGGCGGCATTGTCATCAACGGCGAAATTATTTCCGGCCCCAACTCAGTTGCCGGCGAATGGGGGCACAACCCCTTGCCCTGGATGACCGACGACGAGCGGCCCGGGCCAGATTGTTATTGCGGTCAATCCGGCTGCATTGAAACGTTTTTAAATGGCGCCGGACTGGCCCAGCTCTATCCGGCAAAAAGCTATCAGGCGGGCACCCTCACTGCTGAGGAGATTGCAGATTTAGCCAGTAAGAATGAAGCTGTCGCCGGCATGGCAATCGATAAATATGCCGAACGCCTCGCCCGCGCCCTGGCCTCGGTCATCAACGTGCTCGACCCGGAAGTGATTGTGCTCGGTGGTGGCTTATCAAACATCGATAAGCTCTACGAATCAGTGCCGACGCTATGGCAGAATTGGACGTTTTCCGATGAAATCTCTACCCAACTGGTAAAAAATCAGCACGGCGATTCCAGTGGCGTCAGAGGCGCTGCCTGGCTGTGGCCAGACGAAGCAGCGGAGGCACCTTAAATGCCCAGCTCAATTTCAAGCTTGTGCCGGGAATGCGGCGCCCATTTCGACGCGGCGCCAAAAGACGAACGCTGCAGCGTTTGTGCTTCGCCGCGGATTATTTCGCATGACGAATTGGACAGCCTCTCGATCGCCCATATCGATTGCGACGCTTTTTTCGCCAGCGTTGAAAAACGCGATAATCCGGAACTGCAAAACAAACCGGTGATTGTCGGTGGCGGTAAGCGCGGCGTGGTTGCGGCCTGCTGTTATATTGCCCGAACCAAAGGCGTGCATTCGGCGATGCCAATGTATCGTGCCCTCAAAGCCTGCCCGGATGCGGTGGTGGTGCGGCCAAGCCGCAATAAATACAGTGAAGTCGGCCGCCAGATTAAGGATTTTATGCGCGACACGACGCCGCTCGTCGAATCCCTTTCAATCGATGAGGCATTTCTTGATCTCAGCGGCACTGAGAAGCTGCACGGCGGTAGTCCGGCGGCGACCTTAGTTAAATTGATCAAACGAATTGAAGATGAAATCGGCGTCACTGCTTCGGTGGGCCTCAGCTACAACAAGTTCCTTGCTAAAACAGCATCGGATTTAGACAAACCCCGCGGCTTCGCCATCATCGGCAAGGCCGAAGCGCTGGATTTTCTCGGTCCCCGGCCGGTTGGATCTATTTGGGGTGTCGGCAATTCCTTGCGTGGCAAGCTCGAACGGGATGGCCTCCGGACAATCAGCCAATTGCGCGAAATGCCGGAAGATGAGCTGATCAAACGCTATGGCGTCATCGGCAAGCGCTTGTCCCGACTGTCGCATGGCATCGACAGCCGCATCGTTGAGCCCGGCAGCAAGGCCAAAAGCATTTCCACCGAAACAACTTTTTCAGATGATATTCGGGATTTAGAAACTTTGCTGCACCGTCTGTGGCCACTTTGCGAAAAAGTGGCCAAACAGCTGCGCAATAAAAACCTGGCGGCCCGCACCCTCACCTTGAAATTAAAAACCAGCGGTTTTCGAAGCTTGACGCGCTCGCGCACCCTCGCCCAACCTACCCAACTCGCCGAAGTTATGTATCAGGAAGCTAAAGTATTATTAGAGCCCGAAGTTAATGGCACGCCGTACCGGTTGATCGGTATCGGCACCAGCCAATTTGCCGATCCTGAGTTTGCCGACCAGGCCGATCTGTTGGATAACAGCGCCGCAACCTTTGCCAAGGTTGAGGGTGCGATGGAATCGGTACGTGAAAAATTCGGCGGACCGGCGATCCAAAAGGGCCGGACTTTGTTGAAGGATTAAGCTAGCAGCCGCTGTCTGGCAGTATTTCAATCCGATCGAGGCGGGCTTCGACCGCATATTTACCGAAATCCTGCAAAATGCGATTGACGATACCGTCTTCGCGTAGTTCGACACCAAGCTCGACATCCGGTGTCTGCTTAGTATCGTAAACCGGAAAATAAGCCAGCCGCATTTTCCAATTGGCGGCCTCACCGAGCACTTCAGAAAGCCGCGACGACATTTTGGCTTTACCTGAGCCAGCGCCAATAACCGCGCTCACTTCGTAGGGATTATCCAATGTGGCGCCATCGAAGATTGCCTTGGTCAGGTGCTTGCCGCCTTCGACCGACAGTTGGATCAGGGTTTTAATGTGAGCCGTCGGGAAAAGCGTGCCTTTTTTTAACACCACCCGTTGAGCAGTCGGCTTGGTATATTCAGCAACACCGCCGAGCCCAATACCATCCAGCGCCGCCACACCCTTAATCTCTTCGGTTTTTTTACCGTTTGTTTTCTCCGTTACCCGGAACCTAAACCCCAAACCATCTTTGGCCTCCCAGGTCACCAGCGACCGGACATTTTCAATTTCCGGCCGGTTACCATAGCGCAGCCGCAAATATACTTTGCTTTCAACCGTCCAGGCATCGCATTGATCTTTAAACTCATAAGTCATGACACCGCGCGCGCCGGTTAAACCGCCGTTTGTTCCAGCCTTTGAGAGGTGCATGGCATAAACGGCCCGATGCGGCACCAAATGGGGCACTAAACCGGCCGCCCCGGCGGGCTGAATATTGGCGGCTGCATAAACGCTGCCTAACACGGCAGCACTCAGAATTGGCAGAAGATAAAAACGCATATAATTTGTATCCATACTTTTAATGATATCTCAGGCTCATCCTAAATCATGCCAGTCGATTGCGCCAAGTGAAAGCGTCTTACGCCGCTATCACGATTGCGCTTTCCCGGCGTGATACCCGGCACAAACGGCAGGAACTATCAGCCAATAGGTAAAAGAATCCGAGTATAGCTAACTTTACATGTTAAAAAACTTACTTAGTGCATTGTTTTTTAAAGATTTATGTATTGGCACGGCCTTTGCGTTGTTAATCGGAAAGTAATCTCTTTTGACTATAAAGAGTGCTGCTGGCTGGCAGATCGAAAGGAATTTTCGTGTTAACAAATTTGGTAGTTGAACAACCCCCTAAAGATAAAAAAATGAATCTTAATCACATTGCCGAAATCGCCCGGCGCTTTTGTGCACTTGGTGGCGAGATGCCTTCCCCGGGTGATCCTATTCTCGAAATCACCGATGAAAAAGAGCTGATGGCGGCGATCACGCGTATTCTCGGCGAGAATGAAACGCTGAGAAATAAATTAAACCAACAAGCGAAGCGAATCACCTATCTTGAAGAACTCGCAACCAGTGATGAATTGACCAAGGTGTTAAACCGCCGCGGTTTTGAAGCTGAGTTGAAACGCATTTTAGCCCGTGCCCGGCGAACCCCCGAGCATGGAGCGCTGGCTTATATCGATCTTGATGAATTTAAACCGATCAATGACACCCACGGACATGCGGCGGGTGATGAAGTGCTAAGAAAAGTGGCGAACATTCTTGTCGAGAAAACTCGTGAAACGGATGTCGTCGGGCGCCTCGGTGGTGATGAATTTGCCATTATTTTTGTTAACACCTCACGTGAAAATGTATTAGATCGCGCTGAGGCCCTCAATAAAATACTGAACGAAGCCTCAATTACCTGGGAAGGCCAACGCCTAACCATCCACGCCAGCTTTGGTCTGCAAGCCTATCAATCAGATGATGATGCCAACAACCTGCTAAAAAGCGCTGATGCAGCGATGTATAAAATTAAGCAAATAAAAGAAGCCGACGGCAGGCGCAAGATACGGCCTGTGGAATTAAGCGCGCCAAACCGCCGCCATCCTGCAACATCCCAGGTGGCTGGTAATGCCCAAGGATTCTAATACCAGCATCAACTACCGTAATGAACCGTTTTTTGAAGCCCCGCTCCACCGCTTTGAAAGCGATCCCCGGCCCGCACCAACGCTTAGTTTGGGAAATATCGCCAAGCGTTACAATCTGCGCTCAATGTCGCCGCGCGCCATGGTCGAATTGAGCAATGATCTGTTTTCGTCAGGCCATTTGACCAAAGATCAATATGAACTGCTGTCCTTTCAACCCGAATTAATGCCAAATTTTGACGTCACGATTGGCGCCCTAACCGGCGAGCAAGCCGATCCCGACAGACCACGTGACTACACCGAAATTTGGCGGCAACGGCTGGCGTTTGAAAGCAAGTACGCAGAGAATGCCGAACGAATAATTATCCGCACACAGAAAATCCTGGATTTGCTGGAAACAATCGAAAAGCAGCCGAAAATACCCCGCGCCTTAACCAAAATTGGTATATCGGTTGATCGGCCAATTAAACTGCCAATCAAGCTGCCGCCTTTGGGTTTTAAAGCTAAATAAAACTGGGTTTTAAGTTATAAAGTCGGGAATACTTTTGATGAACTGCCAAATCCCCTTGAGATTCAGGAGTGACTGATCCTTAGGGTCTTCAAGTTTTTCAAAGTCACTTTGATCCTGACCGCCTGAAGCAGTTTCGAAATTGGCAATTTCTTCTATCGAGGGTTCTTTAAGCTCGGCGATTTCCTCATTTTGGCTTTTGTCCGCCACTATTGCGGCAGGTGGAGTGCTGGGCGAAGGCGCCGTCAAAGCGAAGCCATCAAAAATATCATCGACTTCTTTTTCACTGAGATTTTTCTCGATGGCTGCATCGGCATCTGCCACCAATATTAGACTGTCCTGCTGATCCTTAATATCCCGGCATAGCGCATACAAATCCATTTCGGTGACCACCCGATGAAGGGCGCAATCTTTATCAACAATGAACGAAAGTCCGTGATCGGTAAGGGATTTTTTGGTCGCTGCATAGCTGAAACCATCGATTGCCCAAGAAGCAACCGTCACCCCAACGGGTACGGCGCAGCCGCTGACCAACGCGGATAGAAATAAAGCGGAGACGACTCCCAACCACCGTCTCATAGTAAATCCCTCAAGCTTCCTGTTTACAAATTCTTATCATTATTAAGCGCGATGTAGTTCCGCGCTCTTAGCCAGAAGTATGCACGCCTTTTTTGAATGCTGACAACAGGAAGGCCGCCAATTATCGGGATATATAAGTGGGAGATACTACAGGTAGTGGGTTAGTAGAAAAGCGCGCCTAAATAGACAGGTTAGTTGTCTTTGGATTTTTCTGAATCCGGCTGTTCCGCACCACCTTCTTTTTTCTTTATCTTCGGCAAATCGGCTTTGATATGAAGCTCTTTATATCGTTCAGGCGTGATCTCAACCGGCGCATTCATCAGTAAATCTTCCGCCTGCTGGTTCATCGGAAAAGCGATAACCTCGCGAATGTTCGGCTCGTCTGCCAGCAACATAACGATACGGTCAATACCCGGCGCTGAGCCACCATGAGGCGGGGCGCCAAACTTAAAGGCGTTCAACAGACCGCCAAATTGCTCTTCGACATCGCTGTTGGAATAGCCGGCGATTTCGAAAGCTTTATACATGATGTCCGGGCGGTGATTTCGAATGGCGCCGGAAGAAAGCTCGACACCGTTGCAGACAATATCATATTGGTAGGCAAGAATATCGAGCGGATCACTATTTTCGAGCGCTTCGAGACCACCCTGCGGCATTGAGAACGGGTTGTGGCTAAATTCAAGTTCGCCAGTGTCTTCGCTCATCTCATACATCGGATAATCGACGATCCAGCAAAATTTGAAGCAGTCTTTCTCAAGGATATCCAATTCTTCGCAAACTTTGTTGCGCGCAGCTGCGGCAAATGACGCAAATGTCTTCGGCACACCAGCGACAAAGAACACCGCGTCGCCATCGGCGAGTTCCAACTCTGTCCGCAATTGCTCCGTCCGTTCTGCGCCAATGTTCTTGGCAACCGGACCAGCGCCCTCGCCGTCCCGGAAGAAAATATAACCAAGACCCGGCTGGCCTTCACCCTGCGCCCAGGAATTCATGCGGTCACAAAACGCCCGGCTGCCGCCTTTTGGCGCTGGGATCGCCCAAACTTCAACGGCTGGGTCTTTTTCAATCATACCGGCAAAGATTTTAAAGCCGGAGCCCGCGAATATATGGCTGGCATTGCTCATTCTCAGGGGATTTCGAAGATCCGGCTTGTCCGATCCGTACCAGCGCATGGAATCGGCAAAGGCAATGCGCGGGAACGGCAGCGGCGAGACCTCACGGCCATGGGCGAATTCTTCGAACACACCTTGGAGCACCGGCTCAATCGCGTCGAACACATCATCCTGAGTGACATAGGCCATTTCAAAATCAAGCTGATAAAACTCGCCTGGTGAGCGATCAGCGCGGGCATCTTCATCCCGGAAACAGGGCGCAATCTGGAAATATTTATCGAAGCCCGAGACCATCAGCATTTGCTTAAAAATCTGTGGTGCTTGCGGCAGGGCATAAAACTTGCCCGGATGAATACGGCTCGGCACGAGATAGTCGCGGGCACCTTCCGGCGAGGTCGTGGTCAAAATCGGTGTCTGCATTTCCATGAAACCGCTATCGGTCATGCGGCGGCGGATCGAGGAGATAACATTGCTGCGAAGAACGATATTATTATGTACTTCCTCCCGGCGAAGATCGAGAAAGCGATAACGCAGCCTGATATCTTCCGGGAAATCCGCATCGCCAAAGACTTGCATCGGCAGCTCATCAGCCGGACTTTCTACATTGATGTCTTCAATACGGAGTTCTATTTCGCCGGTCGGCAAATCCGGATTGATGGTATCGTCAGAACGCTTTTCGAGCGTGCCCGTAACAGTAATAACGCTTTCCGCCCGCGCCTTTTCCAACACTTCAAAGATCGGCCCGGTATTTTCAATAACCAATTGGGTCACGCCATAATGGTCGCGCAGATCGACAAACAACAGATTACCGTGATCGCGCTTACGATGGACCCAGCCGGAGAGGCGAACGGTCTCACCGGTATTATCGCTGCGAAGCTCACCACAGTTGTGGGTGCGAAAAGGATGGAGTTCAGAGTTTGTCATAGCATCAATATTTTCAAGAAAAGCGTGAATAAAAGCAAACGGCGCCGGAAAGTTCCAACGCCGCGCCGGTTTTAACGGAATCCGTCAAATTTACAAGTGTTTTAGCTATTTACAGTACTTCACACGCTTCATCGAAATCAAAGCGCGGCAGTTTTTTGAAGATCGTGCTTTCATCGCCGCGGCCAATACTGCAGATGAACGCGGTTTTAACCTTGGTGCCGGACCAGTAAAGTTCATCCATACCGGGTTTATCGACGCCCTGCATCGGACCGACATCGAGACCAACGGCGCGCACCGCCATCATGAAATAGCCCGCCTGCAAGCCACCATTTAAATTCGCCCACCAGGGGATCATATCGGGATTCTGCTCCATCCGATCTTTAATGTCCGTCGGCCGGTGCGGTGTTAGTTTTGGCATATGTTGGTAGAAATCATGGTCAAAGCCGAGAATAGCCGTCACCGGCGCCTGCAAGGTTTTAGCGCGGTTGCGTTCCATAACTACTGGTCCCATTTTTTCCTTGGCTGCGTCCGAGCGGACAAATTTAATCCGCAGCGGGCAACAATTGGCGCTGGTCGGACATTGCTTCATCAGATCGTAGATTTGCTTGAGCTGATCATCGCTCACCGGATCATCTTTCCAGCCATTAAAGGAGCGATTGGCGTTAAACATCATATCCAGCGCATTATCGTCCAAAGGTTGGCTGCGGGTCCGCGCTTCACGGACCGTTTCCTGGGCGGCTAGGTCAATTTCGTCTTTTTCTGGTGCGGCGTTCATTTGGTGTTACCCCATTTCTCTTTTGCTGAAATTTTGTACCGGGTAATTACAACTTGGTGGCCCATCACGCAACCATTTCGCCACTACTTGTACTTAAATCTGACAATTTAACTGGGGGCTTAAGCTCAATTTTTTGAATGAGACCAACAATTAGGTTTGCGGCCCCCAAGCCTGATTTGGTATAGAAGATCATCGCAATCATCAGTAAGAATTAAAATCAAATTGCTGCTTTTATGAAGTCGCGTGATTTGATGATTTTACTGGGGGAAACAAATGGGAGCCACATGCCTTAAAAGCGTGGGGCGGAAGGCCAAAAAGGCCTAAGAAAGGAAAAAAAATCATGAGCTTTAAGTATTGTCTCTATTCAGATATTCACGGTCAGGTTGCTCTCTTGGACGCCGTTGAAGAACGCGTTGCGGCCGAAAATCCAGACAAAGTGATCGTCATCGGCGATCTGGTTGGTCTCGGCCCGAATCCGGAAGTGATCGTCCAACGGATGATGGATCGCCCGGAAATCGATATCGTCGTCGGCAATGTTGATCTTTGGGTCACCCGCAAAGTTTGGGAAACCACCAAGCCTAAGAGCCCGCATCAGGAATGGATGTTCCGGATGATGGAGCAAACCCGCGAACGCTTGAACGACGAACAGCTTGAATGGCTCGACAAACGGCCTTTCTCGATGACCTACACACCGGATATGGGTCATGATTTCCATGTCTTCCACGGCACGCCGTATGACATTGGTGATTCAGATGCCTTCCCATTCCGCCTCACCGATGACGAAATCGCTGAAAAACTTATCGATTATAATTATGACGTGATGGCGCATGGCCACATTCACGGACCTTCCGTGCGCAACATTAAAAATGGTGACAAAGTCAACCAATTGGTTTGCGCCGCTGCAGTCGGTATGAGCTGGGATGGCGATCCGCGTCCATCCTATGCTGTTGTCGAATATATGGGCGACGGTAAATGGGACTGCCGGGTTGAGCGCGTTGAGGCCGACAATGAAGCCCAAGCGAAGCTCAACGAGGAAAGCTGGATCGAACATGGCGAACGCATCGCCGGTATGATCCGCTCGGGTACCTTCTGGAATCCGGATCATATGCCACACTAACTTTCGGCATAGCCAAAGAATTGGGGGGCGCGCTCTTGTGGCACGCCCCTTTTTCTTTATCTTAGATTTATGACTTCTGAGTGGGAACAGCAGATCAAAGCGCAGATCAAGCGGCGCTATGCCGGGCTTGAAAGCTCGGCTGAAGATGGCGCGGCAAAAGCTGTCGCGCATGGTTATCCAGCGGAATTGATCAGCGAGCTTCCCCCTGCCCTCGCCGCCGGTTATTCCGGCTGCGGTTATCTGTTTGAAGGCCTAGATTTTAAAGGCGACGAGACGGTGGTTGATCTCGGGTCTGGGGCGGGGCTGGATAGCTATATCGCCACCTTGCAGCTTACCAACGGAACCGTCATTTCCATCGATATGACTATCGAGATGCTTGAAAAGGTTAATTTACGACTGTCGATTAATTATTTGTGCGCTGATATCGAAGCGTTACCACTCAAAGACTCGTGTGCTGATCTGGTGATTGCCAATGCGTCGTTCAATCTGGCGATTAGCAAGACGAAAGCCTTTGCTGAGGCCTATCGCGTGCTTAAATCGGGCGGTCGACTGGTGGCTAGGGATTTGGTCAAAGAAGGTGAATTACCTGCTGAAGTTCTCACCGACCCGCTATCCTTTAACACGTCACTGGGTGGCGCGTTGGAAGAAGATGCGTTGATCGCTGAAATAGCAAAAGCCGGCTTTGAAGATATCACCCTCTCCGACCACAAGGAATTTTCCTATGTTCAATCGGTGAAGATCCAAGCTATTCGCGCTTAAGCGTCAAAAATGCCCGTAGACCAGCGTTGGCAGCCAAAGTGCGACCGGTGGAAAGGCAACCACCACCGACAGGCGGACGATATCAGCACAGAAAAACGGGATGATGCCTCTGAAAATCGCATTCAAGGGTACATCCGGCATCATCGACTTCATGACAAACACGTTGAGTCCAATCGGCGGTGTAATCAGACTGATCTCGGTCATCATCACCAGCACAATGCCAAACCAGATTAAATCAAAGCCTAAGGATTCAATCACCGGCACGAAAATCGGCACCGTCAGGAATATCATGGCCAGGCCTTCGACCACCGTGCCTAGAACCACATAAAACGCCAAAATGACCAATAGAACGGCGAAAGGTTCCAAACCAAGCGATTCGATCCAGTTGATAACGCCAGAGGAAATGCCGGCAAGGGCGATGAAATTGTTGAGGATGAGAGCGCCGATGGCGATCATGAACACCATCGCCGTGGTTTGCGCCGCTTCGACCAAGGAATCGAATAAAACCGGCCAGGACATTTTTTTGCGCAACATGGCGAAAAGCAAGGAACCGATAGCGCCGATACCGCCGGCTTCGTTGGGCGTAAAAACGCCAAAGGAAATACCACCGAGAATAAGGAAAAACAGCAAGACGATGCCCCACACCCGGTAAAGCTTCTGAAACCGTATTTTCCAGCCGGTACGCTCGCCCCTTGGCCCCATTTCGGGTTTGAAGTGCGTGACCAGCATAATAACCAAGATATAGAGGATCACCGAAATGATGCCGGGAATGATGCCGGCGGCAAACAGTTCAGCAATACCTTCCTCAGTCAGGATGCCATAGATAATCAGCGCCGCACTGGGCGGGATGAGGATGCCGAGCGTACCACCGGCGGCGACGGTCCCCGCCGCCAGGCTATCGGCATATTTATATTTGCGCATTGAGGGAATAGCGACCTTGGCCATCGTTGCAACAGTAGCCAGTGAAGACCCCGAAACGGCAGCAAAGCCGCCACAGGCCGCGATCGTCGCCATTGCCAGACCGCCTTTGTGGTGGCCGAGCCAGGCGTCAGCTGCCTCGTACAGATCATCTGACAACCCGGCGCGGAAAACGAAGGCGCCCATCAGCAGAAACATCGGCAATACGGCAAAGTTGGTGTTAAGCACAACATCCATGATCTGCTGGACGGTCATTTCAAGCGCCGGTCCGGCCCCTCGCAAGATACCGAAACCGATGCCGCCCACAGCCAGCATTGAGAAACCCAAGGGAAAGCCGAGAAAGGCAATTAAAAAAAGTATGGCAAAGCCAATAAGTGAAACAGTCATGATTTAAATTTCTTATATATCTTTAAAGCGCCGGATGATCTTCAGGTTCGTCCTTTACCCGGTCAATATCGGGCTGTTTTATCTCCAGGCGTCCAGTCGCCATTTGCCACATCATTATCAAGAGAATAATCACGGTGATCATCGAAAGGCCCGATAGGCTGTAGAGCAAGGGCGCCCTGGACAAGCCCAAATCTTCGGTGACAAAATTAGCTTCGGCCTCGTCAATCCCCGCCGCGATCAACCGTTCCGCGATAAAGGCGATGACGCAGGCACTGCCGACTAAGGTTGCAAATTGCTGCACAAAGCGGAATTTTCCCCGGATAAAGCTGTCGAACAAATCAACCGTGATGTGCGTGCGCGAATGGGTAACAAGCGGCAACGCGGCAAAGGTCACGACGCCGAGTAGTAAGCCGACAATTTCGAAAGTCCCCTGGATCGGCGCGCTGAATACGTAGCGGCCTATGACATCAGCAAAGGTCAAGGCCGCCATGGCGAAAATCATGATCGCCGCAACTATTTTCAGCGCCTTGAATACCAAATTGGATTGCCGGGCGCCCGCTTCGGCGCCCAGCATATCTTGATCAGACACGATTACCTATCGCTTAGAACTGCGACTTAAAGAAATCGAGAGCGGCTTTGCCGTCAACGCCTTTCGACGCCGCAATTTTCAGCCAGTCATCAACCGCAAACTGCGCTTTCTTGCGAATATTGGCAACGAATTCCGGGCTTGCTTTATGGTATTTGATGCCCTTTTTCAAAGCCAGTCCGCGCGCCTTCTTATCGAGGACATCGACCCGCTTGCCGGCATTGATGGCGATGGTGTCGCCGGAAATGCTGGTGATCGCTTTCTTTTCAGCCGCCGACAATCCATTCCACTTCTTGAGGCTGAAGAGGAAAGAGAAGTTATTGGACTGGAACCCGCCCGGAATGGTCGTGATGTGTTTGATATACGGCATCAATTTGAAAACCATCAGCGTATATTCAGACGTCACCGAACCTTTGACGATGCCCTTGGACACGACATTGAACATCTTGACGCCCGGCACTGAGACAACGACCGCGCCCATATTTTTCATCATTTTATTGGGAATGCCATTGATCGCCCAAATCTTGTAGTTTTTAAGATCAGACATTTTCGTGATCGGTTTGTCGGCGAGGAAATTAGCGGCAGAAATTGTCCATTGCCCCAAAAGTTTCATGCCTTTGTATTCATTGGCTTTAGCTAGGAATTTGGCATGAGTGCGCCACATGGCGAGGCCGCGTTTTTCGGCTGATGAAGCACCAAATGGAATCTGCGCAATATTCGGCAGTTTAAGGCGGCCGCTTTCAAAGTTGTTGGCGAGCATCGCCGCATCGGCAATACCTTTGGAAACCATATTCCATTGCTTTGGTGGCGGCGCTAAAGATTTCTCCGTAAATTTAACTTTGACGCTGCCGTTGGTGACGCGTGCAACGTCTTTGGCCCATGGAATAAACATGCCGACATTGAACGGATGTTTTGCCGGAACAAATCTATTAAACAAAATTTCGGTTTCAGCTTTAACCGGTGTCACGGAAAGTGCACCGCCCATTACCGCAGCAGCTACTGCAACACTTAAGATACGACTAGACATTTTTGAGTTCTCCCTGTTGTTGGATTAACAGTACTACGCTGTTAATCATTAAATTACCCCGTACTCCATTGGTGTAACGGAATAAAATTCCGATTTCAACGGTGAATTGCTTTTCACTCTCATTATGACAGCAAAACAGACAAATTTAAGGCAAAATCCCACTCTACAGGATTAACTTGCGGGACCCATGATGTAATCCGGCAGGAACGTCACGATCTCAGGGAAGATGCTCATAATGATAATGCCCAAGACCATGCAAAGCATGAACGGCATCGCACCCTTTAAAATCGTTGGCAGTGAGACATCCGGCACTATGCCGTTAATGACATAAAGGTTG
This sequence comes from uncultured Rhodospirillaceae bacterium, assembly GCA_913020445.1. Taxonomy (GTDB): domain Bacteria; phylum Pseudomonadota; class Alphaproteobacteria; order Rhodospirillales; family UBA2165; genus TMED23. Next base: position 73,037 of record CAJWAR010000010.1, read on the forward strand.
AGCCCGACCGGCGGCGTGATCAGCCCGATCTCCATATTGACGGTGAAGATGACAGCAAACCAATACGGATCAAAGCCGAGCCCGGTGACAATCGGCAGCAAAATCGGCGCCGTCATCAGGATCACGGCGACCGGCGGCAGGAAAAAACCGGCGACCAGCAGAAATACATTGATGATACCCATCAGCACCCATTTATTGACCGATAACGAGACAATGGTTTCAGCAACCGCCTGGGTGACGAACAATGAAGACAAGGCGAAACTGAACAAAGCCGATGCGCCAATGATCATCAGGATCATCACGCTTTCCTTCATGGCATCACTGAGGATCGCCCAAATTTTGGTTGGCTGATAAATCTTATAAATGACCGCCACCAGAATAAGGCAGAAAAATGCGCCGACGCCGGCGGCCTCTGAAGGTGTCGCGACACCGCCATAAAGGACAAACAAGACAGCGATGATGATCACTAGAAACGGAAAGACCTTGGGCACCAGCTCGAACTTTTGTTTGAGCGTAAAGCCGGTTTCTTTGGTGCCAAATTTAAAGCCTGCTTTCCACGCGGCAAAAATTGACCACACCATAAAGAGGGCCGTTAACAATAGACCCGGCAGAAATCCCGCCAGGAACAAACGGCCAATCGAGGTCTCGGTCGAGATGCCGTAGACGATCATGGTAATGCTGGGGGGAATGAGAATGCCGAGTGTTCCGCCAGCGGCAATGGCGCCGGTCGCCAAGCCATCCGGGAAACCGCGCAGGCGCATTTCAGGAATGCCCATTTTGCCGATCGCCGCGCAAGTGGCCGGCGATGATCCGCTGAGGGCAGCAAAGATGGAGCACGCACCCAAGTTTGAAATAATTAATCCACCTGGTACCCGGTGGAGCCATCGATCCAATACTTCATACAAATCCTTACCGGCCGGTGACACCGCGATCGCCACGCCCATGACAATAAACATTGGAATAGAGACCAGCGAAAATTCAGCCAGTCCTTCAAAAAAGGTGTCGGCCAAGACATCCAGCGTGCCAGGGCCTTCGAAAATTATTAGAAAAGTCATCGCCACCAAGCCAAGGCCGAAAGCGACCGGAATACCGGTCGCTAAAACGGCAATAGTGGAAACGCAAACTAATGCGCCAATGACGAGCGGGCTCATTAGTGAACGCTCCTCTCGCCATCAGTGATGCCAAACGGCATCTCGCGACCTGTCGCAATGGCCAAAATATCGGCAATATATTGGAGGCAAAGCAGGCCAATACCGATCGGCAGCGCGATATATGGAATCCAAAGTGGCAGGGACCAAACCGTATCTGTTCGCCAGCCTTTGGTCAGTGCTTCGTGGAATAATTCAAAGCCCATGATACCTAACGTGGCGCAGAAAATAAGCGCCAACACGCTCGATAAGAGGGCCAAGGTGTAGCGGCCTTTTTCACCAAGATAAACCGGTAACAGATCAACGTTCACATGACCTTTGATCAACAAAACATACGGACAACCGACCAAGGTCGCGCCAACCAAAGAGAAAATCACAAACTCAGTTTGCCAAATCGTCGAAGCACCCAAAACGTAGCGCATAAAGACCATTTGACAGACAACGAGAATGGCCATACCGACGAGAAAAGCAGCAACGACGCCACAAATTCGCGAAACGGCTTTGACCGCGTTTATGAATGCATCCATTGAACCGGCTTTCAAATTATCAGAAATAATCGCCCGCCCTCGGCGAAAAATGGAGGGCGGGCGAGCATCAGATTAGCACTTATTTTACCGCAAGCGCTTTCTTAATCAGTTCCTTACCGCCAGGAACTTTTTCAGAGAAGATTTTGTAAGATGTTTTTTGGGCGATATCTTTCCAAGCCTGGGCCTGCGCACCCGTCATTTCAACAACTTTGACGCCGGCTTTTTTGTAAGCAGTGACCAATTTGTCGTCGAGACCTTTGGCTTTGCTGGTCATATAACGCTCGGCAACTTTACCAGCAGCCTTAAGCGCAGCCTGTTGTTTACCGTTCAATTTATTCCAGCTTTTCTTTGACATCAGGATGGGCTCATACATAAACCACAAAGCGAATTTGCCGGGAGCTGTCAGACATTTAACCTGTTCATAAATACGATAGGATACAAAGCTGCCTGAGCTTGTATTAGCCGCATCAAGAACGCCCGTTTGCATGGCCTGGTAAATCGCCGAGCTTGACATCGAAGCGATCGATGCACCGGCGCCAACCAACATTTGTTCAAAGGCTGGACCAGCTGCGCGGGTCACCTGACCTTTCATGGTTTCAGGTCCAAGGATGCAATTTTTCTTGGAAGCAAAACCACCGGCAAGCCACGCGTCTGACAACACAACAACACCTGCTTTATCGATGATTTTCTTGATGTCATCCATGAACGGTGACGAATTCAGACGTAATGCGTGATCGTGGTTTTTCACCAGACCCGGCATCAACGTCGCACTGAATTGAGGATGACGGCCACTGGCGTAATCAAGCGGGAATGCTGAAATATCCAACTGGCCTTTGACCATGGCATTCCATTGTGCTTTTGGCTTGAACAGGGATTTGCCGGGATAGACTTTAACGTCAACGCCAACATTCGCTTTTTTCATTTCTTTAGCAATAATTTGCACCATTTCGTCGCGTACATCACCTTTGCCGCCCGGCCATTGGTGAGATGCTTTAAGTGTCAATGCACTTGCGGACATACCGGTGAACGCCACTGCCAATCCGACTGCTATAGCAGTACCTGATAATAATTTGTTTGATAATCTCATTGATTTTCTCCCGAATGAGTTTTTAGATTTTTATGTAACGTTGGTCCTGCGCTTCTTTTATCACTCAACTGTGAACGAGTTACAAGAAATTAATACGTCCGGCAGGTGTATAATTCGATTACGGTGCTGCCGCTTAGATAATTATCAACCATGGTGCTTTTGCTCCGGCAAAAAAATGTGTATGACAGCGGCCATGCCTATTATTACCGACACTGCCGCCTTAGCTGAATTCTGTGAGCACCTAGCAAAATCGACCTACATTACCGTCGATACCGAGTTTATGCGTGAGAAGACCTATTGGCCGCAATTGTGTCTGGTTCAATTGGCTGATGACGAAAAAGCAATGGCAGTTGACGCCGAGGCCGAAAATATCGATCTTACGCCCCTGTTCGATTTGATGGCCGATAAAAGCGTCTTAAAAGTCTTCCATGCGGCGCGCCAAGACCTTGAAATTTTCTATAAACTTGGCGGCGCCTTACCGACCCCGCTTTTTGATACCCAGGTTGCCGCTATGGTTTGTGGATTTGGGGAATCGGTCGGCTATGAGACGCTGGTGAATAAGCTGGTTGGCGAACAAGTCGACAAATCTTCCCGCTTCACCGATTGGTCACACCGGCCGCTAACCGATAAACAGATTAATTATGCGCTTGCCGACGTCATTCATTTACGCCCAATTTATGAAAAGCTTGAAGCTAAACTCACCAAAAGCGGCCGACATGATTGGCTGGATGAAGAGCTGGCAAAACTCACTGATGAAACCATCTATCAGTTTCCACCCCGCGAAGCTTGGCGCCGGGTGAAAGCGCGCAATCCCAAGCCCCGTTTCCTGGCGGTCTTGCGTGAAATTACGGCATGGCGGGAAACTGAGGCGCAGAAGCGAGACCTGCCGAGAAACCGGGTATTGCGCGACGAGGCCTTGGTTGAAATTGCTCACCACACACCGAAGAACGTAAAAGAGCTTGCCCGCACCCGTGGCCTCGGTCAAAGGCTGGCAGAAGGCAGTAGCGGTGAGCAGCTATTGCAAGCCGTTGAAGCAGGTCTGAATTTGCCGGATGAAGAATGCCCCAAAGTACCTCGCCGGCCAAATCTGCCGCGCGGCATTGGCCCGGTTACGGATCTCCTAAAAGTGCTGCTGAAAATGAAATGTGAGCAGCAGGAAGTCGCGCAAAAACTTATCGCCAGTGGTGATGATATCGAAAAGATCGCAGCCTATGGCGAGCAAGCAGATGTGCCCGCGATGACTGGCTGGCGCCGTCAGCTATTTGGTGACGACGCGCTCAATCTTAGAGATGGTAAACTCGCCTTGGTGATTAATGGCCAAGCCTTGGAACTGGTCGAGATCGAAGACGATTAGGTGTATTTCGTTTACTTAATTTTACCCTTTAAATTCAGCAAATCCGCCAGTTCATCGAATAGCTTTTCAACACCCTCACCGATTAATACGCGGCTGGAATCATCGACTTTCAACTTCAATTTATTTTTCGACATTTTGAGCTTGGTGCGCGGTAATATTCCTGGCACGCCGCCTGATAATAAATGGGCGAAACGCAAAGCGACACCCATAACACTGGCCCGATGCTGATCATTTTCAATTAACAGATCGCGAACCTGCCGGACTTCATATTGCTTACGTTTGCCGTCGTAACGAATAAAAACAGCCAGTGCTAGCATGATGCGTTGGCGGTGCGTGACGCCTGAAATCGGCAGCCGCAGAACACGAATAAAGGCGTGCAGCGCGCGATAGTCGGGATGCTCGGTCCAGCCAATATCACTAAGTAAGGCTGCGGCATGGCAAAGGCGATGGTAGTTTTCCGATTCATCCTTGAACAGCGGCCCCATCCAGGAAGCTATTTCCTCACCGTGCACCGAGAAACGGCCTCCCCGAATCGCAAACCCTTCACATGCACTGATCAGCGGATCCTCATCTTTCATTTCCAGTGGCAGCATTTCGAAGAACTGCCCTTCGCGCAAACCGTAGCCGGAAAATATCAATTGTTTGGGTCGCGTCACTTCGAGCAATCGATCGAGCACCAAGGCGGCGAATGGCAGCGTATCAGCCCGGCGGCGCGCCACGCCGATCGTCTGCTCCAGCGATTTCGGGCTTTGACCACCAATGAGCTGGACAAAATTGCGCGCCTCCTCCGCATCCACGGTAAAATTATCAAGTACACTGAGCGGATATTTGGTTTGATCGATATAAATACGGGCTATCGCGCGCCAAGCGCCACCAACCGCGTAAAGCGTCCGGCCCGGTGCGTCACCGAGCCAACTACAACTATCAAATTGTTTGGCAATCAGGTCGCGGGCTCGATTTGGATCATTGTCTGAATCTTCGGCAATGCGCAAATGCCCAAGCGGCAATGTCGAACTGTTACCAAAATCACCGACATCAAGGGAAACCAGATCGAGACTACCACCACCCATATCACCTGAGATACCATCAGCTTTGGGCGAGCCGCCGAGAATACCCATGGCGCCAAGCCGGGCTTCCTCGGTGCCGGATAGGACCCGAACCGGGAAGCCAAAACGATGATTAATTTCTTCAACAAATTCTTTGCCATCCGAAGCTTCCCGAACGGCAGCGGTTGCCAGCAAGACGAATCTATCCACCTTCATCTCACGAACCAGATTGGTAAAGCGGCCAAGTGTCCGCATTGCCAGCTCAACGCCTTCGGGATTAAGCCGGCCACTATGGCCGAGACCCTTGCCCAAACCGCAAGCGACGCGTTCATTAAAGATCGGCACCGGCAAACGCGCCGGCGCATCAAAGACGACCAGGCGAACCGTATTGGAGCCGATATCAACAATACCGATGCGGCCATCCATCGATAAATTATCGTTTTCGGTCGTCGATGAAATTGGCGACGTTGAAAATGATTTGCCAGGCAAGTGACTTTCCAAAGGAGACATTCTAAATCGCTATCACCTAAGAGCTATCCGAAACTAATCTCGGCATTTGTGGTTTGTGATCTTTCAACGCGCTACCCCGGCCTGAAAGGCTTGGATTGGTCATAAAATACGTATGCGCGCTGAAACTGTCCTTGTCGCTGGTCAAGCGGCCATAACTGCCATCAGCCATCATTTCCCAACTTTGCGTAACATCTGTGAGATTCGCGATCATAACCTGTTCAATGATCTGCTGGTGGACGGTCGGATTTTCGATCGGCACCATCACTTCAACGCGCCACAACAAATTCCTCGGCATCCAATCGGCAGATGAAATAAAGACCGCCGCATCAGACGACGGCAATTCCTTGCCGTTACCAAACACCACGATCCGTGAATGCTCAAGAAACCTGCCAATAATACTTTTTACCCGGATATTATCCGACAAGCCTGGAACACCGGGACGTAAGCAGCAGATGCCACGCACAATAAGATCGATTTGCACACCAGCGCTCGACGCCGCATATAGGGCATCGATAATCACCGGATCAACGATGGCGTTCATCTTGGCCCAAATGGTGGCGGGTTTGCCTGATTTGGCAAATTGAATTTCCCGATCGATCAACGCCAATACGCGATCACGCATATTCAACGGCGAAACCGACAACTTGCTTAGGCCCTTGGGCTCAGTATAACCGGTCATGAAATTAAACACCTGTGCGGCATCGCGGCAAAGTTCCGGCTCACACGTAAAGAACGATAGGTCGGTATAAATTTTGGCGGTTTGCGGGTGATAGTTGCCAGTGCCGAAATGCGCATACGACCGTAGCCCATCGCCTTCACGTCTGACGACCAGACTGATTTTGGCATGGGTTTTTTTGTCAATAAATCCAAATACAACATTAGCGCCGGCGCGTTCCAAATCCCGCGCCCATTTGATGTTGGCTTCTTCATCGAAGCGCGCCTTCAATTCAACCATCGCCGTCACCGATTTGCCGGCTTCAGCAGCTTCGATCAAAGCGGCAACGGTCGGTGAATCATTGCTCGTCCGGTAAAGCGTCTGTTTAACTGCAACGACATCCGGATCATGTGCGGCCTGGCGAATAAACTGCACGACCACATCAAAACTTTCATACGGATGATGTACAACAAAATCTTTCGCCCGAATGGCTTGGAAACAATCGCCATCCAATTCCCGCACCCGTTCCGGAAAACGCGGCTCATAGGCGGCGAATTTCAAATCATTGCGTTCGATATCACAAAGCTCGCCGGTATCAGAAAGCCCAAGGAGACCGTCATGGCGAACAACATCAATTTTATCGACCCCGACCTCGTCAATAATCATCTGGCTAAGCTCATCCGGGATATCTTTATTCACCGACAATCTAATAACCGAACCTTGGATACGTTGCTTTAGGGCCGACTGATAAGTCCGCATAAGATCTTCAGCTTCTTCATCGATTTCGACTTCGGTATCGCGAATTACCCGAAACCAAGCGCCTTGTTTAACTTCAAAATCGGGGAAAATTTTGTCGAGATAGAGGCTGATGATATCTTCAACCAAAATAAGCTTAACATCTTTGCCTGGTATTCGCACAAACCGCTCCAACATTTGCGGAAACGGGATCAAGGCCCGCATGTATTGGCCATCATCAATGCGGCGCAATTGAAGCACCATCGAAAAACCTAAATTTGGGATAAATGGAAACGGATGCGCGGAATCAATCGCCAAGGGTGTCAGGATCGGAAAAACCTGATGGTCAAAATATTTCGCCAGCCAGCTTTCATCCTTTTTTGAAAGTTCGTCCCCCGACAATATGCTGACACCTGCTTTAGACATTTCAGCTCGTAGCGTCCGCCAGCATCCTTGTTGCACTTTCATCAAGTCGGAGGCTTTTTCTCTAATCATTTCCATTTGCTGAGCCGGCGTCAAACCGTCTTCACTCAGCGTCGTGATTTCGGCATCAACTTGGCCTTTCAGCCCAGCCACACGAACCATGTAAAACTCATCCAAATTGGAGGCGGAAATGGATAGATATCTAATTCTCTCCAATACCGGCGCTGCCGTATTTTCGGCTTCTTCCAGAACGCGCGCATTAAAGGCCAGCCAGGAAAGCTCACGGTTGATAAACCGGCCTTTTGACTGAAAATCCAAATTTGCTACTTTTTCCGATGCCAAATTTGACAATTTATTGCACCCAATTCACGTTTTTCAATTTGCATTTTACGCCGTACAATATTAGGCAATATACCAGTATCTGAGAACAATCACTCATGCAAATGACATAAATATGTCACTTTAACCAACCAACCATTTCAAAAAGAGCAAATTTATTCATTAAATGAAAACTATTTTTCTGCTTCGCCATGCAAAATCAAGTTGGACCGATCCTGAAACCGATGATTTTGACCGGCCGTTAAATGACCGCGGTAAGCGCAACGCCGCCCAAATCGGCAACCATTTGGCTGAAAATTCCATCTGTCCAGATATAATTTTATGTTCTGCCGCGGCCCGCGCCCAGGAGACATTGTCACATATCCGCCCCTATCTTCCCGACAATCAGCTGATAGAGATATTTGGCGAATTATATCTCGCGTCTGCCGTGACGATCATGAAATTTGTCGAAAAAGTTGAAGAAACGGCGAATTCGGTGATGATTATCGCTCACAATCCGGGCCTTCACGAATTAGTACTCGATTTGGCTGGGCGTGAAAATATCGGTGTCTCAACACTACTTAATAGGGTGATGCAGAAATACCCCACCGGTGCTCTCGCGACTGCCACGAGCGAGTCCCAAATTTGGGCGGATCTTACTCAGAGCAAAACATCTTTGGTAGATTTTGTTTGTCCTAAAGACCTACCTTGAGTTAAATAAGAAGCGAGCTGATTCGAAGTAATTTCCTCATGAATGGAACTTGGCTTCATTTTTCATAAACTACTCTGTATATTACCTAATATAGGATAATATTTGCCGCAGCCTGAATCAAAGTACACCATAAAGCGGTAATGAAAAATAACCATGACAACTAGCCGGTCACAAACAAAAATATCCGCCCAAAAATGGCATTGGTCGACCGATGCTCAAGGCTGTATCACATCCATATCCGACTCATTTACCAACTCAACCGGTATCAACTGCACTGATATAATTGGTAAGACCTTTGATGACATATCGTCGCCGATTCTCGATTTGACCGGCCAAAGCGATAAGAAATTGAAGCGTTATTTGTCACGTTTTAAGAGCCATCAAAGCTTCCGCAATATTGATCTTCCGATCAACTCTCCGAGCAATGGTCTGCGACTTATCCAGATTGCCGGCTCACCTGAATATGGCAAACGCAAAAAATTTCTCGGCTATACCGGCACCGGAATTGACAAGACGATCGAGATTGAAAAAGACGCGACCATTGCCGCCGCCTATCTGCCTTATTCGGAAGTATTAGAAGGTCTAGGTGATGGTTTTGCGATTTGGGATCGCAAAGGGCATCTCCTGCTTTTCAATAAACATTTCCAATCTCTGTTTGGGGAAAATAGCGCCGTTATCAAGCAAGGCGCCACATTGCCAGTATTGTCACGACTGCTTAAATCAAAGGCTTTGACGATTGAGCCAGACAATACGGTTGGTTTGCTTGATATTGACCGCCGGCGGGACCGCAATGCTGCCATGGAGCGCCAAGTTCAATTTGCCGATGGCAGCTGGGCATTAATTTCCGTTCGAAGAATTGAAAATGACATCACCGCAACCACGATTACTAATATTACGGCAATTAAGAACCGTGAGGTTGAAGCAACCCGCGACGCACAACGCAACGCACAGATGGCCGTCGCCATTTCAGCCATGGATTCCGGCGTTATTATCACCAATCCGAATATGCCCGGAAATCCGATTGTCTTCGTTAATCCCTCATTCGTTCCGCCGAACAGTAAAATTAGCGACGATATTTTGGGCCTTCCGTTTGAGGCTTTGTTTCAATCAGCCCAAAATGAAGATGCACATAGCTACATCAAGCGTTGCATGAACAGACGGGAAACCGCCAACACAAATATTTATTTGGCCGATGAAAATGGCAAAGACCGCTGGTACAATCTGCGGCTCAATCCGATTTTCGGCGAATCAAACCAAATAAGCTATTTCCTCGGTATCCAGAACGACATTACTGCCCAGAAAAACGCCGAATACGAACTCGAAAATCGGATGAACCAGCAATCCGCCGTTGCGGAGTTCGGTGGTAAAGCCTTGGCCGGAACTGACCTGGACGAGCTGATCGACGAGGCTATTCGATTGATTGCTGAAATTTTGGATGTCCAATATGCCAACGTTCACGAAATTAGCTCAGATTCGAAGGGTGCAACTATCCGCGCCCAGATTGGCTGGAAAAAGAAAAGTGGCACAGGTATGCCGAAAATCAATCTGAAAGCCAATTTTTCCCACAAGGTGTTTTTATCCGGAAAAACGTCATCGGTTGTTCGCAATGATGAAGAATTAAAAAATGTCGGCAAAATAATGGGCCATCTGGGCCTACGAACCAGTGTCGGTATTCGCATTGCGGGCCGTGAGCACCCCTTTGGTGTACTTGCCATTCATTGCAAGGAAAAACGATATTTTTCAAATGACGAATTTAATTTTATGGAATCAATCGCCTATGTTCTAGGCGTCGCAGTTGAACGTAGCCAGGCAGATGATGCTCTCAAAGAAAGTGAATATCGTTTTGATCTTGCCGTACAGGGGTCAAATGACGGTATTTGGGATTGGGATATTCGGGCCGACCGAGTTTTTTATTCATCGCGTTGGAAAGCGATGCTCGGCCTGGCCGACGATATGATGGAAGATACTATTAATGCTTGGCTGGAACGTGTCCATGAAGATGATCGGGATTTAATGACAACGGCGCTCGACGCCCATCTGAACGACGAAACGCCCTATCTGTCCTGCGAACATCAAATACTTCATCAAGACGGTTCCTACCGCTGGATGCTGGTTCGCGGGTTGGCGATACGCGATGAAAATGGCAAGGCAATGCGAGTTGCCGGCTCGCTCAGTGACATTACTGAGTCTAAACGGGCGGAACACCAACTGCTAAAAGACGCGCTGCACGATACGTTAACAAGTTTACCGAACCGCGCCCTATTTACGGATCGTCTTGTTCAGGCACTAACCCGCACAAGTCGCACGCCCGATCATTTATTTGCCGTCATGTTTTTGGATTTCGACCGCTTTAAATTGATCAATGATAGTCTCGGCCACTCTTATGGTGATCGCATATTGATTGAGATCAGCCAACGCCTCAAAGAATGTACCCGTAATGTCGATACCGTGGCCCGGCTTGGTGGTGACGAATTTGCCATTCTTTTAGACGATTTAGACTCCGAGAAAACCGCGGAAGAAGTGGCCCGGCGTATCAATCATTCCCTGGGGCAGCCGTTTATATTGGCCGGCCGGGAGATTGTTTCAAATGCAAGTATTGGAATTGCCTTTAGCTCGCTCGGTTATGGTCATCCTGAGGAGATGGTCCGGGATGCCGATATCGCCATGTATCAAGCAAAATCAGAAGGCCGCGCGCGTCACATTGTTTTTGAAAAAGGTATGCATGTTAGGGCGGTTACCCAGATGGAGATGGAAACCAATCTCCGTCAAGCGATTGAAAAAGAACAATTTTCCCTCGCCTATCAGCCCGTCGTTGATATCCTGACTGAAAAATTGACCGGTTTCGAAGCCTTAATTCGCTGGAAACATCCCAAAATAGGCCATATTCCGCCGGGCGATTTCATTCCAATCGCCGAAGAAACAAAACTCATCGTGCCGATCGGCCGGTGGGTCGTTGCAGAGGCCTGCCAGCAAATGAAAAAATGGCACACCAAATATCCCGGTCTCAATCTTGCAATTAGCGTGAATATATCGCCGGCACAGTTTAGCGATATTCACCTGATCGATGACTTCAAAAATGTTCTTGAGAAAACCAAATTTGATGGAAAATTCTTAAAAGTGGAAATCACTGAAACTGCGATTATGGAGAATCCCCTTGAAGTGACACAGCGCCTCAATCAGCTTCGTGAGTTAGGCATTCAGTTGCATGTCGATGATTTTGGCACCGGCTATTCCTCATTGAGCCATCTCCACAGATTTCCTATTGATGCCCTAAAAATCGACCGCTCATTTGTTATTTCGATGGGTGATTCTCAGGAAAATATGGAAATCATCCGCACCATCATCAACTTGGCGCATAATTTAGACCTCCATACGGTCGCTGAAGGTGTTGAATCCAAGGCGGACCTCACTCAACTTAAGAATCTCAGTTGTGACTTTGCGCAAGGCTATTATTTTTCTAAACCTTTAGCAGTGAAACAGGCGACGGCTTTTATCGCCAAACATGTAAAGCCGGCTCGAAATACAAAAAACAAAAACAGTAAGAAGAAAAATAAGAAGAAGTAGCGGATTTGACTGAGGGTCAGAACTCATTAATCTCATGCAATTCTGTTTAGCCAGGAGGGTTCAGATGCAAGGAAAAAAGCGCATGGACATGCCAAAGCATATTCGAGCATTTTTGACGCCGCATATGGGCCCTCATGGCCAAACCCGAAGGGCGGGGCTCTTTTTACGCCGGGCTGTCGTTGTGAAAGGCTTGTGATGATGGGCATCACTGTGCCTTCCACGCCTAATCCGGCGAAAAAATGGCTCCCGCAGAATGGATGACATTAATGGGTCCTGACCCTGAGCTAAAGATGCCAGATTATTCACGTCTTACACCCTTGGTTTGGGGAATATTATGGGCCGCACTTGTCGCGGCGGCCTTATCCATTCGCCCAATTTTACCGGTCGATGAAACCCGCTACGTCACTGTCGCCTGGGAGATGTGGTTGCGGGGCGATTTTCTGGTGCCGCATTTAAATGGCGCGACTTACAGCCACAAGCCGCCTTTACTGTTTTGGCTTATTAACGCGGGGTGGGGAATTTTTGGCGTCAATGAGTGGTGGCCCAGGCTGGTTGCGCCGTTGTTTGGTCTGGCGAGCTTGAGCTTAAGCGCCCTCACCTGCCGCCGTTTATGGCCCGCCAGCCAGGCTTATTTAATCGTGCCAATACTGTTACTGGGCACCTTTTATTGGGGCATTTACACGACCCTGACAATGTTCGATTTGATGATCGCGCTGTGGACCCTGGTTGGCGTAAATGGATTGATCGATGTCTGGCAGGGGCAACGATTACGGGGTTGGCTGTTATTTGCGATCGCCATCGGATTGGGCGTGCTGAGCAAAGGCCCTGTCATTCTGGTTTACTTATTACCAACAGCTTTATTGGCGCCTTATTGGGCGGTTTCAACGCCAAGACCAAATTGGCTGGCGTGGTATTTTGGGTTGGTCGCCAGCATATTAGTCGGCGCTGCCATTGCTCTTGCCTGGGCGATTCCAGCCGGTTTGGCTGGCGGTGAAGAATACCGCAACGCTATATTCTGGGGTCAATCGGCGGGACGCATGGTGAAATCTTTTGCCCACCGCGAGCCGTTTTGGTGGTATCTGGCAATCTTACCCGGCTTACTGCTGCCGTGGCTGCTGTGGCCAAGTTTACTCAAAAAATTGTGGCAAAATATCCAGGCGCGAAGCAAAAATCAGGCCGATCCAGGATTGCGCCTGGCACTCGTCTGGGCCGTAGCAACGATCTTGATCCTCTCAGCCATTAGCGGCAAACGTCCCCACTACCTGCTGCCGATGTTTCCGGCACTGGCCATCGGCGGCGCAGTGCTTGTTGCAAGCCTTACCAAGGAAGATTTTCTGCGCAGTCGCTGGGATATGCTACCGCCCGCCCTATGCTTGATTATTTTGGGAATTGCTGCCGGTTTCGCCCCTGAAATCGGCGTTAGCATCAAGCGAGCTGAATTGACGGCTGAGATCGACCGTTGGTGGGCTCTCCCGCTCATTGCCCTGAGCTTATTTTTGATTTTCAAGCCACCCCAAGGCGGCTACCGGCGGCTCTTTGCCATCGCCTCAATCAGTGCCGTATTTGTGATTTCGGTCCAGGGGGTGTTACAGCCGGTCTTGAATGCCGGATATGATCTTCGGCCAGTGGCAAATTATCTCGCCAAGGCCCAACAGCAAGGCTATGCCATCGCTCATTTCGGAAAATATCACGGCCAATTTCAATTCCTGGGACGATTGGAAAAGCCGGTAACCATAACCGGTGACGGTGAGGTTTTAAAATGGCTGGCCAAAACGCCGCAGGCTAAGATTGTCTCCGTTCATACCAAATTAGATAGCAACGGTCCAAAACCGGATTTTGTCCAAAAATATCGCCGCAAATACCTTGCTGTTTGGGACCGCGCGACAGTGCTGGCCCATCCGAAGGCCCCCCATAGAAATTAGTTTACTCCGGTTGCCCCAAATCTTCTAACACCCGCCGGGCGATCTGCAGTGTAATCCCCTTCTTTTCAGCCAGCGCGGTTTTGTCCGCTGCATCGACAAATCGTCTGGCGGCATCAAGTGAACGTTCCATGCGTTTAACCACATAGTCAATTACACCGGTTTCTACCCGAATTTGCCGGTCCGAGAACAATTTCACCACAACCGCCTTGATCAGATCATCTTCCGGCAAGCCTATTTCAACGGTCGGTGAAGCCTTCAGGCGTGAGGCGAGGTCAGCCAGTTTAACCGGCCAATCCTTCGGTGCCCGTTCGGCTGTGATCAACATATGCCCATCGCGCGATGCCAGATCATTATAAATATGAAATAGGGCTTCCTCATCGAAGCCGGTGTCGCCATCATCGGCGACAAGATTTTTTGATGACGCTAAAATACTCGGCAGGCCAGCATCCCCAATACCGGCGGGTGTAACCGCAAGCGCGCCGCTTTTGGCCATAAAGACATGGCTGAGATGAGATTTTCCGCAGCCGGGCGGGCCGTAGATAACAACAAAAGGTGACGGCCAATCCGGCCATTTGTCGAGCCAGGCGACAGCTGCCTGATTGCAAGGAGCGACGAGAAAATCATCCCCGCTTAAAGACGGGCGGTGATCAAACTCGAACGGCAGTTGTTCTGCAGAATTCAAGATGAACCGTCATCATTTGAAATATTGCCACTGCCTGAATAAAGCGGGCTCGCCAAGTATTGGGCTAAGAAAAACCGGACCAGCACGCCGATGGTGGCCGCTACCGGCACCGCCAAAAGCACCCCGGTAAAGCCGACCGTCGCGCCGCCAACCATTAAGGCAAAAATTATCCAAACTGCGTGAAGACCAACTTTATCGCCGACCAGTTTTGGTGTCAGGAACATTGATTCAATAATCTGGCCAGCGCCAAAGACGACCAGCACCAAGACAATCGGAATCACTTCACCAAACTGAGCGATGGCGATCGCCAAGGCCGTCGCCATACCGACCAGCATGCCAAAATATGGAATAAAGGAAATCAATCCCGTCGTGATGCCGACGACAAGTCCAAAATCGAGACCAACGATTGTCAGGCCAACACCGTAAAAAACCGCCAGGAACAAACAGACTGTGCCTTGGCCGCGCACAAAGCCGGCGATGGTCACGTCAATATCTTTAATCACGCTCCGGATCGTTGGTGCATATTCTCGCGGCAGCCAGCTATCAACTTTGGCGACAATTTTATCCCAATCGCGCAACAGATAGAAACTAACCACCGGCGTAATCAGGATGAGAGACAGCGCATTAAATAAGGCAAGTCCACCCTGCCAGATATTGCTCAACAGTGAACCTAACCATTTGACGATAGTCGCGCCGTAGGATTTTGACGCGTCGGACAATTCTTGCAGTTTTTCGGATGGAATCCGTTCGGACAGCGTTTCCTTAAGCGGTGCCAGCCAGGCTTCAAAGCTCTCGATCAAAGATGGTACTTTCTGAAAAAAGCCAATGACCTGCCCTTGCAAAAGAGGAAAAATCAAAATCAGCAAAACGATGACGGCAACAAAAAAAGACGCTGTGATGATAACTGTCGAAAGAGTTCGCGACAGCCCCCACGCCTCCAATTTATCCCCCAATGGATCAAGGAAATAAGCGACCGCCATACCGGCAACAAAAGGCAGCAGCACGCCACTGACAAAAACAATCAGAGAAATAGCGATTACGAGAACCGCTAACCAGATCCAGAACTGTCGTTCTTTCGTCACTCTCCGGGCTCCATGGTCGCTGCGCGCATTCCCCAAATGCCGACATAGGCAGCGCCAGACAATATCGTCGTTGTCGCGACAATATAAACCAGCGTCGCAATAATTGTGCCATCGGCGATGTTGTATCCATACAATCCCAACACCAGTGTCGCCAAGGCGAACTGGGCGGTGGTATTTACTTTGCTGATGAGCAGCGGTTCCATGGTGAGATTCTGATGGATAACATGATATAAAATAGCGCCGCAAAGAATAAGGCCGTCCCGAAACACGACCAAAAGCACCAACCAAGATTCGATATATCCGACCTGTCCTAAAGTCACAAAGACGCTCACCAATAAAACCTTATCGGCGATCGGGTCGAGATAGGCACCTAACTCTGTTTGCAGGTTAAAGCGCTTGGCAATAAAGCCATCGAGCGCATCACTGACGCCAGCGAAAACAAAGACCCAGAACGCTAAAAGAACTTCACCATTTAAGATGAGCCAGACCGTTAGCGGCACACATATCAATCGCGCCAGACTAATTAAATTGGGAATATTTAGTAGAATATCTTCTTTTTTACTCATTTTCCCCCACTGCTTCCTCCACTGCGATTGATGCCACGCCTATCTTTGCCTGACTTCACCCTGGATTTAACGCCCGATTTTATCCTGGGCTGCAGCTTGACAATCCAACTGCCTTCCTCTTCCGTGAGTACCATATCTGCCTGGGCTAAGGCTAATTTTAATTGCTCTGCTTCGCCAATAAAATGGATATTGAGCCGTACCTCCGTCCGTGACAATAGAACGAGCTCGGCATTCTCAATAACGGCGACCCGCGCCAAGCGCCGCTTCGCATCCACCCAGTCTGGGAGATTGCGAATAGGCAGGGTCACGGCAACAACGCCGGCACGTTCAAATTTCAGCAAATTGTTGGCTTTCCATTGATCTTCTATGCGAGCGTTGATTTCGACCGCCGCCCGAATCAACAAGGTGTCGATGTCTTCGCCCTGCTTGGCTTCAATCTCGGTTGAAAAAGCCTGGCGGTTCTCGTTTTTACCATAGCGAAAGATGCTGACGCTGAGTACCGGCCGGCCACGCGACGTTGAACGGAGCGTCCCCAACACCACCATCGTGGTCGCCACCCGGTATCTTTGAGCAATCGCTGCCAGACGTTGCTCATCACCTTTAACCGCAAGCTCAGCACCTATGGTGGCAATATCTGCCAAATCTCCACTGGCAAAGATCATCGGCACCAGACCATCAATCTTGGCCGCTTTTGCATCCTTTAAACGATCCGCCCAAGCCTGCCGCCAGGGATTAGGATCATCCCACAACGAGACCGCACCGGCGACCTGATAGACCGGCAGCACCAATATTGGCTTGCTCCGGGTTTCAGCAAATTGGATATCACTATCGCGCAGCAAAAAGCGAATATCGCGGGGCTTAAATCGATATGTCAGATTGGCGAGATAGCGCACCAATGAGTTTTTTTCGTTGGCAACGCCAAAATCCTGTACATAACCAGAGATTTCCTTGGCTTCAAGAACTGGCAGGCGTTGATGGTCGATTCGCATGGTTAGGCGTTTTAGTAATAATTCGAAGGCGCGTTTTTCACCATCGGCGAGCGCTTGCTGGCGGGCAGCCGCCGCAGTCTTCGCCGTTACATCGACCGGAATATTAGCAACCGTGAAAACATCCAGCGTTTGAGCACTCGCCACGGAACTCAAGCTGAGCATGGAAAATAGCGCCAATATCAGCCCGGGGAACGACCAAAACGACAGGCCGTTGCGGGCAAATTCCGCCACCGCCCCACTCGCTTTTGCCCTCGCCTGCCGTCCCCCTTGAAGAAGGTGTGAACCACCGCATTGGATCATTGCAAACCGCCCCGGATAAAGTATGTTCTAGCCGTTCTTATTTCGCTAATTTAGCACGTTAGACGCTTGGTAAAAGTGTTTTGGGGCAAAAGGGGTTATCAAAATTACATCAGCCAGCGACAACAACGAGATAAAAAACGGCCTTTCGTATAAAGATTCCGGGGTTGATATCGACGCCGGAGAGGCTCTTGTCGAGGCTATTAAGCCTCTCGCCAAGTCAACCGACCGGCCCGGTGTGGCGGGAAGTCTCGGCGGTTTTGGCGGCTTGTTTGACCTTAAAGCAGCAGGTTTTGAAGACCCGATTTTGATCGCTGCCACCGATGGCGTCGGCACCAAACTCAAAATCGCGCACGAGGTCGGTATTCACGACACCGTCGGCATTGATCTCGTTGCCATGTGCGTTAATGATCTGGTCGTGCAAGGAGCGGAGCCGTTATTTTTCCTGGATTATTTCGCCACCGGCAAGCTTGATACCGAAGCCGCCGCCAATGTCGTCAAAGGGATTGCCGAAGGCTGCCGGCAATCGGGCTCGGCCTTGATCGGTGGCGAGACAGCGGAAATGCCCGGCATGTATGCGCCAGGTGATTATGATCTTGCCGGCTTTAGCGTTGGCGCGGCGGAACGGGGCACGCTGCTGCCAAGTGATGACATTCAAGCCCATGACGTGGTCTTAGGGCTGGCTTCCAACGGTCTGCATTCAAATGGCTTCTCCTTGGTGCGCAAAGTTGTCGAGGTTGAAGGTCTTAAATTTGAGGCGCCCGCGCCTTTTGATGCGTCTCGCCCGCTCGGTGAGGCATTGCTTGATCCGACACGGATTTACGTCAAAAGCTGCCTCGCGGCGATTAAAGCCGGTGGTGTCAAAGCCCAGAAAGTTAAAGCGCTCGCCCACATCACCGGCGGCGGGTTGATCGAAAATATTCCGCGGGTGTTAACCGGCAATCTCGGTGTCGATCTTTACGCCAAGTCCTGGGATTTACCGGCCGTGTTCCCGTGGCTCGCCAAAGCGGGTGGTATTGCGCCCCCTGAAATGGCGCGCACGTTCAACTGCGGCATTGGCATGGTGCTGATCGCCTCACCGGATCAGGCGGCTGATATTCAGGAAATTCTTCGTCAGCACGGCGAAACCGTGACCCCGATTGGTGAAGTCATCGAGCGATCCGAAGGCGAAAAAGTTATCGTCCACGATATTGAGGATGCCTGGAAAGTATGAGCAGCAAACTTAAGCTCGGTGTTTTAATTTCGGGACGCGGCAGCAATCTGCAATCGCTGATCGACGCGACGCAGGATGACAGCTTTCCGGCCGAGATTGTTACGGTTATCTCGAACGTGCCAGGCGTCGCGGGGCTCGACCGTGCTGCCAAAGCGGGCATTGCGACCACCGTCATTAATCATAAAGACTTTGAGGACCGCGAGCCGTTTGAGGATGTCCTCCATGACGCGCTCAATGAAGCTGGTGTGGAACTGGTGTGTCTCGCCGGCTTTATGCGCATACTAACGGATGGTTTTGTCAGTCGCTGGCTGGATAAATTAATCAATATTCACCCCTCGCTATTGCCGTCATTCAGGGGTCTCCATACCCATGAGCGGGCGATTGAAGCCGGTGTGCGCTTTTCCGGCTGCACCATTCACTTCGTCCGCCCGGCAATGGATGATGGGCCGATTATCGCTCAGACCGCCGTGCCAATCCGCCACGACGATACACCGGATGCCCTCGCCGCCCGGATATTGGTGGAAGAGCATAAAATCTATCCCTTGGCCGTCAGATTGATCGCCGAAGGCCGGGTCTCTATTGAGGATTCTCTGGTCAAAATAAAAGACGCCGTCAATCCTGACGGCACCACGATAAATCCCGAAAACTAGGGCCTTAGGCTTTTTGGCCGACAATGTCCGCTTTCGAGGGTAAAGCGAACATCAATCACATAGGTGCAAAGAGTCCGCTTGTAGCCAGAAGAGGACATGAGGACGCCGGGTGATATCCCGCGTTTTTCCGAAATGGGATGAACGAAAATCCTTTTGCCTTCGCCCTTGTACGCCTACCGTTAAAATACAGCCGCAACGTACTCCTTCCTTTCATAATAACCTTAAATATTGTAGG